>JANNWY010000135.1:0-13734 GCA_031409335.1 Chthoniobacteraceae bacterium | reverse complement strand
ATAGCTCTGTAGCTTGGCGACGATGGCCTCGACGGTGGCGGGGCGGAGATTGATCTTCTCTTTGTCCTCAAAAATCTTGTCCGCGCGATACGCCTCCGTGGTTTCGTCGAAGAGGGATTGGATGGGGTTCTTCGAGAATTTGGCGGCTTCTTTGAGCGTATCGACGGTGAAACGGTTGTTCCGTTCCTTGCGCTCCTTCAGCCGGCGTTCGATCCAGACCTTGATGAAGAGAATTTTGGCGATCTCATCGAAGGCGGCGGCGGGATCGAGGTGCTCGTTGTTGCGGATGACGTTGTGGCACGAATGGAGCAGGTCGGCGAATTCCTTGCCCTCGAAAGGCTTCAACTGGGAGAGCAGGTCTTTGATCTCCTTGTCGCTGGCGTCGGCGTGCGGGATGTCTTTGACCTCGGAGTAATTCGGCGCCCGCTTTTCGAGATCGACCTTGAAGAATTTTGTGCTGCGGCGGTTGTGAGCGACAAAGAATTTGGCGCGCTCGTTGTTGGCGTAGTTCGCGCCATGCGCGTAGGTCTTCTGGTCAATGGCGACGTTGTCGGCCTTGCATTCGACGACGATGAGCGCGGTCTTGCCATCGCGCTTTTCCTCCACGGTGCGCCAGATCACAAAGTCCGCGCGCGCGTGTTTGTTGCCCCGTTCGCCGGGGAGGCTTTCCTCCTCGGCGATTTGCGCCAGCGCGTAGCCGTATTCATTGACGAGGAGGCAGAGGTATTCCTGCCGCACGGTTTCCTCGGGCGTTTCGTCGAGCCATTTCTGGCGGACGTGGCTGCGGATTTTTCCTTTTTCGCGGAGGACGGTCAGTGGTTGGGGCATGGTCGCAAATGCAGCGTGGTTTCCGGCTGTGAGTATCCGGGCGCATCTGCGTTGGCGATGCAAAGTGACACAGGCTTTTCCACCCGTGATCCGACGAGACGGGCCGGAAAGCACGCATCACATTTTCTCCCCGCCCCTGCGGGTCCGGGTTACCGCAGCGGCAGACCGTGGCGCTGCCAGAAACTCTGCAACGACGCGTGCGAGCCGTTGAAAACATTGCGCTCCAGCGGGCGGTCGATATTGCCGAAGTAGCTCGGGAAACTGTGGTACACCTTGGGCCGCGAGCGACCGCGCTCCCAATCAACGCCGCCGTATTGCCACAGCGTCCAGTTGGACCAGACGCCGTACTGCTTCACCAATCCGCCCGGACTGCCCGCTGCGGAAAATCCATCACCCGCGCCAGTCGTGTGAGAGTAAAGCGCCGCCCAGTAGGGCATGCGGCGGAGCTTCGCTTTCGTGGCCGCATCCGCACCGCCAAGGAGGCGTTTCAAGTGCGTGCTGTTTTCTAAATACGCGACGGGCACGACGCCCGTGCGGCTCTCGATGCGGCCCGCGAAACGCAGGATGTCGGACAGGCGTGAGTGCGCATCGAAATCCGCGCAGAGCAGCAGCGCGGGTGCATTCCACGGGCGACTGCGGGCCAGCGATTGCGCGCGCGAGATGAATTGATCCGCCTGCGCAACGGCATCAACGTGCGTTTGCAGCCGGTAATACACGCCGGGCAGCATCCCCGCGCGATCCGCCGACGCGAGAAACGTGGCGCACTTCTCATCGAGATTCCCGCCCTTCCCCGCCCGCGCGATCAGCCCGCTCGCGCCACTCGCCCGCAGCGCCGAGACATTGTGCTCCGAATAACTGACCCCGGAACGATGCCGCTCCTTCGGATCGTAAGCCGAGACATTGATGATCTGCGGCATCGCTCCAAAACTGCACGATGTGCTGGCGCGAAGGCAGAGTGCGAGGAGGAAAAGGGACGGGAAAAGAAGGAGACGTTTCATCGGGAAAGAAAGCTGGAGTAGAGACTACCCGCAGCTTCAGAGCAATCGCGGTTAAACGTGGGGATTCCCGCGCGTGCGACAGCGTCGAAAAAATGTCATTCTGAGGCACGAAGAACCTCTGACTATTTCCGAAAGCAGAAGTGTCGGCCAGCTCCGCGCCGCATCCGCCCGCAAAGGTCGGAGATTCTTCGTTCCTCAGAATGACAGACTAAGACGTTGCACCGGGGCGCGGTGCCTGCATCTGGCAAGCGCCGACGTAGAGAGCAGTGCGATCGCCTTGACGGGAAACTCCTTAGGATTGCTGCGCACCTTGGTTTCCCGCATACCACTCCCCATGCACCATTCCCTCCGCCTTTGCTGCGCGCTCGCCGCCGTCCTCAGCCTCACGATTCACCCCGCCAGCGCCGCCGACGCCTTCACCGAAAATCCCGGCGCGGACGGCGATGGCGAATTCACCGTCGGCCCCGAATACACCACCGACAAAGACCTCACCGACCTCGGCAATCCCAAGGGCAAATCCTTCGAGTTCACCATGAAGCTCGCCGACAGCAAAATCTTCCGCGGCGACGACACGACGCTTCAGCCGGAGAAAAAGGCCGTCCGCACCGAGCGCAAGATTTTCGTCTATGTCCCCGCCGCTTACCAAGACGGCACCGCCGCCCCGTTCCTCATCATCCACGACGGCCCCGGCCAGATGAAGCAAGTGCGCAACGCGCTCGACAACCTCACCATTTCCAAAGACGCGAATCGCAAGCTGCCCGTCTTCATCGCCATCGCCGTGGAAAACGGCGGCAACGACGGAAAGAACAGCCAGCGCGGTCTCGAATACGACACAATGTCCGACCGCCTCGCGCGTTTCATCAACGACGAAGTCCTCCCCGCCGTCCTCGCCCACCCCGACCTCAAAGCCGCCTACCCCAAGCTCACCCTCACCAAAAACCCATGGGGCCGCGCCGCGATGGGTTGCAGCTCCGGCGGAGCCGCCGCGCTCATCATGGGCTGGTCGCGGCCCGATCTCTTCCGCCGCATCATCGCCTACTCCGGCACCTTTGTGGATCAGCAGGATGACGACGCGCCGGAAGAAGCCAAGTATCCCCTCGGCGCCTGGGAGTTTCACTCCGACATGAAGCTCATCGAGAAAAGCGAACCCAAGCCCCTGCGGATCTTCACGCATTGCTCCGAAAACGACAACGGCGCCAAGGCCTCTGAGGACGGCCACCATAACTGGGTCATGGCCGGCCAGCGCACCTCCGCCGCTCTCACGGCGAAGGGGTATCATCACCGCTACGTCTTCAGCAAAGCCACCGGCCACTGCGACGGGAAAGTCTTCAACCAGACGCTCGCCGATACGCTCGTGTGGCTCTGGCGCGGGTATCGCGGGGAGTAAAGGCCTACTTCCCCGACGGCTCCTCGCGCACCACACACGATTCGGGTTCCCATTCCGACATCAGCTTTCGGCGGATCGCGCGGAGCAAGTTTGGAGTTCCGCCTTCAGGCGGTCTGAGCCGCGTAAACGCGGAACTCCGAACGCTCCGCGCGCCTGAGCCGGCGGCCTGCCAAGCGTCGCACAATCGCTGGTCGATGAACTCCCCAGTCCACGCAGCTTTCTCTCCTTCGCCATCCGCGGACTTCTCGCAAACTCGGCGCGGACGAAGACTGCGCGCGGAATCCGGCAGTCGAGTCGGAGGAAGGAGCCGCCGCGAAACTGACGAAGAAGCTGGAGACCATCGTGATTCCGCGACTCGAGTTTCGCGACGCGGCGGTGCGGGAAGCGGTCGGTTTTCTACAGAAAAAAGTTGGTGATTTGGACACCACGGAGCCCGATCCGGCGCAGCGCGGGATGAGCTTCGTCTTGAAACTGCCCTCGACCGTTGGCGACTTGGATGAAAAACGGATCACCCTTTCGCTCAAAAACGTGGGACTCATGGATGCGCTCAAATACATGGCGGAGCTGACCGGCTGCCTGATGACCATCGAGCCTTACGCACTCACCATCCTGCCGAAGGCGCAATGCTCTGTCCGCGCGCAAGCGCACGAGAAAAGCGAGGGTGTGAGGCTGGAGGATCACAGGCTGGGAAGCCTGTGCCACATTCAGTTTGGCGTGACCGCGATGTTGTCGATCCACCCGCGCTGCTCCTGCGGCGTGAGGCTGTAGAGGCCAGGGGAGCCGTGGGAGTGGGCGGTTTTATGCGGGACTTCGATGGTCCAGGCTGCGGGCTCGGCTTCGTCTTTTTTCCACGCTTTTGCGCGGACCACGCCGGAGCCGTCGGCGGCGACATCGACGCGCGTTTTCAGGCGGTACCAGATATTCGGCGAAAGCGCGAACGGCGCTTGAACCTTGAGCCGCTCTTGATTCGAGTTCACTTCGATTTGCTGAAAGTTCGGCTTGAGGATGATCTGATAGCGCTGGTTGATCAGCCCGAGTTCGGTGCTTTTGCGCTTGTTGCCTTCGCTCATCAGGTCGGCTTCGAGCGTGTAGTTTTTTTCGTCGGGATGGCCGATGAAAACCTGGCCGCGCTGAAAGAGTTTGTTGTCGATCGTTTTGCAGAACGCCTTGTTGCCGTCCTTTTCGCGGACTTCAAAACGGAAGCGCGCGCCGCTCCACGCGAGCGGTGGGTAGGCAAAGGGTGTGGGTGGCTCGACGACGTTCCAATTTGTGGGGCCGGGCTGCGGCGCGGGTGCGCCGGGTGCGGCGGGGACGAGCGCCACGGCTTCGTTGCCGAGGCCGGGGCCGGTGGTTTCCTTGATCTCGGCATTTTCAAAATCGAACTTCATCGGCAACCCCGGCAGGACGCGCCCGCGCATGGTGCCGGAGATTTCCGCGTCGCCGACTTTCAGCGTGCCTTTGAATGCGCCCGCGGTCGGGACTGGCGCGGGATCGGCGACGAGTTTTCCGTCGGCGTCGAACGTGCCTTTCATGGTCGCTTTCACGAGCGCGGTCGGCGGAATGTAAGACTCGAATATCACCTGCTTCACGTCCGCGTTTTCATCCACGGTGAAGCCATTCGCGTCCAGCGTGCGCACGCGCACCGGCGCACTTTCACCGGGTTTCAGGAAGGCTTCGGCGGGGATGAGTTGCAGCTTCGCGGCGGGGCCGGCTTTCGGCCATTCCTCCGGCGTGGGCGCGGCGGCGAGACCTTTGTTCGCGCCCTTTTTTCCGAAGCAGTAGAGCTTCTTGTCGGTCTGCACGTAGAGCTTGCCGTTGTAGGCGATCGGCGAGCCGTAGCAGCGGCCTTCCAGCTTGGTGCGGCTCAGGATTTCCGGGCCTTTGTGCGTCGGCTTGATGATGAACAGCTCGCCATCGCCGCCCTTCACTTCCGTGTCCTCTTGCTTCGCTGCGGCGGTCGCGTCGGCGATGTAAAACGCGACATACAATTTTCCATCCCCGAAAAATGGCGACGACTGCCGCTGCTCGACACCGAGCTTTTGCCGCCACAGGATTTTCCCCGTATCCGCATCCACGCAGCCGAGTTCGCCGACGCCGGTCACTTCATACATGCGATTCCCCACGAGGCACGGCGACGACGCGAGATTGCCGAGCGGGTTGCGCCAGAGTTCGAGATCTTTCGTTTCAAAAACCTGCGGTTTGCCTGGCTCCGGCGGTTTGATCCCGGTCGGGATTTTGAACGCAGCGCTGCGACCGACTTCGCTCGTGTCGAGATTTTCGCTTTCGTGGATGACGAGCAGCGAATCCTTGTAGCGCACCACACCAGCATTGATGCCACCCTTCGCGCCCGCCTTCGCGACCGGGAAACGGAACAGCGGATCGCCCGTGCGCGCATTGATCCCGACGAGCGTCGAATCCCCGCCCGCGCTGATCAGCACACGTTTTCCGTCGATCCACGTCAGCAGCGGATGTGAAAACGAATTATCCTGCGGCCGCTCACCCGGCGCGCTCGACCACACGAGTTCGCCCGACTTTTTGTCGAACGCATAAAAGCGATCCCCCGCCGGACCATACGCGCCCCAAGCGGAGGTGATGCCGCGCGTGATCACGAGTTCCTTGTCGATCACCGGCGTCGCCGTGCGCGAGTTTGGGAACGTGAGCCGTCCGTATTCCTCCATCATCGAGTGCTGCCACAGCAGCTTGCCATCGCTGGTGAAACACGAGAGCAGCCCCTGCGTGCCGAGCACATAGACATTGCCCGTCTCCGCGTCGATCGACGGCGCGGAAGTCGAGTAGCGCAGGTAAATCGTGTCGCTCAGAAAGTCGCTTTCGAGGTGTTGCCAAAGCTGCTTGCCCGTCTCCGCATCGAAGCAAGTCACCCCCTCGCGCAAGTCCGCCCCATCGCCCACGTAGCCATTGATGTAGAGCTTCCCATTCGCGATGACGGGCGCGGATTGCCCCGGAAAATCCGCCGTCCACAGCGGAGCCTTTCCGTCCACCTTGTCGGGCAGCCCCTTCTCATCCGTCGTCCCGTTGTGATGCGGCCCGCGCCAGCTCAACCAGCCCGAAACCCCCTTTGCCATTGCCTTCGCGGGTGTTGTGAATTTTTCGACCTTCGCCTCCTTCGGTGCCGCGACGGCGGGCAGGGCGACGAAAATCAAGGCGAGAGCGACGGACGATTTTGGAGAGTTCATGGCGGATTTGGGTGCCAAAATGGATAGGGAGCGGGGCGCGGCGAGTCAAAGCGAATAATACTTACACGTATTATTTCTTTGTGATGATAAAGCGGCGGTTCAAATGGCGTTCCGGCGTCGATTTCATCCAGCCTGTGCCACAGCCGCGGGCGCACGCCACGCTCGATTCAGTAAATTGGAAACGGGCAACTTTGACGGTCGATATTCTACAGATTCCAGAAAAAAGCCCGTGACAAGGCTGGGTTTGAGTGCGTTCTATTTTCGTCTCCGAATCCCGGCCCCCGGTTCGCATTCTTTGCCAAAGCAAAGCGAAACGTCGCGCTCCATCCGCCATTTCCACCAAAAACCGCCAAATCCGAATCATGAAAAAGACAACCAAATCCACCCGCATCCTCCACTCCAGCATTGCCGCCCTTGTCGTCGTGCCACTACTTTCCGTGTGGTCGCAGCGGGCACAGGCGGCCACTATCACTTGGGACGGCGGAACGGCTGGGACGAGTCAATCCTGGCAGACGGCTGCGAGCTGGGCCGGGGATGTGCTGCCGGGGGTGAATGACATTGCATCGTTTGCGGCGGCAGGGACGCCGACAAGCAATCAGGTCGGCAGCGCGGGGAACGTCAGCATTCAGGCGCTCCAAGTTCAATCGACCCGCACGCTCGACCTGACGATCGGGAATAGTTCGACGGCGACGAACTTCACCATGACGCTCAGCGGGACGACGATCGCGGCTATCGCGAACACGGTGCTGAGTTATGAGCGGACGAGCGGCACACTCAACGTCAACAACGTCACCGCTGGCGGCAGTGGCACGGGACGCTCGTTCAACGTCTTGCTGAACAATGCCACGGATAATGTCTTCCAAGTCGCCGCGGGTGGCACGGTGAATATGAACACTGTGATCCAGCAGGGTGCTGCGGGATACAGGCTCACCAAAGAAGGCGGTGGAGTACTGGTTCTCGCCGCGGCCAATACATTCTCAGGGCCGGTGACAGTGAACGGTGGCACCACTGGTACGAACACGCTGCGGGTCCAAAACGCCACCGGGCTGGGCACTGGGACGGCGGTGACCCTCAATACCGGGACAGTAGCCGCAGGACAGGGAACCACGTTGGACATTCGGAATACGATCACCGTCGCCACCGGCAAGACGCTGACGATGAATTCCAACGGCACTGGCGTGGATTTTCGCTCCACGCTGCTCAACGGGGCCAACAATAACTCATGGAACAGCGCCATCGTCGCGGCGGGGACTGGCCTCGTGCAGATCAATGCAGCCTCTGGCACCACGCTGACGATTGGCGGCGGCGTCACCTCCACTGGCGGAGCCGGGACGGGGACGCTGTTCACGCGGGGGGCCGGAACTGTCATTTACACCGGCCTGATCAACCTTGGGACGGACCGCATTTTCAACAAGACGGACGCTGGGACGGTCATTGTGAATTCGACGGGAAACTCGTGGGTGCGCACGCAGTCGTCCGACGGCCAGATCCAGATCGGCGCGAATAACGCACTGCCGAATGTGGACTTCACTATCGGCCAGAATAGCGCGACGAACGGGCGGCTCGAGCTGAACGGATTCAACCAAACCGTTGCCGCACTCCGCACGTTTACCACTTCGACAGGGACGAACCACATTATCCGCAACTCAAATCTTTCCACCGCGAGCACGCTGGCTTTCACCACCGCGCCAGCGACCACGGATATTTTGAAAGGTGCGAGCATTCGGAATGTCGGCGCGTTGACGGTTGAGAAAAACGGCACGGGCCGGTTTGAGCTTCAAGATGTGCGCGTGGAGAACTCGGCGCTGAACGCCAACGATGGCACGCTGGCATTTACAGGCACGACCGGGATCGCAGTGCTCGCGAATGTCGGCGGCCTCGCTGGGGCCACGATCGACAAGGCCGGGACGGGCGAAGTCTCGATCCTCGGCAACTACAACCACGCCGGTCCCACCACCGTCACCCTGGGAAGACTGAACGTCCGCAACGGCACCTCGGGCAGCATCGCTGTCGCCGATGGCGCGACGCTCGGCGCGGGGGTGAATGGCGGCGCGCTCAATTCCGGCGCGCTCACCTTTGGCACCGCGGGTGCGACCACGTTTGCGCCCACCCTCGGCGCACCCGCCGTGACGGCGCTGATCACCGCAGCGAGTCTCACGACCAATGGCACCACGACCGTGACGCCGGAAAGTGCAAGTTTCGCTATGGGGACGTATCCATTGATTAACTTCACCGGCAGCATCGGCGGCGCTGGCAACTTTGCCCTGGGCGCGGTTGGCACGTATCCCCACATGACCGCCAGCTTGGATAATACTACTGATCCGCAAGTCTTGAGTCTCGTCGTCAGCGCGCCGGACTCGCTCATCTGGACGGGCGCCACCAACAGCACCTTCGACGTGAACACCACGGCGAATTTCGCACTGGCTTCGAGTTCCACTACATCCGCGAATTTCTTCCAGAGCGACGCCGTCGTTTTTGGTGATACCTCGGACGTTCCCGCTGCTGCCACCCCGGTCGCCAACCGCGCGCTCACCACGGTGGGCGAGGTGCGCATCGGCAATCTGACTTTTAACAACAGCGTCGGCAACGACTACTCGATCACCGGCATCCTCGCCGGGCCCGGTGGCGTGACGAAAACCAACACCGGCACCGTCACCCTCGCGAGTGCGAATACGTTCAACGGTCCGGTGAGCGTGACCGATGGCGTCCTGATCCTCGGCGGCGCGAACGTCGGGACGGGTGCGGTCACCGTCACCGGTGGCACGCTCAGACTGGGAAATGGAAACGCCATCAGCAGTGCGCCGTCCGTTTTGATTTCCCCCGGCGGTACGCTCGATGTCAACGGCGCGGCCCCGGACGTCAAGATCCCCCATCTGCACGTCTCTGGCGCGGGCGTCGGCGGCAATGGTGCGATCGTCAATAACGGTGCAGGCATTACCAACAACAACCACGCAACGATCATCACGCTGGATGGCGATACGACGTGGGGCGGTTCGGCCCGTTACGACGTGAACAACACTGTTTTCAATGGCGGAACCTTCACCCTGACCAAGACCGGTGCGGGGGAACTCTGGTATCAACCTGCAGCAGGCTCGACGCTCGGGAATGTGATCGTCAATCAGGGCACCTTCGGCAGCCAGACGACCAATCCGCTGGCTACCACCTCGATTGTGACGGTGGAAAACGGAGCCTTCCATTCGATCTTCAGTGCAGTGGGCGTGCAACATCAGGCCGTGCTCAACGATGGCGGCACCCTGCGCAGCAACAATAGCACGCCGACATTCAACGGAACCGTGACGCTGAATGGCTCGGATACGAACCGCTTCCTCGGCGCAACGACCGGCACCCAACTGAACATTCAGGGGCTGATCACGGGGTCCGGGGGATTTACCAAGAACGATGTGGGAACCGTGCAACTCCAGAATGCGGGCAACAACTATCTCGGAGACACAGCGATCGCCGCTGGCACGCTGCGTTTTAATACCACCGGCGTCCTGCCCACCACGACGAACCTCATCTTCAGCGGTGGCACCCTCGATCCGGCCAACCGCACGCATAGTGTGGCTAGCATCTCCGGCGCGAGCGGCTCGATCAATCAGGGGACGGCAGGCACCGGCGTCGTCATTTCCACCCAGACCACCCCGACGACATTCAGCGGCACGGTCAATCGCGTAACCGTGCAGATGGACGGCATAGGCGGCTCCCTGACTCTCGATGGGATTGCGGATAACTCCACCGGCTTGGTCATTGCCAACGCCGGAACTGTGGTCCTCGCCAAGACCGGCGACTACGCGGTGCATGCCATTGGATCGGGGAATCTCGGCCTGACCATCAACAACAGTGCGACCGTGCAGATCGGCGGCTCGCTCACGGCTGTCACTGGCGGCTCGGCAAGCAACAATCCGCCAGCAGACATTACCCCGACCACGCCACCGGCCAACTATGTCGATCAACTCTTCAACTTTACTGACGTGCAGTTGAGCACGGGTGGCACGCTCGACCTGAATGGCCGCATCGAAGCCATCGACGGCCTCGCGGGCGGCGGCACGGTGACGAATACTTCGGGCACGACGGCTCGGCTCTACGTTGGCTACAACAACACGACGAGCACTTCCGCAGGCTTCCTCGGCAACACCAGCACCTTCTCGGGCGTCATCCAAAACGGCACGGGAACGACCGAGTTCACCAAGCTCGGCACCGGCACTCTGGTGCTTAGCGGTGCGAACTCCCACACCGGTGCCACAACTGTCACGGCAGGCACCCTCACGGTTGCGGCGACCGGTTCGCTCGGCAACACCCCCGTCGCGATCAACACGGGAGGCACATTTGCCCCAAGCGGCAATGTCGGTGCGACAGGTGGCATCACGCTCAATACCGGTGGCACGCTCAACGTCGGCGGGAACAGCGGTGGTGTGACGGCGAACACCATTTCCTCCGGCAGCCTCAGTCTTGCCGGCGGCACGGTGAATATCGACTTTACCGGCACTGTGGCGGACCGGATCAATACTTCCGTCAATGACGGACTTTCGATGACCGGAACCAATACCGTGAACGTCCTGCTCGGGCCGAGCGGATGGGTGACGGGATCGTACCCGGTCTATACTTATATCGGCGCGCTGCAGGGCGCGGGCACCGCCGCACTCAGCCTAAGCACGCCGATCGGGCACAATGTCGTCACATTCAACGATGACACCGCAGGCACGGTGAACATGAACATCACCGCGGGCACGGTGGTATGGAATGGCGACGGCAACCTTGTCGTCGGGGATCAAAACAAGTGGGACAACAATTCGACTCTCAACTGGTTCTCGACCGACGAATTGTTCCTCAACGGTGACAATGTGTTGTTTGACACAACCGCTGCGACTTACACTCCGGCCATCGCGGCAAACGTGACGCCAGCGAGCATAAAATTCATCAATGACGTCGCGAATCCCTACACTCTCTCCGGCGCCGCCGGCATCGCGGGCACTGGCCAGCTCACCAAGGACGGCCTTGGCACGGTGACGCTGTTGAATCCGAACACCTATACAGGCAAGACAAACGTCCTCAACGGCACGCTGGTTGCGAACTACAACGCCGGAGCCGCCGTGACCGTGCTCGCCGCAGCCAGCGTCGTGGATATCGCCGGTCCCGGAACATTCAGGGCCATCTCCAACGATGCGGACCTCACCTTCGGCAACAATGTGATCGGGACGGGAACGCTCAACTTCGACCTTCATGCGACCGCGGACGCGGCCTTCCGTAACGCGGGGATCACCGGTAGCCTGTCGGGCTTTACCGGGACTCTGAGTCTGACACCCACGACCGGAACCAACGGCTTCCGCATCACGACCGACAACGTCAACGATCTTGGTGGTGCGATGGTCAATGTCGGTACGAATGGACAGATTTTCGTCAATACGGCGAACCTGACATTCCCGAACAATTTCACCATTGTCGGAAATGGATCGAATGAGGCGGCCGGACGTCTCGGAGCGATCCGCGCGGCAGCGCCGACCACCTTCAGCGGGACGATCACAGTCAACGGCGCGGCAAAGATTGGCGCGCACGCTGGCACCGCCAACATCACCGGCACGCTGGCTGGCGGGACGCTGACCTTTGGCGGCAACAACAACAACAGCGCGGAAACGCTCAACCTGACAGGGAATGCCAGCGGCCTCACCGGCCTGACGGTCAATGATGCGCTGGCCACCGGGAATGCGAACACGATCCTCTTCAATGTGGGCAGTGGCACCGCGAGCGGCACGCTTGGCGCGGTCCCGGTTACGCTGCAAGGCGATGGTTTCAAGACGGCGGTGATCCGCTTCGACCGCACGGACGGCTACGCGCTTGGCGCGGGCGTGACCTCACTCTCACCGACGACAGCCAATAACGTGCGCACCCAGCTACAGGTCGATACGCTTGGCACTGGCTTCAGCACGAACGGGCAGACGATTGATCTTGGCGGCAGCACGGCCACCGGCGGCTCGTTCCGCGTTGGCCAGACCCGGGTCGGTGCGATCGCGAGCGTGAACAGCATGCTCACCGCCGGAAGTGTCAATGTCGCAACGGGTGCCACCAATGCGACGCTGAACATTCTCCCATCGGCAATCATTACTTCGCAGCTTTTCTACGTTGGCGAACAGAACAGCTTCGCGGGCAATGTGGTGCAAACGGGGGGTTCCGTGACGGTCAACGGCGGTGCGGGAACGACTGGCAATTTCCGCCTCGGCCACTGGCCGAACGAAGTCAGCAACTACACCCTCAGCGGTGCCGGGGCGCTGCTCGACGTGAATGGCACGACCGCGGCAAATCCATCGGGCGGTGGAGAGCAGAACGGCGGCATTTACGTAGGCATCGACGGCGTGGGTATCTTCAATCAATCCGGCGGCACGGTGAGCACCAACTTCGTCGTGCTCGATAACCGCGGCGACATTGCTCAGGGAGCGAACGAATCCACCAACATTGACAAATATAACCTGAGCGCCGGCACGCTGGGAATTCGGGGAGCCTTCGGCATCATCCGCCGCAATCCCTCCGCGGAGTTCAACTTCTCTGGCGGCACCATCCAAAACATCGGCAGCGGCGTGAATGCCACCATCGACGCACCGCTGAACATCACCGGCACCACGGCGACGATCGACACCAACGGCGCGACCAATGAGTTCACCGTCATCCAAGGCATGACGGGTTCCGGCGACCTGACCAAAATCGGCGTCGGCAAACTGCGGGTCAGCGTCGCGAGCCCCGCCTGGTCCGGCGATCTTTACGCCGAAGGCGGGACGACCGTCATCAAAGCTGCACTCGGCGACGGAACGAACAACGTGACGGTCGATTCCCCGACGCACACTAATGTGGACGATCCAGTGTCGCTCTTCTTCACCACGAGTCAGACCCTCTCCTCGCTAACCATCGGCGACAATGGCACCGTCACCCTCGATGCCCTCGCGAACGCCCCCGAGGCGTTCGCCGGTGCCGGTGACGACTTCGGTGGTGCCGGAGGCGATCTCGCCGCTGCCCCGCTCCAAGGCGTCCCCGAACCCGGCAGCGCCATGCTGCTCTTCGGTGGAATGCTGACGATCCTTGGCCTGCGCCGCCGCCGCTAGGAAACCGGCGTACTCTCCTTCACCAACGCAAAATGGGACAGGCTGCAAAGCCTGTCCCATTGTTGTTTTCAGAAGTTGCTGACCTGCGGAAAAGGCCGGGGCTTGCGGATGTGATGCCAAGTGTCCATTAACCTCGATTCGGCGATGGGAACCGCGGGCGTCGCGGGGGGCGCGGAAAACGCGGGTGGGGGAGAGGTTGGGTTGCGTATAGCCAGGAGGGCGTGGTTGACCCACTGAAT
>JANNWY010000134.1:0-1662 GCA_031409335.1 Chthoniobacteraceae bacterium | reverse complement strand
CCAGTTGCCCTCGCGAATCGCGGACTGCGCCATCCAGCGCCAATAGAGTGCGTCGTGCGGCGGTGTCTTGATTTCGCCTTTGAGATGCGGGACGAGGTTCACGCCATCGAGGTCGCCGGGCTGTGTGGTGATGCCCGCGATGCCCGCAGCCGTCGCGGCCACATCGAGTGCGCTCACGGGATGTTCGTAAGTCTTTCCGCCGGGAATCGTGCCGGGCCACGCGACGACGAATGGCGTGTGCATTCCGCCCTCCGCGAGCATTCCTTTTTCGCCATTGAGCGGCTCGTTCAGGCTGCCGTCCCAGCCGCCCGCGTCGCCGTTGAGCGGCGTGTCGGTCTTGTGGATTTTGAGCGGCGCACCGTTATCGCCGATGAGAAAAATCAACGTCCGTTCGGTGAGTCCGTTCTTTTTCAAAGCATCGGTAATGAGCCCCACGCCGTCGTCAACGGCTGAAATCATGCCGAGTGCCTGACGCCGCCGCTCCGGCATCTCGCCGGGAAAACGGTCGGTGTAAATCTTCGGCGCATCGAGCGGCGTGTGCGGCGCACGATACGCGATGTAGAGGAAAAACGGCTGCTCTTTATAACGCTCAATGACCGACACGGCAGCGCGGCTGCACGCGTCCACGTGATAATGCGTCGGCGGCAGTTTGCTCATCGCGCGGTCTTTTCCATCGAGTGTGATGTTCGACGAGAACGGGTGCTGCCCATTTTGAGAAAAGGAGTGCGTGAAGCCGTGCGACGGAATCGCCTCCGTCGCGCCGAGGTGCCATTTGCCAAAATGCGCTGTGGCGTATCCGGCTTTTTGCAGACGCGTGGCGATGGTCGTTTCTTTGTCGAAGCCGTCCAGTTCCTGCCCGTTGTGGTCCACGTTGAAACGCCCCTGAAACTTCCCGACCATCAGCCCGGCGCGCGACGGCGTGCATTGGGGCGCGGTGCTGTAGCCGTGCTTCGCCAGCACACCGCTGCGGGCGAGCGCGTCGATATTCGGCGTCTTGATATCCGCGACGGAACCCTGAATGCCGAGGTCGGCAAACCCGTGGTCGTCGGTGTAAAAAACAATGATGTTGGGCTTGGCGTCCGTCGCCGCGCCGAGTGTGCAGACGAAGGCTATCGTGAGCAGTGGCCAGAGGATGAGTTGCTTTTTCATGGTTTCAGTGAGGAATCATTTCGCGGCGGCTTTGAGTTCGGCGAAGCGAGAGCGCAGTTCCGTCAGACGCGCGGACTGTTTCGGGTCGCGGACGAGGTCGTTTTCTTCACGCGGGTCGGCGGTGAGGTCGAAAAGCTGTTCGTATTTCGTCCCCGGCCAAAACATGTATTTCCAATCGCGGCGCACGAGTGCTTCGGACGCGGGGATGCGGCCCTTGGCTCCTTCGGCGTGTTCATAGAAGAACTCGGTGCGCCACGCGGGCTTCTCGTTCGCGAGGTAGAGCGGTGCGATGTCGCGGCCCTGCATCCGCGTGGGCGCGGGCGTGCCGGTGGAGGCGAGGATGGTCGGGGCGAGGTCCGCGTTGAGCGTGAGGTCGCTGTTCGTCGTCCCGCGCTTTCCCGCCGCCATGCGCGGGTCGCGGATGATGAGCGGCACGCGGATGCTTTCCTCGTGCGGATACCACTTGTCCGCGAGGCCGTGCTCCCCGTGGAAGTAGCCATTGTCCGTGGTGAA
>JANNWY010000133.1:0-2466 GCA_031409335.1 Chthoniobacteraceae bacterium | reverse complement strand
CTCGACGAGATCACGCGCAAGCTCAAGATCGTGAACGCGAAATGCACGATCAGCGGAATCACCTTCAACAACTGCAAAGGTCTGCCCGGCGACGTGGACACCGGCGGCGCGATCGCCGTGGATAACTTCACCTCCGGCGGTGGGAGTAACGTAACCACCATCAACGACTGCGCCTTTACCAATAACCAATCCGGCTGGGGCGGCGCGGTGGATGTCTTTCAAGGTGGCGTGGTCATGCATCGCTGCACCTTCACCGGCAACTCCTGCACCGGCCTCGCGCTCGGCACCAATGGCGGCGGCGGCGCGCTCAGCCTCGGCCCCACCGTGGCCTCGATCATTGCCAACTGCACCTTCTCCGCCAACTTGCAGACCAGCACCGCTGCCAGCCAGCTCGGTGGCGCTGCGGTGTATAACTACGGTGCCACGTTTGCGAACCCGCCGCCGGTTACTTTCGAGCACTGCACTTTTGTCGGCAATGTGGACACATCGACCGCCGCCGGTTCGATCCGGGGCAACTTCACCGGCAGCTATCACACTGCCGCGAAGCTCAAGAACTGCCTGCTCGTGAATAACCAGGCGCCGGCAGGTGCGCTGAAGAACTTCGCCGGAAACCCAACCGGATTGCTGACCGCGTCCTACACTTCGCTCGGTGGCAACGTCACCGATGAAGCGGCGACCAGCGCGCAATTCATGCCCGCCAATATCGACAAAGTCAGCAGCACGACACTGCTCGCATCCCTCTCCCCCACGCTCGCGCTGAATGGCGGCGTGATCGCCACCCACGCCATCACCCGCGGCTCCCCGGCGCAGCGCAGCGGCCTGACTTCCACCGTCGCCACTGACCAACGCGGAGCCCCGCGCCACACGAACGCCGATGCCGGTGCCTTCGAACTCATCGAACCCGAACTCAGCGTCACCGTGTCCTCCGCACCGGTCGTTGAAGGCGGCACGGTCGCCTTCGGCACCACGCCCTTCGACACACCCATCGTGAAAACCATCACGATCACGAACGCGCAGACGAGTCACTTCACTACCGGCCCGCTCACTCTCGGCACCCCATCGTCGCCCGCCGGTTATGTTATCGCCGGGTTCCCCGCGACTACCCTCGCGAACGGCCAGTCCGCGTCTTTCAACGTCACCCTCTCCGCGACCAATACCGGCCTCTTCACCGCCCCGCTCACCTTCACCGGCAACGACACTTTCAACCCGTCGCTCGCCACCGCCGCCGCCGGCTCGCCCAACGCGCACGTCGTCAACCTCAGCGGCCTCGTCACCGACACCGCCGACCACTGGCGCGCGCAAAACTTCGGCCCCGGCGCCACGAACTCCGGCGAGGCCGCCGACGATGCGAATCCCGCCGGTGACGGCATCGTGAACCTGCTCAAATACGGACTCGGCCTGAATCCGCTCCTTTCCTACCCGTCCGCAACCGGACTCACCGTCGATCTTACACCCGCCGGCGCCTTGCGCATGACCGTCGCGCGCAACCCCGCCGCCATCGACCTCAGCTTCGCCGTGCAAGTGAACGGCGAGTTACTCGACACCGCCGCCTGGAACGATGCAGACACAACGATCGACCAAGCCACCCCGACGCTGCTGCAAGCACACGATAACACCGTGACCTCCGCAGCCCGGAGCCGCTTCATCCGCCTGAACGTGACGCGACCGTAGCGCGGGACACGGTGTCGCCGCGGTCACGAGTTACCGCATTGTGACGCCGCGAGGTGTGCCATACGGTGCGCGGCTCGCGTCTCCCCCTGCCGCTCCCCCTCCATGCGTGTCCTCATCGCCGATGCCGATCCCGCTTTCGCCGCCGCGGCGCGGGCGGCCTTGCGCAGCGACGCGCTCGTGGTGGAAGTCGTCGCCGATGCCGCTGCGGCCCTCGAGCGCGCAGCGGAGACGCCCTACGCGGCGGTCGTGCTCGATCTCGCGCTGCCCGGCGGGCGCGGCGTCGAGCTGCTCGCGCGGTTGCGGCGACGACGCGTGACTTCACCGATCCTCGCGCTCACCGCGGACGGAAAACCCGCCGCTCGCATTGCCGCGCTGCGCTTCGGCGCGGACGATTGCCTCGTGCGCCCCGTGCTCCTCGCGGAACTGGTGGCGCGCGTCCACGCGCTCGCCCGCCGCGCGGGGCGCCCATCGGGCGACGTGCTCGAAGTCGAGGACCTCGTGTTGCATTGCGCGAAGCGGCGTGGCTTCCGTGGGGGCCGAGCGATCCCGCTCACCGATCGCGAGTTCGCCGCGCTCGAACAGCTCGTCCGCGCGCACGGCCAGCCGGTCTCCTCCGCAGATTTGCTCGCCACGCTGTGGCATGGGAAGTCCGCGCCGCGGGACAATTTCATCGCGGTGCTGATGATGCGCGTGCGGAAGAAAGAAGCTATTTTCAGCAAATGGAAGTGCTTCAAACTCCGTGAAAAAAGCTATTTTTTTTGTTTCTTTATGCTCTTTTTGGTGATCCTCCTTATT
>JANNWY010000132.1:0-3000 GCA_031409335.1 Chthoniobacteraceae bacterium | reverse complement strand
CCCCCGTCGCCGTGACCGTGCCGCTCGTCGTCAGGCTCAGCGCCGTGCCGCCCGTCACCGTCACATCGAAATCCGCGAGTGTGAGCGTGCCGACCGCGCTGCCGGTGATACCCGAGCCATTCGAGTTCGTCACGTTCAAGCCGTTGATGGTGTTTCCACTCACCTGCGTGATGCCCGTGCCGCTGGCCACCGCGATGGTCGGACGCGCCCCGCCAGTTGCTGGCAGCACAGCATTGCCCGACGGCACCGCGAGCCCCGTGATGGCAGTGATACTCGCCGTCGCGCCCTGCCCGATGAGCCGCTCATTTGCGAGCAGCGTCGGCGGCGTGGTGTAAGTGCCGCTGTAAAGAAAGATGTTATCCCCGGCGACATCCGCCGCGGTGGAGTTGAAGGCCGCGATGCTGTTGAACGGAGTCGTGAGCCGCCCGTCGCCGCCCGCACCCGCCGCGGCATTGATAAACCAGATCCTGCCAGTGACAGTAATCGTGGCCGTGGCGGTGTCCGTGTTCCCCTCGCCATCGCTCATCGTGTAAGTAAACGTCGTCGCGCCATTGAAACCCAAAGCCGGATTAAACGTGAAGCTGCCGTTGGCATTGAAGGTCACACTGCCCTGCGTGCCCGCGGTATTCACCCCCGTGACCGTCAGCGCCGGACCAACCCCATCGGGGTCGTTGTCATTCGCCAGCAAACCCGGAGCGGCGACGCTGATCTGCACATTGCCGATCGTATTGTAGGCGTCATTGCGCGCGATGGGCGTGCTGTTGACCGAGACGAAGGTGGTATTCGCCGGATCGGGATCGGTGAAAAGAACGCTGGTCGCCGTCGCATCGCCCGAGTTCCCGATCGTGATGGTGTAAGTGATCGTATTGCCTGGCACCTTGCGCAGCCCCGCGGCGAGGTTGTCGTCCTTGGTGGCGGTGATGATGGGAGCTGCGGATGCCGGCCACGCGCAGGAGAAAGCGAAAATCAGCGCCGCGATGAAGTGAGCTCCGACAAAGGGAGAGCAACGAATTTTGCGGGAAGAGTTCATAATGTTGTTTTGGAGTTGGTTCGGTAAATCACCTCCGCCACGCGGCGCTGCCCCACTCGGCACACTCGCGAATGCTACCGGAATTTCATGGTGAAACTCGAGAAGAATTTGACGGCGACCAACTCCCCGCTTCCCTCCCGCGCGATCGCCGCGCGATTGTCCGCGCTCTTTTTCCACCAGACCCATGCAAACCATCGGCATCAGACTCGCGGGCCTGGGCAACGTCGGCGCGGGTGTCTTCAAACATCTGACGCAAAATCGCGCCCTTTTGCGGGAGCGGCTCGGCCTCGAGCTCGAGGTGAAAAAAATCGCCGTGCGCGATCCGAAGCGCGATCGCGGGGTCGCGGTGCCGGCGGAATTGCTGACGACGAATGCGATGGAGTTTCTCGATGATCCTTCGATCCAGATCATCGTCGAGCTGACGGCGAGCGACATTGGTTTTGCACGGAAACTCGGCTACGCGATCAAGCTGCTCGGCATCATCAAAGCCGACGCGGACGGGCCGATCAAGGTGCGCGTGCATCCGACGCTGGTGCCCGAGAAACATGTGCTGGCCAGCGTCAACGGCGTCTTCAACGCGCTCGCCGTGAAGGCCGACGTGGTCGGCGACTCGCTGTTTTACGGACGCGGCGCGGGGCAGGATGCGACTTCGAGTGCGCTCATCAGCGACATCGCGGAAGCTGCGGACGCGCTGCTTTCGCTGCGGCGAAATCTCGGCTTCATGCCGCAAGGCATCTATGGAACGTGCAAG
The DNA here is from genome assembly GCA_031409335.1 of Chthoniobacteraceae bacterium. GTDB lineage: Bacteria > Verrucomicrobiota > Verrucomicrobiia > Chthoniobacterales > Chthoniobacteraceae > JANLQB01. The sequence continues at coordinate 1,219 of JANNWY010000132.1, read as the reverse complement.
CCGATCGGCGACATCGTTTCGGAATATTCCCTGCGCCTTTCCGTGGAGGATCGCCCCGGCGTGATCGCGCAGATCTCCGGCATTCTCGGCGAGAGCCACATCGGCATTTCCTCGATCCTCCAGCCGGAGGGCGACGAGGGCGCGACGGTGCCGCTCGTGCTGATGATTCACAAGGCGAGCCATGCGCAGATGTCCGGCGCGCTCCGGCTCATCAACGCACTGGCTTGTGTGAAAAAGGAGCCGCGGATGATCCGCGTCGAGCACTTCCACTGACCGCGCTACCGGCGGAGCAGTTTGATGCCTGCCAGCGTGGCCTTCATGGCCGGCAGAGCGGCGAGGTCTTTGGGTCTGCCGACAAATTCCTTGCTGCGGATGATTCTTTCCAGCGGGAGCACCTTCACCTTTTCACCATGCAGCTCGACCTCGACGGCGCGCCGCCATTCGGTGGCAAAGGATGCAACGCCATCGACATGGTAAAGAAAGTTGACGAGGGAACCATTTCGCAATGCGACGACGGTCTGCCGAATGATCGTCCCGCCGAGTCTCTCCGCCAGCGTGAGGAGGCGGATGTATTGCCGTTCCGGCAGGTCGATCCACAAGTCCGTGTCGAGTGTTGTCATCGGTACGCCCTGCACGATCGCCCCGCTCATTCCCACGAGTAGAAAGCGGATTTTTTTCTCTCGAAGTAACTGAACAAGTTCAGCGAGCGGAGATAGTTCTCGTGGAACTTCCACCTCTCGTCCGGCGTCGCGAGAATGCTGCGTGCGAACAGCAGCCTTTCCGCCTCGTCGAGGTGCGGGATCGCCTTCAGCTTTTCGGCGGCGGCGCGGAGACGGCGGAGACTTTTTTTTTCCACGGGAAAGTGTTCGCAGAATCGCGCGCGGAAACAAGCCGCCTATGCCAGCGCTTCCGATCCAACGCAGGAATCCACCTCGCTCCGTCCACTTTGAAACGACCTTCGTCGGCCAAAGTGCCCACCTCGGTCCGGGCGCACCGCTACCGGAAAATCAAGCTGTGGAGCCACAGTGGAGTGTTCGCGGGAAACATGACCCCGTCATCGGGGCGTGATCTCCATGTCGTCGATCACGTTGCGTTCATCGAGGCCGCCGGTCCGGCCGCCGAAGCCAAAGCGGTCGCCGTTTTGGAAGGTGAAGCCGGGCACGGCGACGTTGCTGAAGATCGTCGCGCCGTTGAATTTCACGGTCGCGCCGGTGGCGAT
>JANNWY010000131.1:0-3379 GCA_031409335.1 Chthoniobacteraceae bacterium | reverse complement strand
ATCGAGTCGGTCGAGCTGAGCGAGATGCACGCCGGGGACGTGGATTTCCGCGTGTTCCGCCGGGGTGCGGACATCGAGAAGATGGAGCTTTTCGCCCTGCTGAAGGCGGTCGTTAAGTTGGCGTGGAGTGATGGTGGTCATGGCGTAATTACAATTATTGCATTGGTCCTTTGCTTCCGCGGGTGCGCTTCGCCGTGGCCGGCGTGCATGTCGCGTCGCAGGTGAGCTGGGAGACGATGCTTTCGAGCGCTGCGAGTCCGAAGGTGAGCTTTTTGAAGAACGAACGGTTGTTCGGGACGAGGACGAAGCGCGGATGCCGCGCCCACAATTTGCGCAGCCGGCCATCGAGCTCCACCGCTTCTGCGAGCGACTCGTTGCGCACCGGATTGCCGCCTTCGATGGACGCGCCGCCAACGGCTGCGGTCTCGAAAAAGATGACGGCGTCGTAGCGACGCAGTTCGGCCTCCAATGTCGTGCCGACGGCTTTGAAGTAGTCGCGAGTCGCGCCTGGCCAGTAAGCCGCGCCGTCCACTGTGCCGCGGTCGCAGAGCAGCGTGCGGCCCGGATACAGCGCCGCTTGCACGTCTTCGAGATTCCGCTGCACATGGTAGATGCTCGTCTGTGCGAAGCGTGATGCGTGCGGCTCGCGTGAGCGCGGGAAGCCACCTTGGAAAAGAATGGTCGCCGCCTCCGGCACGATGATGACGCGCTCGCCGATCTCCCGCCGGAACAGGTCGGCAGCGGTCGTCTTCCCACCGCCGGGACCGCCCGTGAGGACGATGCGGCAGCAATCCGGGCATCGGCGTGTCGTCATAGCTCGATGGTGTCGCCCTGCACGGGCAGTGTTATTTCGAGGTGGCGCCGGCGAATGAGTTCGGCCAGCGGCTCGCGTCCGCGCGCTTCGCCGTGAGTCAGGATCACCCTGGGTTTGCTGGGGGCGAGAACGTCCAGCCACTTCATCAGTTCGCTTTGACCGGCGTGGGCGCTGAAGCCGTTGAGCGTCTTGATCTGCGCTTTCACGGCGATGGGCTCGCCGAAAATTCGCACAGACTTTGCCCCATCCACCAACAGCCGCCCGAGCGAGCCGGCGACCTGATAGCCGACGATCATCACCACGGTCTCCGGCCGCCAGAGACCGTGCCGAAGATGATGCAGGATGCGTCCGCCGTTGCACATGCCGGAGCCGGCCATGATGAGGCACGGGCCGGGCGCGTGATTCAGCGCGATGGAGTCCTGCGCTGACGGCGTCGGCTTCACGTATGGATGGTGACGGGCAATCTTGCTGGCGCGTTCCAGGTCGTGCGTCTCGTCGTCGAGAAGGTCGGGATGGCTGCGGTAAATCCTCGACGCCTCGATGGCCATCGGACTGTCGATATAAACGGGAAACGGCTTCACCACGTCCGCGCTGAACAGCTCGTCGAGATGAAAGAGAATTTGCTGGGTGCGGCCCACGGCGAAGGCGGGCACAAGGATGCGCGCCTTGTCCCGCACCACTTGCTCGATGATGCCGCGGAACTCCGCCAGCGTGTCTGCGAGAGTGCGATGGTCGCGGTCGCCATAGGTGGATTCGAGAAAAACGAGGTCGGCCCGCGGGGGCGGTGCCGCGTCGCGGATGAGCGCCATCCCGGATGGCCCGAGGTCGCCCGAGAAGACGACCGTTTTGCTTTTCCCACCCTCCTCGATGGTCAGTTCGATGCTGGCCGAGCCGAGCATGTGACCCGCTTCCACATAACGCGCCGTCACGCCGGTGGCGACCTCGATGGGTGCGTCGAATTCTACCGCACGAAAGCGTTCCATGGTCTGCTCGACCTGCGCGGCGTCGTAAAGCGGGGCGATGAGCGTTTTGCCCGCGCGCTCGCGTTTGCGGTTCACACGCTGGACATCAAAATACTGCACCTTGGCCGAGTCGCGCAGGATGAGGCCGGCGAGATCGAGCGTGGGTTGGGTGGCGAAAATAGAGCCGGTGTAGCCGCCCTTGATGAGCAGCGGCAGCCGCCCGGTGTGATCGAGATGGGCGTGGGTGACGAGCACCGCATCGAGCCGGTGCGGTTCCAATCCTGGGGGAATCACGTTCATCGCCTCCCTGCGCGGGCCGCCCTGGAAGAGGCCGAAATCCACCAGCACCCGCGCGCGGTCGGTTTCCACGAGATAAGCGGACCCGGTCACTTCGCCGGCGGCACCGTGGAGGGTGATTTTCATGGCCGGTGCTGCTTCGGACGCACCGCACTGCGCTCGATCACAATTTTTGTGGCGAAGCGTTTTCCGAAGAACGGCGTGTGATACCAGACCGTCACTGGTGTGGCTTTTGTCAGTTCGGAGGCAGTGACAAAGCGGGTGCCTTTCACGAAGCGGGTTCGACTATTCCAAACCAGCGTCAGCGGAACTGCCTCACCTTGGCGCTGGATGCGCAGGATGCGGGCATCCCGGTCAATCGTCTCGATGGTTCCAATGCAGCATTGGACCCGCAGGGTGCGGCCATTCTGCTCAATCGTCTCGATGGTTCCGCTCTCGGCGCGGGGTCGCGGAGGTCGTGCGGATGCCTGGGAGCAGGTTGCGATGAGAGCCGCACACAATGCTGCGCAGAGCGTGGCGGTGGGAATTTGAGCTTTAGTCTTCATGGTGCGGATGGTGAAAGGGGTGAGTCCCCGGGCGGGGTTAAGCCGAGACGCTGCGCCCGCTTCCATTTCCACTCCTCAACCGCGCAAAAGAGGCAGGGTGCGATGTAGATGGTGACGAGGACGCTCACCACCATGCCGCCGACGCTCGGGATCGCCATCGGTCGCATGATGTCGCTGCCGCGGCCGGTGGCCCAAAAGATCGGCAGCAGGCCGAAGATGGTCGTCGAAATGGTCATCAGGCCGGGACGCACGCGCTTGAGGCCGGCTTCGATGACCGTTTCGCGGATCTCCTGGATGGACGCGAAAGTGCGGTTTTTGAACAAGCCTTCGAGATACGTGGACATGACCACGCCATCGTCATCGACCACGCCGAAGAGCACGAGGAAGCCGACCCACACGGCGATGGAGAGGTTCACGCCCCAGAGCGCGAGCATGATAAAACCGCCAGCGGCGGAGACGAGGATGGCGAAGTAAATGACCGGCGCGATCCACCAGCGCTCGAAGCCGAGGTAGAGCATCACGAACATGATCGCGAGGCAGACCGGGATAAGGATTTGCATGCGCTTCGTCGCGCGGACCTGGTTCTCGAACTGGCCGCTCCACTCCCAGTAATAGCCGGTGGGAAGTTTGAGCCGGCCATCCTTGAGCGCGGCTTGCAAGAGGCGCTCGGCGTCCTCGACGACGCTCACTTCGTCGCGGTCGCGCGTGTTCATCGTGACGTAGCCGACGAGCAGGCCGCGCTCGCCTTTGATCTCCTGCGG
>JANNWY010000130.1:0-15097 GCA_031409335.1 Chthoniobacteraceae bacterium | reverse complement strand
GGCGACCCGGGCTTTGAATGCGGCTTCATGCCGCTTGCGTTTGCTCTTCATTTTCGGTGGTTTTATGCTGCGTTTTTACACGCGCTCCCACCGCCATTTTATAGCTTAACCTCTGGCCCGATTTTCGGGGTCCACCTCAGTCTTCTGCGGCTGTGAGGAAATGAAACACGGCGCGGTCGTGCCAGACAGCGAAGCGGGTGGGCGCACGAAAAGTCGTCACATCCGCCTCGATCCATTGCACGTCTGTCGCGCGCTGTCCCAAGCGCTCCCGCGCGTGAGCGAGCGCAGAGGCCGACACGTCCAGCACGGCAAGATTCGAGTAGCCATCTTCCAATAGACAATCGACGAGCGTCGAGGCACCACCGCCGACATCGAGGATGCCACCATCAAGCTCCGCTCGGGTAGCGGCAATCAATTCGAGCGAGTTGCGCGGACGCACCTGATACCAGCTCACGTCCGTGGGATCGCTACTTTGGTAAGCAGCTTCCCAATGTTCCTTGGGGTTCATCCGCAATGCTTCTCGCAAGGACCGTCACTACGGCTTCTTCGCGTTCCGCGGATCGTCGACAGGGTTCACGTAGTTGATGACCCACGGTCCCATGCCGTGAAACTGCACGATCGTTTCGCCCTCGATCCAGACGGCATGCACCATCCCCGGAGGCCAGTAGCCATAAGTCCCGGCGGGCAAAGCGCGGGCGTCCTCCTTCTTGGGGTTGTCGCCCATCGCCAGCTTGAAGATGCCGGAAATTACCGTCACCCGCTCGGGCTTGGGATGCGTGTGGGCCGGGATGTGGAAGCCGTCCGGCACCCGGAAGCGCATGACGAACATTCCCTCCTTGGTCGGGTCGCCTTCGAGGACGGCGATCTTCGCGCCCGGAGGCAGCGACGGGGGACCATCCTTCCATTTGATCTCGGCTGGAGTATGCAAGGCCATGCTGGACGCTGCGGCGGTCGGTTGGCTTTCCTGAGCCACGGCGGTGCTGCAAAAGGCGAGGGCAAGGATTGGGAGGAGGGATGCTGGTTTCATAATCCCAGAGAGGGGGCAAAGTAGCGCGAACGTAGCTACCCGAGGCGGCGTGTAAACTCGTTGATGATGGCCCGGTAACAATACCGAGCCAGTCGCTCAGCGATTCGGCTGCTTCAATTTCTGAAGCTGCGCGACATAGCCCGTGACCAATTCCTTTTGCTCGGGAGTTAGATGCCCCTGTGCGAGGAGGTGCTCGAGAGTTTCGAGCGCGGCCCCGTAGTTTTCCGCGCGGATCGCCTGCGCGGCTTTGCCGACGCGGCTCTTTTCCTCCGGCCCCGCTGAACCGAACGATTGCAGGAGTTGATCGGCATCCAGCTTCACCGGTGCCCCTGCCACTGCGGGCGCCGCGGGCTTCGATTCAGCAGTCGGCGGCTCCGGCGCGACTTGCAGCTTCTCACAGGCGGAAAGCAAAAGACCTGCGGACAGTGCGGGGAGGAAAAAGATCGAAGGCTTCATAGATTTTCAATGTGTCAGGATCGAAGCGCTTCGCCATGAATGCTTCAGCCGCCGGCGGAGCGCAGGTGGCGAAGCTCTCGCAAAGAATCTGAGAATGGTGAGGGCCGGATCAGTGAGGGGCGCCGATACACTTGGAAGTTCGATACTCATGGAGGGCAAACCTGCATTCCTCGGATCTCTCCGAGGATTATATGACCACCACTGATACCGAACGCCCAACTCGAACCAAAACCCCGCAGACGAAGCCAGCCCCGGCTTCTGCTCAAACCATGAAAGCCCTCGTCTATCACGGACCGGGCAAGATGAAGTGGGAAGACGTTCCGAAACCCACGATGCAAGCGGCCACCGACGCCATCGTGCGGATCACGAAGACCACCATCTGCGGGACCGATTTGCACATTCTCAAAGGCGACCTGGCCACCGTCGAGGAGGGCCGCATCCTGGGCCATGAAGGAATCGGGATCATCGAGGAGGCCGGAAGTTGCAGCCGCTATAGCAAGGGCGAGCGCGTCCTGATCTCGTGCATCACGGCGTGCGGCAGGTGTGAGTATTGCAAGCGCAGCATGCCCGCGCACTGCGAGCAGGGCGGCTGGATTTTGGGCAACACGATTGACGGAACGCAGGCCGAGTTTGTCCGCATTCCTTTCGCCGATTCGACCCTTTATCCCATGCCCGAAGACGCGGACGAGGACGCCATGGTGATGCTCAGCGACATCCTCCCGACCGGCTACGAGTGCGGCGTGCTCAACGGCGCCGTCAAACCGGGAGATATGGTGGCGATCATTGGTGCCGGCCCCATCGGCCTCTCGGCGCTGCTGACGACGCAATTCTTTGCCCCGTCGAAAATCATCGTCATCGACCTCGACGATAACCGGCTTGAGGTCGCCAAAGAGTTGGGTGCGACCGACGTGATCAACAGCACGGATGGGAAGGCGGTCGAGAAAGTGATGGCCCTGACCACCGGCCGAGGAGTGGATGTCGCCATCGAAGCCGTCGGCGTGGCCGCTACGTTCGGCATTTGCCAGGAGATCATCGGCGTCGGCGGTCACATCGCCAATATCGGCGTGCATGGAACGAGCGTGACCTTGCACCTCGAAAAACTCTGGTCGCAAAGTATCACCATTACGACGCGACTGGTGGACGCGGTGACCACGCCGATGCTCCTCAAAACCGTCATGGTCGGCAGGCTCAAGCCGAAGCAGTTGATCACGCATCACTTCGCTCTCAATGACATCCTCAACGCCTACGACACCTTTGGTAACGCCGGAAGGGAGCGCGCGTTGAAAGTGATCCTAACGAACGAATAGGTCGGCACGCGGGTGACGCGATGGCCGGCGGGTTGAAACTCCACCATCTCGCGGCGGCGCTTGGTGTCCATCAGCGCGTCATGCCATCGCGGGCTGCACGGCTTTGCGACCTGGCAGGCCGAGCGACAGAAGGGCGGCGGCGAGGACGAAGGCGGTGGAGGCGAGCAGGCACCAGATGAGCCCGCTGTTGGTGCCGGAGCAGACGCCGATTTGATACAGCAGGCCGGAGAGGATGGTGCCGGCAAGACGACCGCAGGCGTTGGCCATGTAGTAAATGCCGACGTTCATCGCGACCTTGTCGTGGTCGGTGTAGGCGAGGATCAGGTAGGAATGGACGGCGGAGTTCAGCGCGAAGACGATGCCGAAGAGGATGAGGCCAACGACGACGGCGATGGTGGCGTTGACTTGGAAATACAGCGCGGCGGCGATGGCGGCGGGAAATAGCGCGAGGATAAAGGCCAGCCAGGTGGCGGAGTGGCCGTCCGGCTGGTGCTGGCCTTCCGCGGTCTTGCGGCGGATGAGCGCGGGCGCGGATGCCTGTACGGCGCCGTAGCCGATGACCCACAGCGCCATGAATCCGCCGGCCTGCCAGAACTTCCAGCCGAGCACGGAGGAAAGGAACACCGGCACGGCCACGACGAACCAAACATCCCGCGCACCGAAGAGGAAGAGCCGCGCGACAGCCAGCACGTTCACGGCGCGATTGCGGGAAAACATGTGACTGAACTTCGCCTTCTTGTTGGCTGCGCCGAGGCCACCCCTCATGAGGATCGCGGCGAGCACCAAGGCGAACGCGACCAGGCCGGCGAGACTCCAGACCGACTTCTGGAAGCCGAGCGTCGAGAGCATTAGGCTGCCGAGGAAGAAGCCGACGCCTTTGAGCGCGTTCTTGCTGCCCGTGAGCAACGCGACCCATTTATAGAGTCTGCCCTGGCTATCGCCGGCGACGAGCTTCACCGCGCTCTTGCTGCTCATCTTCGTGAGGTCTTTGGCGATGCCGGAGAGGGCTTGAGAAGCCATCACGTAGGCCACGGTCAAGGCGCTCGGCGGCAGCAGCGCGAGCATGCTCAGCGCGACGATCTGCGTGCCGAGGCCCATGAAGAGTGTGCTCTTCAATCCAAAGCGCGAACCGAGGTAGCCGCCGCAGAGGTTCGTGATGATGCCGAAAATCTCGTAGAACAGAAACAGCGACGCGACTTGCAGTGCCGAGTAGCCGAGTTGGTAAAAGTAGAACAAGACCAGCGTGCGCGTGGCACCGTCGGCGAGCGTGTCCGCCCAATACGCCAGCGTGACGATGGCGTAATTGCGCACGCCCTCTTTCTTGGAGGCGGTTTCAGCACCTACGACACTCATGCGCCGGGATTAAAGCGAGCCCGCAACTTTGCGCGCCAGTTCGGCGTAGCGGTTCGCGTAGCCCCACTCGTTGTCATACCAAGCGAGGATCTTCACCTGCGTGCCGTTGGTGACCATCGTGGAAGGGGCGTCGATGATCGAGGAGCGCGGGTCGTCTTTGTAATCCACGGATACCAGCGGGCGCTCCTCGTAACCGAGGATGCCGTCGAGCGGGCCAGCGGCGGCTTGCTTGAGCAGCGTGTTCACCTCCTCGATGGTCGTCGGGCGGTTCACCTCGAAGACGCAATCGGTGAGCGACGCATTGAGCAGCGGCACGCGCACGGCCACGCCGTCGAGCTTGCCCTGCAACTCGGGGAAGATGAGTGCGATGGCGGTGGCCGAGCCGGTGGACGTGGGAATGAGCGACAGGCTTCCCGCCCGCGCGCGGCGCAAATCCTTGTGCGGCGTGTCGAGGATCGACTGCGTGTTCGTCATGTCGTGGATCGTCGTGATCATTCCGTGCCGGATGCCGATGCCCTCATGGATGACCTTCACCACCGGCGCGAGACAGTTCGTGGTGCAGGACGCAGCCGTGAGCAGATGATGTTTGTCCGGCTCGTAGAGGTGATCGTTCACACCCATCACGATGTTCAACGCGCCCTTCTTTACGGGCGCGGCGACGATGACCTTCTTCACGCCCGCCTTGAAGTAAGCGTCCAACTGCTCCGGCGTGCGAAACTTGCCGCTCGACTCCAGCACGATGTCCACACCGAGGTCACCCCAAGGCACGTTGGAGAAATCCTTGTGACTCGTATGGCTCACCGTCTTGCCGTCGATGGTCAGCTTGTCCGCCTCGCCGCGCACTTCGCGGTTCCAGCGTCCGTGGACGGAGTCGAAGTAGAGCAAATGCGCCGAGGTCGCGCCGTCGCCGCCGATTTCATTGAGGTGAACAAACTCGATCTCCGGCCAGGCCCAGCCCGCGCGAAAAGCGAGCCGCCCCATGCGTCCGAAGCCGTTGATGCCGATGCGTATTGCCATAGTGAGTTGGTAGTTCTTGAGCTGAGGAATTATCGGCGCAGGGTTTGCCGCCCCAGAGATATTCCTCTTTGCGTATATCCGTGAGTGTGTATGCTCGCAATATGAAACTGATCGAAGTTTACAAGTGCCTCTGCGACGAGACGCGGCTGCGCATCCTGCTCCTTCTGTCCCATCGTCCGCTCTGCGTCTGTCACTTCCAGGAGATCCTCAGCGCGCCGCAGGTGAAGATTTCCAAGCACCTCGCATATCTCCGTGAACACGCCCTGGTGGAGACGCGGCGCGAAGGCGCATGGATTGTCTATTCGCTCCCAGCAAAACCTTCGCCGGAACTGACTGCGAACATGAAGTGTTTGCAGGACTGCTGCCGCGAGAATGTGGTCTTCACCGCCGATCTGCGGAGGATGACCAAGGCGCTGGCGAACTGCACCGGGCCGCTGGCGGAGTGCTGCCAACCGAAAACGAAATCAAAAGCCGTCACTCCAAAGCGATCCACTGCCGGAGCATGAAAAAGAAAGTTCTCTTCATGTGCGTCCACAACAGCGCCCGGAGCCAAATGGCCGAAGCGTGGCTCAATGAGATCTGCGGCGAAATGTTCGAGGCGCACAGCGCAGGTCTGGAGCCGGGGACGCTAAACCCTTACGTGATCGAAGCGATGGCTGAGGTCGGCATCGACATTTCCGATCGATCCACCCGCAGCGTCTTCGATACGTGGCGGTCAGGCAAAGCGTTCGCTTATGTCATTACGGTTTGTGACGAGGTGAGCGCCGAACGCTGCCCGATTTTTCCCGGCGTGACGAAGCGCCTTCGCTGGAGCTTTCCCGACCCGTCTGCGGCGACCGGCACTGATAACGAGAAGCTCATCGAGGCGCGGCGCGTGCGCGACCTGATCAAAGCCAGGATTCATTCATGGTGCGCCGAGACGTGCGAGGTGGCCGGCGCATATCAGTGATCTAGCGAGCTACTTTGCCAAAAGGGCAAGGAAGGGTTGGCAAGCGCCAACACCCGGCGAGCGCAGGGAACGCCACTCGGGCAGAGTGAAGAGCACAAAAAACCTGATTCATGCACTCACCTGCCTGCCCGCCATCGAATACTAAGTCCAAGGATCAGATCAAAGTATTTGGCCAACCGGCAAAACAGAAAATCATGAAGGCGGCCTCCAAAGCTCTGAAGCGCAAAACCCCGGCGGATTTCCGCAAGAGCGCGGATGTCTTTAAGGCCCTGAGCAGTGTTATCCCAGCCTTTCAGGCTTGCGGAGGGGCAGTTTACAAACACGGGCTAGTCAAGGCACCTATACAAACTGCCCCGCCGCGTGGCCCGAAGCCCAGGCCCATTGGAAATTGTAGCCACCCAGCCAGCCCGTCACATCCACGACTTCACCGATGCAGAAAAGCCCGGGAACTCCGCGAGCCTCCATCGTCTTCGAGGATAGGTCGCGCGTATCCACTCCGCCCAGCGTAACCTCCGCCTTGGCATAACCTTCGGTGGCCGGGAAACTCGTTGGCCAGCTTTCCAGATACTCGGTGGCTTTCGCCATCTCCGCCGCGTTCCATTGCGACACTGGCTTCGTCGGGCAATGCCGCGCGCACCAAGCCTCGGCAAAACGTCGCGGCCAGTGACGGCTCAACAGCGTCGGCAAGTCCGTGCGATCCGATCGCGCCGCGCTCACGAATTCCTGCGCGCGCGTTCCCGGCAGCAGATCGAAATGCAGCGTCTCGCCCTCGCGCCAGAACGAAGAAATCTGCAAGACGGCCGGCCCGCTCACGCCGCGATGCGTGAACAGCAAATTCTCCGCAAACTCCGCGCCGCCGTGTCGCGCGATCACTGGCACGGACAGCCCGCTCAATGCCCGCAACTCCTCGCTTTCCCCCGCCCCGAATGCCAGCGGCACCAGCCCTGGTCGCAGCTCCGTGATGCGCAGCCCGAACTGCCGCGCCAGCCGATACCCGAAATCGCTCGCGCCCAGTTTGGGAAACGACAGCCCACCCGTCGCGATCACCAGCGACTCCGCGCGGAAGACGCCATCGCTCGTCGTCACCTCGTAGCGGTCCGACTTCCGCACCTCTTCCACGCGACATCCCGTGCGCACATCGACATGCGTCGCGGCGCACTCCGCCAGCAGCAGGTCGATGATCCCGCGCGCGCTACCATCGCAGAACTGCTGACCCAGTTTCTTCTCGTGAAACGCCAGCCCGTGCGACTCGACGAGCGCGATAAAATCCCACGGCGTGTAACGCGCAAGCGCCGATTTGCAGAAGTCCGGCTGCGCTGAAAGATAGTTCGCCGGGGACGCGTCGATGTTTGTGAAATTGCAGCGCCCGCCACCCGAGATCGCGATCTTTTTTCCCACGCGATCCTGATGCTCGATCAAAATCGTCCGCCGCCCCCGCCGCCCCGCTTCGATCGCGCACATCAGCCCCGCCGCACCGGCACCGATGATGATCACGTCGATGTCAGTCGAAAGCATCGCCAACTCTGCCGGAGCCTCATTCGCCGCCGCAATCCTCAATTCGCACTCGCTTGGAAACCGCGCCCGCGCGAGTATGCTCGCCGCATGAAATCCTTCCTTGCGCGCTGGCTTGTCACGACGATCGCCGTCGCGATTGCCGTGCAACTGACAGACATGACGACCGATGGCTGGTTCCCGCTCGTCTTCGCGGCGCTTCTGCTCGGCGTCATCAACGCCGTCATCCGTCCGATCATGCTGCTGCTGAGCCTGCCGTTCATCCTCGTCACGCTCGGCTTTTTCATCCTCATCGTGAATGCATTCATGCTCTGGGTCGTCGGGAAAATCGTCTCCGGATTTCACATCGACGACTTCACCACGGCGTTCTTCGGCGCGCTCATCATCAGCATCGTGAATTGGGCGCTCAGCGCGTTCGTGAAAGACAGCGACGGCCAGTATCGCGTCGTCACGCACCACTCCGAATCGCAGGGCGGGATGAAGCGCGTGGAAGGTCGCGTCGTCGATTCGGACTCGCGCGGATGAGCGGTCGCGTGCGGGTGAAAATCTGCGGCTTCACCAACCGCGAAGACGCTGAGACGGCGATCGCGCTCGGAGCGGACGCGCTCGGCTTCAATCTTTTTCCAGGCTCGAAGCGCCACATCGTGCTCGATGAAAACGCCGCGTGGATCGCCGCGCTTCCGCCCTTTGTCGCAAAAGTCGCCGTGCTCGTGAATGCGCCTTTCGACGAAGCCCGCCGGGTCGCGCTTCACCCCGCGATCGACCTCGTGCAGCTCCACGGCGATGAAGACACGGACTACTGTCGGCAGTTCGCCGCGCTCGGTCGCCCGTTCATCAAGGCACTGCGAATCCGCGATGCGTCCGACATTTCACACGCGCCGGCTTTCTCCACCGAAAACGTACTCATCGACGCGCACGTCGAGGGTGAATACGGCGGCACCGGCGCTGCCATCGGCCTGCCGCTCGCGCGTGAAATCGTCGCGCGCCATCCGCGGCTCCGCATCATCCTCGCAGGCGGGCTTTCCCCCGAAAACGTGGCCGAGGCCGCGCGAGTCGCGCGTCCGTTTGCGGTCGATGTCGCGAGCGGTGTCGAATCCACCCCGCGAAAAAAAGACGCCGCGAAGATGGCTTCCTTTCTGGAAGCAGCGCGAAAAGCCTGACTGACGGCTCTCAACCCTAAACACTCAACTTCCCCAATGTCCTCACCACAAAACACCGTCGCCATCGTCTATGACTACGACCAGACTCTCTCGCCAAACTACATGCAGGACGAGGTGCTGTTTCCGACCTTTGGCATTGACGCGAAAAAATTCTGGGGCCGCTGCCATGAGTTAGTCGGCCAGCAAGGCTTCGACAGCGAACTCGCCTACATGAAGGCGCTGCTCGACTACCTCGACATCGACCGGCCGACCAATGCGCGGTTGAAAGAACTCGGCGCGGGCCTCCAGTTTTTTGCCGGGCTGCCGGAGATGTTTGATGAATTCAAAGCCGGGCTCCTTTCGCCAGTCCATGAAGCGCATGGCATCCGGGTCGAGCACTACATCATCAGCAGCGGACTGAAGGCGCTTATCGACGGCTCGCGCATCGCGCCGTATGTGAAGGCCATCTTCGGCTGCGAATTCGCCGAGGACGCCGACGGACGCATTACTTTCCCGCGCCGCGTCATCAGCCACACCCAGAAGACGCAGTACCTTTTTCGCATCAACAAAGGTCTACTCGACCACTCGCAGGATGTGAACGACCACATGCCCGCCGAGCTGCGCCCCGTGCCATTCGAGCACATGATTTACGTTGGCGACGGTCCCACCGATGTCCCCTGTTTCACCGTCGTCCGCCAGCACGGCGGCCACGCCATCGCCGTCTATAATCCGAACGACCCCGCGCGCAATTCATTCAAAAAGTGCTACCAGCTCAGCACCCACGCCGACCGCGTCCGTCACATCGCGCCCGCCGACTACCGCCGCGGCTCGCACCTGCGCCTGCTGATCGAGGAGATGGTTTCCGAAGTCGCAAACAAGATCGTGCAACGCCGGGCGGATGATCTGGAATCCGCGACCATTCGCGCTCCGAAGCACACGGATTGAAACCCGCGTCGCGGTTGGCGCGCTCCGACTTTCACTGTTTCGGGATCGTCCACATCTTCCGCGTCGCCACATCCTGCACCACGATCTGATCCGGTCGCAGGTCGATCACCTTGAATGCGGAGCCACTCTCGTCCGGCCAGTGGAAGGTCTCGCCTTCCTTCACCTTCACGGTCTTCGCACCATCTGCTGAAGCGAGTTCCGCAAAGGAATCGCCCGTGCGCGTCGGTAGATTTTTCTTTAGCGTCGTCCGCTCGTTCGTGTCCGTGTCGATCAGCGTCAGGCTCGAGAGATCGACCGGATCGCCGTTCTTATCCACGTCCTGCTTGTTCTGCATCCGCTCCACTTTCCAATGCAGCCCCTTCACCGTCTGCCCGGCGCGGACCGTCTCAGTGCGCTCCTCGCCATCGAGCCGCCGGACGCGTGCCGTCTCTCCGCTCACCTCCTCCAGCACCACTGGCAGACGCACTTCCGTGTATTGCTTCAGTCGGATTTGCGAGTGAATGCCGGGCCGCGACTCGGCATTGCGCGGGTCGGTATCGGCCATGAATTCATCGCGATTGCTCACGCCATCTCCATCCGTATCCGCGTCGAGCATCGCCGGATCACCGAGGTTCAAATTGTGTTTCTTAAACCAAGCTTCATAGCCTTCCTCGGGTGGCATCGGCGCGACCGCGATCGCCGCCGCAGCCTCCGCCGCAGCCGCGCGGTCGCCCGCGATTTGCGCCGCATTCTCCACCGGCGACCCCCGCCGCACCGTGCGATCCTCCGGCGGCATCTGCTCGGCCACCGGCAGCGCCGCTTCGGCTTCCTCGATGACTTTCACCGGATCCTCCTTTTTCCCGCAGCCCGCGCAAAGCAGAACGACAACACCGAAGGCAGCGAACGATCCGTGGATTTTTTTCATCGCGGAAAAGTCTAGGGACTCCCCGGCGCAGTTCAATCCCCACGATCGCGGTCCGCGCTTCCGAACCAAAACGATCGTGATCGAAAGAGGGGCCAGGCCGAAAACTCTTCCTGCTCCTGCTCCTGATCTTGATCTTAATCCTGATCCTTGAGCGGAGGGATCAGGATCGGACCACCGCCCCGGACCCACTCAATCACACCCAACTCAAACAAACGCGAACGCCCGCCGAACCGCGCCGCTGCCATCCCGCGTCATCGCACAGCCACGAGGCATATCCCCTGCTATGCAAACTGCGGTCCACCACGCAAGCCATGCATTTGACGCCCTGCCCATCGACGCCCGAAATCCCGCCACGCCCGCGCGCCCGCATGCCGATGCCGCCACCCGCTTTTCACAGCCTGCGGGCTTTCATCCCGCGGACGCCGGTCCGCCGCCCGCCCGCCAAAACACCAGCGGCGCTGCCCACATATGAAACGCGCGCAATTCCCATCGAACTGACTTACATGTCGTGACATGTCGAAGCCAACCCGCCTGCCCCGCCAAACGCGGCTGGCAGCATCGCGGGAAAAATCCCAGAGTCGCGCCTGATGAATGCAGAGCGACTGCGCCAGGCACCTATTTCCGGCAAACTGCGGATCACCATCTTCCTCGCGTGCGCGGCAGCGCTCTTCGCTGCCACGGCGGCGATGTTCGCAGTCCAGTACGGACTCTTTCATCGCGACTTCTGGCGCGCTGTGGATGTCGCGACGGAAATTGCCGCCGATTCGCTGGCCGATCCGATTCTTCGCAACCAGCCCGATGAGGCACGGAGCGTCCTGCAAATGCTCGAAAACCAGCCTCACGCCATCAGCGCCCGGATTGTTTTGAACGACGGAACCGTGTTTGCGGAATCAGGCGTTTTCGTCGCTTTCGATGTCAGCGAGCAGCCGATCGTCTCCGCGGGCGAAACGTTCGGAGTCCTTCGCGTTCACACGGACTTCACATCGCAAGTCGTGAAGTTGCTCGGCCTTCACACCGTTCTTTTTGTCGTGGCCGTGGGCATCGCGTTTTTGGTCGCGATCCCGGTTTCGGCGCGGCTCTTCCGCTCGATCTTCGATCCCATCAAGACGCTCGGCGAGACGGCGCGGGAGATTGCCGCGAAGGACGACTATTCGCTGCGTGCCGTGAAAACCGGCGAGGATGAAGTCGGCGCCTTCACCGACACCTTCAATAGCCTGCTCGCGCAAATCCAGGCGCGCGACCAGGAATTGCGACACGAGATCGCCGAGCGCGTGCGCGCGGAAAGGGAGATTCAGCGCATTCACGAGCAACTGATGGAAGCATCGCGCCAGGCAGGCATGGCCGAGGTCGCGACCGGCGTGCTGCACAATGTCGGCAACGTGCTCAACAGCGTGAATGTGTCCGCCACGGTCGTCGCGGAATTGCTCGATCCAGACCGCGCCGCGAATCTCGTCCGGGCCGCGAACCTTCTGCGGGAGCAGGACGCCGGGAAGCTCGCGGATTTTCTTTCCAGGGATCCGCGGGGAAAAGTGCTGCCGGCCTACCTCGCGGAAGTTAGCGCGCAATTCGCCGCCGAGCGGGATGAGGCGGTGGCGGAACTGGCCTCGCTGCGCAAAAACATCGACCACATCAAGGACATCGTCGCGACCCAGCAGAGCAACGCCCGCATCGCGGGTATGGTCGAGCCCGCGGACCTCGCGGCGCTGATCGACGATGCGCTCCGCATGACCCGCGCGAGCCTCGATGGGAGTGAAATCACCATCGTCCGCAACTTCACCGATGTGCCGCTCGCGATGGCGGACCGCCACCAGACGCTCCAGATTTTTGTGAACCTGATCCGCAATGCAAAAGACGCGCTCGAAGGGATCGACGCGGCGGATCGCCGACTTTCGATCTCGCTGCGCAGCCAGGACGGACGCTACGTGCAAGCCGCCTTTGCGGACACAGGCAGCGGCATCGCCGCGGAAAATCTCACCCGCATTTTTTCGCACGGCTTCACCACGCGCGCCCGCGGCCACGGCTTTGGTCTGCACAGCGCGGCGCTGGCCGCGCAGGCGATGGCCGGCTGCCTCTCCGCGCAGAGCGACGGCCTGGGAAAGGGCGCGACCTTCATCGTCGAACTCCCGATTGCCGACGCGACATCGACCAGCGCATGAACGAGCCCGTCAACCGCCGCATCTTGCTGGTCGATGACAACCCGGCGATCCACGAGGATTTTCGGAAAATCCTCCACGCCGCGCAGCGGCGCAACGAAACCGTCGAACGCGCGGAGCTGATCCTGCTCGGCGTCGCGGTGATGACGGTCGATGCGGATGCGTTTCAGATCGACTCCGCGATGCAAGGACGTGAGGCGCTCGAAAAAGTGTCTGCCGGGCTGAAAGAGAAGCGGCCCTACGCGATGGCGTTCGTCGATGTGCGCATGCCGCCCGGCTGGGATGGCATCGAGACGATCGAGCATCTGTGGAATATCGACCCTGCGCTCCAGGTCGTGCTTTGCACCGCGTATTCCGACTACTCGTGGGAGAAGATGGCCGCGCGGCTCGGCATCAATGACAAGCTGATCATTCTCAAAAAACCTTTCGACAACATCGAGGTGCTCCACCTCGCTCACGCGCTCACGAGCAAGTGGAATTCCGCGCGCGAAGTGCAGCGGCACGTCGAGGAACTTGACCGGCGCGTGGCCCAGCGCACCTTGCATCTGCGCGCGGCAAACGAGGAATTGCAGCGCTCGGAGGAGCGCTTCGCGAAAGCCTTCAACGCCAGCCCCGTCGGCCTCGCCATCCAAACTCTCGACGACTCCACGTTCATCGATGTGAACGAGGCATTCGCCAAAATGGTCTGCGTCCCGCGCGACGAAATGATCGGGCGCACGCCATCCGAAGTCCGGCTGCACATCGAGTTCCCGCCGTCGATTCTCGCCGATCTTCGCGCGGGCCGATCCATCCGAAATGCCGAAACGCAAATCGGTCGGCACGACGGCGAACCACTCCAGGCGCTCGTGTCATTCGAGCGAATCACGCTCGGCGGCGAACCGCACGTCCTCCTGCTCGCGCAGGATGTTTCCGAACGCCTCCGCCTCGAAGCGCAGCTCCGGCATTCCCAAAAAATGGAAGCCATCGGCCAGCTCGCCGCTGGCATCGCGCACGATTTTAACAATCTGCTCACCATCATCGAAGGCCACGCGAGCCTCCAGCTCGGCATGCCCGAAGTACCCGCGGAAATGGCCGAATCGCTTTCCCAAATCGAGCACGCCGCCGAACGCGCCGCGAATCTCACGCGCCAACTTCTCGCCTTCAGCAGCCGCCAGATCATGCGCCCGCGGGTTCTCGATCTCAACGGCGTCATCCTCGATCTCGCCGCGATGCTGCGCAGGCTGCTCAGCGAAAATGTCGCGCTGCGCTGCGAGCTACCGGACGAGCTGCCGATGATTTTTGCCGACCAGACCAGCGTCGAACAGGTCGTCATGAATCTCGTCCTCAACGCCCGCGACGCGATGCCGAAGGGTGGCGAAATCGTCATTTCCACCAGTGCCGCGCACACCGGCGATTGCGTCCGCCTCCGCGTGAGCGACAACGGATCGGGCATGGATGAAGCCACGCGCGCGCGCATCTTCGAGCCGTTTTTCTCCACGAAAGAAACCGGCACCACCACTGGCATGGGCCTCGCGATCGTCCACGGCATCGTCCACCAGCATCAGGGCTGGATCGAAGTCGAAAGCAAAGCCGGCCAGGGATCGTCATTCCTCATCCACTTCCCCGCGTGCGCGCAGGATGCCCTCGCCGCGCCCGCGCCCTTTGCCAAGCCGGAGCGCGGCTACACGATCCTCGTCGCCGAGGACGATCCCGCCGTGCGCTCCCTCGTGAGAAGCGTGCTGACCAATCAAAACTACCGCGTCTTCGAGGCGGAAAATGCCGATGCTGCATTCGAAATCTGGAACGAGCGCCGCGAACAAATCGACCTCCTCTTCACCGACATGCGGATGCTCGGCGACGAAAACGGACTCGACCTCGCCAAGCGGCTGCTCGGCGAAGCGCCGGACCTCAAAGTCATCTTCACGAGCGGCTACAGCGCCGAACTTTTCGCCAGCGACGTCAGCCTCGAAGAAGGCCGCAACTACCTCCCCAAACCGTACCTCTCGAACAAACTCATCGACATCCTGCGCACCGCGCTGGAAGCGGAAGATCCCCGCACCGACTAACGCAGTCACGGCGAAGGCAGCCGCACCCGTCCGAAGCGGATCGCGTGGTCGCCGATGGTCACGTTATCATCCACGATCACTCGCTCCCAATTCGCGTCGATGGGTGTGACGGTCGGTGTGTTCACTGCGGACAGGAAGCTGGCCCCCGCTGGGTGTGATTAAAAGAGGTGCATGAAAACAGCGGTGCCGGTTTATAATTACTAGAAATGTACTTTTTGGGAGATGTGTTTAGCTTCTCAAATCCATGAAGCAAAAAAATGGAACCAACCCGCGAACCGAACGTGAAAGAC
>JANNWY010000129.1:0-14378 GCA_031409335.1 Chthoniobacteraceae bacterium | reverse complement strand
GGCGGTGAGCCGGAAACCCGCGTCGGCGGTCACCGCGATATGACCGCGCACGGACTTCGCTTTCGTCACGTCGATCCGCGGCAGCACCCACTCCGCCGCGCCGAGCGCCGCATTTTTTTCCAGGCGAAGCTGGATCACCTGCCGGCCCGAGACGGGCTGCGCGTACACCAGCCGCAGCTCGGCATCTTCGTCCGCGTCGCGGAGAAAGTAGTCGCTCAAGCCCGCCACGTTCAGCTTCGCGACGGCGTAACCTTTCGGCACGCGGAGTTGCAGTTCGCGCAGCGGGGCTTCGCGCACGTCGATCTCGATCTCGGCGTCGATGCTCAGTTCGGTTTCGCCGAGCTGATACGCGAGGACTTGCGAAACGGTCAGCTCAGGCAGGATTTGATCCGCCTGAATGCGCAGCGCGAAATCCGCGCCGGAAAAACGATACGCAAACTTCTGTTCGCCCGCTGCGCGGAACGCCGCCTTGGTCGCGTCGCTCTCGGGAAACTGCTCAGGCGAAATCTGCGAGAGCCCCTTCGACTCGACGACTTCGAGCCGCACCGCGCCTTCGTTCACGATGCGGAAATATCCGGCGAAGCGCGTCGCACCCTCGGGCCGGAGCTGCATCGCCTCCACCGTCTGCGGGAACGCACCGATCGGCGTCTGCGTCTGCACGTGCAGCGTGAACTGATTCTTCTGCGGCTGATTGAACTGCACGACCAGCTTGCGCTCGCCCGCGTTCGCGCCCGGCTCGACTTTCCATGCGAGCACCTGCTCGCCCTGCACGCGCGTGACCTCGCCCGCGCCGCGAATGAGCAGCGTCACCTGGCCGAGTTCGCCCTGCATGACTTTGCAATCGAGCAGCGCGGACTGCCGCATCAGCCCCGGCCCGACGCTGATCTGCGCGAGCATTTCGGCGGCGTAGAAAAGTTTGCCCTCGGCTTCAGGCGCGGCGGTTTTCCATGAGAGTTTCACCGCACCATCCGGCGGCAGGAAGCTCGCGAAGTCATTGCCCGTGCGCTCCGGGCGCGCGGCGCCGGCGAATTCGAACTGCGTGTCCGCGGCGAGGCCTTGCAGGATAATCGGCTGGAGCGCGCTCGGCGCGACGCGGAAATCGACCGCATTCCACGCGCCGTTCTGCTTCACCGCGGCGTTGAATTTGAACGAGAGCGGGAAGTCACCGGGCTTGTCGAAGACGAGCCGGAGCTGGCCGTTGCTTGAAACAATCCGCCAGTCGGGATGCGGCGGGAGTTCGGTGAGCGCGAGTCCGCCGGCGAGCAGGTTGAGCGAGCCGCCTTTTGGATTCGTCACGCGCGCGGTGGCCGTCAGGATGAAGGCGGCGTTTTGCTCCGCGAGCGTGCCGGTGAGTTTGAAGTCGCGCAGCACAACCTGGCGCGTCTCGGGATCGGCGACGGTGATGCGCAGCGGCAGAGTGTAGGCCGCGCCGTGGAATTGAAACGCGAGCGGCTCGGGGTCTTCGGGTTTGATTTCGGCCTGGAGGGTTCCGGGCAGATACTTGGCTTCCATCGGCAGCAGACCGGTCGGCGCATCGGGCTGCACGTCGAGATCGGGCGTGGCTTCCACCTTCACAAAACCGCTGAAGAGGACGGACTGCGGTGGCGCGAGCGCGAAGGTCGCGAGCGGGTTCTTCCACGACTTCAGCTCACGCTCCGCGATGACATACGCGATGACTTGGTTGAACGGTTTTTCGCCCTTCTTCGGGCGGATGATGAGCGTGCGTTTGCCATCGGTCTCCTGCCGGATGCTCCAGTCCTGGACTTGATCGCCCGTGACTTTCTTGATTTCGCCCTCGCCGGCAATCGCGAGCGGAATCTCCTTTGGATCGCCCTGCAGGATGTCGATCGTCATCCCGATGTTGTGGGTGATTTTCTCGCGCGTGATCTTGATGGAGTCCTGATACGCGGTGGCGAAAATGAGCTTGTCCTTGTCGCCCGGTTGGCCGTTGAGCAGGCCTTCGATGACGATCCGCATTTTGCCATCCGCGACGCCGCCGCTGATGGCGGGGTCTTTGATCTCCGCCGTCTGCGCGAAAAGGGACGCAGCCGAGAGGAGGCCCGCGAAACACGCAAAAAGGCGCGAAAGGAAATGCGGAAAAGTTTTCGCGTCCTTTCGCGTCTTTCGCGGGCACAAACCGGGTTTCGAAGCAGCGAGGCGTGAGCCGTGGGTCATGTTTTTCATGCGAGTAGGATTGGGATAATTTGCAGAGTCGGTTGGTCGGGATGTCAGAGCGTTGTCAAAAGTGCGTGCGGGATTTGTGACGACCCGGCCGCGCCGCGCCCCACCGCACACGTTGCGCCCCACCGCGCACGTTGCGCCCCACCGCGCACGCCGCGCCCCACCGCAGCGGCGAAGCCGCCCGCCGCTTCCCGCAGCCTGAAAGGCTGCAACAACACAGCCCAGGGCAACGCCCTGGGTTCCCGATGACAAAGGCGGCGAGCCCTGAAGGGGCGGGACAAAAACATCGTCGCGTTGTGTCGCCCCTTCAGGGCTTCGCCGTCTCTCTGGGCCAAACCCAGGGCGTTGCCCTGGGCTGGGTTGTTCCGCCCCTTTGGGGCTAGGATGTTCCCGGAGTGCGGTGCGGAGGTGCGGAGAAACGGGGTGGACATATTCAGAGTGCGCTTACCGTCCCGAAACACTCTTCGCCGTGCGGATCATCCACTCGAGCTTCTGCGGGCGCGGGTCGGCGCCGTAGATGGCGGGGACGCCGTTCAGCAGGCCGAGCAGGCGGTCGGGCGTGACTTCCGTCGCGTATTGGCTTGAGACGAGCCATTCGGAAAACGCGCTCGCGGTTCCAGCCAGACGCAGCGCGGGGCTGGCTTGTTCGAGCGGCGGGGCGTCCTTGGTGTAGGGCACGGTCCACTCGTGCTCCTTGTAGTCGGAAGTGCCTGGCACTTTGAAACGCACGCGGACAGTGCCGAGGTCGCCTTCGCCGCGCGGGTTCACTTCGCAGGCGTAAAGCGCGTTCCCGCTTTCCGCCGCGCCGATCTCGGCGGCATCGACGGTGTTGTCGCGGAACTGCTCCTTTTTGAGCTGATGCTTCGCGTAGCCGATCTGCCGATACGACGTGACGCGGCGCGGGTTCCACTCAACCTGCACTTTCACATCCGACGCCGCCACGCGCAGCGCGCCGGCGAGTTGCGCGGCGAATTCCGTCGCGGCTTCGTCGGGCGTGTTGATGAAGCCGTAGCGGCCATCGCCGTTGCGCGAGAGGGCTTCGAGCAGCGTGTCGTCGTAGCCTTCCCAGCCGATGCCGAAGCAATCGAGCGCGACGCCCTGCTTGCGATGCGCCTCGACCTTTTGCTTGAGCGCGTCCGGGTTCACATCGCCGAGATTCGCCGCGCCGTCGGTGAGCAGCACCACGCGATTGATGCTGCCGGGCTGGTAATGTTTCAGCGCCGTCTTGTAGCCGAGGTCGAGCGCCGCGCCGAGATTCGTGCCTCCTTGCGGGGTGATCTCGCCGACGCGCGCGGCAACCTCGCCGGCCTTGTCGCCCGCCACGCCATCGGCCCAGAGCCGCGGAGTGCGGGAGAAGGTGACGACGCTCAGCTTGTCCTGCGGCTGCAATTGCGTGGCGAGCACGCGCAGCGATTCGTGCAGGATGCGCACGCGATCCGCGCGCTCCATCGAGCCGGAATTGTCGAGCAGCAGCACGAGATTCAGCGCGCGCCCCGGCTGACGACCCGCCGCCGCCGTCTTCACCGAGAAGCGCACCAGATCGCGATTCTGCGCGAAAGGATAACGCGCCCGCTCCGTGGTGCAGGCCAGCGCCGCACCGGGCGCGGGCTCCGGATCGCGATAGTCGAAGGCATTGATGAACTCCTCGCTGCGCACCGTCGCCAGCTCCGGCATCTGCCCCTTTTCCAGACTCGCCCCCGCGAGCTTGAACGCGACGTCGCTGACATTCAGCGAGAACGTGGAAAACGCATTCGCGCTCGTGGCGATCTCCGGCTGCGGCACGGGCGCGGGCTCGGCAGGTTTCGGCGTCGCGGGTTTTTCGTCGGAATCCTTTAGCGCGACCTGCTTTCTCGCCTGCTCCAGCTTGGCGAGTTCGACGGTCTTCGGTTCGCCGACTTCTTTTTGCACCGTTTCAGCAGTCGGTGATTCGGCCACCGCCTTTCCAGCAAGAACCTTCTCGACCGAACCAAGACTTTCTGGGGACGTTCGTATGATCAAACGATTGGACGACGCCAGATAGGTCACGTCTGAACCTTGCGGAAATGAAACACCTGAGCTTATCAAAAACTCCTTCGCATCCATTCGCCCAGCGATCGAGACACCCGGCTTCAGTTTGTATTCTTTGGTGATGAGGGATCTGGAATCCACCAACCGATCGGATTCGCTTGTATCGGCGCTTACCTCCGCAGGTTTCGCCTGCATCTCCGCGAGTTCCTTTTCACCAGTCGTGACGACCACGGCAATGTCATCCCCGGCTTTCCCCGACCCGGATCTCATTTCTTCACGGACCTTGGATTCCACAGTCAGCGCAAGACTGTCGCTTTCTTCGCTGAGTCGCTGCACATCCTTCACGCCCTTTTTGGAATCGTCCGTGCGAGCAGCCAACTCGCGCTTCGCCGGGTCATTCTTCGCTTTGTTGATCGTCTCCGGCAGAGCCTTCTTTCCCTCCTCGGTGGTGGCGCGAAAACGACTTTGGGAAACAGTTCGCCGCACCAGTTCGCGACCTTCGACTCCCTTCACACCGGCTGCGACGGTTTCCATCTCGCGGACTTCCTTCAACGATTCCTCCGTCGCGGGTGCCGGCCGCTCCACGAAATCAACCGCGTTCAGCGCAACCCTCTCTTTGTCATCCAGCTTCGTGACCATCTGGGACACCGGGTTCTCAATCGCGAGCGTGGTGAGTTCGTCCACTTTCTCGGAAAGCCTGCGCGTCTCGACCTTCGATTCTTTGGCCAGGCTGGCGGACTTGGCGGGTGGCGCGGCTTTGCTCTTCGTCCGCACCGCAGCCTCGGCTTGCACTTCCTTCTGGAAATACACCGCGTCACTTTTTTGAGGGACAAACGCTAGCTTTTGACCGTCCTCCATTCCGGGTTCGGCGACGCCGGTGAAATCATCCGTCTTCGTTCTGAACGCGAGTTCCACGTTTGGTTTCACTCCATTGATGACTCCGCCAGAGACCCATTTGGTCACCAAGTCTTCGGGTGCGTTTTTCGCGGTCGGCTGCACTTGCCCAGACCAATCCTGAGACCTTGCCTCTTGCGGCTTCTGCCCTGCGGCACGGCGGGAGTCTCTCGTTCCTTCCCCGGCGATAAACCCTTCAAATTCACGAACCGCGGGGCTGAGTCCCAAGTCGATCGAGTAAGTCGTGAAGTTGTTGCCAAGGCGCGTCACTTCCACTCCGGCAGTGACACCAAATTCATCCCGGTTGCCGGTTTCAAAGCTGGTCCCGTCCCGTCCCTGAATGCCCCGCCCTCCGAAACTCGCGATGTTGCCATTCGCTCCCCCGCCCACCGCACCGCCTCGCGCGGCCACATCAGCGCCGGGAACGATGTTGCGGTGGAGCATCTCTCCATCCGCGACGTCGGTGAGGGCCAGTTTTTTCTGAGCCTCTCCGAGCGCGGTGACACCTCCGTCGGGCACCGCGTAGGCGAAATTCTCGTTGAAGCTCGCCTTCCCTTTATCTCCTTCGACGCGGGAGAGTCGTTCGAGTCCCAGCGCCGATCCTCCGCCCGCGCCGTCCGAGGTCAATTTTGAGGCGACCGTGCCATCTGCCAGAACCGGCGCGTTCAAATCAGTGTAGAAGTGATCGAGGCGCGTCGCTTTCGGATCGGAGACGGACAGTTTTTCACGAGCTTCCCAACCTTTCGCTGCGCCGGAAACATCCTGCGTGCCTGCGCCTGCGAACGATCTTGCAAGGACCTGCGACACTGGGGGCTCGGCGGGGGCGGGGCCGGAAACGGGCGCGTCTTTGTCCCGTGAAATGTCCGCTAATCGATCGCCGTCGGAATCCATCCACTGGACGGCGCGCCCGCGTTTCGAATCGGCGGGCTTGGATGCCTCGGGAGCCGCGGGTTTCGTCTCGGCGGAAGGCGCGAGTCCGGTGAGTTTCGGGAGCTGGACTGTGCCAGTGGTCGCGGACTCGAATCCCTCAACGCGCTGCGTCAGATTGACTTTGCCGGCGGTCGAGAACGGATCAGAGACTGCGTGGGGTTCGACGATGGGGAGGTCCGAAAGCGCGATGTTCCCGTCGTCAACCTTGTCGCCCAAGGCACCGTCCATGTGTTTGGAAACACCGCGATCCCAATTTCCAAGGGCGGCGGTCGAGCCTCGAACAGCCGCGACGCCTTGCGGCGACTGGACTTTTCCCCCAACCGAAAGCGATCCCGGAACTCCGCCATTGACCACGCCATTCCCAAACGCAGCCGCGACAGGAGCAGGTTCCGCGGTCTTCACTTCGGAACCCGAATACAACTTGAACGCAGCAAGCGGAGCGGGCGCGGTGATTGCCGCGATTTCAGGCCGGGGAGCGGGCGCGCTTTCGGCCATCGCGTTTTCCGACTCCGTTCCCAAATAGATCGGCATCCGGGCTGGTCGGGCGGCAGGTTCCGCAGTGCTCACGTCATCCGCACGCGCGAACAATTGCGCGGCCGGAGCCGGCGTGGCGGCGGGCGCAGGCTCCGCAAACCGGACGGATCGCCTCACCGCCTCCGGTTGCGCCGCGCGATCCACGTCGAATTCGACATTGCTGGCAGCCAGGGAATCGCCCGCCGAAGCGAGGCTGACATCGGCCAAAGGCTCGGTGGTTTCTCCGCGCTCCTGCGCGGGAGCTTTCCTCCAAAACATCCAGTTCCTCCCATTCGAAGCGGTGCCGCTGGCTCGGCCATTCGCCTCGGCCTGAAAGTTTCGGACGGCACCGGGCTGAGCGCCCCAGCGCGATTCTGCGGAGTTGTCGGCCATCAGACCGCCACCTTCCGATTGAAAGCCCGGAGCCTCCGACCGACTATTGGGAACAAACCAAGAAAGCGGCGGCGATGGCCGTAACCCCCGGGGATCAGAGACCCCCGAGCCAGCAACGAGTGCGCGAACCTGCAAATACTGGATTTGCAGTAAGCCAATGAACGCAATCAACAGTGCCGCTATCCCCAGCGGCACAGCCCATTTCCAATTCCTTTTCGGTTTCACAATGACCGCCGAAGGCGCAGGCGCGGGTGCTTTGAAATGCGCGAGCAGTTTCTCACGGCGTTCGCTGGAAAGCTGCGCGGGCACGGGTGGCGCGGGTTGCTCGGGGATCGCGCTGGCTTCCCGCAAAAGCTCGATCGCCTGACGCAGCCGCGCGTGGAGCGCGGCGAGTTCGGAATCGGCGGCGATTTGTTTTTGCAAAGCATCGGCTTCCTCAGGCGAGAGTTCGCCCATGAGCATGGCGGTGAGCCGGATTTCCAATTCCTCGCGCGGCGATGGCAAAGTTTCGGGATTCATAAATGGATGCGGTTGCGAAATGAACCGGTTGGCGTCCGGCGCGTTCGATGTTCGATGTTCGATGTTCGATGTTTGACGTTCAGCCCGCCGCAGGTGCGATGGAATTCGGGGCGCGCTATCGAACCACGAACGGCCCCTGCGGGGAGCCGAACGTCTAACATCGAACGTCTAACATCGAACGTCGAAATGGGGAGCAGCAGAGTCATCTCGCGATCTCCGTTTTCTCCAACTCCACGGCCATCGCCTTCAGCGCGTGGTGGAGCAGGTAGCCGACGTGGCCGGTGGTGAGGCCGGTGCGGTCGGCGATTTCTTTGTAGGAAAGGTCTTCGTTGAAGCGCAGCCGGATGAGTTCGCGGCTGCGGTCGTCGAGGGTTTCGAGGACGAGGCGGACGAGGCCAATGCCTTCCCAGCGCGCGATTTGTTCGTCGGGCATTGGCTGGGAATCGGCGGTGTCGCTGGCGGGTGAGTCTTCGTCTTTGCCATCGCCGAAAAGCGTGATGCGGTTGGACCGGCGCTGATGATCGACGGCGAGATTGTGGACGGTGCGGTAGAGCCACGGCTGGGGCGTGAGCACCTTCTTAAATTGCATGTGAAGTTTCATAAAAGCGTCCTGCACGATGTCCTCCGCCACCGCGAAATCGCCGAGCAGCCGCCGCGCATACGCAAGCAGGGGCGATTCGAGAGCGGTGAAGACCTGCTCGATCGTCTCCCATTCCGGCGTGGGGGTCGTGGTTTCGTCCGGCATTTTCACGGCCAGTTTCTAGGGCGGCGGATTCATCGGCGAATCGTCCGGCGGGCGGGGTTTGGGGGCGAGTCGGATTTCATCGTTCGGGGGTGAGACGGATGGGGCGGAGGTTTGTTAGAAAAGAGGGGCGCTGAGTTCTGATGGCTGGGGCCCTGCGGGCGGCTGAACTTCGAACATCGAACATCGAACGTCGAACATCGAACGCGGAAGTCTGAACTGCGCTACGCCGCAGAAATTCGTCGAACTACAAATGAAGCTGATGCGAGCGCAGGATTTGTCCGGCTTTCGATGTTCGATGTTCGACGTTCGATGTTCAGCCGCCCGCAGGGCCCCCGCGAATGGCCTGCCCCACCCGCGCCTACTTGTGCAGGCTTTCCTTCCAGCCCGCGTCCGACGTTTCCCACAGCGCTTCCTGGATGATGTGGCGGAAGGCCCAGAAGAGGCACGCGGCGAAAAAGCCGGCGATGATCATCAGCAGGAATTTGTGCGTGAACGTGGAACCCATGCTTTTCGAGAAAGCAGGAGCCTTGCCGGGTTTACCAGAAACCTGATCTGCCGGGGATGTCGCGCATGACGTAGAGGCCGAGCCCGAGATTCGTGATGGCGTGGACGAGGACGCAGGAGCTGAGGCTGCGGGTGTGGATGGCGACGAGATTGAACAGCACGCCGGTGAGCAGCGCGGCGGGCCAGTCGGGCGGGGTGTGCTCCAGCATGAAAAGCAGGGTGACGATGCTGAATGCTTTCCACTGGAATTTGCCGAAGGGCACTTTCAAAAAATCCGAGTCGATGAGCCAGCGCAGCAGGAATCCGCGCCAGAAAATTTCCTCCACGAGCGGCACGATGATGACCATGCGGAGGAAGCGAATCGCGAGATTCAGCCAATACGGCAGGCCGTCCGCGCCGAAGAACGCGGGATCGAAGCCGGGCTTGCGGATCTGCTTTGGGAAGAATTGCTCGACGATGTAGGCGAGCGGCGAAACCCAGAGCACGAGCGCGAGGATGCCGATGAACGCGGTGAAAAATACGCGCGTCGGCGGGCGGAATTCGTAGTGGTGCCACCAGCGGATCAGCAGAATGCCGCAGACGAGCAACTGGAGCGGATGCATCCAGTATTGCGCCTTGGAAAAGACCCAGAAAGCGCGGCCATCGAAGATGCCGCTCACCATTTGGGAGAGCATCATGATGCCGAGGAAGACGACGAGAGGCGCGAAAAACGCTCTTTCAGCGGGGGAACTACCAGACATTGGAATCAATCATTGCGCCGTGAACGAAACCAGAACCTCGGAACCAACGCCAGAGCAACTCGTCAAACTCCTCGATTGCCAGCTCGCACTCGCGCGGCAGAAACGCGCGACCGAAAACAAAACGCCGCGCCGCGCCGCGCTGCTGGTGGGTGGCGTGATGCTGATCGTCGTCGCGTGCTGCGCCGCGCTCTTAGTTTTGCAACAGATGCTCTCCGATTTGCAGCATCGCCCGGTGGCTGACGACGACGGGCAGGCCGCGTCCGCGGAGCAAAACGAGAATTTCAAGAAAGAGGGAAACGCGGGCATATCGGCTGCTACCTCTTTATAGAAATGGCAAAAGCTCCAACCTCCGTCATCGGGATCGACCTCGGCCGGTATTCCCTGAAATCCGTGTTGCTGCAACGCAAGAGCGGGAATCGTTATGCGCTCACGCACTTCGCCTCGCAACTCCTGCCGGAGACGATCGAGAGCGTGGATCAGCTCGGGCGCGAATTAAAAACTTTGCTCAAGACGATGGGCGGCAGCAGCAAGACCTGCGCAGTCGGCATCTCCAGCCCGGATGCGCTCATCCGCATCATCGAGCAACCGGAAACGCCGACGAATATCCTCCGCGACGCGCTGCGGCTGAACGGCATGGCGCTGCTGAATCAGGATTGCAAAAGCTTCGTGCTCGATTGCGATGAAATCCCATCGAGCGAGCCCGAGGCACCCGGTGGAAACGCCGGAATGCGCCAGCGCAAATACATCGTCGGCGGTCTGCCGCGGACGCAGGTGAGCCAGGTTTCCGAGTTGTTTGGCAAAAGCGGCCAGCCGCTTTCCGCGCTGCAAATCGCGCCGATCTGTTTGTTCAACGCGTTTGAATTCGCCCAGCCGGACATCTTCAACCAGCGCTCATTTTTCCTCGTCGATATCGGCCATACGAGCGCGACGATGATGATCGGCGTGAAGCGCGAATTGGTGCTCGTGCGCCAGATCGATTTTGGCGGCAGGCTGCTCATCGAAACGCTCATGGCGCTCAGTGGCGAGTCGCGCGAGTCCGTCTTCACCGCGCTCGAGCAGGAGGACGAGGTGATGATCGAAAATACGCGCATGGCGCTGATGGTCCTGACGCGCGAGATCGGCAGCTCGATCGGATTTTTTGAAGGTCGTCGCGAGGAAACCATCCAGCAGATTTGGATTTCGGGCGGCCCTTCCAAATCGAAAACGCTCGTGAAAGTGATGAGCGAAGAATTGCGACTGCCCTGCTCGGCATGGACCGCGACCGAGCGCTGCGATGTCGCCGTCTCCGGGGATAAAAAGGCCCGGTTCGCGCAAGACTCCCAAGATTTCAACGTCGCCTGCGGCGCTGCCGCCGAACTCCTGACTGCATAACCCATGGCCCTACGTCTCAATCTCAATCACGAAATCCTCCAGGCGGAACGAGCGCGCAAGCGTGACCCGCTGAAACTTTCCATGATCGGCGTCGGCGCGATCGCCGCGTGTTTCGCCGCATACTACTTTTTCCAGTTGGCGAAGATGCGGGTGATCTACCAGGAGTTTGCGCAGAAGCAGGCGGAATTCGAAACCGTCGAACCCAAAGCCATCGCCGCCAAGGCCCGCGAGGAGGAACTTTCGGTGACGATTCGCGCTGGCGACAACATGGTGCAGCGGATCGAGGGCCGCTTTTACTGGGCGCCGATGATCGAGCAACTCGTCAATGCCGTGCCGCCGGAAGCTCAGCTCACAAAAATGACGGGAGACGTGCTGGGTGAAACATCGAAAAAATGCCGTCTCACGATCGACGGCCTCTCGTCCGGCACCGATCCGCGCAAGGTCGCGGAGGATTTGCGGACCTCAATCGCGGAATCGTTCGCGAAGAAATACAAGGACGTCACGACCAACTTCCGCTCGCTGGAAGACGGTGTGGAAACCGTGCAACTCAACGGAGTCGCGCGGCCGACCGCGACGTTCGCCATCAACATCGAATTCCAAAGCAGCGAAGAACCCGCGCCGGCAGCACCCGCGCGCATCCCTAAACAGAAATGAAACTCGGAGACTTCAAATTCGGAAAAGCCGAAATCCAAAAACTCGTCCTTGGCAGCCTGATGCTCGTGGGCCTCGTTTATGTGTATTTCAACATCCTGCTCGGCCCGCTCACGCAGCGCCAGGCGGGTGTCCGCCAAAACATCGTGGACCTCGATCCCAAAATCGCCGCCGCCCACGCGCAGGTGAAGAAGACCGCCACACTCGAGGCGGCCGCACCGAAGGCCCAGCAAACGCTGGCGCAAGTCAGCGCCATGATTCCCGACGGTTCGCCGGTCGCGTGGTTCCCGACACGGCTCGGCGATTTCTTCAAAAAACAAGGCATGGACAAAGCCGCGACGCGGATGAGCACGGAACTCGCCGACAAAAACCTTCCTGGCTACCGGCGCATCTCCTGGAGCGTGGATTTGCCGCGGGTGGATTTCATCCCTTTCGCCGCCGCCATCGCCCAACTCGAAAACGAAGAACCGCTCGTCGAAATCGCGACCATGATGATCGATACCACCCGCGAAGACGTCGATGCCCAACACATCCTGATGACCGTCAACAATCTCGTAAAACAATGAACGCATCCCTTCGCACAATCCTGATCACGACCATCGCGGCGACAGCGCTCGGCAGCGCTCACGCGACCGAGCCCGGTGCCGGATCCGAAGCAACTTCGGGTGCGGCAGGCTCAAAATACGACTTGAAGAACAAGTCCACCTTCACGCTCGCCGCCGCGCGCCGCGCGCCATTCTGGCCGATCGGTTGGGTGAAAAGGAAAAACGAAACCCGCACCGAAATCACGCAGGCGCCGAAGGCAAAGCTCGACGAAAACGCATTCACCGTGACGAGCATCATGCTCGGAAATCCCTCGCTCGCCGTCTTGAATGGACGTGCCTACAGCGAGGGCGAATTCATCCGCATGCCAAAGGGCGGCGCGCCGATGAAAGTCCGCGTGCAGCAGATCGGCGATGGCACCGTCAGCCTGAGCTACGAACAGCAGGTTTTCGTGGTGACGTTGAAGCGGCCGGAACTCGCCCAGCACAGGACCGAAGACGTGCTGGACCCCGATCGCTAGGAGACTGGCGGGGCGTTGAGTTCCGCGAGCACCTCCGGATCGCGCACATCGGCCCACTCGCCAGTCAGCTCGAACACGCGCACCACCTTCCCGCTCTGTGCCAGCGCGCGGATCGCATCCGTGAGTTCGTATTCGCCGCGCGGTGATTTCTGGAGCTGCGCGATGTGGGTGAAAATGCCCGGGCGAAACGTGTAAACGCCCGCGTTATACCAAGGGCTCGTCGGCTCGCCCGGCTGCGGCTTCTCGCGGAGATCGGTCATCTCAAAACGCTCATTCACAAACACCGCGCCGCCCTTTGCGACTTCGCCGGGATTGTGCTTCACGCTCACCAGCGCCTCCGCGTCGCCGAGATCGACGAGACGTTTGTAATTCTCCGGCGTAATCAGGATGTCGCCGTAACTCAGGATGAATGGATCAGCGCCCGCAAATTCCTCCGCCAGCGCCACCACCCGCCCGGTTCCGTCCTGCACGACCTGCGTCGTGTATTCCACCGAAACGCCGAACTTCGACCCATCGCCGAAGAATTCCTGCACGACTTCCGCACGGTATCCGACGACAATCAGAACACGCGTGATCCCCGCCGCCGCGAGGCCTTCGACGATGTGTTGCAAGATCGGCTTCCCCCGCACGGGAATCATCGGCTTCGGAAGGTCGTTAGTCAGCTCGCGCATTCGCGTGCCTTTTCCTGCCGCGAGGAGGACTGCTTTTTGGACTTTGGTGGAATTCACTTCGCGAGAATGCGGCGGCAGCGGTGCGCGTGGCAAGGCAGCAAGAAATCCAACTCCTGTCATTTCGACCGAAGCGAAGGCGGGCCAGTGGGCGGAGCGCAGTGGAGAAACCTCTCACTTTTCCCAATCTGAGTAAGCTATGCTTCGCTTGCGATGTGTGAAACTTTCTACGTGTACATCCTATCCTCCACCAACCGGCACACGATCTATATCGGCATGACGAATTCGCTCCTCGCCCGCATCCAGCAACACCGGCATCAGGAACGCGGCTTCACCGCGCAATATCACACGCTCCACCTCGTCTACTACGAAGTCTTCCACGACGTGCGCGATGCCATCGCCCGCGAAACGCAGATCAAGAAATGGCGGCGCGAAAAGAAGGACTGGCTGATCGGGCGGATGAATCCGGGATGGGAGGATTTGTCGGCAGAGATTTTGGAGGAACTGCCGAAGATGGATGAACCGCTTTCGCCGGAAGAGATGCCGTGAGCGCGAAAAGGTGACGCCGCCCAGCGGCAATCGAAAAAGCCTGTCATTTCGACCGAAGCGAAGCGTAGTGGAGAAACCTCAAACTTTGCCTTTCGGGCGAAGGCGGGGCGGAGCAAAGCATGCGCTTACCCACCACCTTCGCCCGCGCGAAGAAAAGTGAGAGGTTTCTCCACTCCGCTCCGCCCACAGGCCCGCCTCCGCCCCGGTCGAAATGGCAGAATTTGCACGCCCGCGCAAGTGACGGCGATCAACACGGCGCGGACGGCGTTTGCGCCGTGGATCAATAAACCGCGCGAAGCCACCGCGGAGCGTTCCGGCGTGACGGCGTCGATCCCCGCGCTGGATCGCTAGGGCAAGACGCTGCTGCGCGCCCAGCTCGATCCGCTGATGAATCGCTTCCGCCTGACGAATCCGACCCTCTACGGCAGCTATCGCACCGCGCGGGTGATCGTGGATCGCCACGGAGCCGGCGGCACCCCCACGCCCCCGCCGCCGACGCCGCCGGGGCCGTAGGCAGCGTGGTAAAAGGGTGGTGTCCCCATTTGAAGTTTGGCGTTTGGCGTTTGGCGTTGAGCCTGCCGCAGGCACCATCGCTGCGGATGGCGCAGCAAAAAATCGAGAGGCCGCTGCGCGGGGCTCAACGCCAAACG
>JANNWY010000128.1:0-25737 GCA_031409335.1 Chthoniobacteraceae bacterium | reverse complement strand
TCGCCTCCGGCGTGTGCCCGTGCTCCGCTATCAGTTCATCCAGCGCTTTGTTCGTTTTCTCTTCTTCTTTGCTTTTTGCTTTTCTCACTCGTTTGTGTCCTCTCTTTTGCCGGGTCACACAAACTTTCTGATAGGTCCGATGCGCACACCGCGAAAGCGACGTCGGCTGGGAAACATCTGCGGATGACGAGAGCGGCTCGCGATCTCCGGGGCTTTTTTTCATGGTCGGCGCGCCATCTGCTAAACGATTCCGCTGTGGCCCCGCGGGTTGTGATTCGCGCGGGCCGTGCGATAATACTTTGAGATGTTTGCTTGGCTTAGAAATAAGAAGCTAAAGCCGACAGCCGAGGTCGCTCCGGTGATGCCAGGGAGCAAAAATGGGCGCATTCCGAAGCAGGCCGAGGCCGCCGGAGCGGAGAGCGATGCCCTCGGCGCGGACCCGCTTCCGCCACATCCCCTGCTCTCTCTGCTCCCACCGGGAACGCTGCACCGCCTGCTCGCAAACGGGGCGGTGGGTGAATACAAGAAAGGCGTGGTGATCTTTCGCGCGGGAGAAGATTGCGACGCGCTCTTTCTCATCCTCAGCGGACGCTGCGAGACCCGCGCCGGCGGCAATAACGGCGCTTCCGAAGTGATCGAAATCTTCGGTGCCGGCGATCTGCTGGGCTCGCGCGCACTGCTGAATCGCGAACCGCACGCTTCGACCGCGCTCGTCATCACCCACGCCATGCTGCTGCGGATTCCCGCGTCGGAATTGACGGGCCTCTTCGCCACCGATCCGTGCCTCGCGGGTCGCTTTTCGCAGGAGGTCGCCACCGGCGGAGGGGCACCGCCCGAGGACGGAAAACGAGTGCGCAGAATCGTGGCGATGCTCCCGGTGGCGGAGCGCCTCGGTGCGGATGCGGTGGTGCGGCATCTCGCCGCGTCGCTCCACAGACTGGCCCGCCAGCGCGTGCTCATCGTCCGGCTCGGCGCGCAGACGGCGCATCCGAATGGCTCGCGTCCGCTCAATATGCTGGCGGCAAACGGCGCGTTTTTCTTTACGCCAAATGTCCACGCGGGTGATGGCTTCGACGAAGTGCATCTCACGGCGACCATCGCGTCCGGCGATGTCGCCGCGGTCGCTCCCCTGCTCAGCCATTGCGGACGGCACTACGATTACGTCCTCCTGCATTTGATGCACGACACCCCTTCCGGCGTGACGCTCGAAACGCTCGTGCAGGCCGATCTCGGCTTTGTCCTGCTCCAGCCGAGCATGCAGAATCTTTACGCCTTCCAGCTCCTCCTCCGCGAACTCGGCGCCCGCAGCGCGGATGCCGTGGCGCAGGTGAAACCCATCCTCTTCGCCGAGGAATCCATCGCCGCGCCGGAGATGAACGTAATGTTGCGCAGCCTCGGACATCCCGTGCATTCCATCGTGCGCGGCTTTCCCCTGCACGATGCCGCGGTGGCGCGGGATCGCCGCTTCGATCTCGCCATGAATCGCCTCGCCCGCGAAATCGCCCGCTGCCGCGTCGGCCTCGCGCTTTCCTCCGGCAGTGCGAAAGGTCTTGCGCACATCGGCGTCATCCAGGTGCTCGAGGAAAATGGCATCGAGATCGACTGCATCGCGGGCGCGAGCATGGGCGCGTACGTCGGCGCGGTGTGGGCGTTCGGGCTCGATGGCGAGCGGCTGGAAAAGTTCGCGAGAGAGACCGAGGGAAAGTGGGGATTCATCCGGCTGCTCGATCCGATGCTCTTTCCCCGGCGCGGTTTTCTTCGAACACGCAAGGCTGCCGCGCGACTGAGCCATCATATCGACGACGCGCATTTCTCCGAACTCATCCGCCCGCTCCGCATCGTCGCCACGCATCTCGACACGCTGGAGCGCGTTGTCTTTTCCAGCGGAAATGTCGCCGCCGCGGTCGAGGCAAGCATCGCGATTCCCGGTGTCTGCGTGCCGGTGACGATTGATGGCGAGACTTACATCGATGGCGGCATCGCCGATCCGCTGCCGGTCGATGTGCTCGCCGAGATGGGCATCGAGCACATCATCGCGGTGAATGTCATCCCGCCGCCCGAGCGCATCCGCTACTGGCTCGACGCGCGGCGTGAACTCAACGGTCGCGAGCGCCAGCGAAAAGGCATTGGCCGCTTCGTGAATGCGCACCTCAACTACGGCGCGAGCGGCAACATCATCGACACCATGATGCGTGCGATCAACGGCGCGCAGACCCGCGTCGCCGAAGCCTCCGCGCGCGACGCCGACATCGTCCTGCGCCCGCTCAGTGGCGAGGCCGTGTGGCACGATTTCAGTAATCCGAAGAAGCACATCGCCCTCGGCCGCAGCGTCGCCGAGGCGCAACTGCCCGAACTCAAATCCCTCACCCGCAACCGCACGAATGAACCTCAACTCTCGCTGGCCCTCTGACTCGAAATCGCTGCGCGAATGGCAGCTCCACCGCCTGCGCGGGTTTCTCGCCGACACGGTCATCCCGTTCTCCGCGCAATACCGCCGGCTCTTTGAAAAGGAGCGCATCAATCCCGCTGCGCTGCGTTCGCCGGACGATCTCCGCCGCATCCCGTTCACGACAAAAAGCGACTTTCATCCCGGCCCCGACGGCGCGGAACCCGTGCGCGAATTCGTGCTCATGCCCGACAAGGAAGTGCTCGCGCGCCGTTTCTACACGATCGCAAAAGCGCTCGTCCGCGGACGCAAGGCGGTGGCGGATGGCTTTGATCGCGAGTTCCGCCCGATCCTGATGACGAGCACCACGGGCCGCTCCTCCGCGCCCGTGCCATTTCTCTACACCGCGCACGACATCGCCAATCTCGAACTCGCCGGCGCGCGCGTGATGCGTGTGTGCGGCTCGCGCCGAGAAATGCGCATGATGAATCTGTTCCCGTTCGCGCCGCATCTCGCGTTCTGGATCACGCACTACGCGAGCGCGGGCTTCGGCGTTTTCATGCTCGATACCGGCGGCGGAAAAGCGATGGGCACGGACGGAAACCTGCGGCTCATCCGCAAGATCAAACCCGACGTGATCGTCGGGATGCCGACGTTTCTTTACCACGTCCTGAGCCAGCTCGCGGACGACAGCTTCGCACTGCCGAATCTCAAAATGATCGTGCTCGGCGGCGAAAAAGCGCCGATCGGAATGCGGCGCAAACTCCGTGAACTCGCGCGCCGGCTCGGCGCGGACAAGGTCGATGTGCTGCGCACCTACGGCTTCACCGAGGCGAAACTCGCGTGGGCCGAGTGTCCGTTTCACGAAGACGCAGGCTCGGCGGGCTACCACATCCATCCCGACCTCGCGCTCATCGAAATCGTCGATCCGAAGACGGGTGAACCGCGCGGCGAAGGCGAGCCGGGCGAGATCGTTTTCACGCCGCTCGATTCGCGCGGCAGCGTCGTGCTGCGCTATCGCACGGGCGATTGCATCGACGGCGGACTCTTCCACGAGCCGTGTCCATTTTGTGGAAGAAAAGTGCCGCGCCTCGTCGGTGAAATCTCGCGCAACTCGGAAATCCGCGACCTTCAACTCGGCAAACTCAAAGGCACGCTCGTCGATTTCAACCATCTCGAACACGTCCTCGACAACGCCGAGCACGTCGCCACCTGGCAGCTCGAAATCCGCAAGCGCCACGACGATCCGCTCGAAGTCGATGAACTCATCCTTCACGTCGCCAAGAGCGATGGATGCGAGGATGAAAAGCTGCGCGCAAAACTGAACGAGCGCTTCGTCAGCGAAACCGAGATTCACCCGAACCGCATCGAGTTTCACCCGATGGAGGAACTCCAGCGCAAACAGGGCGTCGGCACTCAGCTCAAAGAACAGCGAGTGGTCGATCACCGCCCTCCGGCAACGGTCCAAGCTGCACGTTGAAATATGAATCCACACGAGCGAAATACCGTGATCGACGATGCCTGCGGCGCTGAACATCGAACGTCGAACATCGAACATCGAACATCGAAGGGCAGCATGCGGAAGCCTCCTCCTTCGATGTTCAATGTTCGATGTTCGATGTTCGATGTTCAGCCCGCCGCAGGCGTCCCCCGCCTCGGTTTCCACTCCCAAACTTCCCCGAAACCAAAATGGTAACTCCTCCCCGTCTCGTCATCGTCGATGGTCTCCGCACACCCTTCTGCCGCGCCGGTACCGATCTCGCCGCGCTCGGCGCGGACGAACTCGGACGCCTCGCCGCCAGCGCGCTGCTCACCCGCACCGGTCTCGATCCCGCGCTGATCGATGAAGTGATCTTCGGCTGCGTCGCACAGCCCGCCGACTCGGCGAACGTGGCGCGCGTCATCGCCCTGCGCGCGGGCATTCCCGAATCCGTCCCCGCCGTCACAGTGCATCGCAATTGCGCCTCCGGCTTTGAAGCGATCACGACCGCTGCCGAACGTCTCGCCGCCGGACGCGGTTCCGTCTTCCTCGTCGGTGGAACCGAAAGCATGTCGCAGGTGCCGCTGCTTTTTCAGGATGCAACGGCACGCAAATTCGGCGCGCTCGCGAAATCGAAATCGGCCACGCGCAAGCTCGCCGCGCTCTCCACATTCCGCTTCGCCGACTTCGAGCCGCGGGTCGGCCTGAAGCTCGGCCTCACCGATCCGGTCAGCGGCTTGAACATGGGCGACACCGCGGAACTTCTCGCCAGCGAAGGCGGCATCACCCGCGAGGCGCAGGATGCGTTCGCAATGCGCTCGCACCAGCGCGCGCTCGCCGCGGAGGGGCGGCTCGCGGAAGAAATCGCGCCCGTCTTTCTCAACGGCAAAGCGATCGTAAAAGACAACGGCCCGCGCAACGATCAGACGCCCGAAGTGCTGGCGGGGCTGCGTCCTGTTTTCCAAAAATATGGCAGCGTGACCGCAGCCAATTCCTCGCAAGTCACCGATGGCGCGGTCGCGCTCCTCGTGATGTCCGAACAGCGCGCAACCGAACTCGGCTACAAGCCGCTCGGCGCACTCACGAACTACGCATACGCCGGTTGTGATCCCGCGCGCATGGGCCTCGGTCCCGTCTTCGCCATCGACCGCGCCGCCAAGCGCTGCGGCCTGATGCCGGACGACGCGGACATCATTGAAGTGAATGAAGCCTTCGCCGCGCAAGTGCTCGCCGTGCTTCAGCGCGTGCCGATTCCCGATGAGAAACTCAACGTCAACGGCGGCAGCATCGCGCTCGGTCATCCGGTCGGCGCGACTGGCGCGCGGCTGGTCCTCACCGCTTTGAAAGAATTGCAACGACGCGATGCCAAACGCGCGCTCGTGACGCTCTGCGTTGGCGGCGGGCAGGGCGGCGCGCTCTGGCTGGAACGAACTTCAAACTGAAAATGACGATGCCTGCGGCGCTGAACATCGAACATCGAACATCGAACATCGAATGTTCCCGCGCGGAGATCTCCGACTTCGATGTTCAGTGTTCGATGTTCGAAGTTCGATGTTCAGCCCGCCGCAGGCGCCTCCCTCTTCGGTGATCGTCCCCAATTCCTGACCCATGCAAAACCTCCGCCGCGAAATCACCGAAGACGGCCTCTGCATCCTCACCTTCGACCGCCCCAACTCCGCCGCCAACATCTTCGACCGCGCGACACTCGAAGAACTCGGCGCATCGCTCGACGACATCCCCCCGCAAGTCCGCGGCCTCGTGCTCACGAGCGCGAAGGATGCGATCTTCGTCGCCGGCGCTGACCTGCACGGCATCCGCAAAATGTCCGCCGCCGAAGTCGCGGCGTTCATCGAACTCGGCCAGACCGTCTTCAACAAAATCGCCGCGCTCAAGATTTCCACGATCGCCACGATGCACGGCGCGGCGCTCGGCGGCGGCTGCGAAGTCGCGCTCGCGTGCGACTGGCGCATCGCCTCGCCCGATGCCTGCACAAAGATCGGTCTCCCAGAAACCAGACTCGGCATCCTGCCCGCGTGGGGTGGCTCGACTCGGCTGCCGCGGCTCATTGGCGTGCCAAAGGCGCTCGACATCATCCTCGGCGGAAAAACGCTCGCCGCGAAACACGCGCTGAAATTCGGCGTGATCGACGAGGTCGCACCGCGCGCGCATTTGCTCCGCGCCGCACGCGCGTGGCTGGCGCGCGGCAAGCGCCCGCACAGCTTCACGCACTCCGCTCCGGTGAACGCCGTCGTCGATGCCGTGATTGGGCGTCACGTCCGGCACGATGTGGAGGCGAAGACGCACGGACACTATCCCGCCGTGAAAAAGGCGATGGAAGTCGTGATGCAAGGCGCATCTGATTGGGATGAAGCCGCGTCGCTCAAGCGCGAGCGCGAGGCAGTTGGCGAATTGCTCGCGGAAGATTCGACGCGGCAGTTGCTCAATCTGTTCTTCCTCGATGAACGCGCGAAGAAGCGAAGTAGCGCAGCCGCCCCGGCTGCTGTCGGTCCGACGGGCGCCCCGCCCGTCGAGCGAGCCGCCGTGATCGGCGCCGGCATCATGGGAGCCGGCATCGCCCAATGGCTCAGCGCCCGCGGCGTGAGCGTGATTCTTCGCGACATCGACGCCACGCGCGTCGCCGCAGGAATGGCGACCGCCGCCAGCGTGTATGCGTCCGCGGTGAAACGCCGCACTTTCACCGAACGCGAAGCCCGCGCGGGAATGGCCCGCATTTCCCCCACTCCGACCGAAGTGCCACTGCTGCGCACGGACATCGTGATCGAAGCCGCAGTCGAAAAAATGGAGATCAAGAAAGCGATCTTCCGCCGTCTCGATGAACAAGTGCGCGACGACACGCTGCTCGCGACGAACACCTCCGCGCTCTCGATCACCGAACTCGCCGCCGCCACAAAAAACCCCGCGCGCGTTGTCGGTATTCACTTCTTCAATCCCGTGCATCGGATGCAGCTCGTCGAAGTCGTCACGGGCCGCGACACCGCGCCGGAGGCCGCGCAGCGCGCGCTGCGATTCGTGCAGAAAATCGGGAAGCTGCCAGTGCTCGTGAAAGACAGCCCCGGCTTTCTCGTGAACCGCATCCTGCTGCCGTATCTCACCGAGGCCGCGCGACTTTTCGAGCGCGGCGCAAGCGCGGAGGCGATCGACGCGGCGATGATTGATTTCGGAATGCCGATGGGTCCGCTGCGGCTCATCGACGAAGTGGGCCTCGATGTTTCCGCCGAGGTCGCGGCCACCTTGAGCGCGGCGTTTCCCGGCTGGATGAGCGTGCCTGAAATCCTCGGCAAGCTGATCGCCAGGGGTTTTCTCGGGAAGAAAAATGGGAAGGGATTCTATCTCCACGCGAAAGACGCGGAGCCGAAGCCAAATCCCGAAGCCGCCGCGCACGCATCGTCGTCGCACTCGCGCGAAGAACTCGCGCGGCGCATGTCGCTGCTGATGGTGAACGAAGCCGCGCGCACGCTGGAGGAAGGCATCGTCGAGACGCCGGGCGACGTGGATTTTGGGATGGTAATGGGCACCGGGTTCGCGCCCTTCCGCGGCGGGCCGCTGCGGTATGCGGATGCGCTTGGGGCGCAGACCGTGGTGGATGAACTCGCGCGCTTCGCCGCGACCGCGCCGCACTACGCGCCGTGCGCGCGGCTGGTGGAGATTGCGAAAAATGGAGGGAGATTTTATGCGGAGGAATCCGGGTAGCACGCTCGTCCCGAGCGTAGGTTTTGGCGTCCCGCCAAAACGAACTTCCCAAACGCAGCGCTGCGAAGGGCGTGAACGAAATTCCGGGACGACACGTTATGAAAGTCCACGAAGGCGGGACGCCTTCGCCAACGCTCGGGACGAGCGTGCTACCCGGAGTCCCCAGACCGCGCGTTCACACTTTGCCTCACCAATATGAAAACCGAAACACTTCCACCCGACGAACCCGCCTCCGTCATCGACACCTCGAAAATGTCGCGCGAGCAGCG
Organism: Chthoniobacteraceae bacterium; assembly: GCA_031409335.1. Classification (GTDB taxonomy): domain Bacteria; phylum Verrucomicrobiota; class Verrucomicrobiia; order Chthoniobacterales; family Chthoniobacteraceae; genus JANLQB01. The sequence goes on along the minus strand of JANNWY010000128.1, from coordinate 17,891 downwards.
CGAGGCGCTCGAACTCACCGAAGCCGCGCGCGAGGTCACGCGCGAGGTCACGCGCGATGGTTTCATCAGCGGCCTGTTCATGGGCGACTTCGATTTCGCGGCGCTGCATCCGTATCCGCTCCAGCGCGCGGAGGATCGCGATCAGGGCGACGCATTCGTGCAGCGGCTGGAGGATTTTTTGAAACGCGAAGTCGATCCCGATGAGATCGACCGCACCGGCGAAATCCCGCAGCACGTCTTCGAGGGACTCGCGAAACTCGGCGCGTTTGGCATCAAGGTGCCGGTCGATCACGGCGGGCTTGGACTTTCGCAGACGAACTACTGCCGCGCGGCGATGCTACTCGGGAGCTACTGCGGAAATCTCACCGCGCTGATCTCGGCGCATCAATCCATTGGCGTGCCGCAGCCGCTCATTCTGTTCGGCACGGACGAGCAGAAGCACCGCTTTCTGCCGCGCGTGGCGGGGGGCGAAGTGTCGGCATTCGCGCTCACCGAGACGCGCGTCGGTAGTGACCCCGCGAAGATGGAGACCCATGCGGAGCCGACCGAGGACGGCGCGCATTTCATCATCAATGGCGAAAAGCTGTGGTGTACGAACGGCGTGAAGGCGGGCGTGATCGTGGTGATGGCGCGCACGCCGGCGAAGAACGGGCGCAACCAGATCACCGCGTTTCTCGTCGAGATGAACACGCCGGGCGTCGAGGTCGTGCGGCGGTGTCACTTCATGGGACTACACGCGCTTTACAACGGCGTCGTGCATTTCACGGATGTGAAAGTGCCGCGCGAAAACATCCTGCTTGCCGAAGGCAAGGGCCTGCGAGTGGCGCTCACGACTTTGAACACGGGCCGTCTCACGCTGCCCGCAGCGTGCGCCGGCTTGTCGAAGCGCTGCCTGGAAATCTCGCGCCGCTGGGCTGCGGATCGCGTGCAGTGGGGCGCGGCGATCGGCAAACACGCGGCGATTGCGGAGAAGATCGCGCGCATGGCGTCGGAGACTTTTGCGATGGAGGCGATGTCGTTTTACGCGGCGAGTCTCGTCGATCGCGACAAGAGCGCCGACGTGCGACTCGAGGCAGCGATGTGCAAACTGTGGGCGACGGAACGCTCGTGGGAGCACATCGACACGGCCATGCAAATCCGCGGCGGGCGCGGCTACGAGACCGCGCAATCGCTGGCGGCGCGCGGCGAGGAAGCGGTGCCGATTGAGCGGTTGTTTCGCGATTCGCGCATCAATACGATCTTCGAGGGATCGAGCGAGATCATGCGACTCTTCATCGCGCGGGAGGCGCTCGATCCGCATTTGAAAGTCGGCGGGCCAGTGCTCGATACGCGCAGGCCGATGAAGGAACGCGCGCGCGATGCGGTGAAGGCGGGGATGTTTTATGCGACGTGGTATCCGAAGCAGTGGGTTCCTGGTTTCTCGTTTCTGGTTTCTGGTTTGGATTCGCGTCTCGCGCGGCATCTGCGCTGGGCGGCGGGTGCTTCGCGCAAAATGGCGCGCCGGTTGTTTCACGCGATGGCGTGGTTTGGACCGAAGCTGGAGCGCGAGCAGGTATTGCTCGGGCGGTTCGTCGATCTCGCGACGGAACTCTTCGCGATCGGCGCGGCGTGTTCGCGCGCGTCGGCGCTTGGGACGAAGGAAGCGGTCGATCTCGCGGACTTCTTCTCGAAAAACTCCCGGCTAAAAGTCGCGCGACTTTTCGAGGCACTCCGACACAACACCGACGCGGCAGGCTACAGGCTCGCCCAGCGCGTGCTCGCGGGCGATCACGCGGCGATCGAGACGGGAATCCTGCGCGCTGGCTGATCGCAAGTGGGTCAATTCGCAGATGCCCAAAACTGCCGCCCCGCCTCGGCCCAATCGCGGCTCTGCACTGTGCGATGTGCCTCGACACCCATCGCCGCCCGCAGCGCGGAATCGTCCGCGAGGCGGACGAGTGCACTGGCAAAATCCTCCGCATCGAGTGCGCGGGTGATGAATCCGGTCCGGCCGTGCGCGATCAAATCTTTCGGCCCGCCTTGATCCGAGACAATGCACGGAACCCCACTCGCGAGAGATTCGACGATCACGTTTCCGTACGTGTCCGTCGTGCTCGGAAACAGGAACACATCGGACGAGGCAAACGCGCGCGCGAGTTCCAGCCCGCCGAGGTAGCCGGTGAAAATTGCGTCGGGAACCAGCGCGCGAAGTTCTTTCAAATACGGGCCGTCGCCGACGAAGACGAGCGAGGTAGATGGCCGTTTCATTTTGCTCCACGCACTGACGATCACATCGATATCCTTCTCTTTTGAAACGCGTCCAACGTAGAGCAGCACAGTATTTCCGGTCGGGACACCGTGGGCTTTCCAAAAGGCAGGCTCGCGCCGCGATGGATGAAAAAGCGTCGTATCCAGCCCGCGCGGGAGAATCTGGATGCGCCCGCCGTCTATGCCGCGATCGACCCACGCGCGGCGGTAGCCCTCGCTGTTCACGTAGAGCACATCAAGCTGGCCGTAGAACCATTTCATGAAATTCCACGTCAGCGATTCCATGAACGAGTCGTCGCTGAGGATGCGGACGTATTGCGGGAAGTCGGTGTGGTAGATGCCGCTCGTGCGGATGCCGAGCATCTTCCCGGCAAGCAGCGCGGTGAGTCCGATCGGGCCAGGCGTGCTGATGATCAGTTCGGTGAAACCTTCGCGCTCGATGTAGTCGATGATTTGGAGGATCGGCGGAAAGCTGAGCTTTTGGAGTTCGTATTCCGGCAACTCGAACTCGCCGATCGGCGGGAAGTTTTTGATCGGAATGTCCGTGATGTGAACCTCCGCGCGCGACGTGACGACGGTGAGATCGTGCCCATGTGCGACGACAGCGGCGGTGAGTTTGCGGATGGTGTTGGCCACGCCGTTCACGTCTTCCAGCGTGTCGGTGAACCACGCGCGTTTGGTATTCGCGAGCTGCGGCGGCTTCGCATTGGCGAGCGCGAGCGAAACATTTTCCAGCCAAGCGCGATCGGGTGCCTGGCTGCGAAAGGCGTAGAGATACGGCCCGAGCGTCGCGAGCAACGGGAGCATGACGCTGATTTCCTGGATCGCCTCGATGATGTTTCCGCCCGAAACGCGCTTCACGAAACTCGTGAAGAATCGGAACGCGAGCTGGTTCGCGAAGAAGTTCGCGATGACAAACGCGCGGCGCTCGGGCTCGACGATGCCGTTGGTTTCGCGCGCGAGCAGGCCTTTCACATCGGTCTGCGAAAAGTATCCGGCAAACTGTTTCCACAGCGAAGCGTTCGCGGGTTTCGCCAGTTCGAAAATCTTTCCGCTCGCGATGCCCTGCGCGATGAAGCCGAGCTTGTCCGTCCACGAAAACTCCGTCGGGTCTTCGCCTTCCATGAAGCGGGAGAATGCCTTGCCGAGCAGGCTCGCCGAGTCCGCGCCGGAAATCTTTGCTTCGAGAAAATGGCGCACGTTGTTGTAAAGCCCGTGTGACAGCGCGAGCGGAGTGCCGCCCTTGCCGCACACTTCGCAGCGGCCTTCCCGAATGTGCGTGAGGAATTCGGATGCGCCCGCCGCGGTCGGAGTTTCCGTGAAAGCGGATGCGGGAAACATCCCGCCGTGATCGTCCGAGCCAGCGATGAAAACCTTCCGCCACGGCTCCGCGTGTGTCGGCGCGAAGCCGTGTTTGTTCGCGAGCGCGTCGATTTTCGCCGCCGTCAGTCCGCCGAATGCGAAGCGAGTGACTTCACCAAGCAAACCCGCGCGCAATCCGTTCACTCCTTCAAAATGCCGGAACAGCAGCACCAGTTTTTCGATATGCGCGACGTTGAGCCGGTCATCGAGGCGATGCAGCGGATGCGCCACGGCGTGCGCGAGATTCTGCCCGGCGAGATACTTTTGCAGCTCGAAGATATTCTCCCGCACCGCCTGAATCTCGCGGTGCTGCGCTTCGTCGATTCCCCAAACGAGCACGTGAACTTCGCAACGGTCATCGGGAAAGCGCGTGCTGATTTGCTCCGAGACGAAGACGCCGGGACGATCAGCGATTTCGAGGCAGCCTTCGATCCGGTTGTGATCGGTGAGCGTAATGAAATCCATGCCACGCTCGCGGAGCCGATCGTAAAGCGCGCAAGGTTCCGAATAGCTGTCCGGCAGCCCTGCGCGGCGGAAGAGCCACTCGGCGGCGCGGTCGCTGTATTTGGAGTGGAGGTGGAGATCAGCTTTCAAGCGACGTGAGCCATGCGTGATAGGTCAGCGCCTTTCTATCGGCAAGCGCCCGCACGATGAGCGCACGAATCTGCCGCCAAATCGCCGGGTGCTCGATATCCACGGGATGAATGGAAATGCGCATCAGCGGATTCGCCGCGAGTCGTCGAAAGAGAAGTGCATTCCACAACCGGCTCACCGCGCGACGCCACGCGCTGCGCACGCTCCAGACGAGTGATTGCGAGGCATGCGACTTGTCGCGTTTGAAATCGACGACGCTGCCGAGGAGCGTCGTGTATTCGATCTCGAGTTCGCGCAGGGCCGCTTCCGCTTCCGCGCCGAGCAGCCACGCGGGCGCGATGAAACCGATCGGATTCAGACCGATACTGCGAAATTCTTCACGCGCCTTGTTCACGAGTTCTCGCGCGGCGGCGCGGTCGAGGTCGTAGAATTCGCCTTCATCCGCGGTGTAGATGCGTGTCATCGCTTTCGCGACCGGCGTTTCTCCAGCGCGGCGCGCGCGCTGGTGAAAGTAGCCGTGGATCACGGCCTCGTGCCCGAGCCGGGATTGCGCGCGGAGCCAGTCGCAGAATGCCGCGTCGGCCAGGAAATGTCCGCGATGATGATGATCGGGAATGATGAGCAGCGAAGTCGCTTGCACGCCAAGTGCGCGGAGTTCACCGAGGATTTGATCGCATGCGGCGCGAGTCCGCGGCGAGACATCGTGCAGCGACACGACCAGCGATCGCGGGTTCATTTTCGCGCGAAGCGGCGGCGAAAAATTGCGAGCACCGACAGGATCGCGGCGAGCTGCGCGAGCCATTCGCCGTGGCGGGTGTAGAAAGTGAGCGGTGAAGCTGCGGGGACTTTGACGGTGCGCGCGGCGAAGCCTTGCTGAAATGGGCGCAGCCATTGATCGACGTGACCGTTGCGGTCGATGGAGCAGGTGACACCCGTGTTTGTGCAGCGGACGAGTGGGCGGCGGTTTTCGACGGCGCGGAATACGGCGTTGGCGAGGTGCTGCTCTGCTCCGGCGGTTTGGAGAAACCAGCCGTCGTTGGTGATGTTGACGAGGAGCTGCGCGCCGTTTTGCACGAAGCGCCGGGTGAGGTCGCCGAGCGTGTCTTCAAAACAAATCAGCGCGCCGATTTTCAACGCAGGCGAGGGCAGGTCGAAGACGAGTGGCTGTTCGCCATGCGCAAAATCGCCGGGGACAAGTTCGCCTGCGATTGGGCCGAAGATGGCTCGCAGCGGAAGGTATTCGCCGAAGGGGACGAGGTGCATTTTGCGATACGTTTGCTCGGTTTCGCCGCGTGCGGTGAGAAGTTTCGCGGTGTTGAAGGAGACGCCATCGGTCGGGTCGTCCTCCACGGTCCCGAGCAAAAATCCGCCCCCCGCCAGCCGCGCGTGATCCATCACAAAATGGTAATTCGCTTCATCCGCATACATGCCGCGCGGGGTGGCGGATTCAGGCCAGATCAGGAGTTCCGGGTTGTTTGCGGCGATCGCGAGTTCGGTGAGTTTGCCGAGTTGGTGGAAGATTTCATCCTCGCCATCGGCGGAGAATTTCACGGCCTGCGGGATGTTCGGCTGCACCGCCGTCACGCGGAGCAGGACGGTTTCCGGCGCCTTTTCCAAAATCGACCGCACCCCGTAGGTGAAGACGCAGACGACCACGGCGACGCTGATGCTGAATTCCCACCGGATGCGTTTCATGAACAGCGGGCCGAGTTCGCCGATGATGCGCCGGACGACGATGACAATCATCACGTTCACAAATACGACGAGCCATGACAGGCCAGCGACGCCGGTGAGATCGGCGATCTGGATCATGGGAAGATCGGCGTGCAGCGCGACACCGAGATTGTTCCAGCCGAAACCGCTGAAGAGCCAGCCGCGCACCCATTCGTGTGTGATCCACGCGGTCGCGGCGAGCGCGCCCGTCGCGAGATTGCTCCACGAATTCCGAAACATCCGCCAGTCCGCATCGGGCGCGAGAATGCGCGCGAGGAACCAAGCCCAAAACGCGAAGTAGAATCCGAAGATCAGCGCGAGCAGCAGCGGGAGTGTGTAGAGCCACGGCGATTCGAAAAGCGGGGCGAGCGCGCCGAGCCAGTAAAAGACCGCGGTGAAAAACACGAGTCCCGCGACGTAGCCGAGCTGCGCCGCGCGCAGTCCGGGCCGCTTTGCTGGTGGAGGCGAAAACCAGATCGCGCAGATGAGCGGCGCGAGCGCGACCCACACGAGCGGCGTGATTTTCCATGGTGCAAAACAAAGCGCCAGCAATGCACCGCTCGCCGCCGCCGCGAGCCAGGGCCAGGCGGCCTTCAATCTGAAATCTGAAATCGACAATCTGAAATCCGATGCATCACTCCCGCCGCACGCGCTTGCTCTTCCCCTTCTGCGGCTGCGGATCGAGCGATTCCTTCAGGTCTTTTGAATAACCGGAGTTCACGCGGAAGTTCATCTTCTTCATTTCTTCGAGCGCGTGGAACGTGCTGTTGTCCGCGGATACGTAGCCGAGCATCACGAGCCCTTGCAGGGTGTCGATGATCTCCGCCGCGTCCATGGGCGCGGCGCGCGCGAGCAGCGTCTCGCCATCCACTTCGCTTCCGCCCAGGCCGATCGCCTTGAGCACTGTGATTTCTCCACCGTCCAAGCTAATGTCCATATGAGTGGTTCTATTTTTCGAGTCGTTCCGCCGCGTCTTTCTGCGCCCATTCCCACGCGGCGTCGATGGATGATTTCACATCCACTTTGATCTCCGCGAGCCGTGCGCTGGTGAAGCGTTCGCCGGGCGCGGGAAGTCTGTGGGCGAACATGTAAAATTTGATCTTCGGCTCGGTGCCGCTCGGGCGGACGGCGATGCGGCGTCCGTCCGCGAGGTCGATCATCAGCATTTTTTCTTTTGGGATTTCGTCGCCCTCAATGTCGATGAGTGTCTCCGCTGCGAAGTTGCGCGTGCCCGTGACGGCGACGCCGAGAATCTCCGCCGGCGGATGCGCCGCGTACGAAGCCGCGAGTGCCGCGATCTGCGCCGCGCCTTCCGCGCCCTCGAAAGTGAGCGTGCCGTTCTTTTCAAAGTAGAAGCCGTATTCCGCGTAGATCTCGTCGAGCAATCCGGTGAGCGTGAACCCGCGCGATTTCGCGTAGGCGGCGACTTCCGCGAAGACGACGACCGCGCCGTTGGCATCCTTGTCGCGCACAAAATCCGCCGCGCTGTAGCCGTAGCTTTCCTCGCCGCCGCAGACGTAATAGGTCGAAAGCTGCAGCCTCAATGCGCGCGTTTTGCTTTCGGGCTGCAGCCGGTAGCCGAGTTGCATCGCCTCGGGGAGATGGTGCTCATACTTGCCGAGTTTTTCGCCGATGTATTTGAAACCGGTGAGCGTCTCGACGCAGCGCAGGCCGTTCTTCACGGCAATCGCCTTTTGCAGATCGGTCGTCACGAAGGTTTTCACGATCACGCAGCGGCTCGCGTTCTGCGGCGTGATGACGCCCTGCTCGATCAGCTTCGTCACGCGATACCACGCCATCAGCGAGCCGATCTGATTGCCCGTCAGCAGCACCATTTCGCCCGCGTCATTCCGCACCGCGACGCCCATGCGATCGCAATCCGGGTCCGTCGCCACGAGCAGATCGGCGTTCTCCTTTTTCGCCAGCGCGATGCCAAGCGCGAGGGCTTCGGCGTTCTCCGGGTTCGGCGATTTCACCGTCGGGAAACGCCCATCCTGCACGTCCTGCTCGGGCACCGTGCCGTATTTGAATCCCAGACGATCCAGCATCGGCAGCGTGATGATTCCGCCCACGCCGTGGATGGAACTGAAGACGATTTTCAGATCGCTCTTCGCGATCAGCGCGCGGTCGAGGACCAGCGATTCCAGACGATCCATGTAAGCCGTGTCCGCATCCGCGCCGAGCACGGTGAGTTTGCCTTTCGATTCGTCGGGCAGCGATTCGTAGCTGTCCGATTCCACCGCATTCACCCGCGCGATGATCCCGCTCGCGTGCGGCTCCACGATCTGCGCGCCATCGTTGAAATACACTTTGTAGCCATTGTCATGCGGCGGGTTGTGGCTGGCCGTGATGACGATGCCCGCGGTCGCATTTTTCCAGCGCACACTGAAGGACAACTGTGGCGTCGAGCGCGGCCCGTCGAAGACGAAAACATCGCATCCATTTTCCGTCGCCACGCACGCGACGAGATCGGTGAAATCGCGCGAGAAATGCCGTGTGTCATGCGCGACGACGAGGCTCGGCCGACCGGGGATTTGGTTCTTGGAAAACCAACCCTTCAAGTATGCCACGAGCCCCTGCGTGGCGCGGCTGATGTTGTAAAAGTTCATCGCATTCGTGCCCACGCACGGATGCTGCGGACGGTCGAGCGGCTGTGGCTCGCCGCGCTCGGCGACCGTCACGATTTTCCCGATCGCCCGTCCGCGAAGTCCGCCGGTGCCAAAGGCGATCGTCCTGAAAAAGCGGTCGTTCAATTCCTCCCACTGCCCGCCCTCGACGAGCTCGGCGATGCTCTCCCCGACGATCGGCGAATCGCTGCGATCGAGCATGGACAAAATATTTTGCGCGCTGCTTTTCAGAAGCTGGCCTGCGTCCGCGGCAGATTCGATGCGGATTCGGAAATCGTTCATCACTCAACTTGTAGCGGCGAAATCGCGCGCGACGCAATCATCGTCTCCCTCCGCGCTGCTCTCCGAGTTTTCGCCGTTGAGCCGCGATCACCCTCGATGCCACTTCACATTACGGTTTCACGCTGATGGCGTAGAGATTCGTCATCGTCACGATATACAGCACGCCATTCGCAACCGTCGGCGTCGCGCTGATGGGTCTTTTGAAATCCACCATCGCGAGCACCTTCTTCTCGCGGCTCGCAGCCATGATCCAAAAGTCGCCTTTGCGCGAGCCGATGAACAACTTCCCATCGGCAACCAACGGCGAGCCCCAGAAATCGCCGGGCGTGTCGTGAACCCAGACGCCTTTCCCAGTTTCCGCATCGACGCAATGGATGTGCCGGCTCGTGTCCGCGGTGAAAACCAATCCGTCCGAGACAGCGACCGTGGACATCGTGTGACGATCGAGCGGATACGACCACACGGTTGCATTGCTCGTGATGTCGCCCTGGCCGGCAGTGCGGATGCATTTCAGCCACGCTTCATTCTTTCCCCAAAAAACATCGCCGCCGCCACCCACGAACAATCGATCGCCGAGCACGACCGGCATTCCGTAAATGTTGCTCGGACCCTGCTGGCGGTTGTTTAGAAAGCGGTGCGGGTCGTCCTTCGGCGATGTGGGATCGGGATCGAAACGCCAGATCGAGTTCAGCCTCGCGACCGCGCCTTCGGGCGGCGCTTGGGTGAGCGCCTCGAATGCGCGCACGATCCCATCGCCGCCGCAAAAGAAAATCACATCGCGTCCGCCGACCTTGCCCAGCGCGGGTGAGGACCACGTCGCGTGAAAAATATTCGGTGCGATACCTTCGTAGTCGCGTGCCACCAGCCGGCCCGTCGTTTTCTCGATGACGATCAAGCTCGGCGCGTTCGGCGTGCGGATGACCTTGTGCGAATTGTCCACGCCGGTGCCCGTGTTCACGTAGAGGAAATCGCCGTGAATCAGGATCGAGCTGTGCGCGCCGTCGTGCGGCCAGATGCCCGCCTCCGCAGGCATGTCGAACATCCACAAAATATCCGCATCCTTCGGCCCGACTTCTTCCTTCACACCAGCCGCATCCGCCAGAATCGGCGTGAACTCCGGCGGTGGAGCGGCGTGCGGCGTGCGATGCCGCGCCTCATCCTTGAACGGCCCATCGTTGCCATTCGCCATGCCTTTAGCGTCGAGACACATCACCTGGTGGCGATTCGTCACCATGTAAACGCGCTCCCCCTCCACCGTCGCAGGCGATGACATCCCCTCATCCGGCCAGTCGAAATACTTGTCTTCATTGCGCTTCGGCACCACGAGCTGCCACAGCAGATGCCCGTCTTTTTCATCGAGGCAAAGCAGCACGCCGCGATCGCCGGCCTGCGCTGGATCACGCGGCACCGCGTTGTTCGTACCGATGAAAATTCGCCCGCCCGCAATCACCGGTGTCGAGTGCGAATGCGTTCCCAGCGCCACGCTCCACTTCACGTTGCGCCCCGTTTCCAGAGCGAACGAATCCGGCAGCCCCTTTTCAGCCGAGACCATGTTGCGCGTCCACGCCTCTCCCCATTGCGGCGCATCCGCGGCGTGCAAATTTGAAATGCCGAAGAGGCACAGCAGAGTGGTGCCACAGCGGCGGAGCAGACTTGGGGAATTCATGAACTGAGGATTGCCGCAGCCGCCCCCGAGGTTCCAGCCCTTTCCGCTCAGTGCCCGCCCGCCGCTGGCTTCGGAGCGCCGAGCGTCACCCGATCCGTCCAGGCCAGCACAAAGGCCGACAGGAGGAATGCCATATGGATAATGACCTGCCACATCACCGATTGATCGGTGAAAGTCGCCCCCGGCGCGCGTACTTCGATGAATGTCTTCAGCAAATGGATCGACGAGATGCTCACCAGCGCCGTCGCCAGTTTCACCTTGAGCATTCCCGCATTCACATGGCTCAGCCACTCCGGCTGGTCGGCATGATCGTCGAGATGCAGCCGCGAGACGAACGTCTCGTAGCCGCCGATGATCACCATCACGAGCAGGTTCGCGATCATCACCACATCGATCAGCCCCAGCACGCCGAGCATGATCTGCGTCCCGACATCGTGCGCGGTCGCCTGCTGATGAATCGCGGCATGGACGAGATGCCACAGCTCGATCATGAACTGATAAACGTAAACGCCCTGCGCGACGATGAGGCCGAGGTAAAGCGGTGCCTGCAGCCAGCGGCTCGCAAAGATGGTTTTCTCGAGCAGGTTTTCGACGGCGGAATCTTTTTGCATTTCGCGTTGAGCTTCTAGCCATGGCCTCCGCCTGCGTCCAGCGCTTCGCCGGAACGCCAACGACTGTTTGTGGTCCGATCGCCCGCGATGTGCGTAACGTTTCTGCAAAACATGTCGCAGCCTCATTTCACAGCCGAACCCATCGTCCGCGCCAGCGGTCTGCGGAAATCCTATGAGGGACGCGGCATCCTGCATGGCATCGATCTCACGCTCGCGCCGGGCGAACGCGTGGCGCTGATGGGGCCGTCGGGTTCGGGGAAAACGACATTGCTGAATTGCCTCGGCGGCGTGGACCGGCTCGATGGCGGTGAAATTGTGCTGTGCGGCGAGCCGCTGCATTCGCTCGGCAGCGAGGCGCTCGCGGGTGTGCGGCGCAAATTTATCGGCACGATTTTCCAGTTCTTCCATCTGCTGCCGACGTTGAGCGCGGCGGAGAATATCGAGTTTCCGCTGCAACTGCTCGGCGTCGCGCGGCGCGAGCGCGAGTCGCGGGTGAAGGAACTGTTGGAGCGCGTCGGCATCGCCCATCGCGCGCACGCCTTTCCCGGCCAGCTTTCCGGTGGCGAAATGCAACGCGCCGCGATCGCGCGGGCGCTGGTGCATCGGCCGCGCGTGCTGCTCGCGGATGAGCCGACGGGCAATCTCGATTCCGCCAGCGGCGAACGCATCCTCGCCCTGCTGCGCGAGCTTTCCGATGAAACACAAACCGCGCTGCTGCTCGTGACGCACAGCGACGAAGCGGCGGCGATTTGCCATCGCGTCCTGCATCTCCGCGACGGCGCGCTGGTTTCGGAAACGACGAACGCATGAACGAAGCAGGTCTGCTCCGTTTGCTGCTGCGGAAATTCACCCTGCGCCACTGGCGGCGCGGGCCGGGACAGGCGGTGCTGCTCGTGATGATTCTTGCGCTTGGCGTGGCCGTCTATTTTTCCATCCGGCTGGCGAATCGCGCGGTGCTCGCGAGCTTCGAGCGCTTCACGGATGTGCTGACCCATGAGACGGATTTTGTGGTGTCGGCACCGGCGGGAAGTTTGCCGGAAACCATCCTGCCGGAATTGCGCGCGGCGCTTGGCGCGCGGCCTGTCCACATGATTCCCGTCATCGAGACGACGGCGGCGCGGCCGCGCAGCGACGCCAACGCCGAGATCGGCAGCGCGGAGACTTTTCGCCTGATCGGCATCGACTTGATCGGCATTCAAAACCTGCGCGAAGAGGACACTTCAGCGGAGCCGATTCGCGAGACGTGGGCTGGCGGCGTGGGAAATCTGAATGCGATCTTTGTCAGTCCCGCGCTGACCGAGCAGCCCGGCGATCGGCTCCCACTCTTGATCGACGACCGGTTGGTGTCGCTGGAAATCGCCGGTCACATCCCCGCGCGAACCAACGAACCTGCGGCTCCCGCGTCGATCATCATCATGGATCTTCCCGCCGCGCAGGCGATCACCGAGCGGCGCGGGCAGATCGATCGCGTGGAATTTCTCGTCGAGTCCGGCCCCGATCGCGCGGCCCGACGCGCGGAGGCAACGAAGATCGTGACAGATGCTGCGCAAGGCCGCTGGCGCGTGGAGACGAGCGCCGACCGGCGTGAAAGCGGCGCGATGATGACGCGCGCCTTCCGGCTGAATCTCACCGTGCTCTCGCTGATCGCGCTGCTCGTCGGACTGTATCTCATTTACCAGGCGCTCGACGGCGCAGTGCTGCGGCGGCGGCAGGAGATCGCGATCCTGCGCTCACTCGGCGTAGAGGAGCGCACGATCCAGCGCGCGTGGCTGCTGGAATCGCTGCTCGTCGGCGCGGTCGGCGGGACGCTCGGTGCGCTGCTGGGCTGGGCCGGCGCGCAGTTCGCGGTGCGCTTCGTCGGGCGCACGGTGAACGCGCTCTACTTCGCAAATTCCGCCGACTCGGCGCATCTGCATTTCGGGGAATTTGCGTGGACGCTCGTGCTGTCGATCGCCGCCAGCATCGCCGCGGGCTGGGCACCCGCGCGCACCGCCGCGCAGATGCCGCCGGCGCAAATGATCGGGCGTTATCACACCGCCGGCCCCGGCCCGCGCTTGCTGCGCAGCCGCACGCTCGCCGTCGCGCTGATCGTCCTCGGAGCCCTCGCCGCGAAGCTGCCCGCGCTCCATCTGGCAGGCGGCACCCGCGTCGCGCTCGGCGGATTTTTCGCCGCGGGCGCGTGGCTGTTCGCGGGCGGAATCGTGAGCGGACATCTGCTGCGCGGACTCGGCGCGCTCGTGCGTCCGCTGGGAAATCTTTCGCCGCTTGCGCGTCTCGCCGTTTCCCATCTCTCGCCACCCTCGGGCCGGCATCGCCTCGCCGCCGCGAGCCTCGCCTGCGCCATCGCGATGACTGCGGGCATGGCGATCCTCGTCGGCAGTTTCGAGCGCACCATGCAGCAGTGGATCGCGACCACTTTCCAGGCCGATCTCTACATCTCCAGCGCAGGCGCGCAGAGCGCCTCCAGTCAGAATCGCATGATGCCCGCGACCTGGCAGCGGCTCGCCAGCGATCCTGCGGTGGCCGACGCAAATGTGCTGCACGCCGCCGACGTGGTTTTCCCCGGCGGCAAGTCGATGGTGATCGGGGTGAATACGCAGTTCGATCGCCAGCAGGGCACGGTCGCGTGGCTCGGTGGAACGCCGACGCAATGGCCGGACGAGGGCGAGTTCACTTTTGTGAGCGAGGCATTTGTGGAGCGATTCGGCACGCAGCGCGGCGATTTGCTGAACGTGCCGACGCCCAGTGGCACGCGCGCGCTTCGCGTCGCGGGCGTCTTCGCCGACTACGGCAGCGAGCGCGGCAGCGTGCTCATCGACCGGGCGAAGTTCGTGGAGTGGTTCCGCGAGGACGCCGCGCGCACCGTCATCGTAAAACTGCGCGATCCCGCCGTCGCGGAAAGCCTGCGCACGAAATGGCTCGCGGAAAATCCAGGCCTCCAGATTTTCACGAACGCACATCTTCGCACCGAAGTGCTCCGCATTTTCCGCCAGACTTTTTCCATCACCTACGCGCTCGAAGCCATCGGCGTCTGCGTCGCCGTGCTCGGCCTCGCGCTCACGCTCATCAGCGTGCTGCTGGATCGCCAGGCCGATCTCACCACCCTCCGCGCCCTTGGCGTCTCGCGCCGCGGAATGGCGATCAGTGCCGCGATGGAAGGCCTCGGCACCGCCCTCGCCGGACTGCTCGCCGGCCTCGCCGCGAGCCTGCTCCTCGGCTGGCTCCTGATCCACGTCATCAACAAACAAACCTTTGGCTGGACGCTGCTCCTCGCCGTGCCGTGGCCTGCCTTAGTCTTGCTCGCCGTGCTCGTGCTATCCGCCGCACTCATCGCCGCAGCCATCGTCGGCTACTGGGGCGCAGGCCTCCCAGCGGATCGCGAAGAATGAAACCCATGCGTCCCCTACTCTGCCTGGTCACCCTCTTCGCTACCGCCCTTGCCGCGCCGCCAACGACTCCCGACGGCTACGCCCTCCCACAGCCTGGGCGTGAGTTTGTTTTCCCGCGCGACCATGGCAGCCATCCGGAATTCAAAATCGAATGGTGGTATCTCACCGGCCATCTCTACGCTGAAGACGGACGCCGCTTCGGCCTGCAAGCCACCTTCTTCCGCCGCGCCGACGGCACCGCCGAGAAAGGCAACATCTACCTCGCGCACATGGCATTGCTGGATGTGAAAACGGGGCGCTTCATCCACCAAGAGCGGCTCAATCGCGCAGGATGGGATGCCAGCGCTGCCATCGGTTCGCTCGATGTGAAATGCGGTCCGTGGTCGCTGCGGATGGATGATGCAGGCTTGATTCACGTAATCGGCTCCATTCGCGCCGAGGCATCGTTCGAGTTAGCGCTGACACCTATCAAACCGCTGGTCGTCTTTGGAGAAAATGGCGTCTCCCGGAAAGGTGCCGACCCGAGCGCAGCCAGCCATTACCTCACTTTCCCAAGACTCGAAACGCGTGGCACACTGAGCCTGGGCAAAGAGCAACTCCCCGTGCGTGGTGAAATGTGGATGGACCACGAGATGAGCAGCAGCCAGCTCGACGAAGGCCAGGTCGGATGGGACTGGGCATGCCTTCAATTGCGCGATGGCCGCGAAGCAATGGTTTATCGCATGCGTCGGAAGGACGGCACCACCGATCCATTTTCAACACTCGCGTGGATTGATCCGGCGGGCGCGGTGCAGCAGGTCGGCGCGAAAGATTTCACGCTGATGCCCAACGGTTCGTGGCGCAGCGCACAAAGTGGCGCGGAATATCCATCGGGAGTCGTGCTTTCAGCGATCGATCCTTCCTCCGGCAAACGCGTGCAGTGGAAACTCGTCCCGCTCGCGAAAGATCAGGAACTCCACGGACGCATCACCGGCATCGCCTACTGGGAAGGCGCGTGCCGCATTTTGGATGAGCAGGAAAACGAGATCGGCTCCGCGTTTCTCGAACTCACTGGCTACACCGGTGATTTGAAGCGCAGTCTTAGGTGAGCACAACAGCGTCGATGGCTCTGGAGTTAAACCTTCTTGCACATATGCACGGACCGGCCCCTTTCGCTCACTTTCGCTCAACGTGATTTCGCGCTTCCGATCTTCGATGAAGACCTCGAAGCCGCCAGCGGAATGCCCGAGGCAGCGAAGCAGCTAAAAGCGATTTTCCGCGAACACGATGGCCTCATCATCGCCTCGCCGGAATACAACAGCAGCATCACCGCCGCGCTGAAAAACGCGATTGATTGGGTCTCGCGCGGAGAGTCCGAGGACGAACCGTCGCTCTCGGCGCTGACAGGTAAAACAGCCGTCGTCTGCTCCGCTTCACCGGGCGGTCTCGGGGGCATGCGCGGCCTCGTGCATCTGCGGGCAATCCTCGGCAGCATTGGTATTACCGTCCTGCCGGACCAAATATCCATCGGCAAAGCCTACGAAGCATTCACGCCGGATGGCGCACTCGTGGACGAGAAGCAACAGGCCCGCGTAAAGGCACTCGGAGCGAATCTTGCGAAGCATTTGTCGAAGCTCTTGGCGTGACGCGATCAATCATTCTCGGCGGAACGCACAGAAGGACAGACAAATAGTTTTGACCAAAGCGTTAAAGGCCGAAGAAATGAAGCGCCGCCGGAACGAGGCGGAAACAGTCCTCAATGAGTACCCGGGCGCAGCCACGGGCAAGGCTGCTCCTAACTGAACTCACTCAACTCAATGACATTCCTGACTTCCCTCGCCCAATCCGCCCATCTCATCCTCGACGGCGCAACTGGCACCGAGCTCAATCGCCGAGGAGTAGATACCGGGCTGCCGCTTTGGTCAGCCAAAGCATTGATCAATGAACGCGATGCAAGAATCCTGCAGGACATTCATGAGGATTATCTTCGCGCAGGCGCGGACATTATCAGCACGAATACATTTCGCACGCACCGCCGCGCGCTTGCGCCCAGTGGAAACGCGGATCGCGCCCTCGAACTCACCCGCCGCGCCGTGGACATCGCCCGCGCCGCGATCGCCAATGTGGCTGCGGATAAGCCGCGCTTCGTGGCTGGCTCGATCTCCACGCTCGAAGACTGCTACCGTCCCGACCTCGTCCCACCCGATGACGAACTTCGCGCCGAACATTCCGAGCGGATTCAGCACCTCATCGAATGCGGCGTGGATCTCATTCTCATCGAAACCATCAACACGCTGCGTGAAGCGCTGGTCATTGCAAAACTTGCGGCGATCACAGGCACACCCGCCATCGTCAGCTTTGTTTGCAATCGCGAGGGAAGAATCCTTTCGGGCGAGACGCTCACCGAAGCGGCGGGGCAATTGCTCCCGCTTGGCATTTCAGCAATCGGCGTCAACTGCGGACCGACTCCCTGTCTGGCCAGGCCGCTGGCGGAATTACACACCGCCTGTGGAGAAGATTTCCCGCTAATTGCTTATGGCAACATCGGCTACGCGGATGAAAACGTCGGCTGGGTCAACACGGATTCTGAAAACCCCAAGGCCTATTGTGAACATGCATCTAACTGGCCTGCGAAAATCATCGGCGGATGCTGCGGCACAACACCTGACCATATCAAGCAACTGGCAAAGGCTATAAAGTAAATTGAAGACCAGATTGCTCCAAACCTCATCCATCAACATCTGACGTTCACCATCAAATGAACAGTGCGATACCCCGGCGACGGCCTTCCCAGTGGTTTTTCTAGCGGCTTTCACATCGGCAATTTCCTGCCAGCTTTCACGCAATACAAACAACGAACAAAATGAAGCCGAACCTCATTACCCGCAGAGCTTTTGCTCTATCATTCATCGCGTTCACGGCACTCGCCTTGACGCCTGTTACCACCGTCTCAGCGGCGGAGACGCCGATCCCGAAGCCGGACGGCCAGCCGGCCGACATGAGCAAACCTGTCCAAGTCTTCATCCTGCTGGGCCAGTCCAATATGGTCGGCATGGGGAGGATTGACGCTGGCGACAAAGGCAAACCTGAGGGATCCCTGGAGTTCGCCGTAAAGACCGAGAAAAAATATCCCTATCTCGTGGATGATGCCGGCAACTGGTCGGAGCGCAAAGATGTCCGCTTTGTGCGGATGATGCAGGGAAATGGGTTGATGAATAACGAGTGGCTGGGCGTCGCGCAACCCGAGCAAATATTCAAATCAACCACCATTGGCGTGGAGTTCGGGATCGGACATGTGGTCGGCAATGCGGTCGATGCGCCGGTGATGATTCTCAAGAGCTGCATCGGCAACCGCGCCCTTGGTTGGCATCTGTTACCTCCAGGAAGCGCGCGGTTTGAAGAAGGGGACAAAGTGTATGCC
>JANNWY010000127.1:0-3401 GCA_031409335.1 Chthoniobacteraceae bacterium | reverse complement strand
CACGCTGGGTCTGGTGAAGGGCGGGCGGGTGCAATTCAGTGAAACCGATGCCGTGTCGGGATTGAGCACGCATGTGGACAAGATCATCATCAGCGGCAGTTCCCTCATCCTGCCACTCGTCGGTACCCAGGGCGGTGTGCCGATCGAAATCCGGAGCGGTGGCTCGCTCGATATCGGCAACGTCATCGGCAACGTCATCGATGGCGCTGTGACGGTGAAAAGCGGCGGCGCGTTCTTCTTCAACGACGCGCAAATCCTCGGCGGCACGGGTGCGATCACCTTTGAAAATGGCTCGATCCTCGACATCTCGGGCGCGGCCCCATCGTCCTTCTTCAGCGCGGCGACCAACCCGCTGGCGTTTCCGGCCACTGGAACGATGACTGCGCGTTTCGCGGCCGACAATATCGCGGGCCTTGATGCAAATATCCCGAATACCGGCTCCACCTACGTGGTTTCTGGCGGGCTGACTGCCGCGATCATCGCCGGCACAAGCCTCAGCGTGACCACCAACACGCAGACCGCAGGCATCACGCTCGAAAATGGCGTCCTGACGAATGACGCCACGAGCCGCGGTTTCAACGGCCCGATCACGCTGAATGACACGAATCTCACCGTCGCTGCCACGCGCGGTACCTCCCTCGGCATCACCGGCAGTATTTCGACCATCGGCAACGTCACCGTCGGTTCCGCGACCGCGATCGATGGCCGCGATAAAAACTCGAACCCCGATCGAGTGACCGGCCTGGGCCTGGCTGACCCATACAACGGTTCACCGCAGGTCGTTTTCGTCGGCCCGTTTAATGTGGGTGGCAGTGTGACCGCGACAAGTACCCACCTCGGTTTTGCAGATGCTAGCACCAACATCGGCGGCGACCTGATTTTCAATGGCAATGCTCTCTACCTCGACGGCGGTGGACCGTTGAACGGCGGCACCGCGACCAAGGGCGGTCTCACCGCGCGCCTCACCTCCACCTCCGGCCTCGTCGCGGATCGGGTGGCCGACAAAATCATCCTCGGCAACTACGCCCGCTCCGAGATGAGCGTCGCGGTCGGCGCCGGGTTGCAGGAAATCACGCAGCCGTTCGTCATTACGGGCAATGTGAACCCGGGCGACAAACGCACCTTCTGGGTGGATCGCGCGGACGCCGCCGGAACGGTGAACGCGGTCTTCACCGACATCCTGTTGAAGAACAACGCTGAGTTTGGAATCGACGAGAACAACGTCGGCGTCCGCGCCAGCCTGAAGCTCGATGGCAACGCGGCGCTCGTCCGCAACTTCGACGACTATGACCTGCGCGATGTCCTCCGCGGCCCCGCTGCTCCCGCGAATGTCACCCTCCGAGTCGGCGAGCCGAGCTTTGGCTGGGACGACGCCACGGAGTATCTCGTGAATGGCAGCAACGCCACTCTCGCGACGAACGTGGATGGCACGATCGACTCCGGTGTCACGATCGATCTCATCCGCTCGACGTTCACCCTGGAGCAAAACGCCATCTTGAATGGCGTCATCCGCACCCAGACCGCACCGAGCCGGGGCGACGCATTTCTGGTCAGCCGCAGCAGTGGCCTGTTCAGCGCCACGACGCTGGCGGGCAGCGGCGAAATCCAGCTCGGACGCAGCGTCGCTGGCAATGGCCCCGAAGACTTCGATGTGCGCGGCACGGAAGGTTCTGGAGCTTATCACACCGTCGATGTTCCTGTCCGCGTGCTGAACGATGGGAACAACAACAATATCGACGGCGTCGTGCGCGCGGATCGCCATGTGGATGGAACCGGCCTCGCGCTGACGCAGATCAACACCATCAACGTCGATGCCGGTGCCAAGCTCCAGATTCAAGCGAACAACCAGGCGCGGCTCGACATTGCCACAGTGAACCTCGGGGCCAACAGCGGCATCGACAGCTACAACTCAACGACGGTTTTTGTCGGCACCGTGAATGGCGGGGCCAACACCATCAGCTTCACCGGCCCGGCGCAGACCCGCATCACCGGCAACGTGACCGCTGGGCAGATCAATGCGACCGGCGGCGGTCTCGACTTCGATGCAGGCACTGGCAACACCAGCACGGTGACCGCGCCGATCGCCCTCAGCGGAGTCCTTTCGGTCCGCTCCGGCACAGCCGACCTCGGCACTAATGTCATTACCGGTGCGGCCACGGGCGTCGTGGCCGGTCTGCGCGAGTCCAAGTTTCAGGGTAGCCCGACCAACTTCGACCAGGCGGCACCCAACCGTTCAAACGAAGTGCAGCTCTCTCCGCGTTTCGCCAACATCGCCGCCACCGTGGGCTGGGGTGAGCAACAGACGGTCACCTACACCGGCCAGATCAACATCCCGGACAACGGCACGCTCGGCGACGGCCTCGGCAGCGTGGCCTTTGCGAAGTTCTTCGACGACAGCATGAGGATTCAGGTCGATGGCACCACGGTTCTGCAAGGCGGCCCCCCCGTCTCCGTCTTTAACGATGGCGTCGCCAACGCCACGGGTAACCTCGCGGTCGGCTGGCACGACATCGAAATCCGCCTCGGCCAGGGTGTTGGCGGTACGGGCGCGGTTGGTCAGGATGGAAATGCGTTCAACATCGGCCTGGGCATGGACCTCACCGGCACCGTCAGCGCGCAGACCGGCGCGGGCGTCGGCCTCGTCATCGACGGCAGCCAATACACCTTTCAGTCCGACGATGGCCTGATGAGCCTCTTCCGCACCACCACGGTCAAGAGTTCGATTGATGTTGCCGCTGACAGCACCCTCAAAGCCGGAGCCTTCACCGGCATCGGGACCGTCACCATGAGCGGCTTCAATTCCGTGATCGGGGTTTCATCCGACAGCGACGCCGACGCCCTCGTCGTCACTGCCGGTGCAAACAGTTTCCTCAGCGGAATTTCGGGAACCAGCTTCACTTTCGGCTCCCTCGACATCGCGGACGGCGCAATCCTCACGCTCACCGAGCCACCGCCACCCTCGCCCGCAGGCGCGCCGGAGTTTGTCGGCGGGCTCGGTGCGGCGAGTGCGTTTGAAGCGGGCAGACCGCAGGCAGTGCCGGAGCCCGGTATCGCGAGCCTGCTCGCGCTCGGTGCCCTTGGCCTGTTTGGCCGCCGCCGCGCGAAGCACGCCTGATCGCGGAATTCTCACGTCGCATGACACGGGCTCCACGGGCTCCATGGGATTCGCAGGGAAGGCCCGTTGTCGGGTGTGATGAAATGTGGTGCAAGCTGCCGGAGTGAATCGTCCTCGTTCTCGTCCTCGATGGGAGCGCGAATTTTGGGATTGCTCAACAGGTATTGACAACGAGCGGGAGAAGCTGGCAAGCAGAGGGAATGAAATGCCAACATTGTGAAAGTGAGGAAGTGGTCAAGAACGGGAGCAGCCGGCATGGTCGGCAGCGCTGGCTGTGCCGAAGGTG
>JANNWY010000126.1:0-21240 GCA_031409335.1 Chthoniobacteraceae bacterium | reverse complement strand
CGGCGCCGTGAGCGGCACGATGAACATGGCGGGCAATCTCGGCGCGGCCATCACGGCGCTGGCCTTCGCCTATCTGCCGGAAACGTCGCGCGGCAACGTGGCATTCTTCTACACGGCGGCAGCGCTCAGCGTCGTGGCCATTGTCTGCTGGTTGCTGGCGAATTCATCGCGAAAAATGGAGGTGACAGTGTGAAGACAATGCGTGCAGTCATGATTGGCGCGGGGTTCTTCGCGCAGTTTCAAGCCGAGGCGTGGAGGCGCATGGCCGACGTCGAGTTGGTTGCCATCGCGGATTCCACGGCGGGCAAGGCCCGCGAGTTCGCCGCCAAGTTCGGCATCGCTCGCGCCTACGAGTCGGTTGAGGCCATGCTCGACGCGGAGAAGCCGGACTTCGTGGACATCGTCACGCGGCCCGATACGCATCTTGCGCTGGCAAAGCTCGCGGCGCAGCACCGGGCGCACGTCATCTGCCAGAAACCGATGGCACCGACGATGGCGGAGAGCATCGCCTTGTGCGAAGCCTGCGAGACGGCGGCAGTGCGGCTGCTCATTCACGAAAACTGGCGCTGGCAACCGTGGTATCGCGAGGCGCTGCCTTTGATTGAAAGCGGAGCCATCGGCGCGCTGCGGCATCTGTCCTTTGATTGGCGCACAGGCGACGGCAACGGCCCGCAGCCTTACGCCGCGCAGCCTTACTTCCGCGAGATGCCGCGCCTCATCATCTACGAGAGCCTCGTGCATATTCTGGACACCTTCCGCTGCCTCGCGGGAGAGTTGAAAATCACCGCCTGCGAGACGCGACGCGTGAATCCCGTCATCGCTGGAGAAGACTGGGCCGAGCTGCGCATGCAGTTTGCCACTGGAGCCACCGGCTTTATCCACGGCGACCGTCACACCGGCCCCGTGCCATCACCCGTGGCGATGGGCAGCATGATTGTCGAAGGCGAGAGCGGCACGCTGCACATCACGCCCGAGGGAGAACTGTTTCTCAACGACCAGCGTCTCGATTTCACGCCGACCACGCTCGGCTACAAGGGCGACAGCGTGTTCGCCACACAGCAGCACCTCCTCAGCAGCCTCCGCACGGGACAGCCTGCGGAAAGCGAAGGCCGCATCTATCTCCGCACCGCCGCACTCGGCGAAGAAGCTTACCGAATCGCCAACGCATGAAACACCAGGGACTCGATCACCTCGCCATCGCGGTGCCGGACACCGAAGCCGCGCTGAAAGTGTGGCGCGACACGCTGGGCTTTCCGCTGCTCTACAGCGAGGTCGTGAACGGCGGCACTGTGCGGCTCACGCATCTCGACATGGGCAATGCTCACCTGCAACTCGTCGAGCCGCTCACGCCCGATCATCCGCTGCAAGCATGGCTCGCGAAGAACGGTCCCGGATTGCATCACTTCTGCCTCAAGGTGGACGATGTGGGAGAAGCAATGGCGGACGCTCCCGTGCCGACGGGCTCAACGCCGCACCAAGGAACGCAGGGCAAGCGAGCGTTGTTTTTCGACAAAGCAGCGACCCAAAACGTGCAGGTGGAAGTCACCGGGAAGTAAATGGACGTGCCGCTTTCCAAAGCCGAAGTCTTCGCCTCGCTGCCACCCGTTTGGCAGCAGGATGTGAAGCCGCGCATCCGCGAGCTGCTTGCAGAGCGTCCCGAGCACAAGCTCGTCGTGCTCGACGATGATCCCACGGGCACACAGACCGTGCATGAAGTGCCGGTGCTCACGAGTTGGGACGTGGCGACGCTTCGAGCGGAGTTCGGCGAGTCATGCGCCTGCTTTTACATTCTCACCAACTCGCGCAGCCTCGTCGCAGCCAATGCGAAAATGCTGAACCACGAGATCGCGACCAATCTGCGCGCAGCAGCGGGCGGGAAACCTTTCACCGTCGTCAGCCGCAGCGACTCGACCTTGCGCGGACACTTCCCGCTGGAGACTGACGTGCTGACCGCCGAACTCGGCCCCTTTGATGCCACGCTGATCATTCCTTACTTCGAGGCCGGTGGTCGCTACACGATCCGCGATGTTCACTATGTCGCCGAGGGCGACAAACTCACGCCCGCCGCCGACACGCCTTTTGCCAGGGACGCCGTGTTTGGCTACCGCAGCTCGAATCTCCGCGAGTGGGTGCAGGAGAAAACCAATGGCCACGTGCAGGCTCCCGACGTGGCTTCCGTGTCGCTCGAAACCATCCGCACGGGCGGCGCAGACGCGGTGTGCGCTCAATTGATGAGCCTCGCAAAAGACAGGGTGTGCATCGTCAATGCCGCCGCTCTTTCAGACATGGATGTGTTCGCGCTCGGCCTGCTCATGGCCGAGTCCGAAGGCCGCCGTTACCTGCTCCGCAGCGCCGCGCAGATCGTGGCGGCCCGCCTTGGTCTGGAGGCACGGCCATTGCTCGACGCCGGGGAGATGAAGGCCGGAGGTGCCGGCGGCGGGCTGATCGTCGTGGGCAGCTATGTGCCGAAAACAACGGAACAATTGTCGCACCTCCTGGCGAACACCACGACCGACCGCATCGAGCTTCGCGTGTCTTCTTTGCTCGCCGAAAATGAACGCGGCGAGTCCATCGAACAAGCTCTGGAGGGCATCCGCGCCGCACTTCGCGCGGGACAAGATGTCGTGCTCTACACCAGTCGCGATCTCGTCACGGGCGAAGATGCCGCGCGCAATCTGCAAATTGGCAACAGCGTCTCAGCGGCGCTCGTGGAGATCGTGCAGCGACTCGCGGTGCGTCCGCGCTACCTCATCGCCAAAGGCGGCATCACGTCCAGCGACCTCGCCACGCGCGGACTTGGCGTGAAGCGCGCGGTCGTCGCGGGGCAGTTGTTGCCTGGCATTCCTGTCTGGTGCCTCGGCGCGGAGGCAAAATTTCCCGCGCTCAACTACGTCGTTTTCCCCGGCAACGTCGGCGGCCCGCACGCGCTCAGCGAAGCCGTTTCCAAACTCACCATCAGAACCAATCCGTAATCATGCAAACAACCATCACCTCACTCCTGCTGCTCGCCGGCACTTTCGCCGGCATCGCCGCAGACCTCACGAAACCCATCGCCGCGCCTGACCTCGTCTTCGACGAAGTGGACGGCGTCGTCGCAGTCGAGGCGGAGCATTTTTTCAAACAGACCCTCACCGACAAACGCGCGTGGCACATCGCCTCGCCAAAGCACTCGCCGGACGCGAAACCGGACTCGGACGCGGCGCATCTCGCGGGCGCGAGCGGCGGGGCGTATGTCGAGGCGCTGCCGGACACGCGGGCGACGCACGACGACAAGCTCATCAAGGGCGAAAATTTCACGGACACGCCGGGCGAGCTGGCGGTGCTGCATTACAAAATCCACGTCGCCACGCCGGGGCGATACTTCGTGTGGGCGCGGGCGTTTTCGACCGGCACGGAGGACAATGGTCTTCACATCGGACTCGATGGCGCGTGGCCCGCGAGCGGCCAGCGATGGCAGACGACACAGAAAAATCAGTGGTCGTGGGACTGCCGTCAGCGCACGGCGGAGGTCCACACGGGCGTGCCGATGCAGCTCTGGCTCGACATCGAAAAACCCGGCGCGCACGAGGTCGCGGTGGCGATGCGCGAGGATGGTTTTGAATTGGATAAACTCGTGCTCGCCCGCCGCGCCGAGTTCAAACCCGAGGGCCACGGTCCGCCGGTGAAAGTGCCGAGCGGTGCCGCGCCCACGCCATTTTCAGCGGTCGCGGCGGTGGTGGCAAAGGCTGCGCCGCCCGCAGTGCCGCGTCAGCCGGACGGCGATGGCACAGCGATGGTGAGCGGCGAGTTGAAGCAGTGGCACAAGGTCACGCTGACGTTCAACGGACCGTTCGTGCATGAGCGGGACACGCAGCCGAATCCGTTCACGGACATCCGGCTGAACGTCACCTTCACGCACGAGAGCGGTGCGCCGCGATACGTTGTCCCGGGCTACTTTGCAGCGGATGGAAATGCGGGCAACAGCTCCGTCGAATCGGGCACGAAGTGGCGGGCGCATCTTTCGCCGAATAAGCCGGGGCGTTGGACTTGGGCGGCGGAGATGTGGCGCGGCAAGAACCTCGCCGTAGGGCTCCAAGGCGAGGAAGAGGCGCATCCCGTGGCCTCGCTGAATGGCAAGCGCGGGGAGTTCACCGTGGCTGCGAGCGACAAGGCGGGGCGCGATTTCCGCGCGCATGGACGCCTGCAATACGTCGGCAAGCATCATCTCCAGTTTGCTGGCTCGAAGGAGTTCTTCCTCAAAGCCGGTCCCGACTCGCCGGAGACCATGCTGGCGTATGCCGACTTCGACAACACCGTCGCGGGCAAGGCTGACAAAGTGCCGCTGAAGACTTGGGAGCCGCACATCGGAGATTGGAAGGCGGGCGACCCGACTTGGCGCGATGGCAAAGGCAAGGGACTCATCGGTGCGCTGAACTACCTCGCGGGCAAAGGCGTGAACGCGTTCTCTTTCCTCACCTACAACGCGGCGGGCGACGGCGACAACGTGTGGCCGTTCATCGAGCGCGACGACAAGCTGCACTACGACTGCTCGAAGCTGGACCAGTGGGGCGTGGTGTTTGATCACGCCACTGCGCTCGGTCTCTATCTGCATTTCAAACTCCAGGAGAATGAATCCGACGACGAACGCCTCGGCATGGGTCGCAAGCCTGGCAAACTGCCAGAGGCTCTCGACGGCGGCAAACTCGGCATCGAGCGCAAGCTGTATTGCCGCGAGCTCATCGCGCGCTTCGGCCACGCGCTCGCGCTCAACTGGAACATCGGCGAGGAGAACACGCAGAGCAGCGACGAGGTCCGCGACATGGTGAAATTTCTCCACGACACCGATCCGTATCAGCACAACATCGTCCTCCACACCTTCCCGCCGGAGCAGGAGAAGGTGTATCAGCCGCTGCTGGGTGATAAGTCACTGCTCACAGGAGTGTCGTTGCAGAACTCATGGAAAGCGGCCCACCAGAAGACGCTGCTTTGGCTGCGTGAATCCGCCAAAGCGGGCCGCCCATGGGTCGTCGCGAATGATGAGCAAAACTCCGCCAGTCTCGGCGTCCCGCCTGACATCGGTTACAAGGGCCACGACGGCATCGCCGCAGAGAAGAATCCCAAAGGCCCGGCTGGCGAGGGCTACACCGCGTCGAAGCCCTACACGATGCACGACGTCCGCAAGCTCACGCTCTGGGGCAGCCTCATGGCGGGCGGCGCGGGCGTGGAATACTACTTCGGCTATCAACTTTCTGAGAATGATCTCATCTGCCAGGACTTCCGCAGTCGCGACAAATCGTGGGACTACTGCCGCATCGCGCTGAACTTTTTCCGCGATGAAAAAATCCCGTTCGCCGAGATGACCAGCAGCAACGCACTCATCGGCAATACGAAGGACGACAACTCGAAGTTCTGCTTCGCCAAAACAGGTGAGCTTTACCTTGTGTACTTCCCCAGCGGCGGCACGAGCGAACTCGACCTCTCTGCCGCCAAGGGCACGTTCACCGTGAAGTGGTTCAATCCACGCGAAGGCGGCAAACTCTCGAACGGCTCCATAAAATCCATTGAAGGTGGCGGGACCGTCGCGCTCGGCAATCCCCCCGCCGACGCGGGCGAGGACTGGCTGATCGTCGTTCGGCGTTGAGGGTGCAGAATGCCTTAACCGACCAACATGAAATCCATCAACCGACGCACCGCCATCAAACTGACCGCCGCCGGAGTCGGCGCACTCGCCCTCAAGTCTGCCACGTCGCTCGCGCACGAAGCGCCGCAGCCCTTCGGTGCGGAGTTCCCCGAGCTCGACTCGCTCGCCACCGGCGAATGGTGGAGCAAAAAAATTGTCGGCGCAGCCGGTAAAGGCAAAGACCGGGACAAGTCCGTGCCGATGGATGTGCCGCGCGATCAGGTCGTGGCTTTTGCGCTCTACACCCAGCATGGCGGGGTGATGAAAATGAGCGCGCAGCTTTATCCGCTCAAGCCCGGCGAGGCACGGGAGGCGCGGCTGGAAGTGCAGCGCGACGGTGCGTGGATCGAGGTCGCGAAGTCGGCGGTTCTTTACCCCGGCTGGGACGCACACTTCCGCGTCGAGAAATGGGATGCGACGAAGGACGTGCCCTACCGCGTTCGGCATGGTGAGCAGGCGATGTTCGACGGTTTGATCCGTCGCGACCCGGTGGACAAGCAGGAGATCGTCATCGCGAACATGTCCTGCAACTCCAGTCGCACCACCGGCCTGCGGCCTGAGATCATTGATAATCTCAAGGCGCAGAATCCCGACCTGCTGTTCTTCGCCGGCGACCAAACCTACCGCCACACCGAGCACACGGCGGGCTGGATCGAGTTCGGCCTGCAGTTCCGCGACATCATGCGCGACCGTCCGACCATCTGCATCCCGGACGACCACGATGTGGGCCACGGCAATCTCTGGGGCGAAAGCGGCAAGCGCTCGACCACTCCCGGCGACGCCGATGGCGGCTATCGCTACCCCGTCGAGTATGTGAACCAGGTGCAGCGTCAGCAGTCGGGGAATCTGCCCGACCCCGTGGACCCCGCGCCGGTCGAGCGCGGGATGACCGTGTATTTCACGCGGCTCAACGTCGGTGGTGTGGACTTCGCCATTCTGGAAGACCGTAAGTTTAAGAGCGGTCCAGAGGGAAAGATTCCCAAGATGGGGCCGCGACCGGATCACATCAACGATCCCGCCTACGACCCGAAGACGATCGATCTGCCCGGCCTGCAACTGCTCGGTGTGCGTCAGGAAAAATTCCTCCGCGCATGGGGGCAGGACTACAGCGGCGGTGCGGAGATGAAGTGCGTGCTTTCCGCCACGGCTTTCTGCGGCGCCGTTCACATGCACGGCAAGCGCGACGCCCGCCTGCTCGCCGACCTCGACTGCAACGGCTGGCCGCAGACGCCGCGCAATCGTGCCCTTGAGGAAATCCGTCGCGCGTGGGCCGTGCATCTCTGCGGCGACCAGCATCTCGCGGTCGTCGTGAAGCATGGCATCGAGCACTTTGGCGACGGCCCATACGGCTTCACCAGCCCCGCGCTTGTGAACACGATCTACGGACGCTGGTGGCATCCGCTCGATGAAAAGCCCGGCCCGAACCCCGTGCCGAACAGCCCGCTACCGTGGACCGGTGATTTCCACGACGGCCTCGGGAACAAGCTCAGCATGATGGCCTACGCCAACCCGCCCAATGTCGCCGACGAAAAAAAGCGCGCTGATGGCTACGGCATCGCCCGCTTCAATAAGACAAAACGCACCATCACTTTCGAATGCTGGCCGCGCTTCAGCGATGCGAAGCTGGGCGACAAGGCGCAGTTCCCCGGCTGGCCGATCACCGTCGCGCAAGACGCCAACGACGGTCGCAAAGTCGCCGGCTGGCTGCCGGAGTTGGTCTTTGAAGGCGCGGAGAATCCCGTCGTGCAGGTCATCGAGGAAGCGACCGGCGAAATCCTCTACACCGTCCGCGTGCAAGGTGCCCGTTTCCAACCGCGGGTCTATTCCACCGGCAAACACAGCATCAAACTCGGCACGGACAAACCGGATACACAAACCCTCGCCGCATTGGAACCCAAGCCGAAGGCCGAATCCGGCCAGCGAGTCGTGAAGCTGTAAGCATCCAACAATTCCACCCACTTATGAAACACACCCTCGCACTTTTCGCCGGTATTCTGCTCCCTGCGGCGGCCGCAATTCTGCACGCAGCTGATGCATCACCGACGGTGCTTTACGTTTCCGAGAGCGGGGAGAAACGCATCGCGGTCTATTCGATGGACGAAAAGACCGGCGAACTGACCCGTGCGGGCGCGGTGGATTTGCCGGGCTCGCCGGGTAGCCTGGCGATCGGTGCGGATCGTACGCACCTCTATGCTGCGGTGCGCTCGGGTAAGCAGTTTGCGACGCTCGCCATCGATCGCGCCACCGGCTTGCTGGCCAATCCGGTCTTTAGCCCTGCGGGCATGAACGCTGCGTTCGTGCAGGTGGACAAGACGGGCCGCTGGCTGCTCGCCGCTTCCTACAGCGAAGGCGTCGTAACGCTTAGCCGAATCACGGACGGCGTGATCACAGGAGCGCCAGTCCAGACACTGGCAACGGGCAGTAAGGCGCACTCCTTGAAGCTTGATGCAGCCAATCGCTTCGCCTTTGTCCCGCACGTGGGCGAGATGAACAAAGTCGAGCAGCTCCGCTTCGATCCGGTCGCGGGCTCGCTCGCTCCGCACACGCCGCCGTCGATGGGGGGCGGCCCCGGGCAGGGGCCACGGCACATGCAATTCCACCCGAACGGGCGCTGGGTGTATCTCGTCAATGAGCAAGGCCAGAGCGTGACGTTGTGCGACTATGATCAAACAGCGGGCACTTTGAAGATCCGTCAGACGCTCTCGACGACGCCGGACAATTGGGACAAATTGAAGGGCTCGAGCGCGGACATTCAGGTCAGCGCGGACGGGCGCTTCGCCTACGCGTCGAACCGCGGGCACGACAGCCTCGCCGTCTTCTCGATTCATCCCGACTCGGGTGAACTGAAGTCGCTCGGCCAGACGCCGACGGAAAAAACGCCACGCTCCTTTTGCCTGATGCCCGGCGGCGAAAAGTTCGTCGTATCCGCCGGCCAGGGCGCGAACCGGCTGATCGTCTACCGTCGCGACACCACCACCGGGGCGCTCACTCCGCTGCAGACTTACGACTGCGGCAAAAATCCCGCCTGGGTGCTGGGCGTAAAGTTCGACCGGCATCTTCTCCCACCATGAAACATACAATCACACTTATCGTTGCCCTGCTGCTGGCTCCGTATTTCGCCGCGCGGGCGGTGGATGCGGCGGCGGTCCGGCCCAATGTCCTTTTCATCATCGCCGACGATGCGTCGCGTCATTTTGGCGAAGCCTATGGCTGCAACTGGGCAAAGACGCCGAACATTGACCGCCTCGCAAAGCATGGTCTGGTCTTTGAAAACGCCTACACTCCGACGTCGAAATGCGCGCCGTCGAGGGCGTCCATTCTCACTGGCCGCAATCCGTGGCAGATCGAGGACGCCGCGAATCATCAGCCGTATTTTCCTGCGAAGTTCATGGCCTTCAGCGAAGCGCTCGCGAAGGCCGGCATCCGAACCGGCGCTGCGGGCAAGACCTGGGGTCCGGGCGAAGCGAAACTGGCTGATGGCAGCCCGCGCGACTTCGCCCTCGGCGGCGGTGGCAAAGACGCGAGCGATCCCGGTGCCGGCCTCACTGCGTTTCTTAACAAGCGCGCGGCGGGCACGCCTTTTCTCTATTGGTTTGGCAGTAAAAACCCACATCGCTCTTACAAGCCCGGCTCCGGCATCGCCGCCGGCAAGAAACCCTCCGACATCGAACGCGTGCCCGCCTACTGGCCCGACAATGATCTCATCCGCGGCGACATGCTTGACTATGCGATGGAGGTGGAAGCCTATGACGCGCAGGTCGGCTCGCTACTCGCGGCGCTAGCAGCAAGCGGCGAGGCGAAGAACACCTTGGTCATCGTCACCTCGGATCATGGCATGCCGTTTCCTCGCGTGAAGGGTCACACCTACGACGACGCGCATCATATTCCGTTCGTCGCCGCATGGCCTGCGGGAATCACGAAACCGGGCCGCCGCGTCGCGGACTTCATCAGCTTCATAGACCTCGCGCCGACGTTCCTCGAACTGTTCGGCGTGAATGGCGCCGCGCAGGGCATGTCGCCCATCACCGGTCGGAGCTTCACCGATTTGCTCCGCAACGAAGCGAAAGCCGAACGCGATATGGTTATCGTCGGGCGGGAGCGCAACGACGTGCTGGCGCGTCCGGGCTCGCCGGCGGGTCTCGGCTATCCGGCGCGCGCGATTCGCAGGGGTGATTTATTTTACGTCCACAACTTCGCCCCGGACCGCTGGCCGTGCGGCAATCCCGAACTGGGCACGAAGGACACCGACGCCAGTCCGAGCAAAACTCTCGCGACGGAAAGCGGCGAGCAAGATCCTTTCTGGCAGCACGCCTTCGGCAAACGTCCGGCCGAGCAATTGTTCGACCTCAGTAAAGATCCCGACTGCGTCGTGAACCTCGCCACCAATCCCTCCTTCGCGGAAAAACTCGCCACCCTGCATGGGACGCTCATGGACGAACTCAAGAAACAGAACGACCCACGCGCCCTCGGCCAGGGTGAGGTGTTCGATCATTACCTTTCCCCGCAAAGCCGGACCGACGAAGCCACGGCGGAGAAAAGGAAGAACCAGAAGGCAAAGCATTGAAACACATCGTCACGCTCATCATCGCCCTGCTGCTGGTGCCGCAGGCCCCGCTGCACGCCGGGGCTGACAGGCCAAACATCCTCATCATCCTCGCTGATGATCTCGGCTGGTCGGACCTCGGGTGCTTTGGCGGTGAGATCCGCACGCCGAATCTCGATTCGCTCGCCACGGGTGGGTTGCGCTTCACGCAGTTCTATACCTCCACGCGCTGCTGTCCGTCGCGGGCGTCGCTACTCACAGGGATTTATCCGCATCAAGCGGGCATCGGGCTGATGACTTCCGATAAGGCCGCGAAGTTTCCAGGTGCGGGGGACAAAGGTGAGGCGTTCCCCGGTTATCGCGGCGCGCTGAACGCGAACTGCTTGACCATCGCGCAGGTGCTCAAGCCCGCCGGCTATCGCACTGCTGCCGCCGGTAAATGGCACGTGGGCGACAGCGAACCGCCGACCAAGCGCGGCTTCGATGACTTCTACGGCTTCGTCGGTGGCTACGGAGTGGACTCGTGGGAACCGCGCATGATGACGCGCCTGCCCGAGGGCCGCCCGCAGCGCCGCTACGTGCCCGGCGGATTTTTCGCCACCGACGCGATCACCGATCACGCGCTGGATTTTCTCGCCGATATGCAAAAAGCGGGCGCGCCGTGGCTGCTCTACATTGGGTATCAGGCCCCGCATTTCCCTGTGCAGTCGAAACGCGAGGACATGACCGGCTACTCGGAAATCTACGCGCAAGGCTGGGACAAGATCCGCGAGCAACGCCTCGCGCGGCAGAAGAAAATCGGCCTGCTGCCCGAGGGGACCGCGCTCACGCCGCGCAGCAAGATCACCCATCCCGTCGCTTCCAAGCGTCTCGGCTCGTGGACTGATGACGGGAATAATCCCGCGTGGGATTCGCTGCCCGCTGATCGACGGGCCGACCTCGCGCAGCGCATGGCAGTCTATGCTGGAATGGTCACGGGCATGGACCGCAACATCGGACGCCTGCTCGCCGACTTGAGATCCAGCGGACAACTCGACAACACGCTCATCCTTTTCCTCAGCGACAACGGCGCATGCGCGGAGTGGGAGCCATTCGGATTCGAGATGCTGCCGACGCCGAATCCCGTGCCCGGCACCGGCCTCAACCAGGGCACGCAGGCGCTCCCGAACAAACTCTACCGCGGCGATGAACTCGCGACGATGGGCCAGGCCGGTTCGTTCCCGAGCTACGGCTCCGGCTGGGCAAACGCGTGCAACACACCGTGGCGCCTCTACAAACATTACGGCCACGAAGGCGGCATCGGCACGCCGCTCATCGCGCACTGGCCGGCTTCCGTTGGGAAAGACACGGCAAAGGGGCGGTTCGTGCGCGAGCCGGCGCATCTCATTGACCTCATGGCAACGTGTGTGGACATCGCAGGCGCGAAGTATCCCGCAGAGTGGGATGGAAAGAAAGTCCTCCCGTTGGAAGGCGTGAGTCTGCGCCCGTTACTGGC
The DNA here is from genome assembly GCA_031409335.1 of Chthoniobacteraceae bacterium. Lineage (GTDB taxonomy): Bacteria > Verrucomicrobiota > Verrucomicrobiia > Chthoniobacterales > Chthoniobacteraceae > JANLQB01. Next base: position 9,543 of record JANNWY010000126.1, on the reverse strand, counting down.
TTCGGCTCCCAGTTCCTCCGCCTCGCTGCCTCCCCGTCTCCTCGCCTGGGAACACGAGGGCAACCGCGCGATTCGCGAAGGTAAATGGAAACTCGTCTCCGCCGGCACCGCGCTATGGGAGCTATACGACATGGACGCCGACCGCGTGGAGATGAATGACCTCGCCGCCTCGCAACCGGAGCGCGTGAAGGACATGTCCGCAAAATGGGAAGCGTGGGCGAAACGCACGAACGTCCTCCCCAGACCCGACGCCCCGCGTGCGGCAAATCCCAAACCGTAGCTCATTCTCCCCGCACCGCTGACCCGCACTTTTATGAAGCTCCAGCTCGTCAGCTTCACATTGCTCACATAGCGACTCGCGCTGCCCGCCGCCGGGCTGCAACTGAACGTCCTGCTCTTCCTCTCCGATGACCATAGCTTTCCGCGCGTCGGTTGTTACGGGAACAAGTAACTCGTCGCACCGACTCTCGAAAGGTTTCCCTGCGGTCTTCCAATCTATGTGATGAAAAATCTCCTTCTTCAACCTGTCCCAAAACACTCATGAACATCGCCCGCCGTTTATTCCTGAAACTCTTCCCGCTGCTCGTGTGGCGTGGTTCTTCCTCGTTGGCTGCGGAATCCCAAGCGGTTCCCATCTTCCTCGGGCAGGGAACGATGTCTGGTGAAGTCACCGACTCCTCCGTCTTGCTCCAGACACGACTGACCCTGGCGACGCAACTTGCTGCTGACGGTGATCTGCCTGGAGGTGCGGGCGTGGCATGTTTTGAATGGAGCACGCAGGAGGACTTTACCGATGTGCAGCGCACTCCGTTTCAACCGGCGGCTGACAGACATGACTTCATCGTGCGTGCGGAACTGAGCGACCTGAAGCCCAACACTACTTACCATTACCGTGCCAGCTATGGTGCCACGGAAGCGACGGCTCAGGCCGGCCCGATCTGTTCCTTCAAGACCTTGGCAGGTGCGGCGATCGCCACGCCGGTGCGCTTTATCGTGGGCAGTTGCATGAACTACAACAAGTTCATGCACGGCAAACGGGGCAAGGCCAGCGGCCCCGAGACGGCCACGGAACGCGACAAGCGTCTCGGCTATCCTTCCTTCGAGGCGATGCTGAAACTGCGCCCGGACTTTTTTGTCGGCACCGGCGACATCGTTTATTACGACCACCCGATGCGTGTGGCCAGGACGGTCCCGCAGTTGCGCCAATGCTGGCACGAGCAATTTCGGTTTCCGCGAATGATCGAGTACTTCCGCCGCATCCCGACCTACTGGTCGAAAGACGACCACGACTTCCGCTACAACGAGTCGGACAATAGCACCGACCAGCTCCCTCTTCCAAAAACCGGCATCGACATGTTCCGCGAGCAACTGCCCCTGCGGTCTGCAGACAGCGACAAGCCTACTTACCGCACGCATCGTGTCAGCAAGGATCTGCAAATCTGGCTTACGGAAGGACGTGACTATCGCTCGCCCAATGAGATGGCCGACGGGCCCGAAAAATCACTCTGGGGCGCGGAGCAACGTGAGTGGTTGAAGACGACCCTCAAGGCGAGCAATGCCAAATGGAAGATCCTCATCTCGCCCACGCCGATGGTCGGGCCCGACGACATAAAGAAGATCGACAACCACGCCGATCTCAGTGGCTTCCGCCACGAAGCGGCTGCCTTCTTCGCCTGGCTGAAGGAAAATCAGATCGGTCATTTCACGATCATCTGCGGAGACCGTCACTGGCAATACCACAGCATCCATCCATCGGGTGTCGAAGAGTTCGCGTGTGGTGCGCTGAACGATGAAAACTCCCGTCTCGGCGTCGCGCCCGGTGATAAGAATGGCTCCGACCCGCAGGCGCTCGTTCGACAACTCTACACCTCGCCAACTCCGAACGGCGGCTTTCTCCAAATCACCGCAGGAACTGAGCTGGTCATCGAGCATTTCGATTCGCGTGGCACGCGCCTCTACCGCACGGCCAAGTCGGCATCACGGTGAAAACCCCGCAAAAAATTGTGACCGAGGCCGCCTCAGTTGGAATTAACCCCGTGTAATGGCTACCTCTGCACAAGACTCATCGCGATTCATCGCTGCGCTGACCCGGCATCAACCGGCGTTGGAAGCGTTTTGCCATGCGCAGTTGGCGAACCGGCAGGATGCTCAGGAAGCATTGCAGGCAACGTGCGTGAAGCTGTGGGAAAAGTCGGGAGAGTGGAACCCGGAGACGGAGTTTCTGCCGTGGGCCTTTGCGGTGGCGCGGTTCACCGTGCTCTCGCACATCCGCGACCGGATGCGTGACCGGCTGGTCTTTGACGAGGATGTGGTGCTGGCGATGGCCGAGGAGACGGAGATGGCGGCGACTCAGTTTGAAGACCGCCGCGAGGCGCTGGGCGCCTGCCTCGAGAAATTGATGCCGGAGCAGCGTGAATTGCTCCAGGAGCACTACATCGCCGGACACAGCGTGCGTCAGCTCTCCGGCACCACGGGCCGCAGCGAGAGCGCGGTGAAAATGGTTTTGCTGCGGCTGCGCGAGCAGCTCAGCGCCTGCATCCAACGTCAGCTCCGCATCTGCCCATGAACTCCGACTCTTCATCCCTCGATCACCGGCTGCTCACCTTGCTTCAAGCCATACGGGACACGCACGACGGCTCGGCGCGTGCCGCGCTCAATGAGTTGCTGCGCGCCGATCCTGATGCCCGTGTTGCGATGGCGCGGCTGTTGGTGGATGAGCAGGCGCTGATCAGCCGACTACGGGACGACAGCATTGCGTCGCTGCTGGATCCGGCGACGTCGGCGGCGGCGGAAAATGTGGTCCGCTTGCCACGGTGGTTCACATGGCGTCCGCTCATTTCCGCTGCGGCGGGGATTGTTCTCGGGATGTTTTGCACGTCGCTGGTGTTTGGATTCGCAGCGCAGCGCCGCGTTGAAAAGAAGACGCCGCTGGTTGTTTACTCCCCGGGGCTGGAGACTGCTGAGACATTTGTGGACAAAGGATTGCCGAGGGTGGCCGGACAGTGGGGTGCGGATTCCGCCATCGTGGTGATGACGGAAAACGGAGTGAAGCCGCCGGAAGGAAGGCAAATGCTGCGACTGGAGCCGATCCCTCTGGAGAAGAAAGTGAGGAACCGAATGTCGCGTGTGTATCAGGTGCTGGACCTTCGCTCGCAGCCGATGTCTGTGGCCGACGATGCAGAGGTGCAGGTGACGGCTTCGTTTTTCACGGCTAACAGCGATGCGTTATCGCGCTACCTGATCCGCGCCTTCGCGCTCAATGAAACGCCTGAGCAGGCGACGAAAGGTTTTTGGCCAAAAACCGAAGAGGATGGCGTGGTGTCCGTGAAGCAGACGTTTGAGACATCTCCCGGGGAACGCGGATGGCACACCTTCTCGGTGAAAATGCCGCTGCCGCGCGGCGCTAAGACGCTGGTGTTCGTGCTCGGCGCCGGACCTGTGGACGATGCGGCGGCACAGGCTTCGGCGCACTATCTGGATGATGTCCGTGTGTCGGTGCTCACGTCGGAAGCACCGCAGCCGTGAGTTCCCCGTCTTTGAGCCAAACCAGCATTCTATGAATCACACCAATCCTTCTCCTCTATTACTAAACCGGCGCGTTTTCCTGCGAGCCGCAGGCGTGAGCCTTGCGTTGCCGTTGCTGGAATCCTTGGGCGGCAGGGTCTTCGCGCAAAACTCTGCCATCGCGTCGCTGCCCGGCAAGGTGGCGGGCGCTGATCGTCCGCAGCGGATGGTGTGCATCGGAAACTTGCTTGGTTTCGTTCCGCAGTCGTTTTTCCCGACGAAAACGGGGACGGATTACGTGCTGCCGTCTTCCGTCGAAGCGCTGAAGCCGCACCAGAAAGACTTCACGCTCTTCTCCGGCCTCGATCATGGCGTGAAGGGCGGGCACTTTGCGATGAGTTCCTTCCTCAGCGGCGTGCGCACCGCCGATGCCAAGGGCATGCCCGAGGGCAACATCACCGTGGACCAACGGGCCGCGGAAACGATGGGTGGTGCCACGAGGTTTCCCTCGCTCGCCCTGGGATCCGAGAGTGGCATCCATGGCGGCTGCCTCATGTCGTGGACACGCAGCGGCACGCGAGTGCCGCCGATCAGCACACCGCGTGAGTTGTTCCGGAAACTGTTCGTTACCGATGGTGCCGCAGACATCGGGGCGTCGCTGGATCGGCTCGATCTAAAAGGCTCGATTCTCGACGCGTTGCAGGGCGATGCAAAATCGCTAGAGCGCCATCTGGGTCAGCGGGACAAGGAAAAGCTGGAGGAGTATTTCACCTCTGTCCGCGACGTGGAGAAGCAGATCGAGCTGCGCCGCCAATGGGCGCACGTTCCGAAGCCCGACCCGAAAATTGCGGAGCCGGAGAACAAGGATTTTGTCTCCGATTTGCCCGTGATGTATGACCTCATCGCGCTCGCGTTGCAGACAGATTCCACCCGCATCGCCACGTTCGAGATTGGCGGCGACTTCGAGGCTTCGGCTTTCGATTTGAAGTCCAGCTATCATGCGCTTTCGCATCACGGCATGCGCGAGGAAGCCATCAAAGCCCTGGTCAAGATGGAGCGCTATCAGGTGGAGCAGTTCGCGCGCTTCTTGGCCAAGCTCAAGTCCATCGAGGACGGCGCGGGCACGCTGCTCGATCATTCGATGGTCCTTTTCGGCAGCGGCATGGGCAACGCCAATTCGCACACGAACAGCAACCTGCCACTGGTCCTTGCTGGTGGCGGCTTCAAACACGGCGAGCACAAGGCGTATCCTACGAGCGGCCTCGGGCGTCAGCCGTTGTGCAACCTCTATTTGTCGATGCTCCATCGCTTCGGCGCGGAGGTGAAAACATTTGGCACCAGCACCGGCACGCTCACCGGTCTCGCGTAAACCGTGAACGAGGCCGGCAAAAAGAAGAGCGGTAAAAATTGAAAGCCCTGAATTTATTTTTTAACGCCCATCTTTTTGCCGGCTAAAACCCATCCATGCCATTCCATCGCATCACCGAAACGGTCCGCCCGACTCAGTCCGAGTTCGGCCAGATCGCCTATGACGTGATGAAGTGCGTGTATGACATCCACAACGAGTTCGGCCGTTTCTTTGATGAAGCCGTCTATAAACGCGAACTCGCCGACAGGATGCCCGGCGTGGAGCTGGAACTCCCCGTGACCGTCTCCCACGGATCCTTCTCGAAGCTCTCCAAGCTCGACGTCTTGGCGCACAAACGAGGCATTTTCGAATTCAAGGCTGCGGAGAGCATTGTTCCCCGCCATCGTGGCCAGACCATCAACTACCTGCTCCTCTTTGATCTGCCGCACGGAATAATCATCAACGTCCGGCCCGAGCGAGTCGGCGATGAGTTCGTGAATTGCCATCTGCGGCTGGACGCCCTCCGAAATCCTTCCGTGGACACTTCCAGTTTCGACTCCGCCGTTGCTGGGGCATCTATCTTCCATGACCACCTGATCAGCATGATCCAAGACTGGGGTGCTGGCCTTGAGACGGGGCTTTATGAGGAGGGACTCACCCATTTCCTTGGTGGCGAAGAGCGGGTTCTACAGCCGGTGCCTGTCATGGGAGCCAAAGGACAACTTCACGAGCAAAAGCTGCGTTTGTTGGCCCCGGATGTCGCCTTTAAGCTCACCGTCTTCCCTGACGGGATCGAGGCTTTCGAGGTGCATGCTCGCCGCCTCCTTCAGCACACTTCACTCAATGTCATTCACTGGGCCAACATCACCCATAAGCATGTCACGTTCACGACTATCCGCTGACCTTTTAGCCGGCAAAAAGATGTGCGGTAAAAAATGGGGACTCCTTTTTTTCTTATCTTTTACCGCCCATCTTTTTGCCGGCCCCTCCGAGATCCAGCGCTTCCTCACGACTTACTGCAACGACTGCCACGGCGCGGAAAAGCAGAAGGGCGACCGGCGCTTTGACGGGCTTGCGCTTCCGGTCGCCAAGTTGGACACGCTGATCGATCTCAAAGACATCCTGGATCAAATCCACCTTGGCGAGATGCCGCCGAAGAAGGCCAAGCAAGCTTCGGCGGCGGAACAGAGAGCTTTCATCGAGCAGGCGACTCTGGCGCTCACCGATGGTCGTGAGGCTCTTGCCAGCACCGGTGGTAGCACCGTCTTGCGCCGCCTGAACCGCCTCGAATACATCAACACCATCGGGGATCTCTTCGGGCTGAACATGGCGGCTTTTGATCCCACGACGAAGTTCCCCCGCGATCAATCCGAAGAACACATGGAGAATCTCGGCGATGTGCTTCAAACCTCCGGCTATTTGCTCGAACAATACCTCGAGGCTGCGGACACCGTTGTCGAAAAGGTGTTCGCACTCCAGCAGCCGGTTGCCGCGCGCGAGTGGCATTTCAAAGACAACTTTCAGACGACGAAGAAGTCCCTGAAGGCGGCAAAGGAATACGACAACCGCCACCTGAATATTTACGAGTGCATGGACTCGGAGAAGCACGTCGGAGGCTACGGTTTCATCGACGGCTTCAAGGATGGAGCGCCTGCCGACGGCTTTTACGAAGTGCAGGTGCTCGCTCACGCGATGAACCGGAATCATCCCTACGACCCGGAGATTTTTGGCACCGACGCCCGCGAGCCTTTCCGGCTCGGTGTCGTGCCCGGGGACGTGAATGCAGGTCCGCTCGAACTCCCCCAGCCGCTCCAGCCCTTGCTCGCAGAGCAGGCCATGAGCGATGGCGAGCCGGTCTGGCACAAAATGAAAGTATGGCTCGATGCCGGGAAGACCGTTCGATTCGTTTTCCCAAACGGCCCCAAGGATGCCCGCAAATCTTGGCACCGGATTTCGGAATATCACAAAGACAAATGGCCGAAGGGGCGACACAAAGGCAAAGACCGCCTCGACATCGGCGACGCGCGCGATGTTGCGGTGATGATCGGAAAAATTCCGCACATCCGAATTCACGAGGTGAAGATTCGCGGACCCATCATCGAGCAATGGCCTCCATCGAGCCTGCAGGCCGTGATCGGAAAAACCCCCTTCAGGCCGGAAAGAATGCGCGGCGTTCTCCAATCCTTTGCGGATCGCGCCTACCGCCGCCCATCCACCAAAGACGAAGTGGATCGCCTCGTGGCAGTGGCGGAGAAACGCATCAGCACAGGACGTTCGCCGCAAGAAGGTCTAAAGGACGCACTCAAAGCCGCGCTCTGCTCGCCGGCATTTATTTATCTCGCTCAAGACACCGTCGCCGCGAAAGCGGACTCGAAGGCCCGACCCAAGCTCGACAGCCACGCTCTCGCCTCGCGGCTCTCCTATTTCCTCTGGTCCTCCATGCCGGATGCGGAACTGCTCCGGCTCGCACAAAACCAGGAACTCACCAAGCCCGACGTGCTCGCCGCCCAGACGCGCCGCATGTTGGCCAGCCCGCGCTCCGATGCCTTCGTGTCGGGCTTCCTCGACAGTTGGCTGAACCTCCGCAGCCTCGGAGGCATGCCGCCGGACCGGAAGGACTTTGAAACCTACTATTCCAAGGGCCTCGAACACGCCTTCAAGCAGGAGACACGGCTTTTCATGCGCGACCTCATCGAGCGCGATGCCAGCATCGTGAACTTCCTCGACTGCGACTACAGCCTCCTCAATCAGCCGCTCGCCACGCACTACGAACTCGGCGAGCTGGGCGATCCCGCCAACGCGCATGTGTTCCGCAAAGTCAGCTTCAAGACCGACAAGCGCGGTGGACTGCTAGGCATGGGCTCTGTGCTCACAATCACCGCCAATGGCATCGAGACCTCGCCTGTCGTGCGTGGCGTATATCTGCTGGAAAACATCCTCGGCACTCCGCCACCACCGCCGCCCGATGACGTGCCGGCGATCGATCCCGATGTGCGCGGAGCCAAGTCCATGCGCGAGCTGCTCAGCAAGCATCGCGAATCGCCGAACTGCGCCGGCTGCCATCAAAAGATTGATCCGCTCGGCTTCGCGTTGGAAAACTTTGACCCCATCGGTGGCTGGCGGACACTCGTTGGTAAAACCAAAGTGGACGCCGCCGGCGAGCTTCCCAGCGGCGAGAAGTTTTCCGACGTATCCGGCCTGAAAAAGATCCTCGTCGAGCGCCAGAAACGCTTCGCCCACATGCTCACCGATCGCCTCCTCACCTACGCCTGCGGTCGCCGCATCGGTGCGCTCGACGAAGCGAGCGTGGAGAAGATCGTCGCCGAAATGCCGAAGCACAAACACGGCCTCCGGTCACTCCTTGAAGCCGTGGTTACGAGTGAACTCTTCCTCAACCGCTGATTCCTTGACCCAATGCAAACGACCCAATCCTCTATGAAACCAACCTTCATGCCCGGCAAAAAAATGTGTGGTAAAAGATGGGGCCTCGTTCTCTCCATATTTTTTACCGCCCATCTTTTTGCCGAACCTCCCGGCGAACCGCCGGGCAAACAATACAACGTGCTGTTCATCGCCATTGATGACTTGAATGACTGGGTCGGGGCCTTTGGTGGGGCACCGCAGGCGCAGTCAGCCACGCCGCGGATGGACAAGTTTGCCCAGGGCGGGTCGGTGGTTTTTCAGCAGGCCAATTGCGCGGGGCCGGTTTGCTGTCCGTCACGCTCAGCTTTGCTGTCGGGCTTCATGCCGAACCGGACCGGGGTTTATGGTAACAGCCAGGATATGCTCGATGCCAAGTTGGTGCAGACGCATTTCACGCTGCCGGAGTATTTTTCCAAGCACGGCTGCCGGACGTTGTCCACGGGCAAGATTTTCCACGGCGGCCAAGTAGCCTGGGCATTTGATGAATGGTTCCCCAAGCAAGGCGGGAGCGGTTCGCAAGTTGACCCAGAGCATACGACCTCCCGGAAACGGAACCTGATTGACGGCAAGCCCGCGCCGTTCCCTCCGTCGAAGAGCGCGGGCAATGATAGTGGCGATGGTGAAGGCGTGGACTTTGCCTGGGGTCCAACCAAGGGACCAAAAGAACAATCCAAAGACTGGAAGGCGGCTGAATGGGCGGCGGCGCAACTGGCCAAGCCATCGGCAAAACCCTTCTTCCTCGCGCTGGGCATTTCCAAACCGCATCTGCCCTGGTATGTGCCGCAGGAGTATTTCGATCGTTTTCCGCTTGAAAGCATCAAGCTGCCGGAGTTCCGCCTTGATGACCTCGGCGATATCGTGGACGCCAAGGGAAAAGCCAAATTCAAGCCCAGCGATGATTTCAACTGGGTGCAGCAGGATACGAACTTGTTCAAGCGCGCGGTGCAGGCCTATCTAGCCGCCTCCAGCCATGCCGACGATTGCGTGGGGCGCGTGCTTGATGCACTGGAGAAAAGTCCGGCCCGGGACAACACGATTGTCGTCATCTGGGGAGATCACGGTTGGCATCTGGGCGAGAAACTGCGTCTCCGCAAAGCCACGCTCTGGGCCGAGTCCACCCGCCTACCGTTGACCATTCGTGTGCCGGGAATGACGGCGCGGCAGGATTGTCCCCGCCTGGTGAACTTGATCGTCCTTTATCCTACGCTCATTGAACTGTTCGGCTTACCGAGCAATACGGAAATCGACGGTCGAAGCTTCGTCCCGCT
>JANNWY010000125.1:0-3363 GCA_031409335.1 Chthoniobacteraceae bacterium | reverse complement strand
GCGGCTGCCTGGCCCGGCGCATCCCGGATCGCGCCACGCTCGCGCAGCAATTGCGCGCCTGGCAGTGCGACCGTAATCAAGCCGCCACGGGCATCCGCTGGCACTTCACCACCGCAGACGCCCGCGTGAAACTCATCAAGCCCTACCCATCATCTCACTGCTGACAAAGCACTAGCCGACTGCGACCGTCTCGTTGTCCGCCTGCACTGTTGACCGATCATTTTCATCGGGCCGGTAGGTGCGGCGGCAGACGCGACAACGCCACGGGCTCCGCAGGCGGCGGTAGCACGCCACGGCGTACGGGATGAGATAAATCCCGGCGGTGACGATCGACAGCGCGAGGTTCTGGACGTGGTCCACGTGCGGTTTGCGAAAGGATTGCTCCTGCCGACAGTGCCGGCAGTAAAGTATGCTGTATCGAGCCATCGCTGAGAATGCACTGGTATCGTGGCAGCGCCGCGGCGTTTCGGTGAAATCCCGGCGACAACTTGCAGCGGTCAGCGCGCGGTTTCGCGTGCGCGTTTTAGGGCGAAAAACGCGAGGGCTCCGGTGATGACGATGATGGGGACAAGGCTGCGGCGGGTTTGCGGCCAGAGAAACTCTCCGGCATTGAACGACGCCCACGCGGCTTGCGGCGTGCCGATCGGGAACGCGCCGAAGCCGAGCAGGCCATCGAAAACGCTGAGCGGATTGATCGAAACCGGGCCGCGGATCGCGGCGAGGAGAAATGGCTCCTGCGCGCCGCGATCGGTGGCGGCCTGCCATTCGGCGCGCTTCGCGGCGAGTTCTTGCTCGATCGCGGGGTCGCTGGTTCCGGCGAGTTGGAGCCGATCCGATTCGCGATCGAGCTTCGCCTCCAACATTTGCCGGATGAGTTTCTCGGGGCGGCCCTGGATGAAATACGGCAGCGCGTATTCGGTAACGATGTTGCAGAAAAAATCGTCAGAGAAGGAATGGCTGTCGCGGTAGTGATCGTCGAGTCGCGCATGGCCGCCGACGGCGAGTGAGTTTTGCGCGTCGGTGGCGGTGAGGAGGAATTGTTGCGCGATGGAAATCGTGAGCAGAACGGCGGCGATCCTTTTCCACCGGACGAATGCGACGACCAGTGGGAGCGCGAGGAACGGGAGGCCGGGGACGAGATAGCGCGGGCCTGCGGCGAAGCCGCCGTGGTAGCCGTTGAAGCTCATGTTCACGAGGAAGAAGAAGCCGAAGATCGTGATGCAGAGGCGGGCTTCGGAAACGAGGGTGCGTTCCATCAGCCAGCGGATGAGTCCCCATGCGCCGAGGATGAGAATCGGCGCGAGCCAGAAGACGCCGCGGTACGGCGAGAGGAGCAGCATCGCGCCGACGTAGGGATCTGGCATTCCGAACATGCCGAGCGAGCCATTCGGGTCTTTGAAGAGTGGGTTTTGGAAGTCGTTATTCAGCGCGAAGGGCGAGCCGAAATTGACGTGGTGATACCAGCCGAGCAGCGCGGCGGGGAGCAGTCCGCCGAGCGAATAAAGAATCGCGCGCCGCCAGCGCACACCGCCAGCGAGCAGCGCGTAAAGACCGAGCGCGATGACCGCGCCGCCCGCGACGTAATTGGTGACGACGGCGAAGCCCGCGCAGAAGCCGGCGAGCGCGGGCCGCTGCGTGTGGCGCAGCCAGTAGAAGCTGGCGACGAGCAGCACGGCGGTGAGATTGTGATCGAAGAGGATCGTGCCGAACGGGAAGAACGTGGTGCCGAACGCGAGCGCGAACGTGGCGAGCAACGCGGCCGCATTTTCCCCGCCGGAAAAATCGCACGCAAGCCGGTAAAACAAGACGCAGCCTAGCGCGGAGAGCAGGCCGACGCTGAAGATCGTGGTGAGCCACGCGTTCACATTCAGCGTCCACCAGTGATCGGGATTGATGCCGAGCGCGCGCTCGATTTGGAAAATGATCCAGTAGGCGGGGAGCGCGAGGAAGGACGTGCCGGGCGGTTTGTTCGGATGAAAGTGGCCGGTCTCCGGGACATACGCGACATCGCCGGAGGCGCAGACCATGTGCATCGGCTCTTCCACGATCCCTTTGGTTTTCGGCTTTCCGCTGATCGGAAAAAATGACCACTCGGGATCGACCCAGCACATCGCGTGACGCTTGCCGTCGAAGTCGTATTCCCCGTGATCGACGGGCGCGCGGAAGAGATCTTTCGTCGCGGGATCGCCGACATAGACGAGGAAATCGTCGATCGCGAACCGCCCCTGCTCGGCCATCGCGCGGACTTCGGCAAAGCGCGAATTCTGGTTCCAGCCGCCGCCTTGATTGAAATACGCGAACGCGACGAAGCACGCGAGGAAGAGGAAAAGTTCGGTGCGGGACATGGGAAATGACCAATGACCAATGACCAATGACCGCGGACAAAGCACGCGCGAATTCAGGCTTCTTGGTCAGTGGTCATTGTGTCATTGGTCATGTCCCCAATGTGGTCCCAGAATTATACTCCGCTCGGCGGCATCGTTCCTTCCGCCCTCATCGCCGCGCTCCCCGTCGTCGTGCTGCTCGCGCTGCTCGGCGTGTGGCATGTCCGCGCGCACATCGCCGCGCTCGCCGGACTCGCGACCGCGGCGCTGATCGCGCTGTTCATTTACAAAATGCCCGCCGGGCTGGTCTTCGCGTCCGCGGGATACGGCGCGGTGTTTGGGTTTTTTCCGATCGGCTGGATCGTCTTGAACGCGATTTTCATCTACCAGCTTTCCGTGGAGAGCGGGCAGTTCGAGGTGTTGAAAGAACAGATCGCCGGGCTCGCGGGCGACCGGCGCATCCAGGCGCTGCTCGTCGCGTTTTGCTTTGGCGCATTCGTCGAAGGCTGCGCGGGATTTGGCGCGCCGGTCGCGATCACGGGCGCGATGCTGATCGGACTCGGTTTCAAGCCGCTCGAAGCCGCGAAGCTCGCGCTGATCGGCAACACCGCGCCGGTCGCGTTCGGTTCGCTCGGGATTCCGATCACGACGCTGAGCACCGTGACCGGCCTCGATCTGCACGCGCTCAGCGCGATGGTCGGGCGGCAGTTGCCGGTGTTTTCGCTGATCGTTCCCTTCTGGCTGGTGGCCGCGCAGGTAGGCTGGCGCGGGATGGTGGAAGTGTGGCCGGCGTGTTTCGTATGCGGCGCGAGTTTCGCGGTGACGCAATTTGCGGTGAGCAATTGGCATGGCCCGTGGCTGGTCGATCTGGCGAGCGCGATTGTATCGATGGTCGCGCTCGTCGCATTGCTGCGCGTGTGGAAGCCGGGCACTTCGATGTTCGATGTTCGATGTTCGACGGGGGGTGTTGTGGGCCCCGCCGGGGGCCGGGGGAGAGGGGGGGGGCGGGGCAACCCCGGCGGGGCCCGGGGGGGGGGGG
>JANNWY010000124.1:0-8112 GCA_031409335.1 Chthoniobacteraceae bacterium | reverse complement strand
GGTGCTCAAACGCCGTCCCAAACCCTATCAATACCTTACCCGCCCGCGACACCTCATGCGCGTCTCCCCCTCCCGCAACAACAAGGGCAAGCCTCGAAAAGCTAACCCAATCTCTTCCCTTAATTGAGCGACATTATCTCCCGACCCCTTTCCCCCTCCGCCACGGCGGGCGAAGCACAGCTTCGGAGAATCGTGCGCTCCCAAGTGGAACTTGGGAGCGAGGGGAAACTACACCCGCGCGTTCCGGCGGCGTGCGGAGAGGAGGAGCGCGCCGAGGCCGAACAGGACGAAAGTGCCGGGCTCGGGGACAGCCTTGGAGAAGACCACGCCTTTGTTGGCGGTGCCACCAAAGGCAGTCAAGCCATAGAGCGTTGAGGCATCGCCGGAAAGGGTGAGGGCACCAAAACTAGAAGGATTGGCGCCATCAGCGGGTGCGCCGGAAAAACTTTCGAGCAGGCGGAAGCCGCCGCCATTCGTGCCAATACTAAACAGGGTGCCCAAGTTATTGCCACCAAAGGTGCTCATGCCGTAGAGGGTCGTTCCGGCAAGCGTCAGCGCCGTAGGACGAGCACCATCGTCGATGCCCGAGACAAAGGTGTGGAGCAGGCTGAAACCTGTGCCATCGGTATTGAGGCGGAAGATCGTGCCGGCACCAATACCGGGAATCTCGCCGCCGCCTGCGTTGGTGGAGCCGTAGATCGTCGAGCCGGAGAGCGTCAGCGAGCCATTTGGGCCAGCGCCATCATTGGGACCGTCCGTGAAGCTATGGAGCAGACCGAAGCCACTGCCATCGGTGCTGATGCTGAACAGCGCGCCCGTGTCGTTGCTGCCGCCAGATTGGGTCATGCCATAGAGCTTCGAGCCGGAGAGCGCGAGCGAGCCATTCGGATGAAGACCATCGCTGGCACCACCAAGGAATCTGTGGAGCAGGGTAAAGCCGGTTCCATCGGTGTTCATGCTGAAAATAGTGCCGCCACCATTGAAATTGATGCCGCCGTTGTAGGTCATGCCGTAGAACTTCGAACCGGAAAGCAGCAGCGAGCCTCTGGGCAAAGAACCGTCATTTGCACCACCGGTAAAGCTGTGGAGCAGATTGAAGCCGGTCCCGTCGGTGTTCATGCTGAAGATCGTGCCACCCAAATTGATCCCGCCTTGCGCGGTCATGCCATAGAGTTTCGTGCCGGACAGCGTCAGCGAGCCAAAAGGATTGGCACCGCCCTGGGAATTGAAGATGTGAAGCGTGGTGTAGCCTGTGCCATCGGCGTTCATGCCGAAGAGAGTGCCATAGTCGCCGCTGCCGCCTTGGTAGGTCATGCCGTAAAGCTTCGAGCCGGAAAGGGTCAGTGAGCCTTGAGGCGAGCTGCCATCGCTGGTGCCACCGGTGAAGTTGTGCAGGATCATTGTTGCCGCCTGAGCAGGCGTCGCGAGCGAGGCGGGCAGCAGCGCGGCGACGACGAGGAGGAGGGAAGCAATGGGGTGTTTCATGGGAGGAAGGAGCAGATCGTGGTGTTCGGAGTGAACGCACCGCCACTGGAGCACAGGCGCTCCCACTCGACAAGCAGCGGCCCTTACGCCCCGCGCATCCGCGAGACGGTGGGCAGGCTCAGGATTTTCGCCTCGATCGCGCGCGGGTCGCCGTTCTTTAGCTCATCGACGGTGACGGAATGTTCGAGCGTGAAGCGGCCGCTCTTCGTGCGGCGCAGCGTTTTCAAATGCGCGCCGCAGCCGAGTTCGTTGCCGATGTCGAAGGCGTAGGTGCGGACGTAGAAGCCTTTGCTGCACACGACGCGGAAGTCGATCTCGGGCGGGCGGATGGCTTGGATTTCATGCGCGTACACATGCACGAAGCGCGGTTCGCGCTCCACGGTTTTGCCTTGGCGCGCGAGTTTGTAGAGCGGGACGCCGCCTTGCTTGATGGCGGAAACCATGGGCGGCATCTGGTAGAAATCGCCTTGAAATTTCGCGAACGCCGCGTCGATCTGCTCACGCGAAAGCTCGGGGACTTCGCGCGTTTCCACGATCTTTCCATCCGCGTCCTGCGAGTCGGTTTGCACTCCGAGCGTCATCGTGCCGACGTATTCCTTGTCCTCGCTCATCAGGAGATCCTGAATCTTCGTGCCGCGTCCGAGGACAATGATGAGCAGGCCCGTGGCGAGCGGATCGAGCGTGCCGCAGTGGCCGACTTTTTTCGTGTTGAGACTCCGCCGCACAATCGCGACGACGTCGTGCGAGGTCATGCGCGGGGCTTTATCTACAAGGAGGACGCCGTCGAGGGTGGAAGTGGTCATGGTGGTGTGCGGTGAAAGGTGGGTGGTGGAAAAAGTGCGGAGCAGTTTCAGAGGCCGAGCCGGCGGCGGATGGAATCCTGGTCCTGGCGCGTGTCGAGCGCGGCGTGGATAACGATGCGGCGGCCTTCAATCTTATATTATAGAGCGTAAGGAAAGGCGCTCAGGCGACAACAGCGAAAACTCTCGGCAAACTCGGAAGCGGAGCGCGGAAAGCGGACGAGCTGTTGGAAGGCGGCGAGGATTCTGGCTTCGAGACGCTCAGCCCGCGCGAGGCTGGTTTGGCGTTCATAGAGACCCTGCATGTCGATCTCGTTCACCCGCCAGTGATGAACTGCGCGCGCAGTCGGGCCATGACCTCCTCTGCGGGACGCGCGGTGGAAGGATCACGGAGATACTCGGCGTGGCGGCGTTCAAGTAGCGCGAGGACGGCGGAGTCAGTGACAGGGCTGTCCACCGGGCCGTGAAGCAGATCGTCGAGCTCTCCGCGCAGGTCGGCGAGTTCGTCCGGCGAGAGTGATTGAATTTCAGGAAAGCGATCAAGGATCAAGCGAGAAGGCTATCGCGCCCGGTCGGAGGAGGCAACTGCGCCGCGTCGCTGAAGGCGCGATCAATTGCGGACAGGACTTTCGATTCGACTTCGGCCAGCGGGCCGGCGATGCGCGCGCCGGCGGCGAGCTTGTGACCGCCTCCGCCGAAGATTCCGCAGATTTTGCTCACGTCGATTTTGGGATCTTTGGAGCGCAGGCTGATGCGGACTTTTCCCTCGGGAAGTTCTTCGATGAAGGCGGCGACGACGACGCCTTCGATCGCGCGGATGGTGTCGATGAGTCCTTCGTTGTCTTCGGGCTTCGCGCCGATCGCCTCGCTCGCGGCCTGGGTGAGGGTGAAGCTGGCGACGCGGTCGTGCGAGGTGAGCTTGAATACGTTGAGCAGCGCGCGCAGGAGTTCGAGCCGGCGGCGCGGGTAGCTCTCGTACATTTTTTGCGAAAGCGCGCCGACGTTCACCCCGCTGCGGATCAATTCCGCACCGATCTCGTAAGTCCGCGCCGTCGTGGATGGATACTGAAAGGAGCCGGTGTCCGTGCTGATCGCGACGAAGAGATTGTCCGCCATTTCGTAGGTGAAAGGCAGATCGTTTCCGCGAAAGAGTTCGTAAAGAATCTGGCCGGTGGCGGGCGCGGTGGCGTCGATATAGGCGAGGTCGCCGTAGTGATCGTTGGTGATGTGGTGGTCGATGTTGATCCACATCTTCGCTTTCACCGCAGGCAGGCAGGTGCCGACGCGATTCCACACGGCGGTGTCGAGCGCGATGGCGACATCGAACTCCTGCGGTTCCGTTGGCGGCGTCTGAATGAAATCCGCGCCCGGAAGATAGCGGAACTTTTCGAGCACCCCGTCCTCATTCCAAGCGACGACACTTTTCCCGAGCTGCTGGAGGCACAGCATCATCGCGAGCGTGCAGCCGAGCGCATCGCCATCGGGCCGGACGTGGCTCATCACGACGAAACGATCGTGGTTGCGGATGGCGTCCGCGATTTCCTCGAGCTGGCAGTTAGTCTTCATCTTCGGGCGGCGGTTCGGGCGTGCCGAGTTCGGAAAGAATGTGCAGGATGCGGTCGCCGCGCTCGGCGGCTTCATCGAGTTTGAAATGAAGCTGCGGGGTGAACTTCAGGACGACGCGTTTTGCCAGCGCGTTCTGCAATTGCACGCGGGCGGCATGCAGCACCGCCATGGATGCATGGCGTTCCTCGTCGGTGCCGATGACGCTGATGAAGGCGTGCGCGTGTTTGAGATCGGGCGTGACGTCGATCTGCTGGACGGTGACAAGCTGCGCGGGGAACCGGCACTCGCGCTGGACCAGTTCGCCGAGTTCGCGTTTGAGCAGCTCGTTGACTCGCTGAAGGCGATGCTTCATGGGAAAGTGTTGGGTTGAATGTTGCGGATTGAGTGGCGCGTCTTGTCGGGCCGGGAGACGTGCCGGTGCGACACGTTACTCAACCCTCAACATTCAACACTCAACCAATCCGCTTCAGAGCTTCTGTGGAACTTTGTCGAGCTGATAACACTCGATGACGTCACCCGGTTCATACTCGGAGAAATCCCCGAGCTTGATGCCGCACTCGAGACCGGTGCGGACTTCCTTCACGTCATCGGTAAAGCGGCGCAGCGTGGTGATCGGCCCGTCGTAGATCGGCGTCTTGCCGCGCATGATGCGGGCGCGCCCGGTACGCACGATGCGTCCGTCGCTGACGTGACATCCCGCGACGATGCCTTTCGACAGCTCGAACACTTTCCGAATTTCCGCGTGGCCGATTGAGGTCTCGCGGCTTTCGGGTTCGAGCATTCCCGCCATCGCTTCCTTCATCTGGTCGATGAGTTCGTAGATGATCGAGAAGAGTTTGATCTCGACGCCTTCGCGCTTGGCGGCGGAGGCGGCGGTGTTCTCGGTTTTCACGCTGAAACCGACGATGACCGCATTCGATGCGGTCGCGAGCAGCACGTCGGATTCGGTAATCGGGCCGACTGCGGCGTGGACAAACGCGAGGTCGATTTTCTTGCTGTCGATTTGTTTGAGCGAAGTGATGAGCGCTTCGAGCGAACCTTGCACGTCGCACTTGAGCACCAGATTGAGGACCGGTTTGTGGCCCGCGTTGATAGTGTCGAGCAGGTTGTCCAGCGTCGCCCGCTGCGGCGCGGCGAGCTTGTGCATGCGCAGCGCGTCGAGGCGTTCCTGGCTGAGCGCTTTTGCCGCGCGTTCGCTGTCCATGACGACGAGTTCATCGCCTGCATTCGGCAGTCCGGCGAAGCCGAGGATTTTCACCGGCGTGGCTGGCCCGGCGGATTTCATTGGCTTGCCGTAGTCGTCGATGAGCGATTTTACTTTGCCGTCGAAATTTCCGCAGATGAAAGCGTCGCCAAGATTCAGCGTGCCCGTCCGCACGATCACCGTCGCGGTCGGTCCCCTGCCCTGCTCGATCTGGGCCTCGATCACCGTGCCGCGTGCATCCACGCGCGGACTGACTTTGAGTTCCGCGATTTCCGCGACGAGCAAGATGCTCTCCAGAAGCTGCTCGACGCCCTGGCCTTTGATGGCCGCGACGGGACAGCAGATCGTCTCACCACCCCAGTCTTCCGGCACGAGTCCCTTTTCCTGAAGCTGCCCTTTCACCTTGTCCAAATTGGCACCAGGCGCATCCATTTTCGTGATCGCGACCATGATGTGAACCTTCGCGGCCTTCGCATGATTCATCGCCTCGATGGTCTGCGGCATGATGCCATCATCAGCCGCGACGACGAGCACGACGATATCCGTGACGGTCGCGCCACGGGCACGCATCGCCGTGAATGCGGCATGGCCCGGAGTGTCGAGAAAGGTAATGCGCTGCTCTTTGTAAGCGACGGAGTAAGCGCCGATGTGTTGCGTAATACCGCCAGCTTCACCCGCCGCCACCCGCGTCTTGCGGATCGCGTCCATCAGCGTCGTCTTGCCGTGATCGACGTGACCCATGAACGTGACAATCGGCGCGCGAAGCTCGAGTTCATCTTTCTTCGCCGCTTCCTTTTGCGGGGCTGGCTCCTTCGGCTTTTCCACGACTGGGTGGAGCTGCTTGGCCTTGTCGCGCTTTTCCTTCTCAAAAACGAAGCCGTGCTTTGCGCAAACCTTCGACGCCACGTCGGCATCCACCGACTGATTGATGGATGCGAAAATGTTCATCTCCATCAGATCGCCGAGGAGCTGGAATGGCTTGACGTTCAGTGCCACCGCGAGGTCGCGAACGATGACGGGCGGCTTGATGTGGATGATCTTTTCCTCGCCCTTGCCATCGCCGTCGCCGGCTGCGGCATCGTCTGCCGGAGGCGCAGGCGGCTCAAAGGGAGGCACCGCCGGAGGCGAAGCCGCCTTGGCCGCGGGCTGGGGGTCAACGAGCTTGGAAATGCGCGGAAGCGCGGCGAATGGCCGATGCTCCAGAGTTCCGGGTGCCTTGCGGACTATCTTCGGTTTTTCGTCGATCAGGGAAACCGTTTCCTTCACCACTGGCGGCGCAGGCGGCGCGGCGGGTGTTTCCGCCTCGGTCGTCTTTCCTCTAGCAGTTTTTACGGCGGGTTTTTTGGCCGCGGCAGCAGATTTGGAAGGGGCAGGCGTCCTGCCCCCGGCTGGCTTTTTTTCGGTCGTTTTGCTGGTCGTCTTGGTGGCCATTAAAGTTGTCCCGGTAAGGTGTGTTCATGGGATTCACCTACTGGGTGGAAGCCATGTTCTTTTCGTGTTCCTGCGCCCTGGTCTGGATCGCCGTTGCCGTCTCGATATCGACGCCGGTCAGATCCGCAATGTCCTGCGCTTCGCAGCCGGATGCGACGACTTCGACGCTGGTCATCCCCGCGTTGACGAGCTTGTTCGCTTGCTCCTCGGTGATTTTCAAAGCAGCCGCCATGACGCTGGCGACGGTCTGCTTCTTCGTGTCAAAAACTTGCTTCGCGGACTCGTCCTTCTCGATATTCACGTCCCATCCGCACAGCCGCGAGGTGAGACGCGCATTCTGGCCGCGCTTCCCGATCGCGAGGGAGAGCTGATCCTCATCCACTTTGATCAGGATGGAATTCTTCTCCCCCGTCACGAGCGTGACCGATTTGATCTTCGCGGGCTTGAGCGCCTCCGTCGCGAGTTCCTTCAAGTCGGCACTCCAGCGGATGATGTCCACCTTTTCGTTGTTCAGCTCGCGGACAATGTTTTTCACCCGCGCACCACGCATGCCCACGCACGCGCCGACCGGGTCCACTTTGTCATTCGCGCTATGCACCGCGATCTTGGTGCGATAGCCAGCTTCGCGGGCGATGCCCTTGATCTCGACGGTGTGATCCGCGATCTCAGTCACCTCCATCTCGAACAGCCGGCGGACGAAATTCGGGTGGCTGCGCGAAAGAATGATCTCCGGCCCGCGCATCCCATTTTCCACCGCCACGACGTAAGCGCGGATGCGGTCGCCGACATTGTAATCCTCCGTCTGCACGCGCTCCTTGGAAGGCATCGTCGCCTCGAATTTCCCCAAGTCGATGATAACATCCGAGCGCTCAAAACGCCGCACAGTCCCCGGGACGATCTCTCCCGCGCGATCCTTGAATTCCTCGTAAATCATCCGCTTCTCCTCCTCGCGGATGCGCTGCATCATCGCCTGCTTCGCCGTCTGCGCCGCGATGCGACCAAAGTTCTTCGGCGTCACCTCCACGTCGATCTCCTCGCCCACCTTCACCGCCGGATTGATTTTCGCCGCGGCAGTCAGCGTGATCTCGTCGTGTTTATTCGTCACTTTTTCCACCACGATCAACTTCGCGATGGCACGAATTTGGCCGGTCTTCTGGTCGATTTCGATGCGGAGATCGCGCGCCTGTTCGAGCGTTTTTTTCGATGCCGAAAGCAGGGCGTTCTGGACGGCCTCGATCAGTACAGAGCGCTTGATGCCCCTTTCGCGTTCGAGGTTTTCCAATACGGCAATAAATTCGCTGTTCATAAAAATGCGCCATCTCAGGGGACAAAAAAAAGTGGCCGGCGGAGCCACTTTCTTTGGCCTGAGAATTAGTAAACTATATTGACCGTCAAAAGCACCGTCAAGGTCGGAAAACCCGCGGCAACGATTGGGCGTGCTTGAAAGCAGAGATCGGTTACGGAAATCGTCTTCGAGTTTCGCGCTTCATTCGAGGCCGAGCCGCAGCCGCCTTCCGTCTTTCGATTTCACCGCCTTGTTCGACCGTTCAAAAGATTGCTTCTCAGTATCCGCGCACCCTGTTACTCACCATCGAAAGCGCACCCAGACATGAGCACCACCGCCCA
>JANNWY010000123.1:0-1812 GCA_031409335.1 Chthoniobacteraceae bacterium | reverse complement strand
GCGACGAAGTTTTCTGGACGCGGCTCGATCCGGTGGAAGGCAGCGAAATCGGCAAGACCCGCCCATGCGTCATCGTCAGCCTGGACGCGCTGAACCGCGAGTTGAAGACCGTGGTCGTCTGTCCGCTCACGAGCGTCGCGCGTCCAAAATGGCGCGCGCGGCTCCCCGTCACCTGTGCGGGACGCAAGGCCGATATTTGCTGCGACCAAATTCGGAGCGTGAGCAAAAGCCGCCTCGGCAGGAAAGTGGGTTCGCTCTCGACCCGCGACGCCGCGGCCCTGCGCCGGTTGCTCGGGGAGATGGATGCCGACGGCTAGCCAAGTCCGCGAACTCCTCGCGCAGCACGCTGATTGAAACCTTCGACAGCCAAAACGTTCGCAGCTACCCTGCGCCATGCCATCAGCCGACCTCGCCGCTCGCATTGCTGAAGAAGCCGCTGCGCTCCCCCCGGAGAAGCAGAGCACCGTCCTGGATTTCGTGCTCTTCGTGAAACAGCAGGGTCGCTCGCCGGCTGCCCAAGACGGTGACGCCGCCTGGGAGCGGATTATCAACGACCCGCGTCCGCGTCCGAAACTGGAGGCTTACCTGAAGTCGATTGAGAATGAGCCCACGGAGCCGCTGGACCTGGATCGGCTTTGATTTCACGAACCCACGGTGACTTCTGGCGGCTCTACCGCCAGCTCGATACGCGGGGAAAGCGCGCGGCTTCGAGCGCCTTCAAGAAATTCCAAGTGGACCCGGGGCATCCTTCGCTGCGCTTTAAGAAGCTCAGTGGTCACGACAATGTTTGGACGGTGCGGGTCAACGACAGTATTCGAGCCGCCGCCCGCCGAAACGGTGACACCCTCCAATGGTTCTGGATCGGCTCGCACAACGACTTCGAAAAACTCTTCGGATGAGCGCGAAATGGCCGCGCGTTCAGCTCGGGGAGGTGATGCGGCGATCGGAAGAAACTATCGAGCTTCAGCCCGACGCCGAGTATCGCCAGATCACCGTCAAGCTTTGGGGCAAAGGCGTTGTGCTGCGCGGCATCTTGACTGGCGCGGAGATCGCGGCTTCCCGGCAGATGGTGGCGCGGTGCGGTCAATTCATTCTCTCGCGAATTGATGCGCGCAACGGCGCGCTTGGCATCGTGCCGCCGGCACTCGACGAGGCAATTGTCACGAACGACTTTCCGCTGTTCAACGTTGTCGAGAATCGGCTGTTGCCAGCTTATTTCGGTTGGATGTGCCGCACGGCGTCATTCGTTGATGAATGCAAACGAGCGAGCGAAGGCACGACCAATCGCGTTCGGTTGCAGGAAGATAAGTTCCTCGCGCGCGAAATCCCGCTGCCGCCGTTGGCGGAGCAGCGGCGGGTGGTGGCGCGGATTGAGGAACTGTCCGCCCAAATCCACGAGGCCCGCACCCTCCGCCAGCAGGCCGCCGTCGAGGCTGACGCGCTTTCCAGGGCAGGTGCTGAAGATAGCTATCAACGACTCGGCGCTCGCTTTGCACCAAGACGCATCGCCGACGTGTGTGAAACTATTACCGACGGCGATCACAATACTCCTGCTTTCAGTGATGATGGTGTCCATTTCATCTTCGTCGGCAACGTCTCGTCGGGCTACCTGCACTTCGATAACTCGAAGAGGGTTTCCAACGACTACTTCACGTCGCTCAAAGACCACCGGCTGCCGAAGCGAGGCGACATTCTATTTAGCGCGGTGGGTGCGACTCTCGGCGTCCCAGCCGTCGTGGATTCAGATGTGCCTTTCTGCTTTCAGCGCCACGTGGCGATTCTCAAACCGAACCCTGACAAACTCGACAGCCG
>JANNWY010000122.1:0-1520 GCA_031409335.1 Chthoniobacteraceae bacterium | reverse complement strand
AATGCAATCAACGTCGCCTAACCATGCGCTGCAGCGAACTGCTCCGGGCGTCACAGCCTGTGCTCCCGCCCGCAGACCTGCCCCCGCCGCCTTTCCGCACAGGCTGCGCCGCCCTCCGCAGTCGCTGAGCTTGGGGTCGTTAGGCGTCATCCCGATGCGCAACCTCATTTCATTTCTAATCCTGTGCGGCGCCTCAACAGGCTTGGCAGGCTGGACGTCGTCTGTCCGGCCCGATGACGATCGCTTCTCGCCCGGTCGCGCGGGCATCGCGTATGGCGCGGCTGGAGGCTCGCCCACTTTCAAGGACGCTCTCAATGAGTTGGCGCAGAGCGGCCACATCCAACGGCTCGAACTCATCGCACTTCACTGGCTCGTCAGCGATTCAACATTCCAGCATGAGGTTTTCTCCGCGCTAGAGCAGTCTGCGCCCCGCGAGTTAGCCGCTGCAAAGCGTTCAGCCGGCAACATGCACAATCCGAAGATGACCGCGCTTCGCGCGCCATTCGCGCAAGCCGTGTTGGCGACTCCCACCGTTGCGAATATCAACGCCGAGCTTGCACGATTCGGATTACGCGCGTCGAGAATAGACCAAGAGAAGCTGAGTCTTATCCGCGACGATAAAGGCCAACAACAGTTCACATGTTTCTTGTGGCTCATAGTTTCCCCAACAAAACGCCAATGACGCCTAACCATGCGCTGCAGCGAACAGCTCCGCGTGTCACGGTAGCTGCTTTTCACGTTCGCAGCCGTCTCGTCCGAGCGCGGCGTTGTCTCACGTCCGTTGCCTCCTTCTTCGCTCCACCTTCGCAGCTACCGCGCCACGCTCCGCTGTCGCTGAGCTTGGGGTCGTTAGGCCGCTGAGCACGCGTATGTCTTGGAATCTCATCATCTACAAACCGGGAGAGACACCGCAGCAGAATCAGCCGCTTGGTGATTTGGAGTCCGTCACTGAAGCCTTCACTGCCGCATTCATCGCTCTGGAGTGGGAGTCACCCACGGAGGCGACGTTGCCTATCGATGGCGGCTTCCGACTGGAGTTGACCGAGGAGGACGGGACGGTTCAGGACGTTTACACGCACGGCGGTTTCAATCACATCAGACAGTTCGCCGCGCTTTGCAAGCGCGAGGGCTGGCGCATGGCCGATGCGCAGGAGGGAGAGGACGTCGATCTTGATGACCCACAGAGATGGATGGAGGAGCGCAGTGGATAACCGACGGCCTAACCATGCGCTGCAGCGAACAGCTCCGCGCGTCACGGTAGCTGCTGTTCACGTTCGCAGCCGTCTCGTGCGAGCGGGGCGTGGCCTCACGTCTGCCGCCGCCTTCTTCGCCCGACCTTCGCAGCTACCGCGCCGCGCTCCGCTGTCGCTGAGCTTGAGGTCGTTCGCCGACTTGCGCGCATCTCGCAAAAAATGACGTTAAACTTTAACCTCACTGAGAATGACGCTTTGGCATTCACCGAGAAGTATCTTCGCGACTCGAAATCCCATCAAAGGGCGCGAGCCCGAGTGCGCTGGATG
>JANNWY010000121.1:0-34293 GCA_031409335.1 Chthoniobacteraceae bacterium | reverse complement strand
GCAAAGCTGGCGCAGCAGACGACGGAGCGCGCGTGCATCGTCGGCATCGCGGTGGATGATGTGATGGCGGTGGATGAGCGACCATTGCGCGTCGTGGAGCCGGGCGAGATTCCGAATCATCCGAACAACCTCACGCGTCGCCGGACGGTGATGGCGAAGGATGCGGATGGTTTTGTGAGCGGGCGCGAATTGCGCGAGGGCGTGGGGAACTCGCGCGCGGTCGTCGAGGTGTGTCCGGTTTCCAGCATCGAGACGCCCGCGCCGCGCAATGCGGACGGCGCTTTCGATGCGGTCGCGCCACAGCAGCCGGTCGTCGAGGCTGGTGGCAAATTCATCTTCCTTTGCTCGGGCGGGCACATCCACGCGCTGGAGGATCAGCTCGCGGCGGAGGGCGGAAATGGCGGGCCGAGCAAACCCACGAGTCCGCCGTCGGCGACGCAGAGCACGGGCTACAAGACGCATGTGCTGATGCGCATCGCTTTTCCGGAAACGCGCCGGGAAAGCGTGAGCGAAAAGGACGGGCACGATCTCGGGAAAAACGTGCAGGACTGGTTTGTGGATTCGAGTTTTGGCGCGATGACTTTCCTCACGACGGTGACGCCGATCATCGTGCTGCCGCGCAGCGAGGCGTGGTACAAGGATCAGGACACGGGCAGCGCGTATGAAGTGCTGAACGACGCGCGCATCGCGTCGAAGGCGGCGGGTTTCGACCCCGCGAATTTCGATTTCGACACGGTGATTTACACCGGCTCGCCGGGCAGTTTCGGCGGGCAGGCATACGTCGGCGGCAAAGGCTGCTGGCTGAAATCCGGCACGGGCACGGGCGTGGCGGTGCATGAATACGGACACAACTTCGGGCTGTGGCACGCGAACTTTTGGAGCACGACGAATGGCTCGCCAATCGGCGGCGGCGCGCATGTCGAGTACGGCGACAACTTTGACACGATGGGCAGCGCGAGCGCGGGCGATTTGCAGTTCAATGCGTGCCACAAAAATTTGCTCAACTGGATGCCGACTTCGTTCGTCCACAGTGTCGGGCAGAGCGGAACGTATCGCATTTACCAAATGGATCAGCCGCGGCTCGATCCGCGGCTGCGCTATGCGCTGAAAGTGCGCAAGGATGCGGCGCGCGATTACTGGGTGGATTTGCGGCAGAAATTCGCGAGCAATGCGTGGGTGCAGGGCGGCGTGTTTCTGCATTGGGATCCGTGGGCGACGAGCGCGGGCGGCTCGCATTTGCTCGATACCACGCCGGGTTCCACCGATGGAAAAACGGACGCGCCGATCGTGATCGGGCGCACTTTCTCCGACGTGGAGAGCGACATCCACATCACGCCCGTGGCGAAAAATGCGACCTCGCCGCCGAGCGTGGATGTGACGGTGAACACCGGCCCTTTCCCGACCAATCAGACGCCCGCAGTTTCGCTCGCCGCCAGCGCGACGAGCGTGGCCGCGAGCGCGACGGTCACTTTCACCGCGACCGCGACCGACCCGGATGGCGACGTGCTCGCGTATGCGTGGGACTTTGGCGACAAGTCGTTCAGCACCGCGAACTCCGCGGTCGTGACGAAATCGTGGACGACGGCGGGAGTGTATCGCGTGCGCTGCGTGGCGTCGGATATGAAAGGGCGCACGGCGAGCGCGTCGGTGATTGTGACGGTGGGCACGCCGGGGACGTTTCGCATCTCGGGCACGATCACGGACGGCGCGCTGCCGCTCCAGCATGTGCGCGTGACGGCGGGGACGCGCGACACTTACACGAACAGCGATGGCAGCTACGCGCTCACTGGCCTGGCCGCGGGATCGCACTCGGTCGTCGCGCAACTCTTTGCCCACACGCTGACGGCGACCGGCAGCGCGACGGTGACGGTCGGGCCAAATGCGACGGTGAATTTCACCGGCACCCAGCAGAATGTCGTGAGCCTGTTCGTGCAGGATGCGGATTGCGCGGAGGGCGCGAATACCGGGGTGATTCGGATTTCGCGGACGGGTGCGACGACGGCGGCGTTGACCGTGAATTTTCTCTCGCCGAGCGGCACGGCGACGGGCACGACGGACTACACGCCCGCGCTCGGGACCATCGCGACGATCGCGGCGGGTGCGGCGTTCGTCGATCTCGTGGTGACGGCGGTCGATGACACGGCGGCGGAGAGCTTCGAGACGGTGATTGTCGAATTGCAGCCCGCGACGACCTACGTGCTCGGCACCGCGACGGCGACGCTTTTCATCGCCGACTCCGACACCACGAAGCCGCTCGTGCGGATGCGCGTGGCGGATCGCGATGCGGATGAAGGCGGGGACGTCGCGCAGTTTTTGATCGAGCGCATCGGGCCGACGACGAGCGCGCTCGGCGTGGCGGTCGCGATGACGGGCACGGCGGGGAATGGCACGGACTACGCGAGCATCCCGGCGACGATCACCATCCCCGCGGGCGCATCGAGTGTGCTGGTGAATGTGACGCCAAATCAGGACGCGACGATCGAGGGAATGGAAACCGTGATCCTGACGATTTCGACGAACGCGAATTACATCCGCGCCACGGCGACCGCGGACAACAGCGGCACCGCAAATCTTCACGATGACGATGAACCGATCTTGAGCGTGGTGGCGACGGATGCGGCGGCGGCTGAGGCGGCGAGCGATCCCGGCGTATTTAGTATCACGCGGACGGGGAGCACGGCGGCGGCGCTCACGGTGAATTACGGGCTCACGGGCGGCGCGCTGCACGGGACGGATTACGTGGCGCTACCGGGCGTGCTCACGATCCCGGCAGGGAGCGGCGTCGGCACGATCGTCATCACGCCAGTCGATGATGGGATCGGCGAACCCGCGCAGACCGCGCGGCTGTATTTGCGCGGTGGCACGGGCTACGCGGTCGGCTCCCCGGGCGATGCGACGGTGACGATCACGGACAACGGCGACGTGCCGTATGTCGCGGTCAGCACGACGGCTTCGGCAAAGGAAAGCGGGACGAACGGGACGTTCAGAATCACGACGACCGGCACCGGCACGGGCAACATCAACGTGCTTTACACGATGAGCGGAACGGCGGCGAACGGCGTGGATTTCACGACGCTGACGGGGACTTTGAGCATCGCGAAAAATGCGACGGCGACGGTGACGGTTGCGCCGATTCAGGATGTGGAAAACGAGGGCTACGAAACCGTGACGCTCACGCTCGCGCCGAACGCGGCCTACTCGCTCGCGGTGGATCGCGCGGCGACGCTGCACATCGAGGACGACGAATTGCCGCAGGTGAACGCCTCGACTACCGACGATTCTTTCACCGAAACGGCGGGCAGCCTCGCGAAGTTTTTCATCTCGCGCACGGGCGCGACGACGAATGCGCTGACGGTGAATTACACGCTCGGCGGCACGTCCACGAGCGGTGTGGATTTCACCGCGCCGAGCGGCACCGTGACGATCGCCGCAGCCGCGACTGGGGCTTACGTGGATGTGCCGATGCTGGCCGATGTTTTGTCGGAAGGCGTCGAGACGCTGATCCTCAACATCGCTCCCGACGCGGCCTACAGCCTTGGTCTTGGCAGTGCGACGCGCTACATTCCCGATGCGCAAACGACGCTGCCGACGGTCGCATTTTCACCGACCTCGAGCAGCGCTGCGGAAGGCGCGGGCACGGTGAATTTGAACGTGACGCTGAGTGCCGCGCAGGCGGGCGAGGTGACGGTCGAGTGGTACACGAATGGCGGGACGGCGCTTGGCGGAAATGTGGATTTTGTGACGACGAACGGCGTGCTCACTTTCGCGGCGGGCGAGACGGCGCAGGCGGTCCCGCTCACGATCAATGACGACACGCTCGATGAGCCGAATCAGACCGTCGTCATCACGCTGCGCAATCCCAACGGCGCGAAACTCGGGAGCGTTTCGCACACCGTCACGATCACCGACGACGACGCGCCGCCTGCCGCGACGGTGGGCTTTGCGGGTGCGACGGGCAGCGGCGGTGAAAGCGCGTCGCCTGCGCAAATCGCGGTCGCTTTAAGCACCGCCCAGACGGCGGTGGTGACGGTGGATTTCGCCGTGACCGGCGGCAACGCGACGGTCGGCGCGGACTTCACGCTCGCGGCGGGCACGCTCACTTTCGCGATCGGCGAAACGGTAAAGATCATCCCGAACACGATCTTCAACGACCCGGATTTGGAGACCAACGAAACGATCGTCCTCGCGCTCTCGAACGCGGTCGGCGCGACGCTCAGTCCGAACACCGCGCTCACTTACACGATCATCGACGACGACGCCGTGACGGTGACGATCGCGGCGACCGATGCGAGCGCCGCCGAGCCCGCGAATGATGGCGCATTCACGATCGCGCGGACCGGCGCCACGACCAGCGCGCTCACCGTGAACCTCACGATCGCAGGCACCGCGACGAACGGCACCGACTACGCGACCATCGCGGGCACCGCGGATTTTGCCGTCGGCGAAAGCTCCGTCGTCGTGCCCGTCGCCGTGCTCGACGATCTGGTGGGCGAGGCAAATGAATCCGTGCAACTCACCATCGCGAGCGGCGCATACACCGTCGGCACACCGAGCGTCGCGACCGTGACCATCGGCGACGACGAGCCTGCGGTGAAGATCACCGCGAGCGACGCCGCCGCGAGCGAAGGCGGGGACACGGGTACTTTTACGATCGCGCGCAGCGGCTCCACGTCAGCGGCACTTTCGGTGAATGTGAACATCACCGGCACGGCGACGGCGGGCAGCGACTACGCCGCGATCCTTGTGGCAGTCTTGATTCCCGCCGGATCGTCTTCCGCGCCGGTGATCGTCGCGCCGCTGGACGATGCCGCGCCGGAATCCCCCGAGACCGTCATCGCGACGCTGGCCGCCGGGCTTTACGCGATCGGCGCGCCGAACAGCGCGACCGTCACCATCGCCGACGACGACACGAATCTCGCGCCGGAAATCACGTTCGTCAGCCCGACGGTGACGAACGTCGCCATTCCAAATATCGCGACGGGCCTGCTACTCGAAGCGACTGCGAGCGACGACGGAAAACCGCTCGCGCCCGGCGCAGTCACGACGACCTGGACGAAACTCAGCGGGCCGGGGACGGTCACATTCGACAACCCCGCCGAGCTCGAAACCGGCGCGCGTTTTTCCGCCGCTGGCGTGCATGTGCTGCGGCTCACAGCGAGTGATGGCGCGCTTCAGACGGCGAAAGATTTGCGCGTGACGGTCGCGCCCACGGTGGCCGCATCGCTGCAATCCGGCGACGTGGGCAGCGGTGCGAGCGGCGGGAGCTACACGCAGGATGGCGGCACTTTCACGGTCACGGGAAATGGCGCGAGCATTTCGAGCAACAGCGCGGACGGGTTCTATTTCGTGCGGCAGACGATGACGGGGACTTCGTGGGAAATCATCGCGCGCGTCGCGAGCATCAGCGGCGGCAGCGCGACTTCGAGCCGCGCGGGGATCATGGCGCGCACGGCGACGGGCAGCGCGGATGTCGAGGCATTCCTCGGCGTGACGACGGATGCGCGGCTCTCGTGGATTCGCCGCGCGACCGCCGCGACCGCTGCGACGGCGACGAATACGGCCGCGCTCGGAGCGCCGCGCTGGTTGCGGCTCGTGCGCAGCGGCGCGGATTTTTCCGGCTACCACTCGGCGGACGGCGTGGCATGGACGCTCGTGAGCACGACCGCGCTCGCAAACGCGACGGACCCGATGCTCGTCGGCCTCGCCGTGACGAACGCGGCGGGCGCGTCGAATGCGGTGGCCACTTTCACCAACGTAAGCATCGCGCTCACGAACAACACCGGCGCAGCGGTGAATGCGGGCGTGAATGTGAGCGGCGGAATCGGGCAGCCGCGCGATCTCAATGCGACGGTGAGCGACGACGCGAAGCCAGCGGTGCCCGGCACAGTCACGCCGCTTTGGATAAAACTCAGCGGACCCGGAGCCGCGACATTTGGTGATGAAAATGCGACGGATACGACCGTCGCATTCGACACCGCGGGCAGCCACGTGCTGCGGCTCATCGCGGATGACGGGCAGGTGAAAACTTTCGACGACACGACCAGCACGAGCGTGATTTCCATGCTCAGCGTCACGACCGCGCCGGGTGCAAATGCGGGCGAGACCGGGCTGGTGGCCGCGCATTTCATCGTGTCGCGCGATAGCACGATGGGCGACGTGACGGTGAGTTTCACGATGAGCGGCAGCGCCACGCGGGACGCAGATTACACGCTGCCCGCGACGGTTTTCCTCGCCGATGGCGTCGCGTCCGTGAACGTGCCCGTCACGCCGCTCGCCGACACGCTTGCCGAGGGCGTCGAGACGGCGACGTTCACGCTGGTGAGCAACAGCAACTACCTCATCGGCGCGCCCGCGTCCGCAAACATGGCGATCACCGACCTGCCGATCGACGGCTGGCGCTTCGCGAAATTTGGCGCGGATGCGAATACCGCGAGCATCGCCGGCGACCTCGCCGACGCGGACGGCGACGGCCTGCGAAATCTGCTCGAATACGGATTCAACACCGACGCGCTCGCCTCGAACGCCGCGCCCGCGCTGGCCTTCGACGGCCCCGCGCTCGTGCTCATCTACCGCCGGAATCTCGCGGCGACGGATGTGACATTCGACATCCGCGCCACCACGGATTTCACGACGTGGAGCGACGCGAATGAAACCGAGCAGATCGTGTCGGACGACGGCATCACGCGCGTCATCCGCGCGGTGCTGCCGTATTCCGCGGAGCCGCAAAAATATTACCGTCTCGAAGTCACGCGTCCCGCGCAGTGATGCCCGGAAATCAGCCGCCCGCACGCGTTGCCAATTGCCGCGCGATTTGACACCGTCGCGAATTGAACCTCCGCTGGCCCCTTCGCACTCGATCCGCTGCCCTCGCAGCTTCCGCACATCACAGCGTTCTCCCAACTTCGGGTGAATTGGAGGCGGAGGGTTACACACTTTTCGTGAAACTCTGGTGGAGTGGCAATTCGTCTCGCCACTACCGTAGGCTGCATGTCAGCGCCTCGCCCAATGCCGCACCAACGCCCATCGCCAAATTCGAGAAGCCGGACGATCGCCAGTACAAACTGTCGCCGTCGATCCCTGACGAACCGCGTGTGCGATGCGTCGAGGGGCATTTTCCGGTGGTGTGATGATCGCAAACGACCGACCCTCAACGTTTGCGGAATATTAACCTCACGCAGGAGACTCAACCATGATTATCACACGACTGATTTTGAAAAACTGGCGGAACTTCAAGAGCGTGGATGTCGCGCTTGGCGACCGCGTCTTTCTCGTCGGACCGAATGCGGCAGGAAAATCAAACTTCCTGGAAGTGTTTCGCTTTCTCCGCGACATCGCCAAGTCTGAGGGCGGCGGTTTGCAGGATGCGGTCCGTGAATTGGGCGGGCTGAAAAAAATCCGCTGCCTCGCTGCGAGAGGGAAGCCTGACGTTGAAATCGCGGTGCATCTCGGCGAGCGCGGGGAGCCACAGCCTCATTGGAAATATGCCATTGGCCTCCGGCAAGCAGCAGATGAAAAGCAGCCACCCCATCTGGTGTATGAGGAGATTCACCGCCGGGATGGATGGTCCAAAAAACGGCCCGACGCGGATGACGAACGCGACCCAGAGCGGCTCACGCAGACGTATTTGGAGCAGACTTTCGCAAACGCTGAATTCCGGGACGTGGCGAAGTTTTTCGAGGCGGTTACTTATCTGCACCTCGTGCCGCAGTTGGTGAAGCACGCAGAGAAGATCACTGCGCCGCGCTTTATGGGCGATCCCTTTGGTCTGCAATTCATGCGACGGCTGTCCGACACACCAAAAGGCAGGCGAACCGAACTCCTTCAAAAAATCGAAAAGGCGCTGCGCGTCGCGGTCCCGCATTTCAAGCAGCTCCGCTATGTCGAGGACAAGCGCGGCAACCCGCACGTCGAGGTCAACTACAAGCATTGGCGCCCATTGGGCGCGCGGCAGCAGGAGGATCAATTCTCGGATGGCACGATTCGGATGCTCGGACTGTTTTGGGCCTTGCTGGAAACCAATGGCGTGCTGCTTCTCGAAGAGCCTGAACTTTCGCTGAACAACGCAATCGTCCGACAAATTCCCGCGCTGATGCACGAGGTGTCCGGCGGCAATGGGCGGCAACTTATCGTCAGCACGCACAGCTATGCGTTGCTCGCCGACCCAGGAGTTGGCCTTGAGGAAGTGCTGCTGCTCGAACCGGACACGGAAGGCACGCGAGTCACGCCTGCGAGCAAAAAGAAACTCGTTCGGGCTTTGGTCGAGGGCGGCATGAGCGTGGGAGAAGCAGCGCTACCGCTGACCGATCCGCGGAAAGTTGAACAAATGTCCTTCTGGTAGGCTGTGGCTATTTCCGTTGCCATTGCGATTGAGGACGCGCTGAGCGAGGTCGTGTGGTGCCGTGTGATCAAACACGCCCGGCGCGACATCACGATCGGCGCACGGTATCCTCAAACAGAATTGCCCGGCGGGCGCTACAACCGGCGGAATGTGCGTGAAGCACGCGGCCTTTCAGGTTTCGGGCAGCTCCGTGTCAGGCTGCCGGCTTTCAATCATGCGGCAGCGAGAGGGGAACCCGTTTTCGTCCTGACGGATTTGGACGTCCATGCGCAGTGTCCCGGAGACGTGCTCCCGACTTGGCTGCCAAAGGGAATTCGGCGGAGCCGAAACCTCGTCTTTCGCGTTGCGGTCAAGGAAGTGGAGGCGTGGCTGCTCGCGGACAGAGCAAACTTCGCGGATTTCCTTTCGGTGGATTCTGTTCATTTGCCAGCCTTGATCGAATCAATCGCCGACCCAAAACTGGAAATCGTGAGGCTCGCACGATTGTCGGCCTCTGCCGACGTGGTGAACAACTTGGTGCCACGCGCTGGCTCGACTGCGGAAGTGGGTCGGCTGTTTGAACGCTCGCTGCTCAGTTTTGCCCGTCAACAATGGAACATCGACGAAGCTGAGAGACATTCGCGAAGTCTGCACCGCGCGCTTCGTGCCATTGCTCGGTTTCAACCTACTTGACCCACAAAAGTCACCATTCTGCTGCATTGTGTTTCACAGGCGGGTCTGGCAATCGAATCGAATGAACCGCCGCCAGTTCCTCCGCACCAGTGCCGCAGCTTTCGCGGCATCCACGCTCCGCTCGCACGCCGTCGATTTCGCCGATCAGAAAAAGCGCGTCGGGCTGATCGGTTGCGGCTGGTATGGGAAGGTCGATTTGCTGCGGCTCATCCAGGTCGCGCCGGTCGACGTCGTGTCGCTTTGCGATGTGGATAAGCGGATGCTCGTGGGTGCCGCCAAGCTGGTCGCCGAGCGTCAGGTTTCCAAAAAACAGCCGCGTCTGTACGGCGACTGGCGCGAGATGCTGAAGGAGAAAGATCTCGATGTGGTGCTCATCGGCACGCCGGATCACTGGCACGCGCTGCCGATGATCGAGGCGGTGAAAGCGGGCGCGGATGTGTATTGCCAGAAACCCACCGGCGTCGATGTGACCGAGTGCCAGGCGATGCTGGCGGCGGCGCGGAAATACAAACGCGTGGTGCAAATCGGCACGCAGCGCCGCTCGACGCCGCATCTCATCGAAGCGCGCGAACAGATCATCAAGGCGGGCAAGCTCGGCAAAGTCGGGCTCGTGGAAATCTGCTGCTACTACCACATGCGCGCGCGGGAAAATCCGCCGGATATCGCGCCGCCGGAAGGCTTCGACTACGAGATGTGGACCGGCCCCGCGCCGATGCGGCCGTACAACAAACTCGTGCATCCGCGAAGCTGGCGCGCATTCATGGAATACGGCAACGGCATCGTCGGCGACATGTGCGTTCACATGCTCGACATGACGCGCTGGATGATGGACCTCGGCTGGCCCACGCGCATCAGTTCCAGCGGCGGCATTTTCATGGACAAGGCGAGTAAGGCAAACATCACCGATACGCAAACGGCGACGTTCGAGTTCCCCGAACTCCGCGTGGAATGGACGCACCGCTCATGGGGTGAAGCGCCCGATCAAAAGTATCCGTGGGCCGCGACTTTCTACGGCGACAAGGGCACGCTGAAGGCAAGCGTGAACAGCTACGACTTCACGCCACAGGGCGGCAAAGGCGAGGCCGCGCATCGCGATGTTGGCATGGAACTCGAGCAATATCCCGAGGACAAAACGGAGAAGGATTTGGAGAAACACTGCGCGCCCGCCGTGCGCGGCCACATGAAGGATTTGCTAAACTGCATCGCCACGCGCGGACGCCCCGTCGCCGACATCGAGGAAGGCTGCATCTCCAGCGCCTCCTCGATTTTGGCGAACGTCGCGATGCAACTCGGTCGCACGCTAACGTGGGATCCTGCGGCGTTCAAAGTCGTTGGCGACGATGAGGCAAATCGCCTGCTCACGCGCCCGTACCGCGCGCCGTGGGTGCATCCGACGGCGGAGACAGTTTAGGCTAGAACGTCCGCGATGAGCGTTCCCGGCATTCGCGCTTTCACTGCACGGGAAGTTCGTAGCAGGCGGCTTCCTGATCGTTCCGCACGAGCAGATATCTGCCAGCCAGCGTGGGGTGATTCCACGTTTTGCTGCTGAGAGCGTCGATGCGGCCCAGCTCTTGGAATGCTTCCGGTTTTGCTTCGGCGAGGACGATGGGGCCGGGCTCGCTTTGGATGAGGACGAGGTCATCGACGAGCAGCGACTGGCCGGAACCGTAGCGGCCGCTTTTCCATTTTCGCTCGCCAGTTTCCGCGGAGACGCAGGCGAGCAGGCCGTCGTCGAGCCCGTAGATATTTCCGTCGCGCACGGCCACGCTGTTGAACTGATTTTTCATGCGCATGCTTCTCCAGAGCTGCGTCGCGGTGAGTTGATTTCCCAGGCCGGGTTTGATCTGGAGCATCATGCAGCCGAGGCCGTATCCGGCGGCGAGGAAGACGCGGTCGCCGGGGAGCACGACGGGCTGGCCTGCTTTGGGAAATTCGCCGGGCCAGGGGAAACTGAGCACGGTTTCACCCGAGACGAGATCGTGCGCGGTGAATGATGCGGCGTTCAGCGAAAGGATGACGCGGCGTCCGGAGAGCGTCGCGAGGATCGGCGATGAGTAGCTCGCGCGATCGGTGCCGCCGCGCCAGAGCGGTTCGCCAGTCGCGGCGATGAATGCGAGCACCGTCGGGCCGCGTTCGTTGCCGCCGGTGACGACCACCGTTTCATCGAAGACGAGCGGCGACGAGCACGTGCCCCATTCGATGTTCGAGAGTTTGTTTTCCTTCAAAACTTCGCGCGACCACACACGCCGGCCAGTCGCCGCATCGAGGCAGTCAAGGATGCCCGTCGCGCCATACGCATAGACCTGTCCGCGATGCACCGTCGGCGTCGCGCGCGGGCCATTGCCGCCCTGCCATTGGGTGAAATGCGCGGGGTTGGTGTGCGTCCAGATCAGCTTTCCAGTTAGTACGTCGTAACAGGTGACCGCTTCATTTTCCCCGCGCTGCTCCTGCGTGAAAGCGCGTCCGCCTGCGACGGCGAATGCGGACCAGCCAGTGCCGATGGGTTGACGCCAGAGCTGTTTCGGCGGCGTCGTTTTCCAGTCCCGCGCCAGCTTTGCGCCGGTCACGATGCCATCGCGATTTGGGCCGAAGAACTGCGGCACGTCGGGGATGTTTGCGGCGACGGCGGGCGGCAGTGAGGCAACCGGCGCAAGATCGGGTGCGGGCGGGCGCGGCGGCGTCCATTTCCACGCGAGCTTGGGAACTCCGACTCCGCTCGACGACCCATCAGTGCGAAAGATTTTGGGAAGGCCATACACTGCGAGTCCGACGAGGGCGAGGCCGGGCACGCGCACGAACCAGCGCAACCGGCTGAGAAATGTGAACCAGATCAGCACGAGCACGACGGCGATGCTGCCGATCAAAAGGTAAAGCCAGCCTTGGAAGTTGCGCTCCAGTTCCGGCCAGAAGTACACCACCAGCAGTGCGACCTGGACGAGCACGGCGGCTACTTTTAGAAAGCCGAAGCGGTGGCCTTTTGCGGTGCGCGTGGATTCGGATGGCTGGCTTTGCATGGCGGGGAACTTGCCCGACCGGGGACGGTGACCGCAAGCGCTGCGCGGACATTTTCGCTCAGCGAAAAAATCTCGCGGAGTACAGACAAAAACGGCAGACGGCTTCGCTTACCCAGTCGAAACTGCCAATGCACGACGCGTGGACATTCCTGAAAATCCCCATCTCTGGCGCACCTGGCTCGAAGCCCATGCGCGCCGCTTCCTGCTCTTTGCCCGCGATCAAACCCGGAGCGAAGCCGACGCGCAGGACGTGCTCCAGGACGCGCTCGTGGAAGTGTGGCGGCGGGGCGGGGGACGGACGCCGGATCACGCGCTCGTCTTCGCCACCATCCGCCGGCGCGCGATCGATCTCGGGCGGCGAAATGACCGCCGTGAACTCCGCGAACTCGCCGCGCCGGAGTGGTTCCAGGCCCCCGTCGGCGAGTCGGCGCACGACGATGCACTCGAACACGCCGTGAAAGAATTGCCCGCTCATCTGCGCGAAGTCGTGATCCTCAAAACGTGGAGCGAACTCACCTTTCAACAAATCGCCGACACGCTGGGCATCCCGCTGAATACCGCAGCCTCGCGCTATCGGTACGCGCTCGAGCATCTGCGCGCTGCGCTAAAGGAGGTGCGCTCGTGAGCGACGACGATCTCGAACAACGGCTGCGTGCGCTGCGACCCGCCGCGCCTGCGCCAGAGCGGATGCGCGCGCTGCTCGCTGCCGCGCCACCCGCGCCGGGAAAAGTCCGCCTGGTTTGGTTTGCGATCCCACTCAGCGCCGCCGCCGCGCTGGCGCTGGCGTTTTTCGTGAACCGCGAACCCGCGGCTCCACCACCGATCGCGAGCAGCGCGAGTCCGGCGGATGTGCGCGTTTTCCTGCCGATCGACCAGACGAGCACGCTGCTCGAAGTCCGCGATGTCGCGCTGGTCGATCACGATCCGGCGCGGCCCTACCGGCTCGTTCGCACGACTTGGCTTGATGACACGACGTACGCCGGGGATGACGGAAAATCGACGCTGCGCCGCCGCGAGCCGCGGAGCGAAATCATCCCCGTCGCGCTCGAAATTTTCTGAATCCACAAACTCACATGAAACTAAATCCATCCATCCTCACGACCACGATCGCCCTGCTCACCAGCGCTGCTTTTGCCGCGGAAGCGGAGAGCAAAAGCGAATCGAATTTCAACACAGTCACGTCCGGGAAAACGGGCAAGGCGACGATCACCATCGACGTGAACGGGAAAAAAGAGACGCGCGAAATCGACCTCGGCAGCGGGACGGAAATCAAGGTGACGACGATCAACAAAGACGGCGACTCGATCGTGGTGGGAGACGGCGAAACGATCGTCACGGGAGGCGTCAGGAAGGCGTATTCGTTGAAGAGCAAACCGGTGACGTGGCTCGGCGTCGCGCTTCAACCCATCTCGGAAGAACTCAGTGCGCAATTGCCGATCGAACCTGGCACCGGCGTTGTCGTGGGGACGATTCTGCCGGACAGTCCCGCGCAGAAAGCCGGTCTGCAAAAGAATGACGTGCTGACGAAGATCGACGACAGCCTCGTCAGCGATCTCAATCAAGTTCGCGAGCTCATCGCCGCGAAGAAGGACGGGGAAATGGTGAAGGTCACGTATTTCCGCAAGGGCCAGCAAAACACGCTCGATGTGAAACTCACGACGCACCTGGAGACGGATGTGGCGGAAAACAAATGGCTGTCGAAACTTGGTAACTCGGGATCGTTTCTAAATCAGTCCCGCGCGCTGATCCTCGACAAGGATGGAAAGGTGATGGCGTCGAATAACGTCGAGCACGAGGCGGTAGAAAAACTCGTGAAGGCGCTGCGCGAAGCGAAGATCGACGACAAACTGATCGATCAGGCGACGCGGTCGCTGAAGGAAACGACGGCGGTGATTCGCGATGCCATGAAGGACGCGGGCATCGCCCAGCAGGAAGTGCAGAAACGTTCGCCCGAAATGGAAAAGGCGCTGACCGAATTCCTTTCGACCATCGACCGAGTGCGGAAGCAGACGGTGGACGCGGTGAAGAAAGAACGCGTGAAACGCGACGCGGAAAGGGATGCGCTGGAAAAGC
Organism: Chthoniobacteraceae bacterium; assembly: GCA_031409335.1. Taxonomy (GTDB): domain Bacteria; phylum Verrucomicrobiota; class Verrucomicrobiia; order Chthoniobacterales; family Chthoniobacteraceae; genus JANLQB01. The sequence continues at coordinate 20,196 of JANNWY010000121.1, read as the reverse complement.
AGCCGTAGTTTTACGGGCGCGAGAATGGCGGTTCCCGCGGGGGCCGTGGCTCGCCGCTCCAGCGGCGAGTGGGAAAAGCGGTCGCCCTCCACGTGACCCGCTCGCCGCTGGAGCGGCAAGCCACGGCGCGTCAAAGGTTCTCCAGCGCCTTGTTGAGTTGCGCGCGCTTTTCGTCGGACAAATCCGTGCGCTCGAAAATTTCGCGAGCCGTTTGCTGTTCGGATGAAGGGAGTTCGCGGACCCATTTCGCGGCGAGTTCCGGCGATTGATAGGCGAGCCTTTACGAGACCGTCTCGATGGCGCGCGCACGTTCCGGGCCGGCGGGAAGCGCGCGGGTAAATGCGGTCGCGCCTTCCGGGCGGGACTGAAGCCAGCCGTCCAGCGCGGCGTTGCGCGCGGTTTCGCGGCGGTCGGCGGGGAGCGTGTTTGCCCATTCCATCGTCGCCTCGGGATTTGTCCCCGCCTGGATGCTGGTGACAAGGCGGATGGTATTTGGCGAAGCCATGCTGCCGTGAGGGCCTGCGAGAAAATCGCGCGCCGCCGCCGGATCGCCGACCGCCCATGTCCACGCCACTTTTTCAATCGCCGCGCGCCGTGCCTCCGCGTCCGGCACACCCGCGAGCCACTCGAATGCAGCCGCCCGCTCGCTCGCTCCCTTTTTGATCCAGGTCTCGACGATCGCGGTGGTCGCACGGTTTTGCGCGGCGCCGGGTTCCATGCTGGCGACGAGCCCGCCAGCCGCCGCGAGGTCTTTTTCGGCGAAAGCGGTCACAAGATTTCCGATGACTTCAGTGCGCGTGTTGCCCTTGAGATTCTGCTGGCTCCACGCGAGCGCGGCGGCGGGATCGCCCTTTCCCCAAGTCGCGACGAGTCCCCCCGCGAGCGATGCGCGCATCGCATCCGGCTGCGCCTCCGCGAATGCGACCGCCGCCGCGAGATCGCGCTCGGCCCAGCGCTCGATGATCTCGCCACCGAGACTTTTGCGCGAACCCTGCGCGAGCCCTTCCGCATACTTCAATCCCTCCGCCGGATTGCCTTTCGCCCACGCTTTCCCGACTTCTTTCAGCAACGCCTGTCCGCTGTGAAATCCGCTCAACGGCAGCGCGACTTCAGCCGCGTGCCGGGGATCGCGTTCGGCCCACGCGGTGATTTTTCCGAGATCGGAAATGAGGCTGACCTTCCACTCGCTCATCAGCCGCAGGCCGTGCTCCACGTCGGCTTGCATCACGGAATTTGCGAGCGACTGGCGAAAGTTTCCGCGCAATTGAAAACTCGGGCACGTCGTTTAGCGCCGCGACCGCTCCCGCGAGATCGCTCTTCGTCCATTCCTCCAGCAGCACGTCGCGCAAAATCGCGGTGCCCGGCAGCCGTTCCGGCACGCCAAATGGCAGCAGCGCATCCGCGTAGAGCGTGTGGAGCATGTGCTTCGGATCGAGTTCAGCCCAGCGCGCGGCGAGCATCCGCAGCATCGGTTCATCTTTGTCCGCGGTGCGGATGAGTCGCGGCAGGTCCGGCGCAGTCGCATTTTCCGCAGCGGAAAGCAGAGTCATCCAGCGTTGCGCGCCGGTTTCGTCGCGGATGGCTTTGGATAAGATTTCTTCGGCAGTGCGTTGAGCCTCGGTGACGGGGAAAGATTGCGCAGCGATATCCGCGGGCCGTGCGCGGTCGGTGGATGGCGATCGCAGGCGGCCGGCGAAAAAGCCGAGAGCCAGCGCGATGCCGCATCCGCCGAGCGTTTGAAGCGTTTCGCGATTCATGGCGTCGTCACCTTGGCGGTGGTTGCCGCACGGTTTTCGCGTCGGCTGGCGGGAGGTGGGCGCTTTGCAGGAGTTGTTCCGCCATCCCGAAATCCTTGTTGCGAAGCCCGGCGTATGCCGATTGCAGCGCGCCGACTTTTTGCGCGGGAGTCTGGATGCTCAACGCCCAAGTCCACGCGCTCTCCGGCTGCGAATGCGCGATGCCCGCGACGAGACCGCGCGTGGCCACATCGCGGTTTATTCCCACGGGCTGCGCGTTGATCCACGCGGCGGCTTCGCGAAGATCGCCCGCAGCCCACGTCTTCGCGGACGCATTCAGCGCGGCGTCGCGATTCGCGGGATCGGGCTGAGCGAGCGCCCATTGGATCGCAGCCTGCGGATCGGCACCGGCCCAAGTGCGGGCAAGCCCGGCGATGGCTTTGCCCTGCCGGTCAGCGGGCAGTTCAGCGATGCGATCCGCCCAGCGCGGTGCGTCGGCACCGATCCCTTCGTAGCCGGACAGCGCAGCCTCGATCAAATAGGGCCGCATTTTTGGCGAAGCATTCGCGAGAAAATCCTCGAAGCGGTTCATCGCGTTCCTTCCGTTGAGGAGGTTCCTCGATCCATCCTCGATCAATTTGCGATCTTCCGGCAGATCGGGCACGCGATCCAAATAATCCAGAGCTGTGTCCGGTGCTTTGTCTGTGATCGCTTCGAGCAATGATCCGCGCACGGATCGCGTGAAGTCGCTGGCGGGTTGTTGATCGAGCCAGAACGAGATGCGGTCGCGCTGTTCGTAGCCATCAATCGATAGAGCGTAACGGAGCGCGTCGTTCAGCCCAGGAACGTCGCTGTTTGCGACTGAGCGCAGCGTTGCGGTGAAGTCTGCGGTAAGTCTTTTGCCCAAGGCGCCTCCCAGGCTGTGAAAGTTCACGGCGTTTTCGGGATGCTCGCGCAGCCACCGCAACGTCCCATCCCAATCTCGCGAGGCCGCTTCGCTCAAAACTTGTGAGCCGACATCGCTCTCCGAAACCCAATATCCGTTCTGCGGAAAATGCTCGCCGCTGCTTGGCGGCACGATCTCGATGTGATCGAGCGCGGCGCCGCTGCTGGCTGCGGGGCTGGAAGATTTGGCGCGGTCCATTTCCCGGACGCAAACCATCCAATGATGCCACAAACGGCGAAGGCGGAAATCCGGGCGGGCGGCTTCATGGGAATGCGCGGACGATGAAGCGTCGTCGCCTCCCGGGAAAGTCCCGATCGCATCAAGATGCGAGCGCCCGGCGCAGCTTGTGGCTCATGCGGGGAGCCGCATGAGGCACTGAGCTGCGGCTGCGCGACCATTCTTTGCAGATGAGTGTTGCCACCTATTGACAGCTTGTTGAAAAAGCCTCACGCAAAGATCGCAAAGGGCGCAAAGAGGAACTTCATCAGAGAACCTTTGCGGCCTTTGCGCGCTTTGCGTGAGGAGCCATGAGTTTTGCAACAGGCTGTTAAGATGCGATTGGCCTGCGCGAGCTTGCCCGCGACATTTCAATGCGCTCCAATCGCGGCATGTCCGACCCACTCGCTGCCTTGCTGCAACTCTCTCATGAACTTGGGCGCGAGGATCGGCCGTTTGCGATTTTGGGCGAGGGGAATACTTCGGCGCGGATGGATGGCGGACGATTTGCGGTGAAGGCGAGCGGGTGTTCGCTGGGGACGCTGAGGGCGGATGATCTGACGGTGTGCGATCAGCAAATGTTGCTCGCGCTTTTCGATGCGACAGCTCTCGACGAAGAGGGAATGGAAGCGGCGCTGCTGGCGGCGCGCATCGATCCGGCGGCGAAGCGACCGAGCATCGAGGCGCTTTTTCACGCGTGGCTGCTGACGCTCGATGGCGTCGCATTCGTCGGGCACGCGCATCCCGTCGCGTGCAATCAATGGCTCTGCTCGCCGCGCGCCCGCGAGCTGGCGGACCGGCGTATTTTTCCCGATGAAGTCGTGTGCTGCGGACCGGCTTCCGTCTTTGTCCAGTACAGCGATCCCGGCCTGCCGCTCGCGCTCGCGATCCGCGAGGCGACGCGCGCTTTCATCGCGGAAACGGGTATCGTGCCGCGGATCATCCTGCTGGAAAATCATGGCGTGATCGCGCTCGGGGCGACGCCGCAGGCGGTGATGGGCGCGATGCTGATGGCGGAGAAAGCGGCGGCGATCCGGCTCGGCGCGGCGGCACTCGGCGGCCCGATTTTTCTCACGCCCGAGCAAGTCGCCAGCCTCGCAGGACGCCGGGACGAGGCGTATCGGCAGCGGGAATTGCGGATGTAGCGACTACGGGCGGAGGAAGTGCCCGCGCAGTTCGTTCCACGCCGCGGGGTCCGGGGCGGTGTGGGAATCGAGGATGATTCCCCGGTAGTGATCGGGCGGCGGCTGTTGGCTAAAGGCGAGGTGAACGACGCGGAGGGCGCGCGGGAGTCGATCGGCGGGAGGGATGCGGAAAAGCACGGGTTTTTCCGCGGACCACGCGAGCGAATCGCTGATGAAGGTGACATTTCGCGCGACGCTAAATTTCGCAAATGCAGAGGCGTGAACATCGAGCGGGGCGACGAGCTGATCGGCGCGGCGGGCGACTTCGCGAAAGTAGGGCTCTTTCCACCCGGCGACGGCGATGGAGAGCAGGCGGGTGTCGGCGGCGAGCGCGGGGCGGAGTTCGTCGAGCAGCATGAGCAGGGCGGGGGAGACGTCGTCGATGGCGGAGAAATCGAGTTGCACGCCGCGGAGTCGCGGCACGCGATCGAGCAGGCGGCGGAGATCGACGATGAAAAACCTGCGCCAGCGCGGATCGTCGAACGGATGGCCGGCGACATTCACCTGCGCCCAGCCGCGCGCGTCGGAACACTCGTAAAGCAGCGCTTCGATGCGCGCGGAGTCGATGCCGATCAGGGCGCCGTCGGCGTTTGGCGGTGGGAGCTGGAGGTAAAGTTCCGCGAGATGATGCTCGCGAATGGAGCGCGCGATTTCGCCGACGGCGAGCGCGGACGGAGTCGCATCCCCGCCAGTCCACGCTGGGCCGAGGACGATGCCATTGCCGCCGCGATCATTCCGCCCATCGCGAATATCGAGCCCCGGCGAGCGCAGCCAGAGCGCGGTGGCAAGCGCGACGATTGCGAAAATGACGAGGCCGGCTGCGGGTCCGCGCGGGATTCGATTCATTGCGTGGGAGGAATGTTTCGCGATGCGAAAAGGCCGCGGTGCATTCACGCGACCGCGGCCCTTTGAATTGCTTTGTCGTCCGAAGAGCTATTCGGCTTTCAGCATGAGGTCCTTGAACTGCACCGTCATCGGTTTGCCCGCGTGCAGTTGCAATGCGAGCACGCCTTTCTTCGCGCCGACGGCGGTGTCGTCCGTCACATCGACGGTCTGGCGACCGTTGATGTAGTGCTTCAGCCGGTTTCCTTTCGCGACGATCTTGTAGTCGTTCCATTCCTTGTCCTTGATGGATTCCTGAATTTCATCCGAGCGACCGACCGAACCGGTGACTTCGATCTTTGGTTTGGCCGCCGACTCACCCTCGGCCAGCGTCACGATTTGCCCGCGTTGCGCGAGGATGCCGCGGCCTTTTTCTTCATAAAGAATGCCGCTGTAGGTCTTCCCCGCTTCAAAGTCCGCCTGATAACCAGCCACGATGAAGTACGCGGAATCGACGACTTTGCTGCGGTATTGCACGCCGGAATTTCCGTCGATGACCTTGTATTTGAATTTCAACTCGAAGTCGCTGACCTCACCTTCCCACACCAGAAACGTGTTGGTCTTCACGGCATTTTCCGTCGTCGTCGTGCCCGTGATCGCGCCGTCCGCGACGCTCCAGAATCCTTCCACGCCCTTCCAGCCGGTGAGATCCTTGCCGTTGAAGATTGGTTTCCCCTTTGCGGTGGCGCCTTCTTTGGCGGAGCCGAAGGTCGGGGCGTTGATGACCTCCGAGGTATCGACCGCGGGAGCGCTGGCGAGGCCGATGGTGAAGAGTGCGAGGAGTGTGGGCAGCGATTTCATGGTGTGGCAGGTAGTAGTTTCGTAGCGGTGCGATGACCGGGGTGAGCCCCGTGTCTTAGAGTGAAACTGTGGCGTTGCAAGCCTTTGAAAGCGCGATCCCGGAACGCGGAAAAGCCCTGGATTCCACCGATTCAACCGACGAACCCACTCTAAGCCTTTCACTCTCCCGCGGATTGTGAGATAACCGAAATTCATGGAAGAGCCGCACATCGAGCAAGCCACGCTGGAAGACCTGCCGCAACTCACCGATCTGCTGTTCGAGTTGTTTCAAATGGAGGGCGACTTCAAGCCGGATCGCGCAAAGCAAATGCGCGGGCTGCGTCTGATCCTCGAACAGCCGAGCCGCGGTCGGATTTTTGTGCTGCGCCACAACGGGATGATTTTCGGAATGATCAATCTGCTCTTCACGATCAGCACGGCGGAAGGAGGCTTCGTGATCATGCTGGAAGACGTGATCATGCATCGCGACTACCGCAGTCTGGGGCATGGCTCGCAGCTTCTGGAGCATGTGATCGCTTACGCGAAAAAGAAGGACTTTCTCCGCATCACGCTGCTCGCCGACCGTCTCGATGAACGCAGTCAGGCTTTTTTCGCGGGCCACGGATTTGTGACGTCGAAGATGATTCCGATGCGGCTGACGTTCGAGACACCGGCGACAACCTGATCCTTGCGCGTGGCTGACGGTTTTATCGATATCGGTGAAGCGCGGGTGGACACGGATCGGCGTCGGCGCTGCGGTTTTCCCGAGGTGATTTTTGGCGCGGGAAAAACGGCGAGGGATGTCGCGGTAATCGGACGCACGATCCTGGCGCACGACACGGTGCTGCTGGTGAGCCGCGCGAATGAAGAACAGTTTCGCGCGCTGGCGGTGGAGTTTCCAAATGCGCGATGGCACGAGCGCGCGCGGTGCATCACGGTCGAGCGCGAGCCGTTTCCGAAGTGCGACGGAACCGTCGGTGTGATCTGCGCCGGCACGTCGGATCTGGCGGTCGCGGATGAAGCGGCGGTGACGCTGGAGATTTTCGGACATCGCGTGGAGCGGATCACGGATGTCGGCGTGGCGGGGATTCACCGACTACTCGGGGAACGCGATCGGCTGGAAGCGTGCAACGTCCTCATCGTGGTCGCGGGCATGGAAGGCGCGCTGCCGAGCGCAGTGGCCGGGCTCGTCAGCAAGCCGGTGATCGCGGTGCCGACGAGCATCGGCTATGGCGCGAGTTTCGGCGGCATCGCCGCGCTGCTGGGAATGCTGAACTCGTGCGGGAGCGGCGTGACGGTGGTGAATATCGACAACGGTTTCGGCGCGGCGTACGCGGCGGCGACGATCAACCGGATGCTGCACGCCGCTCGGGGAGAAATCCGAAACAAACCCGAATAGCGCGAAGAGGAAAAACGGATGGCGCGCGGCGTCATCGTTTTTTTATTTGCCGATTTTTTCCGGAAGTCTGTTTCGGATTTCGAGATTCGGATTTCGGATCTATTTCGTCGCTTCAGCGAGCGGTCGCACGAAATCCGCGAGCCGTTGCGTGAGATCGGGCGAATCACCGGCTGCGGCGATCTGCTTCACAATCGCGCTGCCGACCACCACGCCATCCGCGCACGCCGCGACCTGGCGGACATGCTCGGGATTTGAAATGCCAAACCCGACCGCGATCGGGAGAGAAGTCGTTGCGCGGATTTCCGCGACGCGGCCAGCCATCGTATCCGCGACCTCCGCGCGCTCGCCGGTCACGCCTTCGCGCGAGACGTAATAGATGAAGCCGCTCGCATCTTTGGTGAGCGCGGCGATGCGCGCCGGTGGCGTGGTCGGCGCGATGAGGCGGATGCGTTTCAGGCCGCTTGTCTCGCGCAGTTCGACATTCCGCGCGTCTTCCTCCGGCGGCAGATCGAGGATGAGCAGGCCATCGACGCCCGCCGCCTCCGCATCGCGGTGGAACGCCGCGAAGCCGTACCGGTAGATCGGATTCACATACGTGTAGAGCACGATCGGAAGCTGCGACTCACGCCGGATTTCGCGCACGCAATCCAGCACACCATGCACCGTCGTTCCCGATGCGAGCGCGCGGGCTGCCGCGAGCTGATTCACCACGCCATCCGCCAGCGGATCGGAAAACGGGACGCCGAGTTCGAGGATATCGACGCCCGCCTTTTCAAACGCGATGGCCAGCGCGCGCGTCGCAGCGAGATGCGGATCGCCCGCGGAAATGTAGGCGATGAGCGCCTTCTTTCCGGCAGCGCGGAGAGTCGTGAATTTTTCGTCGATGCGATTCATTGGGAAAATTGGGGTGCGAATGGAGCGGCGTGTCCGAACTTGCGCCGCGCGGCTCTCTCTTCGACAAGCTGAGAGACTTCGGCAACTCTCAACACACCACATTCGCAATGTCGCCAACGCTGACGATCAACGAAATTTACGAATCCATCCAAGGCGAGAGCACTTGGGCGGGCGAGCGGTGCGTCTTCGTGCGGCTGACTTTTTGCGATCTGCGCTGCACCTACTGCGACACGGAATACGCCTTCTACAAAGGCACAAAGCGCCCGGTGACCGAAGTGCTCGCTGAAGTGCTCGCGATTGATTGCCCGCTCGTCGAGATCACCGGCGGCGAGCCGCTTTTGCAAAAAAACGTGCTGCCACTGATGACCGCACTTTGCGACGCCGGCCGTACCGTGCTCATCGAAACCAGCGGCGCGCATGACATCTCGACGATCGACCCGCGCGTGCATCGCATCATGGATTTGAAGACGCCCGGCAGCGGCGAATGCGCGCGCAATTTGATGTCGAACATCCCGCATTTGGCGAAGCGCGACGAAGTGAAATTCGTGATCGGCTCACGCGAAGACTATGAGTTTTCCCGCGAACAAGTCCGCACCCACGACCTGGTGAAACGCTGCGGCGCAGTGCTCTTTTCGCCGATCTTCGACCGCATCGAACCGCGCCAAATCGTCGAGTGGATTCTCGAAGACAAACTGCCCGTGCGTTTCCAGCTCCAGATGCACAAATTCATCTGGGACCCGAAACAGAAGAGCGTGTGAGGACATCGACGATGCGGTTGTCACGGTGAAAATCCGCAGTTAGTCTCCGGCCATGACGACGATCTACCGCCTTCACGTTGATGAGCTCGACCCGACTTTTGTCGAGACAGTGAAAGCCGCGTTTGCCCACAAGGTGATAGAAATCCAAGTCATGGAAGCCGACGAAACGGACGATCTTCTGAGCGATGCCACACGCCGAGAGCGCCTGCTGCGCGCCGTCGCGGACATGGAAGCGGGCCGGAATTTAGTGATCCCCGATCAGGCTCAATTTCAGTGAGGAACGTAGCGTTTCACGGCGACGCCTTCGCGCAGTTTACGGCGTGGTCCGCGGAGGACCGGAAACTTTTTGAGCGACTGGTGCGCCTGATTGGAGAGGCAGCCCGCGAGCCTTTCACCTGCATCGGAAAACCTGAGCCGTTGCGCCATCAACTCAAGGGTTGCTGGTCGCGGCGGATCAACGAGGAGCATCGGCTCGTCTATCGGGTGTCGGACGATTCCATCACCATCATTTCGTGCCGCGATCACTATTGAATTCATGAAAGTCCGCCTCACCAAAGACTTCACTTTTGAAGCTGCCCAGACTCTTCCCCACGCGCCCGAAGGTCACAAATGCCGGCAGATGCACGGGCACAGTTTTAAGGTCGAGATTTCCGTGGAAGGCGAGACCGACCCGGAGACGGGGTGGTTTTACGATCATGCGATCATCGGGCGCGCGATGCGTCCGCTCGTGGAGATGCTCGATCATTCCTACCTGAACGAAATCGCCGGTCTCGAAAATCCGACGATTGAAAACATGGCGGCGTGGTTTTGGCAAAAGCTCGCACCGCAATGCCCTGGCCTCGCCGAGATCGTCATCCACGAGACACCGACCGCGCGTTGCAGCTATCGCGGCGAGTGAACGGATTTCCGTTGGCATGGCGCAAAACCGTCCGCTAGCTTCGCGCCCGCTTATGAGATTTCTTTCGCTTCTGTCGCTCTGCACGCTCGCGCTTTTTTGGAATGCCTGTGAACAGCATCCGCTGCCCGGCGACCCGCAGCCGGGAGTCCACGAGGAGCACGGTGGCGAAAAGCATGATGCGAAAACTGCGGAGGACGGCGGGGCGGCCAAGCCAGTCGAGGGTGCGAAGACCGAGGAAGCGCCCAAGTTTTTCCCCGAGAAAAAGTAACGCGGCGCTCCGGGCATGGAAGAGCGCCACGTTGCGAATGCCGGCTGGTGGCGCGGGCGTCTGCGCAGCTTCGGCCATGCGTTTCGCGGCCTCGCGAACTGCTTTCGCACGCAGGCAAACGCGCGCCTCCACGCGCTCGCGACCGTGCTCGTGGTGGGGTGCGGTTTCGCGCTGAAATTGGTCGCGTGGGAATGGTGCGCGATCACGATCTCGATCGCGTCGGTTTGGGCGGCGGAATGTTTCAATACGGCGCTGGAAGGCATGGTCGATCTCGTCTCGCCGGAGCGCAGGCCGCTGGCGGGGCGCATCAAGGATCTCGCGGCAGGTGCCGTGCTCGCGGCGGCGATCGGCGCGGCGGTGGTGGGCGCGATTGTTTTTCTCCCGAAGCTGATGCCCTGACGACTTTCGCGGTGAGCAGCCGGAGCGCGAAGGGAACGCGCAGCGCGAGGGTCGCGATGCGCGGATGCAGCACGGCTTGCTTCGCGAGCTGATTGATCCAGAGACGACCGCGATAAAGCTGCGCGTGCGCCCGCGCGTAGCCATCGAGATTGCGCGAGAGGATGTGGCGCGCGGCGAGTTCGCCGGAGGCGAGTGCGTAGTAGATACCTTCGCCGGTGAAGGGCTCGACGACGCGCGCGGCGTCGCCGGCAAGCAAAAGATTCGCGTGCATCGCCGGCACGGCGGCGCGGGCGAGGGGAGTGATGACGCGCCATTCCTGATTCGCCGGGAGCGTGAATTCGCGGGCAGCCCATGTTTTCAGATCGTCGATCTTCCGGGCGGTGCTCACCAGGCAAAGATTGAGCTGCGCGTCGCCGACGCTGGCGAGCCCGCAATATCCCGCGGGCAGAAAACGCATGACGATGCGTTCGCCGAAATCCGGCGGCGCGGGAAAATGCGTCTGCACGCCGATCCGGTCCTTTGCCGCTGGGGGAAGCAGGCCGAGCAGTCGCGCGACGGTCGAGTTGCGCCCATCCGCGGCGACGAGCGTGCGCGCGTGGAAAGTCTCCGCGCTCGTCCGAATGATCCATCCCTTTTCGAGCGCGGTGACGGTGACGCCCTCGCAAATCCGCGCACCGAGTTCGCGGGCGCGAGTGAGCAGGAGAAGATCGAGGGCGCTGCGCTTGATGGCGATTTCCCCGCAAATGTGATGGCGACTGGAATGGCCTTTCGTGCCGATGAATTCCACTTCCGCAATTCGCGAATGCGGCAGCGCGCGCAGGCGCTCGCCGAGGTGCAGCCGGTCGAGGATCGGCCAGCACGCAGGATTCACGCAATCCCCACACACCTTCTCCCGGGGGAATACGGACCTTTCGAGAAGCAGCGTCCGCAACCCGGCTTCAGCGCAGGTCGCGGCACACGTCGATCCGGCGGGACCAGCACCGACGATGGCAACGTCGTAGTCCATGCTCAAATTGCCGGGATCGCCGCCAAATGATTCTGACTCCAGATTGATGCGGGCATAAGGGTGCGAGTGTAAATCATGGCGGCTTCGCGAGCAGCGGGGCTGGGCACTCGCCCGGCTTGCCCTGAAGTTGCAGTTGCTCGGTGGGGATACGAGCCGGGTCTCGATCGCGACGCTCGAAACACCATCCCGCCGCGTGCCGGATATGGAACGCTATGGTCGGAGCCGGCGATTGCTTTCGGCGACTTCGACGAGGATGTCCTCGAACGAGGAGCGTCTTTCTTCAAATGCGCGGATGCGGAAGCCAAGCTGGATGAGGCCCGCCATGAGATCGGCCTGCGCGTCGTCGGTGCCTTTGAAGCCAAAGATGATCTGCGCTTCCACGATCCGCAGTTCGTGGACGGCGGGCTGCGCGGCGAGCCATTCGCCGGCTTCCTCTTGGCGGCCGAGGAGCGTGGCGGTGAGTGTGCGTTCGGTGTTGCCGAGCTGATGCCGCACTTGATCGACGGTGCCTGATGCGAGCAGGCGCCCGCGATTCATGACGCAGAGTGACGAGCACATTTCGGCGAGTTCGCTGAGGATGTGCGAGCTGACAAAGACGGTCGCGCCGGTCTTCGCGAGCTTGCGCAGCGCGTTGCGCAGGTCGCGGCGGGCGAGGGGATCGAGGCCGCTCGCGGGTTCATCGAGGATGAGGACGCGCGGGCGGTGGAGCAGCGTTTTCGCGAGGACGACGCGCTGCGTTTGGCCGCGGGAAAGTGCCTTGCACCAGTTATTGCGCTGATCGGTGAGCGAGACTTCTTCGAGGCATTCGGCGACGCGTTCGCGGCGCTGCGCGCGGGTACCGAGTCCGTACGCGGCGGCGTGGAAATCGAGGAATTCCCACACCTTCAAATCCGTCGGCACGGGCGCGAGGTCGGGCATGTAGCCGATGATGCGGCGCGCGCTTTCGATGTCTTCAAACACATCCACGCCGTCAAGAATCACCTCGCCGTAGGTCGGCTCCATCAGCGTCGTCAGGACGCGGAAGGTGCTCGTTTTCCCCGCGCCATTCGGGCCGACCAAACCGAAGACTTCGCCGGGTGGAATCGTGAGCGTGAGATCATCGACGGCCACAAAATCGCCGTAGTCCACGCGGACGGAACGGATGTCGATCGCGGGCGTCACGCCACGCAAAGTTTCAGGCACGCCGCTCACCGGAAATCCATGTCATCGAGCACGTCCCACTCGGGGGGAAACGCGAGGCCGACCTCCGCCATTTCCTTCGCCGCTTCGTCGTGGCGGCGGGTGCGTTCGGATTCATAAGCGACGCGCTGATCCGGTGTGAGCACCGATAAAATCGCGGCCTGCGAATTGCCAGTCGGCGCGGCATTGATCTGCCCGCCCGTGCCTTCCAGCACCATCGCGTGATCGTAGTCAGGAGAGTTGCGAGCCATGATTCCAAAGACCTGATCGCGCTGCGCGTCGCTGAGCTGCACGATGGAATTCAGGCGCTGCACTTTCGCGTCCGCCTGGCTTTGCACGCGCTGCGCCCGATCGTTGAGTCGCTCGCTTTTGTATGCCGCCAGTTTCTCGCCGGTGAGCACGGTTTCCATGAAGGATTCGATGCCCTTGTCGGGCTGCTGGTCCTGGGCGATGCGCAGGAAATCCTTGAGCCCGGTCGTGTCGCTGTTGACCATGTCGTTCCATTGCTTCGTCTGCTCTTCCGCCCGGCTGGCGAACCACACTTTCAACGCCGCCTGCTGTTGCGGATTGAGGTCGTATTTGCGCGCGATTTCACCCGACATGCTCTCGAACAACTTCCGCTGCGTGCGCACCCGCATCAGGTCGAAGACCGGCGAGATGTCGCTCAGCCACGGTTTGGTCGCGCGAAAAATATCCTCGGGTGAAACGGGTTCTCCCGCGCGGACGCGATCCGCAATGCTGCGAAGCTGCATCGACGATTTCGCCTTGCTGGCTCGGTCGAAAATTCCGCGCGAATTTTTCTCCCGCGCATCAGGCGACTCGAACGCCGCGAGCCGGCTCTGCGCCTGATTGAGTTCGCGCTCCAGCTTGTCCGCGCGCTCCTGTGGTGAGCCTAGTGTCGCCGGCATGCTTTCCTGAAAAAGCACCGCGCCAACGGCACCGACGATCAGCCCGGCGAGGAGAGGGAGTGCGGATCGGATGGCTTGCGCTGGGGTCATAAAAATGGGGATGACATCACGCGGCGGAACTCCTGACAAGCGCGGGACCGATCGGCCACCTTCGTTCGCTGCGATTCAAAGTGGCGCGGTCACTCTTAGCCGCAGGAAACGTTTTCCAACACCCGGCGCGCCGATGGCGACATTGTCGCGGACGTGCAGCAGCGTGGCCGTATCGGCGATGGTCACGAGGCCCGCGGCGCTCCATGTCGCGAGGTCGCCGCTGGCTTCCACGCTGTAGGTCACGCCTGCTGCGATGGCATCGCGGGGGATGCGGAGCGCGGTGTAGCGCGAGCCAGCGTCGGTGGCGATCTCACCGGTGAGCGGCGCATCCGGGGCGTTGGGATCGGTGCCGAGTGCGTATTCGATCAGATTGCGAAAGGTGTCGCCGTCCGGGTTCGCGAGGTCGTCGGCGGTCGGGCTGCCGAGATTGGTGTCGCGCCAGATTTCGAGCGGCGTCCACGGCGTGAAGCGCGCGATGGCGCGGCCATTCGTGGAAATCCAAACGGTGCCGGGCCGCCACGGGTCCACGGCAACGGCTTGCGCGTTCGCAAAGCGCTGGCCGGCGCGCGTGATTTCATCCCACGTCACCCCGTTGTCGGCGGAGGCGTAAATCTTGTTGAACGTATCCCCCGCGCGCCTGCCGAGCGCCGCGAGGCGGCCGCCGTGACAGTCGAAATCGGTGACGCTCGTGAACGTGCTCGTCGCCGTCCACGACGCGCCGCCATCGTCGCTGAAATCAAAGCCCGTGCTGAATTCCGTGCCAACCCAGACGCGGCTGGTGACGGGATCGACGCGGAGTTTCGCGAACGTATTGCGCGGCTGCGCGCCGGGCTTTGTCCACGATGCGCCGCGATCTGTGCTTTTGAAAAAGCCGGTGTTGCGGAGAAACAGGAAGCGCACCGCGGGGTCGGTCGCGTGCCGTTCGAGCGAGGGCTGCCAGTAGAAAAGATTGCCCGTGTCACTCCCCGCCGGGATCCCCGTGGCCTGGGTGAAATTCGCGCCGCCATTCGTCGTGCGGTAAATCCCCGCCGCGCCGACGCCGGTGGTGCCGCTGGCAAAGACGATGAAGTCATCCGCGTTGTCGCTCGCCGCGACGGCGTCCACGAGTTCGCGATTCGCGCCGGTGGGCAGGCCGGCGGCGGCGAGCTTTGTCCACGTCGCGCCGTTGTTGATCGTCTGGTAGATGCGCGCCTTGTGGGTGGCCTGCTCACCGCCGGACGCGATCGTTTTTTCCGCGCTGATGAGCATGCGGTGCGAGAAAACCACGTTGTCATCGGGAAAGGGAAATTGCGGCGCGATGTAGCCCGTGCTCGCACCGCTCGCGCCGCCATCGCTCACCGTCGTCGCGCCGAGGTCGGCGATGGGCAGCCACACGCGGTTCGGGTCGGTGGGATGAAAACACGCGCGCCACGCGACCGTCTCGCTCACGCCACCGACGATGAAGCGCCACGTCGCGCCGGAATCGTCGCTGCGAAAAGGCGCGTAACCGCCGCCGAGGAAGAAGCGCGAGGCAAGCGCAGGATCCTGCACGATGCCGTTGCGCCCGCCCGGCACGGTCGTCGTGCCGGGGCTCGTCCACCCGGTGAGCGGGCCGGTGAGCGTCATCGGCAGGCGCGTGAAAGTCGCGCCGTTGTCCGCGCTTTTGCAGGTGAACTCGAACAGGTCCGCCGCCCACAGATCGCCGTTCGCCATCACTTGCACCATCGCCATTTCCCCACTCGGCGGGTAGGGCAGCGCGGCGTTGTAGTTGGCGTTGATGTTCGCCGCCGTGTAAGTCGCCGGGTTCGCCCAATCGCTCGCGGTGATTCGGTAAAGCACGTTCGCGCCGCTGTTCACGCCCGCGGCAAAGGTGGTGCCGTCCGCCTTTCTCACCACGCGATAGATGCGCGTGGCTGTGATTTTTTTCACCCAAGTCGCACCGTGATCCACGCTCACCCACACGCCGCCCTCGCCGCACACCCAGACGTGATCCGGCGCCGCCGGGTGGATCGTGACGCCGCAGATCACGACATCCGACGTGTCGAAAGTGGCCGCCGCCGTGTTGGTCCAGTTCGCGCCGGAATTCACCGAGCGCCACAGTCCGTTGCCGCGCGAGCCGGCCCAGATTTCTGCGTCATTCCCCGGTTGGATCGCGAGGCACTCGCCGCCCCAGCGCGGCGCGTCGTTGCCGGAGAAATTCACGCCCGCGAGCACCTGCGTCCACGTTGCCCCGCCGGTCACGCTTTTCCACACACCGCAGCCCGGCTCCCCGTCCGCATAGGAAGTGCCGGTCGCCTGATAGACGACATCCGCGCTGCCACTCGCGATCGCGAGACCCTGCACAAAGTAGCTCGCGTAGTTCGTGAAATCGCCGCTCAGGAACTGCCACGAATCGCCATGATCGTCGCTGCGATAGAGCCCGCCGACATCCGTCCGTCCATAGATGCGGCCCGAAGAATGCGGGACGATCTGCTCGAACCACCCGCCGCCATCGCAGTGGATCTGCCGGAACGAACCGGGAATCGTGGCGGCACAGAGCGTCGTCGTGGTGAAAAGAAAATGGGCGAGAAATTTCACGGATTTGAGATAACACCGCGCACCCATTCCGCGAGCGCGATTGATGCGTCGGCGAGCGTTGCATCCGCCGCGCGATCTCGGCGGCTGCCGCGCTCGCGGGTTTCATCGCCCTCGCTTTCAAAGCCCGAACTCCGAACGAGGCGGGATCGGGGTTTGACAACGCTTCGCAAAGCGGTGTGCTGTGCGGGTTGGCATGTCGAGGCACTGCCCCAAACTTTGATCCGCAAATCGACGCTCACACTTTCAACCGCTGGCTTGCTCGCCGCAGTGTGGCTGGTTTCGACTGCGCGGGCGGAGGACATCAAGCCACCGTTCGGCCTCATCTGGGGCGAATCCAGCGAGCGGCTGGAGCGACTGCTCAAGAACGCCAAGGCGACGATCGTTGAAAAGCGCAAGACCGAGAACGGGCGCGATGCCTGGGATGTCGAGGGGCTCGCGCAGGCGGGTTTGAAACGGACGGTTTTTTTCTTCAAGGCGGGCACGCTCACCGAGGTCGAGTTGCAGTATCAGCGCGACAATTGGGACCAGCCGAAGTACGACGAATACATGGGCCAGATTCGGCGGAGCATCGAGAAGCGGTTTGGGCCCGGACAACTGATCGCGCGCAAGACCGAGCCCGAGGGCGACGTGGTGCAGACCGTGGTGGGTTACAAGTGGAACAAGAACAACACCGCGATCGAGCTGTTCTACTACAGCGCGCAAAACGGCTCGAATGTGTTCCGCACGCTGAGTGTGCATTACCGCGCGGAGTGAAGCCGCGCCGTTCGCCGGACGCCGCGACCGCGATCACGGAAGTGCGCGCCATTTACGCGGAACTCGCGACGCGCCCGATCGAGCGCGCCTGCACGCTGCGCACCGAGTGCTGCCACTTCAAGCTCACCGGCCGCACGCCGTTTCTCACCAAAGGCGAAGCGCTCACCGCCGCAAAAGCGCTGCGCTCCACCGGCCGCACCCGTGTCGCCGAGCGCACCGACGGCGCGTGTCCGCTGCTCGATCCGCAGGGTCGCTGCCTGATCTACAGCGACCGGCCATTCGGCTGCCGCACGCACTTTTGCGCAGCCGCGGGCGGACCGTACGCCCGGCGCGAGGTGAGCGATCTCATCCATCGCCTGGAGGAAATCGACACGCGCCTCGGCGGCGATGGCGCGCGTCCGCTGCCCGCCGCGGTGAAGGAAGCGCTTTCGTCCGTTTAGCGAGCGCGTCAATCCCGGAAGACGACCGTCTTTTTCCCGTGCATCAGCACGCGATCCGCGAGATGCCAGCGCACGCTGCGGGCGAGGGCGAGGCGCTCACAATCGCGTCCGAGCCGCACCAGATCCGCAGGCGTGTGGTAGTGCTCCACGGAAATCACTTCCTGATCGATGATCGGCCCGGCGTCGAGTTCCGCGGTGACGTAGTGGCAGGTCGCACCGATCAGCTTCACGCCGCGCTCGTGCGCGCGCTGGTACGGATTCGCGCCGACGAATGACGGCAGGAACGAATGATGAATGTTGATCATTCGCCCGTGCCACTCCGCGCAGATTTCGGGCGGGACGATCTGCATGTAGCGCGCCAGCACCACGAGGTCCGCCCGCACTTCACGCAGACGCTCCGCGATTCTCCCGAACCCATTTTCCTGCGGCGCAGCCATCGGCGCGTGGTGGAATTCGATGCCCTCGCGCTCCACCATCTGCCGGAAGTCCGCATGATTCGAGATCACCAGCGGCACCTCGAACGCCAGTTCGCCCGAGCGCCAGCGCCAGAGCAAATCCGCCAGGCAGTGGCCCAGCTTTGAGACCATCAGCACGACGCGCATTTTCTCCGCTGCATCGCGGATCGTCCACTCCGCGCCGAGCCCATCGGCGACTGGCTGAAAACGCGCGCGAAATTCCCCGAGCCCGACATGCAACGTCCCCGTCTCGATCGCCATTCGCGTGAAAAACCATTTCGCATCCGCGTCCGTGAACTGATGCACCTCGATAAAATTGCCGCCGTGCTCCGCCACGAAATTCGAGACGCGCGCGAGCAGACCGACGCGGTCGGGGCAGCTCAGCTTGAGAAGGATGACGGACATGGCGGCACGTTGATGGGCAGTGGAAAACGGCGATTGCTAAACATTGAAAGTCGATTCTTCGCGGCAAATGCCTAGTCGCGGCAAGCCCCGCGGCAAACTTGCTACTGCTTTGTAGTTACAGATGTCGGCTGCCGAAAATGTGTGAACTCCGATGGTTTCTCAGCGCAGGCTGCGCCTTGGATCGCCGGTGTAGCGGGTGAGTTCGAGGAACGCGGAGCCGATCTCATTTTCTTGTTCGCCCAAAAGGCGGTGGGCACCTCCCCGCAGCCGATGGCGGCGATGCGCCCGCGGATTGCGCGGATCTCACCGAAGACCGGCCCCCGGTTCGCGAAAACCGATCGGCCGTGCCCCGGCGAAATCCGCGTTGATCCGCGGGTCAAATCGCCATCGCCGACACCGCATCGCTCCACGCCCCCGGCCCCTCAGAGCCGACCGCGCGGGAGCGCGCCCAGTAGGTCGTGCCCGGCTTCAGATCATCGAGCGAAAAGCGGGTGGCTGTGAACGTCCCCACATCCTCCCACTCGCTCTTGTTGATATCCGTGGTCATCTGCCCTTCATAGGCGCTCGCGTTCGCGACCGATCCCGCCCGGAAGTCGAGCTGGCCCGAGAGCTTGCTCCGCGTCAGCGTCGCCCCAAGCGGAGCTGGCAGCACCCCCGCCGGTTGCGGCTCCTTCTGCGCGTCGAAGCCCGAGGTCAGCAGCACCACCAGGTCTTCATTACAATGCTGCTGCACAAACAGCGCGAGATTCCGCAGCAGCCCGAGCAGGACGCTGCGCGCCGCGTTCTTCTCCGCCGTTTTCGTCCTCCCGCCATCCGCCGCCGCCGTCAGCGCGGAGCTAAAGGCCGTCGCCGCCGCCTGCACGACTGGCAGGGTGGGCGTCGGAGTAGGGTAGTGGGTATTGCCAGTCATGCTGGCAAGGATTTGGTTCGTCTTGGTGACGAGATTGGCATCCGCCAGCTTGGCGAAGCTCAGTGAGACTATGGGCTTTTTCATAACATGATGTTATTTGATACTATCTCACTAGTCAGAATGACTAGTGTTGTCGCCTGCCCCCGTCGCCGGAACAGCCACCCCGCACCCATCCTCCAGCCAGTTGTGCGTGGGAAGGAATGCTTTCACATCCCTCCCGGAGCCGCCAGCCATCGGATAGGCACAAGGTCCCGCGGATTAGTCCGCAGGGCTTTCTGCGTTTCATGGAACAGACATACGGGAGAGCTACTTAGCAACATCGGTGCCATCCGGTTGACTCCCGGCATTTTCTCCCGCGAATGGAACGTTTTTCAGGCAACAGGGCTTCTTTGCAGGGTAACATGGCTTCCGTGTCAGGTAACAAGACGACGAAGCAAGGTGACATAGAGACAGATCCGCCCTGCAGAGAATTCAAGTCATCTGTCTTAAACATTTTTTCACCCTGCGAGAAGTCCATGTGGTATGACATGGACTTCTCGCAGGAAGGAAAACGCTCGCGACGGCTAACATCATGACGTTGCAGGGTAACAAAGACATTTTGCAGGGTGACAAAGACATCAAGACGGATGGAAAAATGATTTTGCCACCCGGCAAAGAGTTATCCCCACCCTGCGCCGTCCTTTTGTCACCCAGCAAAGCGCCCCATTTCCCCGGCATCATTCGATAAGTTTCAAAAATGATGTTGACGAATTTAGGGAACGTCGGCAAAACCTGCGCGGTTAGTTGTCGGTCGCAGTTCCTCAAAGCAAAACCCCATTTGCAGAATGAACGTGTTCCCTGAACCCGAAACCCCCGTTTCCCCACGGGCAAGCGAAGGCTTTTGCCCCGCAGCGGCCTTCGACAAGCTCAGCCTCTCAGAGACAAGCGAGTTAGGCGGGTGGGGTTTCTCGGGAAGAGTCCAGCATCGTTTTCCGAAGGGCCGACGGTCGGCTGGCGGAGCAGGGCCATCGCGCAATGGAAGCCTGGGCGATGCCGGGAAATGCTTTGTCGCGGCCCGTCAGGCCGTGGCTCATGCGGGCCTCCGCATGAAGCGACCCTGCGCGCGCAGCGCCACGCCTCCGAGAGCGCGCGCCC
>JANNWY010000120.1:0-5387 GCA_031409335.1 Chthoniobacteraceae bacterium | reverse complement strand
CGGGTCCGCGACCGAATAATAATGGGCCGAATGCTTGAAAAAACGGAGTGATGTTAGGCATACTTACTTACCATTAACCACCCAGCGACATTAGCAGCTTTTTATCCGCAATTGCCCTTAACTTAATGCCATTCGGGTCAGTCCGTGCATATGTGCAGAGTTCTCTGAAGTTTCGGGAATAGTGTCGGCCTGCTCTCGGATTGCGACTCAAGATTTCATCGTTCCCGAGGCGCGCCGACAATCGTCGTTTTGCACATCAGCACAGACACTTTCCCGCCGCCCTGTTGTATGTTTTCGGGGGTTTCGTGGATACATCAACGTTTGCCTGGCTGTTTTCGGCGATTACTGGTGATCGCGGGAGGCGGATTTGTTTTTTTGCACCGAATCGCTGGCCGCTGCGGCGAATTATTTCTTATTGGGGCGTGCGTGGACGAAAGTGGGGCGACAGGAGAATCATCGGGACGATTCCCGACCATAGTTGGGGAAAATGATAATCTTGCCGCCCACTTTGGACAGCAAACGGGCGACGAAATCTTCGTGGAACAATTTTGCAGTTTCAATCGCCTGGCAGGAGATTCATTTTCCCACTCTGTAGCCTCGATCAGGCAGCATGAGATTCATTTCGGGCAGTTATAGCTATAAATGGCTTCCGTGATTCTCCGATCGCTCGTTTGTAGCCCCAATCGCTCGTCACGAGAATTATTTTACAGTACTATCGTCCGAATAGCAGGTCGTGGGTTCGGCTGGCACTGTGGTTGCTCAGTAGGGCTGTGGCTCTGCGGGAGGAATGCACTTTCCCGGGCCGTAACATCCAAAAAATAGAAAGGTATCGTTTATGGCGAATAACTCCTTGCCTGGCACCACCAGTCAATTCATCCAACTCGGGAATAACATGCTCGCGGGCTTGAAGGCGCTCGGGACTACCCTCAAAATAACCCAGATCACCCCGGCGCAGTTTCAGACGGACCTCACGGCGTTTGTGAATGCAGACAATGCCTTCAATGCGGCGCGCAGCGGGCGGCAGGGAGCTTCAGATCAGGTCATTGGAACAGTAGCGGAAATCGGCGAATGGCTGGGAGTGGTGCGCGGCGTTTTGACCGGGCACTTTGGCGCTCGCTGGAATACGATGTGGGCGCAGGCGGGTTTTACGAATCATAGCACGGCGGTGCCGGCGAAGAGCGATGCCCGCATTGGTTTGGCGGCTAGTCTGGCGGCATTTTTTACGGAGAATCCGAGCTATGAAGTGGCGGGGATGGAGGTGACGGCGGCGAAGGCGCTGGCGCTGGGGAGCGCGGTGCAGGCGGCGACCCAGACATTAGCGACGGCGGAAGTGACTCTTTCGACGATCGGGCAGACTTGGGATGGTGCCTATGCGGCGCTGGCGCAGAAGATGCGCGGTGTGATCAAACTGCTGGAAGTAACACTGACGCGCGATGATCCGCGCTGGCTGGCTTTTGGGCTGAAGATGCCGGCGACGAATTCCACGCCGGGTCGGCCGCAGAATCTCGCGGCCCATCTGGATGGGTCGGGGGCGATGGTGGTCCAGTGTGATCCCCAGCCACTGGCGACGCGCTATCGCTGGCGCACGCGCATCGTGGGTGCGCAGACGGAGTTTGAACTGGCGGCGAGCACGACCGATCCGATGGCTTCCATCCGCGAGGTGTCACCGGGACAGACGGTGGAGATCCTCGTGCAGGCGGTGAATGGGTCTTTGCAAGGGGTGGCCAGCGAACCGATCTTCTTTACCCTGCCACTGTCCAAAGCAGCGGGCTTTACGAATCTCTCGCCGACGGAGGAAGCTCCGGCGGTCAGCGAACGAGCGCATGGGAATGGCAACGGTCACGGACGGGTAGCCCGGGTAGCCTGACGCGGCGGGTTGCTTTTGAGTTATCCCCCGGAGGAGCGGCGTCGAGTAAGAGCCGCTCCTTCGGGGATTTCATTTTAATGGGGAAGGATGCGGACGCGCATACCATCGGGCCAGCGTTTCCCGGCAGTTTGTCTTACGGCCTTGCTGGATTTCGTGGCCGCTCCTTTGTGGCCATCACCACCCATGCGCGTCGCGGACTTTCAGCATCACGTCGAGGATTGCGTTCCAGGTCTGCGCCTGTTCGAGCTTCGCATTTGGGAACATGCAGCCATCCCAGCAGATGTGTTTGATGCCGCGTGCGGCGGCCTCCTTGAGCCAGTAGCCGGAGCATTTCACGATGTCTAGTTTGCCATTAGGATCATCGGCGGGGCAGTGTTTGCCGGTTTTGTCGTGCGAACCCGCGCCATGCACGTGGCCGTCGTTTTGCGCGACGTGGAAGTCGATCGTCCAGGGACGCAGCTTGTCGGTCATCTTCTCGTAGGCAGGCCAGAACTCGGCGTCGCTGTAGCCTTCCTTCACGAGCGCGTGTTCGGGCGCGTTGTAGCCGAGCGTGTAGAGATAGGTGTGCGCGAGGTCCGCTTGAAAACCGACCGTCTTCGGCATTCCGACCGCCTCCAGCAAATCGAGCATGTCTTTCCACGAATGCATCCCGGCCCAGCAAATCTCGCCTTCCGCCGCCAGCCGCTCGCCAGCCTGCTCCGCGATCTTTCCCGCTTCGCGGAAAGTCTCCGCGATCACCGCCGTATTCGCCGCCGGATTTTCGCGCCACTTGTTCACGCCGAACTCCGCCGAGTCGATCCGGATCACCCCGTATTTCCGCACGCCATGTTTGTTAAAAATGCCCGCTATCCGGCAGGCCATCTTCACTGCGCTTAGAAATTTCTCCCGCTGCGCCGCGTCGCCCATCGCGGAGTCGCCGACCGTCCCCGGCCACACCGGCGCGACCAGTGAGCCCACTGAAAAACCCTTGCTCGCGATTAGATCGGCGATCTTTTTCAACTCATCGTCGCTCGCCTCGGGATTCGTGTGCGGCAGAAAAAGGAAGTAGTCGATCCCGTCAAACTTCTGCCCGTTCACGCTCGCCGCCGCGGTGAGATCGAGCATGTGTTCGAGGCTGATCGGCGGTTCCTGGCCTTCGCCAGTGCCCTTGCCGACGAGGCCTGGCCACATTGCATTGTGAAGTTTCGGGAGAGTATTCGCGGTGGTCGTGCTCATGATGTTTAGGGAAAGTGGGCGCGAGGCTATTTCCCTCGCGAAGCGTGGCAAGCCGAAATCTAGGGACGCTAGGGATTGCGAAACCGCGTTCCGCCCGCAATCCTCGTCGCATTCGCCACCCCATGAAAAATCCCGTCATCCTGCTCGCCCTCATTGCCTCCGCAGCCTTCGCCGCCGACGCCCCCACCGAAATCCTCCTCTGGCCCAATGGCGCGCCCGGTTCCGAGGGAAAATCCGCTCCCGAAAAAATCGCGACCTCTGGAAATGGCGAGCGTCAGGTTTCCTCGGTCCACAAACCCACCATCACGCCGTTTCTTCCAGCAAAAGCGAGCGCGAATGGCGCGGCGGTCCTCGTCATTCCCGGCGGCGGACATCGCCTGTTGTGCGTCGATCACGAGGGGGAAAACCTTGCCCGCTGGCTGATGGCGCGCGGCATCGCGGCATTCGTCTTGAAGCACCGCCTCGCCCGCGAGGAAGGCTCGACTTACTCCATCAAGGAGCATGCCTTCGCCGACACCGAACGCGCGATGCGGCTCATCCGTTCGCGCGCGGCCGATTGGAATGTCGATCCCGACCGACTTGGCGCGATCGGCTTCTCCGCCGGCGGTGAACTCGTCGCGCTCATCGCCATAAATTCCGGCGACGGAAAACCCGACGCGCCTGACACCATCGACCGACAAAACGCGCGCCCTGCTTTCCAGGCGCTCATCTACCCAGGCCGCTCCGGCGACATCCAGCCGGGGAAAGACGCGCCGCCCGCCTTCCTCGCCTGCGGCGAAAAAGACCGCCAGGACATCGCCGAAGGACTCGCCGAAACCTATCTCCACTTCAAACGCGCCGGAGCCTCCGCCGAGCTGCACATCTATGCGGGAGTCGGCCACGGCTTCGGTCTGCGCGATGGCATGAAAGGCCCCGTCGCCGCATGGCCCGAGCGTTTCGCCGAATGGCTCGGCAGCCGTGCTTTCCTCACCGCCCAAGCGCAAATCCCGCCGCGCCCCGCACCCATCGTTTCGCCTGAAATAGCGGACGCCCGCGTCACCCTCCGAATCCGCGCCACGCAGGCAAAGGAAGTAGCCCTGCGCGGCCAGTGGGCAAAGGAACCCATACCCATGAAGCGCAGCGAAGACGGCGTCTGGACCGCCACCGTCGAACCCACTCCGGCCGGCGTCTGGGAGTATAGCTTCGTCGTGGACGGACTCAAAGTGCTCGACCCACGAAATCCCGCGATCAAGCCCCAGCGCGAGCCACAAGTGAGCATTCTCCACATTCCCTCAAACCCACCCGCGCCGTGGGACTGGCAGGATGTGCCGCACGGTACCGTGCATGGCCACAGCTATGCCTCGAAGGCACTCGGAAAGCAGCGCGAAATACTCGTCTATACGCCGCCCGGCTACGAGCGCGACACTGCGAAGAGCTTGCCACTGCTCGTCCTCCAGCACGGTTACGGCGATAACTACCGCACATGGGTCGCTCATGGCAAGGCGCACTGGATTCTCGACAGCCTCATCGCGCAAAACAAAGCACGACCGATGATTGTCGCCATGCTCGACGGTCATCCACTCGGCACCGGGCCGCTCGAAGGCAATGCGATGGAGGCCTTCCAACGCGAGCTTTTCGAGGATGCCATCCCGCTCGTCGAGTCACTCTATCGAGTGGAGAAAGATCGCACCCACCGAGCCATCGCCGGCCTCAGCATGGGCGGCTGGCATTCACTCACCATCGGCATGGGAAATCTCGACCGCTTCGCATGGGTCGGAGCCTTCAGCGCAGCGCCGCCCGCCGCCGAAGCCACGCAAAACTTCGCCGCCGACCCCGAAGGCGCAAATGCCAGGCTCCGCCTGCTCTGGATCGCCTGCGGCAAGGGCGACTTCCTCCTCCAGCGGAATGAAGAATACATCGCCACGCTCAAGGACAAAGGCATCCGCCACCAATGGCATCTGACCGAAGGCGACCACTCCTGGCCCGTCTGGAGGCGCTACCTCGCGGAGTTTCTGCCGCTGCTTTTTACCGAGGCGAAGTAGCTCGCGATTTCAAAGCGATCGAACGCACCTTTCACCCTCGTTCCCAAGTGGAGAGACTGTGTGAAAACTCTCCCCATCCTTGGAGCGGGCTGATAGGCTGCGCAGCCATGTGCTTTACCACTGGAATGGATCGCTCCCAGACCCTGCTGCTGCCGGAAAGCGTGGAGGATTATGTGGGGGCGCAGCATCCGGTGCGCTTTCTGGAGGCCTTCGTCGAAGGGCTCGATCTCAAGGCTTGCGGCTTTGGGCGCACCGCGGCGGCGCAGACAGGCCGGCCGCCTTTC
>JANNWY010000119.1:0-6658 GCA_031409335.1 Chthoniobacteraceae bacterium | reverse complement strand
GGATAGCGCGCCTCGAACGCCGCAGGATTCGCAACCACGACGACAAACGCGCCCGGCGCGACGACGGTGCCGCGCGGGAAAATGAAGTCCACGCCATCGAGCGCGCAGTTGCTGAGATTGAGCGTCGTCGCGCCGGTGTTTTTGAATTCGAGAAACTCAAACTCATCCGCATCCTCGAACGGCGCGGCGGGGAGCGGCTTGTAGTGAATCTCCGTGAGCTTCAGCGCGGCGAGCGCGCCCGCGACGTTGAAGGTAGCCTCGCGCACGTTGCTCCAGCGCGTCGTCGCGCCGTTCACATTCCGCACGCGGGCGAGGATGTGCGCGCCCTGCGCGAACGCGACCGGCCCGGAGTAAGCAACCGCGCTCGCGCCGACTCCGCCGCCATACGCTCGCGGGTCGGTGCCGTTCGTCGTGTAGTGGAGCGTGCTCGCACCCGTCGTGTTCGCGTGTGTGAGCGAAAAGGAAAAGCCGCCCGCGATTTCGCCAGCGCCGGGCGCGAACACCGGCGGCTGGATGATGGTGCCGATTTGCGTCCGCACATTCGGGACGCGCGCCGCGATGTAGTTGCGCAGGCTGGCGACTTGCGACTGGTCCGCGTTCGGGTCTTCCGCGAGCGCGGGGCCGACTGTGGCGACCCACTGGTCGAGCCACGCATTCATCGCCGCTGAGGAGAGCGGGCCGTCGAGCAGCTCGGTGAAAACGTGCCGATACATTTCGCCGAACCAATAGTGCTGGAGGATGAGCGTCTGGTAGCGCCGCTGCGCCTGCTGTCCGCTGCCGCCCGCGAAAATATCCCAGCTCGTGTTGGCGAAGCCGCCGTCGAGATCCCAGGGCAGATAGGTGCGCTGCGCTTTCAGAGACGGAAGCCAGTCCGCGAGGAAGCTGTTCTTGCCCTGGTTCGACGCGCTCTTGGTAAAAAGCCCGTCCGTATTCGCGATGAACGCCTCGATGCTCGCCATCGTGAGCATCGAGCGCATCTCGACCCACTCGGACACGTCCTGCTCGAAGTTCGCGGGCGGCGAGTTCGGCGCGCGAAACGGGTAGTAGTTCAGGTGCGTGTGCGTGGGGCTGTCGGTCGTGTTGACCGAGTCGTCGCGGGTGAGGCTGCCGTTCACTTCGTAGAGCCACGATGCGCCCTGTTTATACATCCCGCGATTTTTCAAAAAGCTCACGTCGCGCTGCTCGGGGCATGAGTAGAGGCCGACGTAGCTGCCGTTCACCACGACGCGCACCCACGAGGCGTTGCCGAAATTCCAGCGGTGAAATCCCGCGTCCGCCGCCATGCGGTGCATGTTCATCGCGAAGCCCTCCTTGAGGATGCCGTTGCCGCCGCCGCCGTTTTCGAGCGAGAGCTTTTTCAGCCCGCGCACGTCCTGGCCGGGCACGTATTCGTTCACGTCGATTTTCAGCGAAACCTTCACCGGGGTCGCCTCGCTCGGCAGAGCGGGGTCGCTCTTGCGGCGAATCTGCACGGTGAGCGAGGTGGCGAGGCTGTTCGGCGCGGTGTCGCCGCTCATCCAGAGCTGGCACGTCTTTCGGATGTCGGAAGTCGTGTCGTAAAAGTCGGTGTCGTGCTGCACGGCGTTCCAATCCGCCGGGTCGAGCTGGAGGTAGATGGTCTGGACGCGGAACGGGTCGAAGATGGTCGGCCACGGCTCGTCCGCGCGGGCGGAAGCGAGGAGCAGCGCGAAAACGGACGTGAGGAGCAAGATGAGGGTTTGCATTGGCAATCGCCCGGCTCCAATAACGGACAGTTGGCCGCCGCCGGGAAGAGCCGTCGGTCACACAAGCAGACGCGCGGTCTTGGGCAACAGGGATTGTCTCTCAGGAAAATGTCAAAACCTGCCCTTGAGGTCAGCCGGCGACTTTAATCTTGGGCGCGCGGTGTCGCTCCCAACAACGGAACGGCTTCTGCTATAATTTCCATAACTCGCCATTTCGGCGATGCAAAACACAACTCGCATCCAAAAAAGTTAAAAATGAAAAAACTCCTCACCTCACTCATTCTCCTCTCCAGCTCCGTCTGCTTTGCTGATGTTGCCGTTTATTCCGGCAGCCAAGTTTCGAGCACCGCGTCTGAAGCTGGTGCCCGGACCTCTGTTTCTCGCATTTTTCAGGTCGTGGACCTCGACAGCCAGAAGATCGTCGCCATCACCCTCGGCAAAACCGAGACGGAACGCACTTATTCCGTTGCGGCTGCCGCCGATGTCGTGATCGCCGCGATCGGTGCGCCCCCCGGCAACGGGAGAAGCAAGACCGTTCTCGCGCAGGCCGGCACCGAAATCGATGCGACTTCGGGCATCACCACCATCGCCTCGTTCTTCGCCAGCGGCCTCAATGCGCAGGTCGTTATCAAAGGGACACAGGCCACTTCGCTGCCGAAAAATCTGCAAGGAATCGGCATGGCCGTGACCACGGCGAGCACTTCCGGCAACCCGGTTCCGGCATCCAGGAGCGCGGTGAAATCCACGCTGAACCTCCGGGAAGAAATCAGCCGCGCGGCCAATGACGCAGGTGAAACGCTCGACCAGGCTGTGGCTCGGGTGACTGCGGGTCTCGCCTTGAAGGGTTTTGTGGACGCGACCGCACCATAACCGAAGTCGCGACGAAACGTTCGACCCAGCCGCAGCCTCGAATCACGGGGCTGCGGCTTTGGTTTTCCTTGAGAGCGATGCAAATCCTCCGCTCTTCCGCATGAGTCAAAATCGCCTTTTGGCGCACCTCGCCGTCCACGCCCGGTGTCCGTTGATTCAATGGCAACCAAGTTCCGAGAATTCTTAAATGAATCTCTAACATTCTGTTGCGCCCGGAACGTCACTGACTTCTACTCCAACCAAGTTGCGCTTCCCCCTCCGCGCTTCCCCCTCCGCGCTTCCCCCTCACTTATCACCTATGAAATCCTCCAGTCTCCTCGCTGTTCTCACCGCAGCCTTGATGAGCCCATTCGCCGCGCAGGCCGCCTTCCCACAACTCAAGCTCGAAGTCGTCTGCGAAAATCAAATCGTCTCACCCGTCGCGATGGTTCCGGCGGGCGATGGCTCGGGGCGGATGTTTATTGCCGACCAGCGCGGGAAGATTCGCATCTTTAGAAATGGGATGCTGGAACCGGGGAACTTTCTCGACCTCGGCCCGAAATTGGTGCCGGAGCGCGTGGGCTACGATGAACGCGGGCTGCTCGGCATCGCCTTCCATCCCGGCTATGGCAATTCCGCTTCGCCGGGCTACCGGCGCTTTTACGTCTTCTACATCGCCACTTCGCCGAATGCGCCGGGAACCACGACCAACCCGGTGGACAGCCGGGAGGTGATTGCGGAGTATCAAGTGCCAGTGGCCACTCCCGACGTGGCCGACCCGGCGAGCGAGCGCATCCTCCTGATTTGGGACAAGCCGCAGTTCAACCACGCCGGCGGCGGCCTGGAGTTTGGGCCGGATGGCTATCTCTACTTCAGCGTTGGGGACGGCGGCAGTTCACAGGACAATAACTACGGTCACACGGGCGGCACAAATTTGAAGCCCGCCAATGCCAAGGGCAACGCGCAGGACTTCACGAATCTGCTGGGCAAGCTGCACCGGATCGATCCACTCGGCACGAATGGCCCCGGTGGGCAGTATGGGATTCCCGGCGATAATCCGTTCGTCGGCAGCCCGAATGGGGAGCGTCCCGAGATCTACGCGTTCGGCCTGCGCAACACGTGGCGATTCTCCTTCGACAGCCGGCCCGGCGGAACCAACCGGCTTTTTGCCGCCGATGTCGGGCAGGGGGAGGTCGAGGAGATCGACATCATCGACGTGGCCGTGGGCCGAAACTATGGCTGGCGCAACAAGGAGGGCACCTTCATTCCCACCTTTTCCGTGAATGCTCCGGCAATGTCGTCCCCGGCGATTGACCCCATCGCGCAGTATGCCCACCCCGGCATCGTGAAAGGCTCGCCCGCCCTGCCGCAATACGGCATTTCCTGCACGGGCGGCTACGTCTATCGCGGCAGCGCGATCCCCGGACTCGTGGGCAAATATGTCTTCGGCGATTACAGTCAGTCCACGACCACCGCGAGCGGCCCCATGCTCGGCGTCGAGGAAACGTCGCCCGGCGTCTGGTCGCTTGCCTTTCTCGACATCCTCGGCGGCAATCCCATCGGGCGCTTCATCCAGGGCTTTGGGCAGGATGAAAGCGGCGAGCTTTATGTGCTTACCAAACAGACGCGGCCCGCGAGCGGTCTCGACCCCGTCACCGGCCTGCCTTCGGGACGCATTCTGAAAATCATGCCCGTCCCCGCGACCACGAGCGTGAATCTCACGGCGTCCAAGGACAACACCATCTATCAGGAGTCGGAGAACAGCAATGGAGCCGGCGCGTGGTTCTTCGCCGGGGCGACCGACAACGGCAACAATGGCGCACTCCGGCGCGCACTGCTCGCCTTCAATCTCAGCAGCATCCCGGCCGGCTCGACCGTGGCTTCCGCGGCGCTGACTCTGAAAATGGATCGCACCATTGCGCCCGCATACAGTTTCTCGATCCACAAGCTGCTCGCCGATTGGGGCGAAGGCACCGCGAATGCCGATATTCAGGAAGGCACGGGTGCCATCGCCAGTGCCACTGACGCCACATGGCTCAAGCCCTTCTTCGGGCAGGCTCCGGTTTGGACCACTCCGGGCGCCGACTTTTCCGCCACAAAGTCCGCCACCACGGTCGTCACCGCGGAAACCAATTACATCTGGGCCGCGCCGCAGATGGCTTACGACATCAATGGCTGGCTGGCCGCACCGACCACCCACTTCGGGTGGCTGCTCAAAAGCGACACGGAAAGCAGCGTGAAACCCGCGACCGGCACCGCCGCGCAATTCACCATCACCGTCTCGCCGGATACCGACGGCCTCGTCGATGGAATGCCGGTTAAAGGAACCGGCATCGGCACCGGAGCCAAGATCGCCACAGGCGGCATTGATACCTTCACCAACGTCGTCACCCTCACCGTGGCCAACAGCGGCGCGGTTAGCGGCAACGCTTATTTTGCCGTCCCGTCTGCCAAGCGATTCGCTTCGCGCCAGGCGACCCTCTCCGCTTCCCGTCCGAAACTCGCCGTGGCCTACATCCCGCCACCCGCCGCACTCAGCCATCGCAAGACATGGGAAAGCCAGAACTACTTCATCGGCGAATTCATCAGCGACACCTACGACACCGATCAGGACGGCCTGAAGGACGGCATCGAGTACGCCTGGGGCTTTTCCCCAAAATCACCCAATCGATTGAGCGACGGCCTCACGGTGGACTACAGCGGACTCGCGAGCGGTAACCCGCTCATCGCCACCTTTCGTCGCGACCCTCTCGCCACCGGCCTTACTTATGAGCTTCAGGTGAGCCCCGATTTAGTCACATGGACCACGCTCTGCCAGAGCGTCGGCGGCGCGACCCCCACGGGCACCGGCTACGTGAGCGAATCGGTCATCAGCGGCCAGTCTCCCTATCGCAATGTCGTTGTGAGAGACAGCGCCCCAGTCGGGGCCAAAAGTTTTGTCCGCTTGAAGGTGACCCGGTAGCCCACCACGAAACGCGGTCGTGATTTACACCCCATCGGTGCCGCTGTTCGCCACCCGGCGGGCCATCTGCTCGGCCCACGGCGCGTCGGACGCCGGCTCGGGTGGGTCGGCTTTCTTTTCCAGATCCGCCACGGCGTCGGCCGTGCCGCCCGCGCCCCAGCGCGGCCAGGACGCGCACGCCGCCCGGGGGTGCCCTCGGCCCGCGTCTCGACGGCCTGCACGGCGGCTTCGCTCAGGAACCCGCTGTCGATGAGGACTTCGCTCACGGGGCCGGCGGCGGCGGTACTGGCCCCGAGGCTCGGGACGAGTTGCTGTTTGTCGTTGGGCGCGTCGCTCACCCGCTGGCCAGAGCCTGCCCTGAGCGCAGCCGAAGGGATGAGCCGGCTTTCGACTTCCACGGCGGCTTGCGCGTTGTAGCACTGCTCGAAGCCGCCGCCGCTCACTGGCATGATGCGGCTTTCCGGGTCGGTGAAGTTTGACTTGATCCTTCGGCCCAGGCGCGGCACTCGGCGGCTGGCTCGCCCTCCCACCAGCCTCCCTATTCCCCTGCGCCTCCTCGGCGGTTCCTTGCCGCGGGGCTTTTTCCCGGCGGCGCGCGCTTGCTGGCGCTGGCCAGCACCTTGCTCCCGTCGATGGCCACGGTGATCCCGCCGACCTTGAGCACGCCGCACTGCGCGGAGAGCTCGAGGACTTGTGCGAAGCTGCGCGCGAGCAACTCGCGGTGGCTGCGGCGAAAGGTGCAGATCGTGTCGGCTCGCCCATGACCAGCCTCCGCTTTTCCCCTCCGCCTCCTCGGTGATCGGGGTGGGGTCCGCGCAGAGCAGCCGCACCGCCACGCTCTCATGGGTCGCGCGCTCGATCTGCCGGCTGGCGAAGACGCCCGTGGCGTAGCTGTAGAGGAGCAGGCCAAGCAACAGCCGCGGCGGATACTGCTCATCGCCGGTCCCGCGCTCGTTGACCCGCGCCCCGCGCAGGTCCAGTTCGCCGACGGCATCCATGATGAAGTGGACGAGATGATCGGCGGGCACCCTCTGGCGCAAGTCCGGCGGCAATAACAGCGGCGTGTCGTGGTCGATGTTGACGAAGCGGGCAGGCATTCCCTTTCAACCCGCCAACCCATCAA
>JANNWY010000118.1:0-22159 GCA_031409335.1 Chthoniobacteraceae bacterium | reverse complement strand
TGCGGGGCTGGAGCGGTTACTTCCATTATGGCAACAGCGCCGGGGTGATGAGCCGGCAGCGCTACTGGACCTGCAACCGGCTGCGCCGCTGGCTGTGGCGCAAGCACGGCAGCCGCGGCGGCCTCCACAAACACTACCCCAACGAGCAACTCGAAACCCACTACGGACTCTGGACCCCGACGCGCCGGGCGGCGTGGACCGCTGCATGAAAGCCCAAGGCAAAGCGACGAATGGAACTCGGAAAGCCGTGTGCGGGAAAGCCGCCTGCACGGTTTGATGAGGGGTCGGAAGCCCAAGCGGCAGCGCCAGCGAAATGCTTGCCCCCGCAACGGCCTCTCGCCTACTCTAATGGCGGCATCGGTGCCGGGCAATACGACGAACTCAACGGCATCGGCGCCATCGTCCTCGACGGCATCTTCAACGTCTGCTACTTTGGCGGCTTCAATCCCGTCCTCGCCGACACCTTCGATTCGCCTCGATCAACGCCGCCGGCTTCAATGTTGCCACCGAGCTCGTCCTGCCCGGGCTCGATCCCGGCCTCGTGTGGGATTCGTCGAACTTCATCACCGACGGCACGATCACCGTCGCCGCCGTCCCCGAGCCTGGCGCCGCCGCGCTCCTGCTGCTCGGCGCGCTCTCGCTCGTCTCGCGCTGCAAAAGGAAAACGCGTTTTTTTGCCACCGCGCGGGGCGGGACAATTCGTTTAAGAAAGGCGGACGCCGTCGATTGACTCGGCAGTTCAACTCCACCCGCACATGGACCACCTTTCACGTCGTCGTTTCCTCCAAACCACCGCCGCTGCCAGCGCGCTCGGTTTTCCCTCGATCCTGCGGAGTCAAAACGCGGGCAATAAATTGCGGCTGGCGATCATCGGGTGCGGCGGGCGCGGGGCGGGGAATATGGGGGAGGTGATGGGCGAGGAAATCGTGGCGCTTTGCGATGTGAATGCGAACAATCTGCGCGCGGCGGCGAAGAGGGCGCCGGGGGCGAAGACGTTTCGCGATTTCCGCGCGATGTATGATGCACTGAAGGATTCGGAGTTCGATGGCGTGGTGGTTTCCACGACGGAGCACACGCACGCGTTTGCGACGCTGCCGGCGCTGCGGCGGAAGAAGCATGTGTATTGCGAGAAGCCGCTGACGCGCGATGTGCGGGAGGCGAGGATCATCACGGAGGCGGTGAAGGCGGCGGGCGTGGCGACGCAGATGGGGACGCAGATTCATGCGACGGCGAATTACCGGCGCGTGGTGGAGCTGGTGCAGGGCGGCGCGATCGGGCCGGTGCGCGAGTGCCATGTGTGGGTCGGGCGCGCTTGGGGCTGGCAGTCGCCGGAAGAGGCGAAGGGGCATGGGGACATCGTTTCGGTGCTGGATCGGCCGGCTGCGGAGGAGCCGGTGCCGCCGGAGTTGGATTGGGATTTGTGGGTCGGGCCTGCGCCGATGCGGCCTTACCACAGCGTCTATTTTCCGGGGCCGAAATGGTATCGCTGGTGGGATTTTGGCAATGGCACGATGAGCGATCTCGGCTCGCATTGGAACGATCTTCCTTTCTGGGCGCTGAAGCTTGATGCGCCGCTCACGATCGAGGCGGGCGGGCCGCCGCCACACGCGGAGATCGCCCCTGCGTCGATGAGCGCGACGTATCAATACGAGCCGCGCGGCGAGATGCCTGCGGTGAAACTGACGTGGTACCAAGGCACGATGAAGCCGCCGCAGTGGACGGCTAAGGAAATCCCGCAGTGGGACAGCGGCGTTCTTTTCATCGGCGAAAAAGGGATGCTGCTGTCCAGCTACGACAAACACGCGCTGCTACCGGAAAAACAATTCGCGGATTTCGTGCGTCCACCGCAGACGATTCCCGACTCGCTCGGGCATCACAAGGAGTGGCTGCACGCCTGCAAGACGGGCGCGCCGACGACGTGCAATTTCGCGTATGCGGGGCCGCTGACGGAGGCGAATCACCTCGGCAACGTGGCGTATCGCGCGGGGAAAACGATCGAATGGGACGCGAAGACAATGCGCATCCCGAATGCGCCGGATGCGGAGCGATTTCTCGGTCGCGAGTATCGCAAAGGCTGGACGCTCGCGTGACCGCATTCCGGCAGGAGTGACGAGCTGCGATCTCCCAGCATGAACCGGTTCCCCTCCGTCATTTCGGCCATTCTCCTCGCTGCCAGCCTTGCCGGGCCGGATGCCTGCGCCGTGCCGGGCGTGAGTGCCCTCACCGCACCGCGCCCGCGGCAGGTGGTGCAGCGCCGCGCAGATAATCGCGCCGAGATTACCATCGCCGGAACCAGCGCCGGTGCGATCGCGCGGATCGAAGCGCGCGCGGTGCCCGGCACCGGCGCGGGGAACGCGGGCGCTGGAACCGGCTGGCGGCTGCTCGCGGAAAATCCCGCGCCCGGAGCTTTCACCGGGACGCTGCGCGATGTGCCCGCGGGCGGCTGGTATCGCATCGAAGTGCGGGCGCTCGATGCCGCGGACGCGCCGGTCGGTGCGATCACGAGCGTCGATCGCGTCGGCGTCGGAGAAGTCTTCATCACTGCCGGTCAGTCGAACTCCGTGTGCTTCGGCGCACCTCCGCAGGTCGTGGAGGATGATCGCGTTTCCACCCTCGCGCTCGCCGCCAATGCGTGGTCGCCGGCCAGCGATCCTCAGCCCGACAACTCCGGCTTCGCGGGCTCCGGCGGTTCGCCGTGGCCGCGTTTTGGCAGCCGGCTCGTCGCCGCGTGGAACGTGCCGGTGGGCATCGTCTGCACGGGTTACGGCGGCGCGGGAGTCGCGCAATTTCTTCCTTCCGCGAATCAATTTTATCCCGCGCTGCGCAGTGCCGTGCAGCGTTTTCCGGCGGGTGGTTTTCGCGCCGTGCTGTGGCATCAGGGCGAGACGGATGCGCTGCACCAAACCGCCGCCGCGCTTTACGCTTCGCAACTGCAAACGATCATCGCGCAAAGCCGCGCCGACGCCGGCTGGGCGGTGCCGTGGGGAGTGGCGCAGGCGGCCTACATCAGTGCTGCCCATTATCCCGGCCAGGAAGGCGTGAACGCGGGCCAGCGCGCTGTTTGCTTCAACACCGCTAATGTCTTTCGGGGGGCGCGCACGGATGATTTTCATCTTGAGGGAAAACTCAGCGACACCGTTCATTTCAACACCGCGGGCCTCGCGGAGCACGGCGACCGATGGGCCGATCTCGTCCTCGGCACCGCGCAACCATCGGTGAAAAATGGCGACCTCGAAGCGGGCGTCGCGCTCGCCGACGGTGTGGCGCAGATCGGACAGATCGCGGGATTTAACGCCTTCAATGCCGCAGGCGATGCCCTCACCGATGCGAGCGCGGGCGTTTTCAATCCCGCTCCGGCTTCCTACGCATCCGCCAGCGACGGCGGCCCGAATGGCGGTGTGCTGCCGGGAATGGCGGGCCGGCAGGTGGCATTCCTCCACGGTGGAAGCGCGGGGGCTTCGCTCGTGCAGCAGCTTCCGGCCACGCTCCGCGCAGGCACGCGCTACGAAGTGCGCGTCGCGCTCGGCGTCCGCACGAACGGCGACCTCTTCGGCGACTTCGCCATCGCGCTCATGGCCGGCGGCACCGTGCTCACGGAGACCACCGGCACCCGCGCCACCCTCGACGCTCTCGCGGATGGAAATGCAGCGGGCCGCTTCACCGACGTGAGTCTTCGCTACGACAGTCCTTCCACCATTGCGTCCGATCAGGCGCTCGACATTCGCATCCGCCGGGTAATGGGCGTTGCGAGTGCATATCTCGACTGCGACAACGTGCGACTCACCGCCACGCCGCGCGCCTTTGCCGCCTGGCAGACCGACCACTTCGGCTCACCCGCCAATGCCAATGCCGCCGCCGCTGCCGATCCCGATCACGACAGCCTCTCGAACTTCCTCGAATTCGCCCTCGACCGCGCGCCAAACGTCCCCGACCCCGCCGCCCTCGAATTCCGCGCCGACGGTTCGCTTTTCATCCAGCGCCGGCGAGCGACGCCGGGCCTCGCTTTTCAACTTGAAACTTCGCCCGATCTTGCCGTATGGACATCTGCCGTCGGTGCGCTCGAACAAACTGTCCCGCTCGGAGGCGGCTTTGAAGCGGCGACCTGGCTCCCGGTCGTCCCCGGTGCGCTGCAAAAGTTTTTCCGCCTGCGCCCCACGCTGGCCGAATCGTCCGCCGATCCGGGCGCTGATTTGATTCTCGCTCAGTAACTGTATCGCCATCCAACTCCCATGAAACTCCCACATTTTTCCATCGCCCACGCAAACGTGTGCCCGCGTTGAACGCAGCCATGCGCGGCCGGCTTGCAAATCCAAACCCGCGCGCGGCGCAAGCGGCTTTCTTCCGGCGCATGGGTTCTGGGCAGCAGCTCCGGCTGCTCTTCAATCAGCTTCAGGACGTGTATTTTTTTGTGAAAGATCGCGAGGGACGTTTTGTGGCCGCAGGCGCGGGGCTGCTGAAAATGCTGGGGTTTTCCAGCGAAGCGGAAATCCTCGGGCGCACGGATGCGGACATCCACCCGGCCCGCGTGGTGCGGGAAATCCGGGCCGATGATCTGCGGGTGATGGAGACGCGCGTGCCGATGATCGACCGGGTGGAGGCGCTCTTTACGCGGAGCAGTGCGCAGGATTGGTATGTGACGACGAAGCTGCCGGTGGAGGACGCGAGTGGAAAGGTGATCGGCGTGATGGGATTTGTGCGGCCCTACCGGCGCGAGAGTAATGTGGTGCCGGGCGCGGCGCGGATCGAGGAGGCGGTGGCGCATATCACGGCAAATCACGGCGGGGCGATCGGCATCCCGACACTCGCGAAGCTGGCGCATCTTTCGGTGCGGCAGTTGAACCGGCTCTTTCATGAAGTGTTCGGGATGAGCGCGCAGGAGTTCGTGGTGCGCACGCGGGTGCAGGCGGCGAGCGACGCGCTCTTGCACACGGACAAATCACTGAGCGAGGTCGCGATGGCGCACGGGTTTTACGATCAGAGCGCCTTCACGCGGCAGTTCAGCCAGCATACGGGCGAGACGCCGCTGAAGTACCGCCATCGTCTGCGACTGGGCAGCTCGGACGAGGGGTGAAAGTGATCACGGATTGGCGCTCCTTTTCATAAGACTGGGCCGCCTATCGCTGCAAATGACATCACTCCAGCCATCCCCGCTTCCGACTGGCCGCGCTTCGCCCGCGCCCGCCCCTGCCGTCGGGGAACCAGTATTGCCTTTCCCTCCGCAACTCTGCTACACACACACCATGAGCTACCACTCCACCCAACCAAACGGCTTCACCAAGGCCATCCTCGTAACCGCAATCGCGGCTTGCTTCACCATCGTATCCGCCCACGCGGGTACGCAGGTTTCCGACAAGAAGACCATGCTGCCCGACGTGCCCTACGAGGCAGGCCGCGGTCTGATCACGCTCGAAGGTCCATCGGGCATGTTCATCAATCCCACCTCGGCCACACTGCCGAAAGGTGCCTACACCGCGCAGTATTGCCTCTTTTTTCCAAATCAGGATACCGATGTCGTCGGCCACGGTTTGATGGCTTCGTATGGCATCACCGATTGGCTCGAAGTCGGCGCGGTGGGAAATCTGATCGATCTGAACGCGGGCGTGAGTCGCGAAGTCGCGGTCGGCGGACCGATGGTGCGCGTCCGTTTGCTAAAGGACGAATCGTGGTGGCCGCAGATCAGCGTCGGCGCTTACGCAAAGTGGGGCACTCCCGCTTTAAATCAAATCGCCGCGTTCGCGGCCGCTTACAAACGCATCCCGATCAGCGAAACCGGGCCGGTGCGTTCACTCGGTTTTCATGCCGGTGTGCGCGAGACTTGGTTCGATGATTCCGTGATTCAGAGCGATTCCTTCAACGGTTACTTCGGCGCGGAAATCCAGTTGCCCTACCGCCTCTATCTCGTCGGCGAACTCAGCACCAAAGGCGAGCAACGCAATGGCCGCCGCCCGAAGAGCAATCCCTACGCATGGGGCGCGCAGTGGCGGCTCGGTGGCGTGAATCTCAGCGTCGCTGCGATCGATCAGGACGGCACCGGACGCGTCGGCGTTTACAGCGGCGTCGCCTTCTCGCGCGGCTTCTAAAAACATCCCGCGCCGCGTGCCATGAAAACCGCCGCCCGCATCGCCGCTCCGCTCACCGCCATCGCACTCCTCTCCGGATGCGCTGGCGGGAGTGGGGTGAAGTTCGCCGATCTCTTCGATGAATCCGCCGCGGCAGAGGGAACTGGCGTGCAGGGTAGTTCGCTCGTCCGCGCCGTCGTCATCCTGGCCACTCACAAGGCAACGCAAACACAGGTCGCCGTCGCGGAGGAAAATGGACGGCGCGCGGTCGCGAAATTGAAGGCGCGAATCGCATCCGCGGAGCGCGCCGAGCCCAGGAAAAAATCGACGCCTGGCGAAAAGAAACCCCCGAAGCAGGTCGCGTCCGCCCCGAAGCCGCGGAAGAAACAACTGCCGCGGGTCATCGCGATCGTCACCACGAAGGATTCGCTGACCGACGGGCGAGCGGCGCGAGCGGTGATGCTCTTTGACACGCACGCGCAGCAGGTCATCGGAAACAAAGTGTACGACATCGAGAAAGAACCGAGCCCCGGTGAGGACGTGCGCTTCGAGACGCACTCCGCGAATTACCTCGGCGCATCGCTCTGAGCATCGGCGGGAAAGGCCGCGACTCGCGCGACCGCGAAAAAGCAAAAAGCCCGGCCCGCTTTGAACGGGTCGGGCTTTTCGTAATAACTGCGGAGACAGCCTAGCTCTTTGGAGCGGCAGGAGCAGCGGCGGCGGCAGCGGCGACGCTGTCAGCCTTGCCATGCTCGCTGATGACCTTCACGGCCTTGCCAACGAGCGCGGCAACTTTGTCAGCGCCAGTGGTCGTCGGGGTGAGAGTGACGGTCGAATCTTTGCCGTCCGCTTTCGTGACGACAACCTGCTTGGTCGCGGCGTCGTAGCTCTTCAGTGTGCCTTCGTCGGTGACCTTCTTGCCGCAGGCAGCTTGAGCGCCGACGGACAGGGAAGCCATCGCGAGGATTGCGATGAGTTTCTTCATATGGTGTATTGTTTTTTGTTGAGCGCGGCGGCGGTATGCCACCAACGTTCGCGAACAGGCTCCATGTTCCCACGATCCAAGCAAGCCGCAATTTTCGCAGTCCTCGCGCTCGTCTTTGCGAGCGTGGCCTGGGCGCACCCGATCCCGGACATCCCGGTGCGCACATTCTTTCCTGGCGACGGGACGGCGCGCGTCACCGTCGAGGTCGATCCGCGTTGTTTCGATGACGCGCCGGAAATCGCGCCATCCATGCTCCCACCCGCGCTCGCGGCGCGCAGCGCGGAGGAAAAGGCGGAGTTGGAAAAGAAGGCGGCGGACCTCGTGCGGCGGTGCATCGAGTTCACCCTCGAACCGGTGGGCAACGTGCAGCCGGATTTCAAGTTCACCTTCACCGGGCACGGCGGCGCGCCGCTCGCGGGGCCGGAGGACGTGGTGGTGCTCACCGGCGAATGGCGCACGACCCTGGCGGCGGGCCTGACCGGCTGGCACATCCGATCCACAAAGGAATCCAAGCTCAGCGTCGTCTTTCAAAACATCATCCGCGGCACGGCGCATCCGCGCATCAACGTCCTGTTTCCAGACGAAAAAAGTTTCACGCTCGATCTCACGGAACTCCGCGCCACGGCACCCGGCGCGAAGACTGAAGGCAGCATCTCGCCCACCGGCGCGGCGGCGGATGGCTGGAGCACATTCTACAGCTACCTGCGCCAGGGCTTCGTCCACGTCGTGCCGCTGGGGCTGGATCACATCCTTTTCGTCCTCGGCCTTTTCCTGCTCAGCCGCACGTGGAAGCCGCTGCTCTCACAGGTCACCACGTTCACGCTCGCCCACTCCGTCACCCTCGCCCTCGCGACGCTTGGTTTTGTGAAAGTGTCCCCGTCGATCATCGAGCCGGTCATCGCCGCCAGCATCGTTTTCGTCGCAGTGGAAAATATCGTCCGCCCCCGCTACACGCACTGGCGCCTGCTGGTGGTCTTCATTTTCGGGCTCATCCACGGCCTCGGTTTCGCCGGTGCGCTCAGCGATCTCGATCTTCCGAAAAGTTCCCTCGCCGCGGGCCTCGTCGGTTTCAATGTCGGCGTGGAAGGCGGGCAGCTCGCCGTCATTAGCGTCGCATTTCTCGCGACCGCCTGGCTGCGCGATGCCGCGCGCTATCGCCGCTGGATCGTCATTCCGGGAAGCGCCGCCATCGCGCTGCTCGGTGTGTGGTGGACCGTACAGCGCGTCACGAGCAGCAGTTGATCTGCCTGCCACGCCGTCACGGCCGGGTTACTTCGCAGCGGCCGGCTTGCTTTTCGCCAGCGCGAGGCGGTCGTTTTTCTTGCGTTTCGATGCGCGTTTTTTCGCGTTGTCTTTGCCTTTGCAGTGTCCCATAGGCCCGCAACACACACCGTTCCCCCGGCGATACCAAGCTGTTTTTCGCAGCATCGCTAATTCGCCGCCTGTCCGCACAGCCGCACCGGCGTCACCTCGATCGAGCGCGTGCCATCGCCGACCCAGATTCCGCCGTCCTGCACCGTCACGTCCAACTGCATCGTCCGCTGCGCCAGCGCCGCGAGGGCCACGCTTTGCTCATGCGGGATTTGCCACACGGAAAGATTCCGCGCGCGCGCCAGCTTCGACTCGATCCCTTTCCACCAAATCGGCGTGCTGCTGCCAAAGCTGTAAACGCTCACCCGCCCGACGCGCGAAGTCGCCCGCAGCAACCGCTTTTCATCCGGCTGCCCGACCTCGATCCAATGCACGATGTCGCCGGTGTAATCCTTCTGCCAAAGACCTGGCTCATCCGCCTCCCACATATCCTTGGCAAATTCGAGCGCCCCGTGATCGCTGTCGGCGGGAACATTCATCGCAAACGCAAACAGCCGGATCAGCATCCGCTCATCCGTCTCCGAAGGATGCCGCGCCAGCGTCACCGGGTAATCGCCATACACCCCGCGGTCGATGTCGGAGAGCTGGACGCTGGCTTTGTAGATGGTCGCTTTGATGGACATGGGAAAAAGTTCGCGAACGCTACCACGCGCCGCAACAAGCCCTGCGCGAAATGTCGCGTGCATCACGTCACACTGCGCTTGTCGCGCGGGCGCGCGCTGGTAGCCTCGCGCCCAATCTTTGCCATGGCCCCCAACGGATACCTCGCACTCGTCCTCCACGCGCACCTGCCCTACGTGCGGCATCCCGAGTACGAGGAATTTTTGGAGGAGGACTGGCTCTATGAGGCGATCGTGGAGACCTATCTGCCGCTGCTGGAAGTGCTGCACGGGCTGGCGGATGACGGCGTGGATTTCCAGCTCACGATGTCGCTCACCCCGACGCTCTGCCACATGCTGCGCGATCCACTGCTGCAAGCGCGGGCGACACGCTATCTCGAGCGCAGCGTCGCGCTGGCGGAGCGCGAAGTCGTCCGCACCGCAGGGCACGATCAGCTCGCGGATCTCGCGCGGTTTTACCACGATCGGCTGACGCGGCTGCACACGGCTTGG
Source organism: Chthoniobacteraceae bacterium (assembly GCA_031409335.1). GTDB lineage: Bacteria > Verrucomicrobiota > Verrucomicrobiia > Chthoniobacterales > Chthoniobacteraceae > JANLQB01. The sequence goes on along the minus strand of JANNWY010000118.1, from coordinate 12,632 downwards.
GAGACGCGGTGGAGGCGCGATCTCGTCGGCGCGTTTGCGCAGCTCATGGAGCGCGGTGTTTTGGAAATCATCACCTGCGCGGCGTCGCATGGGTTCCTGCCGCTGATGGAAAATTTTCCCGAGGCGATCCGCGCGCAAATCCTTATCGCGCGCGACGATTACCGGGAAACTTTCGGGCGCGATCCGCGCGGCATCTGGCTGCCAGAATGCGCGTACGTGGCGAGTCTCGACACGATTTTGGCGGAGGCGAATATCCGCTGGTTCATCATCGACGCGCATGGGCTGATGTTTGGCGCGCCGCGGCCGCGCTACGCGATTTACACGCCGTGCTTCACACCGGCGGGCCCGGCGGTGTTCGGGCGCGATCGGGATTCGAGCCGGCAGCTTTGGAGCGCGGAGGAAGGTTATCCGGGCGATCCGGCGTATCGCGATTTCTACCGCGACATCGGCTTCGATCTTCCGCTGGAATACTTGCGCGAAACGCTGCCGCCGGAGTGGGCACGAAAATTCACCGGGTTGAAATATCACCGCATCACCGGACGCAGCCAGGAGAAGGGGCTCTACAATCGCGGCTGGGCGATGGGTGCGGCGGATTCGCACGCGAATCATTTCATGGCAAGCCGGCGCGATCAGATCGCGAATCTGCGCGAGCACATGAACGTCGCGCCGATCGTGGTGAGCCCGTTCGACGCGGAGCTGTTCGGTCATTGGTGGTTCGAGGGGCCCGAGTTTTTGAATTTGTTCATTCGCAAGTCCGTGTTCGATCAGGGCGCGTTTTCGCTCACCACGCCGACGCGTTATCTGGCGGAAAATGAGACGCATCAATTGATCGAGCCGAGTGCGTCGAGCTGGGGTCACAAGGGCTACTGGGAAGTGTGGCTCGATCAATCGAACGGCTGGATTTATCCGCACCTGCACACCGCCGCGCGGCGCATGACGGAAATGGCCCGCGCGCATCGCGACACGAAGGCCGAGATGCTCGACCGCGCGCTGCGGCAGATGGCGCGCGAGCTACTCCTCGCGCAATCAAGCGACTGGGCATTCCTGATGAAGACCGGCACCGCGACCGCCTACGCGGCGAAGCGCACGCGCGATCACATCCTGCGTTTCACGCGGCTCTACGATCAGGTGCGCGCGGAGGATGTGGACCCGGCATTTCTGGTGAACTGTGAGTGGCGGGATAACATCTTTCCTGAACTGAACTGGCGGCATTACCTGTGATTTGGAAGGCATGAACATCGAACATCGAACATCGAACATCGAACATCGAACGCAGAGTCCGCATCGAGCGCGTCAGCTCCGACTTCGATGTTCAATGTTCGATGTTCGATGTTCGATGTTCAGCCTTTTCCTCCTGCTCTGCGGACCCGCTCCCGCGCAGGAAGACGCCGAATTCCCGCCTCCGCCAAAACGCCCCGGCGTGCAAATCGTCTTCACCCCTCCGGAGCTGAAAGGCACGCTGAGCGTCGGCATTTACAGCAAATCGGGAAAGCTCGTCCGCACGCTGCATCGCGAGGCGCGGCTGAAGGATTTCGTGGTCGGGCTGAACGGGCTGATTACTTGGTGGGATGGAAAGACGGACGCGGGTGCGGTTGCACCGGTCGGGAATTATTCGGTGCGCGGATTCGCCGTCGGCGCAGTTGAGTTTCAGGGTGAGGCGTTTCATTTGAATGATTGGATCGACGACGAAGCCGCGCCACGGCTCCAGCGCATCACCGATCTGCGCGCGGAAGGTGGCGGGCTGCGTTTGATCGGCGCGCTTCGCGACGATCGTTGTGTGACTTTTGCGGTCGATGCCGTCGGCGCGGTCAGCGACGAGCAGCCGTTCGGGAAGGTCGCGCACTTTGCCCACGGCATGAATACCCCGCCGGACCAGATGCCCGCGGATTCAAAGTGGAAGCCGATTCGCGAGGCAGCGGAACAACTCGCCGGCAAGCCGGTCATCGCGATCGATGGCGACGACACGATTCTCGCCACGGTCGATGAGCGGCTGATGCTCCGTGAGAATGGCGAGTGGCGCTGGCTCGATTTGGAGACTTTGAAAAAGCCCGTGCATGCGTGTCTCGGACGCGAGGGGACGTTTTGGCTGATCGACCAGGCGGAGGCGGGCGTGGAAGTGCGGCAGTATTCTTTCGCGGGAGAATTCATGCGCCGCCTCGCCATCGCGCCCGAAGATCCCGCGCCGGTGCGGATCGCTGCTGCGCTCGCCAACGATGCGATCGCACTCATCGAAGAAGTGCCCGGCATTCAGCGCGTCCGCATGCTGAGCCTCGCAGCCACCGAGGCCGCGCAGGAAGACGGTGCGGTCAGCTCGACGTGGAAGGTGACTTTTTCCAAAACCATCCGCGCGAATGGCGAGCTCGCAGCCGTCCAGGCCGGATTGAAAACGGCAGCGGGCGAAGCATTCGCTGCCGTCGAAAAAATCAATGTCACTTTGCTGAGAAATCAGCTCGTGCGGAATGCGACCACGAAAGTGGATGTCGGCGTCGCGGTGGACGCGAAGGGCAGTTTTCTCCGCACCGCGGATGGGCTGCCGCTGAAGCGAATCACGGAAACGCCGGGCCTGAAATGGGTGGCGATGATGAAGGAGACGGCGGGGAAAGCGGTGACGATTTTCCAGAGCGATGGGGCGGTCGTGGAGGAATTCAAAGCGCGAAAGCTGGCGAGCATGATGGCGTTCGACGCGGGCGAATACGAGTGGGCGGGGAAGTAGTAGTCGCTCCAGTGCCTTCGGCGTTCACATGTGAACATCCTTGAGCACGCCTCATTTTTTCACCAGCCTCCCGCAGCCCGAAGCGCGTCTCTGAACTCTCAACCCTCAACTTTCCCCAATGCCGCCCGACATCGTGTATTTCGACCTGGAAACTCAGCGTACCGCGAACGACGCGGGCGGCTGGGACAAGAAAGCCGCCATGGGAATGTCCATCGGCGTGACCTACAGCACGCGGCTCGGCGAATACCGCATCTACCCGGAAAAGCGCGTGCAGGAACTCATCGACCAACTGCTGCGCGCGGATCTCGTCGTCGGTTTCAATGTCATCAGTTTCGACTACGAAGTGCTGATGGGCTACACCATCAGCGACCTGCCGCACCTCTGCCGCACGCTCGACATGCTCGTCGAGGTGGAAAAAACGCTCGGCCACCGGCTCGGGCTCGATGCCATCGCGACGGCGACGCTCGGCGTCGGGAAGACGGCGGACGGGCTGGATGCGATCCGCTGGTGGCGCGAGGGCAACGTGATGCCGATCGCGGAATACTGCTGCTACGACGTGAAATGCACGAAGCTCGTACACGAATACGGCGTGCAGAAAAAGAAGCTCTTTTACACCGATCGCTTTGCGCAGAAGAAGAGCCTTGAGGTGAGTTGGTGAAACGATTGGCAGCACTGATCGCGCTCGCCGTCTGCGCGCGTGCTGCGCCGCCGCCGTCCGGCGATTCGACGATCCGTGGCGTGGCGGGGAAATCCGAGATCGTCATCACCGCGACGACGCGCTGCGCGGGCGCGATTCATTCGCTGACTTGGGGAGGGAAGGAGTTCATCGACTCGCACGATCACGGGCGGCAATTGCAGTCAGCGTCCAATTTCGACTTCGGCACACCGATCTTGAACGAGACATTCAACCCGACCGAAGCAGGCTCGGCCCGTGATGGCGCGGGACCGAAAAGTTCCAGCATTCTCCTTTCGCAGAAAGCGGAGGGTAATGCGCTGGAGACACGGACGCAGATGGCCTTCTGGCTCGCGCCAGGCGAACGTTCCGGCGGACAGCTTGCGAAAAACACGACGGTGCTTTCCGATCACCTGCTCACGAAGCGCGTGCGGATCGGCCACAAGGATTTGCCGCACGTCATCAGCTACGACGTGAGTTTCAAACTGCCTGCGGGCGAGCGGCACACGCACGCGGTTTTCGAGGCTCTGACCGGCTACATGCCGCCGGAGTTTTCGGCGTTCCAGCAATTCAATCCGCAGACCGGCGCACTCGACGCACTCAGCGACGGGCCGGGCGAGGTGCCGCATCCGGTCGTGCTCGCGACAGCGGATGGCGCGCACGCGATGGGCATTTTTTCTCCACCGCAAAATGCGCCCCGGACGACTGGCCCGACGTTTGGGCGGTTCCGCTTTTCCGCCGAGAAAGTCGTGAAATGGAACTGCGTTTTCCGCGTTCGTGACGCTGAGGGCATCACCCCGGGCGACTATCGGTTCCGCATGTTTGTGATCGTTGGCGATCTCACCACGGTTGCCGAATCGCTGCGCGCGCTTCAGCGCGAGGTCGTTGCCACTCACTGAAACGGCGTTATCTGACACGGAAACAATAATTTCTATAACAGCCGGCAGAAGCTAGCACGCCGACTGCTAAAACAGGTTGGCATGACTTTGACTACCAGTTTGCCAGATGAGATCGCCGCCGCACCCACGGCGATTTCCAGCGGCTCGATTGCAGCCGCGGCGAGCTGCTATTCCATCACCGTTTTCACTCAATGCTGGAAGGACGTGCGCGATTTTTACGTGAATCTTCTAGGCGCGGAGGTCTTGAGCGAGCGCGCCGATCGGTATTCAGAAATCGTCCTCGGCGGCGTGCCAATCACGATCCGCATGGCCGAGCACGGCGAAATGGTCAGCTATTTCCATCTCTATATTTCGATGAAAAATCACGATGCGGTGCTCGGTGAATTGCGCCGGCGCGGCATCATCGTCACCACGGTCGGGCCGTACACGAACTTCCGCGATCCGGAAGGCCGCGTGATCAAGCTCTCCGAAGAAAAGACGATCGTTTCATAAACGCGGGGTGGGTGCCCGCGGACGCTTGCCCGCGCGTGCCCGCCTCGCGAAGAAAGCGGCCAAAGTAGGCGAGGTTTTCAACCTCGCGCGGCGGCCGGAAAAAGTGCCGCGCACCGGTGCGAGGTTAAAAACCTCGCCTACTTTACGACGCGATGCGCCTGCTGCCGGAATACACGTTCATCGAGCGCCCGCGCAGAAAGCCCGCGAGCGTCTGCCCGCTCTTCCTGGCAAACTCGACCGCGAGACTGCTCGGCGCGGAAATCGCCGCGACGATCGCGATGCCCGCAGCGTGCGCTTTCTGCATCATCTCGAAAGAAGCGCGTCCACTCAGCAGCGCGATGTGGCCGCGCAATGGCGTGCGCTTTTCGAGCAGCGCGAAGCCGATCAATTTGTCGAACGCATTGTGCCGCCCCACGTCCTCGCGGATCGCCACGAGCCCGCCCGCGCGATCGAACAGCGCGCACGCGTGCAAGCCGCCGGTGGTTTGAAAAGTCTTCTGTTCCTGGCTCAACGTGCGTGGGAGCGAGAAGAGCAGCTCCGCGGAAATGCACACGCGGTCACGCAGCGGCTGGCGGCGTTTCATCGCGGCGTCGATCGCCGTCCGCCCGCACATTCCGCAGCTCGATGAAGTGAGCACATGCCGCGAAAGCTTCTCTGGATCGAACGCGGCGGGGTTTCGCAGGGCGATGTCGATCGCGTTGCCAGTTCCCGATGTGCCCGCGTTCACGCAGGTCGTGATGTCGAATATATCGCGCGCGGATTTCACGATGCCTTCCGTGAGGAGAAAGCCGGCGGCGAGTTCGCGGTCGCAGCCGGGCGTGCGCATCGTGACGGTGATCGTGTGGCCCTCGATGCGGATTTCGAGCGGCTCCTCGCGCGCCAGCAGGTCGGCGCGTTCTTCGAGAATCTCGCCCGCCTCGTAGCGGATGATGCGGGTGGTGACGGTCTCGTTCATCCGCGCGACGCTACATGACTGGCCGTGCCCAACGAAAGCCTGGCGCGCCGCTCGGATAGCGCACGTTTTGCGAAGCTGTTGCGGAATGGCGTTCTGCGGCGAACTTTCAGCCTATGTTCCCGGTGCGACGGCTTCCCCTTGTTCATCTTTCTCTCCAAATCCTCATGCTCGCGATCACACCGTGGGCGCGCGGGCAGGCCGGTGCGCTCGATCCCGATTTCGCGCCGATGTTCACCACGGAGGGTGGCTTTTCCCTCGCCGTACCGGCTCCGGGCGGAAAGGTTTTGGTCGCGGGCTCGTTCCATTTTGTGAATGGCGCGGCCCGGCGCGGCGTCGCTCTGATGAATGAAGACGGGAGCGTGGATGCGCAGGGTGTCCCGCAGTTTTCGCTGCGGGAAAACATGGATGTCTTTTCCGTCGGCGCGCTGCCGGATGGCCGCGTGGCGGTTTGCTCCGGGCCGAGTGGCACCGTCAACTTTGATCTAGGACCGGATAACGGAACTCAGCTCACGATCCTGAAATCGGATGGAACCGTCGAAAGTCAGATTCTTCCCAGTGCGAGCGATAGTCAGTTTGGATACTACGCAACGCGTATCACCCGAGTCGCTGCTTCCGATCGTGCGTTCTTTTACGTCATGGCGACCTCCGAGAGAATCGGCGTCGCTGGCCCGTCGACTCTGACTTTGTCCGTTCACGGAATCGGCCTGATGACCGTCACTGGTCTCGCACCGTCTTTCAATGGATCCATCAGCGGCCTGGTGCCGTTCGCGGATGGCTCAGTGACTGTTTGGGGACGTTTTACTTCAACAAACACGGGCGTGAATGTGAGCGGATTGCGGCCCGGTTTGGCGCGCTTGAAACCAGACCTCACTCTCGATCCGTGGGTACCGATGGGTTTGCCGGCCGGGAGTGTGATCGCTGCCGCAGCCGGGCCGGGCGGGACCACTTTGGTGGCTGTGGCGGGCTTGGTCGTCGGAGGAAATCAGGTGCAGGTTCTCCGTTTGCTGGCCGATGGTTCGGTCGATCCGTCGTTTGCGGCGATCCAGTTTCCGGTCTTCCCGCAAATCTCGAACAATCTTTTCCGGCGAATGTCCGCTCTCGCGGACGGCTCGGTGACGATTGAGTTTTCGAGTGCCGTGACGGTCCCCACCACGGCGGGTTCCCTGAGCGCGCACTTGTTGAGGTACGATGCCACCGGGGCGCTGGATGAAGCGTGGACCCGCGCGGCGGTGACGGTCGGCGCGAGCGACTATTTTTTGATCAGCGGCAACGGTCGCGCCCTCATCCCGCAAACAAGCGTGGGAAATTCCCTGCGGCCAAAATTGCGGTGGCTGGAGACAGACGGCAGTGCGGGTGCATCATTCGCGGAAGCGTCGCGCACGGGTGCGATCAGCGCGGTCGCGATCCGTTCGGATGGAGCGATCGTGGCAAGTCGCGACGGCCTTTTCTTGAGTACGAATCCGCCTTATACCGCGATCAACGGCGCGCCTTGGACGAAGACGGCGCTGATCCGGGAAGACGGCTCGCTCGATCCCGGTTTTGGCTATGAAACATCGTCCACCTCGGGCGGCGGACTGGGTATTCTTCCGGCAACCGCGCTGCATTTCGACGACCATGATCGTCTCGTCGTTCGCGGATCATTCACGCATTTCAACGGCGTGCCGCGCGGGGGCATCGCGCGGCTCAACGCCGCCGGCACGACCGATGGAAACTTCCTGCCCGAAATCCCGGCGAAGTTTTCGATCTTCGATTGGGCGTTTCGTCCAGATGGCAGAATTTTCCTCGTCTCGAATCCGACTGGTCTTCAGCGGACCAGAGCGTTTGTTAGTTTGCTGGACGATGGGCGAAAGGAAGACTTGGCGGAAAATCAGATTGATCTGTTTTTCCCTCCGATAGCTCCGGTATCAGGTCTTTTCCTCCACCGCATTTTCGAACTCCCGGACGGCGACTTCGCGGCGGTGCTCAAGAACGTTCCGCAGATTCGAGGTGATGGTAGTTCTCCGCACTACTTGCTTAGTTGGAAAGGCCATGGCTTCCAGACGATCGATGAGATTTCGCATGTCGCGTTGCAGGCCGATGGGAAGCTGATCGTTGCCGGCGACTTCACATCACGTCAGACGTCGCCTGCCGACATTCCATGCAATCGCGTGATCCGGCTCAACTCCGATGGAACCATTGATCCGACTTTTGACACTGGATACGTGGACGCCGCCGTCCGGCAGGTCGCAGTCCTTTCCGATGGACGCATCGAAATCATCGGGGATTTCAGCAGCGTGAATGGGCAGCCCCGCACGGGTCTCGCACGGCTGCTGCCAGGGCCGGGTCCGCTTCCGCCGAGCCAGCCTGCGGCTCTCAGCGTCGTGCGAATCTCCGACTCGCGGACGCAGCTCTCGTGGGCGGATGTGAGGAATGAACTCGGCTACCGCGTCGAGCGTCGCGGCAATGCGGACGAAACCTGGGCGCCCATTGGCACCGTGGACGCGAATGTGACGCAGTTTTTCGACAACGACTTTGCCTCCGGCGCGAGGTATCGCATCATCGCGCTGGGTGCGAATGGCGACAGCCATCCGTCCGCGGCGGCTGCGGCACCCAAACCGCGCACGCCGCGAAATGTGACGGCGACTGCCATATCGGTGTCCTCCATCCGGTTGAGTTGGGAGAATGTTTCCGGCGAAACCGGATACGGCATCGACCGGAGTGCGGATGGACTCACGAATTGGGCGACGATCGCCACCGTGTCCGGCGATATCACCACCATCGACATCACTGGTTTGCCTCCCCAAACGCAGCGGTTTTTCCGCGTCTCGAGTTCCAATTTCGATGGAACGTCCGCGTGGAGTGACGTGGTCAGCGCCACCACTTCGCCGGCGATTTATCTCGAAGCGCGCGGAAACTGGACCGGGATCGTCACGCCGTTCGGTGATTTTGCGCACAAGGATTCCGGCTCTCTCGGGCTGGCTGTGAATGTCCGCGGTGAATTCACCGGCACGCTGACCCTTGGCGCAAAACGCGGTGCGGTGCGCGGGCATTTTTCCGCGGATGGAATCGCGAGCGGGCAGATCACCGAGTTCGATGGAATCGTCGATTGGTCTGATCTTTCGCTTTCCCGGGACGGCACCGGAACCGGATTTTTGCGGCTCGGTGGAGAACCCGTGGCCAGCGTGCGGTTCGTGCGATCTCGCGTCTGGACGGCAGCCGCGCCGTGTCCGTATCGCGGTGCTTACACTCTTCTGCTGCCGCCGGACTCAGGCGACGCGGCGGCTCCGCGCGGCGTTGGTTTCGGTCGTGCAGTCGTGTCGAATACGGGCACGGTTGAGTTCATCGGAAACCTGCCGGATGGGACGGTCTTTTCGCACGGAGCAAGGATTTCCGCGGACGGCGAGTGGCCGCTGCTGGGTTGGTTGTATCGCGGCTCGGGCGCGCTGCTTGGCTGGATGAGATTCGCGGACGATGGACGCGTTTCTTCGACCAGTCCGGCGCGCTGGGAGAAGCCCGCGCTGGCGCGTGGTGCGGTGCATCGCGAGGCCTTTGTGACCGCAATTGCGGCGTCGGGCGCGCGCTATTCCGCGCAGCGTCCGGTCTTCAGCACGACCGGTCCGATGCAAATCGTTTTCGGCGGTAGCGATGTCCCGTCATTGAGCGCGGCGATCACAGTCGGGCTGACCGACAAAAATACGATTACCGCACCGGGGGGATCGGGTTTGACGATGACGCTCTCGACCGCGACGGGCTTGTTCAGCGGCACGTTTATTCCGCCCGGAGAGCACAAAGCCGTGCGCTTTCTCGGTGCGATCGTTCAGCCCGATCTCCGCGGCGCGGGCTTTTTTCGTGGCTTGGCCAAGTCGGGTTCGGTTTTGTTTGAATAGACTCAGCGCGCGGATTCGCCGGGCCGGTAGTTTTCCACGACGCGAGTGAAATACGGACGCACCCTTTTTCCGTCGCGCTCGATCCAGTGTTCTTCGATTTCACCGCGCCGTTCGGTGCGATCGCGCACGCGGCGGCGATCAAGGTCGCCTTTGTTGAAGCTGACTAGAAGCAGCGTCGCGCCGGTCTGCTCGCGCGGCGGAAACCAGTATTCATACATCAGCGCGCGGCTGCCGAAGAGATGTGCGCCGGTGGTTTCGCGGACGGCTTCGCGCGGTCGCGAATGATAGTACGCGGCCTGGCTGGCGATGAAGTTTCGGTCTAGCCCGACGAGCAGGACTTTGCCATTTGGCGGCGCGGGGATTGCGGCGCGCTGCGCTTCGAGCGCGCGGCCCATTTCGGACCAGCCGACCGGCAGCAGCGCCATGTCTTTCGCGTAGCCGATCCATGGAAAACCGAACGCGAGATGCGTGAGGAATGTGACGTGGACGAGCACGAGCACCGCGACGGTCGCGGTCCACGCGCGGCTGAGAAAGCCGGTCGGCCGTTCCGCCAGCGCGACCAATCCGGCAGCGACGGCGGGGATCGCAGCGAGCCAGAGTGGGCCGGTCCAGTTCAGCTTCACGCGATGGGTGAGGCTGAAGATCACGAAGACCGAAAGTGGCACGAGCGTGTAGATGCGCGCGAACAAACGGCGGCGCGCGTCTTCGCCCGGCACGCCGCGCAGCGCTTTCCACACGAGTACCAAGATGAGCGGCGTGAGCAGCGCGAGGATCGCGGCGAGCAGCTCGTGCGTCGAAAAGCGCCGCGCCTCAGCGACCCGATCCGCGCTTTGAAAAGCGAACGAAGCCCAGTCGTGACGCGCATTCCAAATGATGACCGGCGAAAAGATGACGATGGAAAACGCGACTGCCGCGTACGGCGCGGGATGCCGCCACCAGCGCCGCGCGCGCGCATCGAGCGTGATGAAAAGCAGCGTCGCCGGGCCAATGAGCGCGATGGTGTATTTCGAGAGCATCCCGAGCCCGAGACACGCGCCGAGCCCGAACCACGCGCCCGCTTTTTCGCGCAGCAGCGCGAGCGCGAGAAAGTAGAGGCCGCCCGCCCAGCACGCGGCGAGCGGGGCGTCGGGCGTGATCATGAATCCGGTGAGGAAAAAGAACGGGAGCAATTGCACGAGCAGCACCGCGGTCGCGGCGGCGCGCGCATCGAACAGCAGCGCGGTGAGTCGATACGTGAAAAATGCGGTGACGAGCGAACACAGCACGACGGCGACGCGAATGCCGAACGGGCCGTCGCCAAAGATCGCGGTGCCCGCGTGGATGAGCCACGCGACCATCGGCGGATGATCGAGATAGCCGATGTCGAGATGGACGGCGTAATTCCAGTAGTACGATTCCTCGGGAAAAAGATCTGTCTGCGCGAGGAACGCGACGCGCAGCAGGAAGAGCGCGGCGGCGAAAAGCAGAATGCCCCGATTCAAGCCGCCTGCTTTCCAGACTGGCGTTCCAGGTAGCTTTTGCAGACGGCCTGGAAAACCTGATCCGGTGTGATTCGCTGCATGCAGACGTTGTCGGTGCAGGCGGACTGGCGGTTGTTCAGCGCGCTCACACACGGGCTGCACGCGATGCCTGCCCAGAGCGGGGTGTTGCGCGACGTGAGCGCCGCGAAAAGCAGCGGTGTCTCCGGCCCGAAAAGCGTGACGGTATGGATCGGGGTGAGTGCCGCGAAATGCGCGGGGCCGCTGTCATTCGTGACCAGCACATCGGCCTGGCCGTAAAGCACCAGGAGCTGCCGCAGTGTCGTCTCGCCTGCAAGCGAAAAGCAACGCGGCGAGCCGACGCGGGCGACGAGAGCCAGCGCCTTTTCCGCTTCATCCTTCGCGCCTGTGAAAGCGATGTGCGCCTCTGGAAAGCGGACGAGCAATCGCTGCGCGACCTCGACGTAACTCTCCAAACTCCACCGTCGCAGCGGAATCAAATCGCTCGCATTCGCATTCAACAAAATGAGCGGCGGCACGACATGCACTCCGGTGCGGCGAATGAGTCGTTCTTTCATTTCACGAATCTCGGAAGGCTCCGCGGCGAAAAACGGGAGCGCATCCTGCGCGGTATCCGGCACCAGATCGAAGGTCGGGAAATTCTCCGGCGCGACATCCAGCGCCCTCACCAGCGATGTGAAAGTCTGCGTCGTATGCAGGTGCGGATTGTAGCGCACGCGATGCGTCATCAAGTCGCCGCGATAAGGCCCTTCGCCAAACCACGCGTGAAATCCCACCCGCGTCGCTGCGCCACTCGCCCACGTCAGCAGCGCCGAGGAGCGCGCGAAAAATTCCAGATCGATCGCCGCATCCAGCCGCAGCTTCCGCATTCGCGCGAGGACTGGCAGCACCGCGCGCAGCAGGCTGAAGAGACTGTCGCTTGGAAGCGTGATGACGTTCTCCCGCGGGATCACATCGAGCGCATCAAGGATGAAGCGATTATCCTCAAACACCGCCATGAAAACACGCTCGCGCCCCACGCGCCGCACCGCCTCCCGCAAAGCGTCATGCGCCAGCACCGTCGAGCCCTGTTCCGCCAGCTTCACAAAAAGAATCGAGCGCGGCGCACTCGCCAGCTTGCCGCGCGGAAGGACCGAGCGCAGTGCCGTGATGGCGATGCACGAGGGCACGCCCAACCACCGATCGAGCCGCATCATCTTCTGGACGTTCATGCGAAGAATTTTGGAAAAGTCTGATTTTTCAGAGACGCGAGTTTTAGCATCCCAGCACCGCGACTCAAGCCGTTTTCCAGTGAAGGTGGCGAGGTGCGTTCGGGCCAATCCGTCGTTCTGGCAACGGAGCAAAGCGGTTCGGGTTGCGATCAAACGCTGTCTGGTTGTTGTCTGGTGCGGTGATTGAGGTGGACCCCGGAATCCGGCCAGAGTGGCTAGCAATTAAGCTATGGCGGGGTGGCGTGTGAGAGTGGTGGATGATTCGGGGATTGAGGTCAATACGGGAGCTGCTTTGTGGGTGGTTCTGCCGAGGGGGCTCCGCTT
>JANNWY010000117.1:0-4845 GCA_031409335.1 Chthoniobacteraceae bacterium | reverse complement strand
ACTCACCCCACGGCGAAAAGATCTCAAATCGCGTACTTGCGCCAAGACTGCCACCGTCTGCAACCGCTGCTTCCAGCGTGTAAATTCCTGGAGCCAAAGCTTCACCACTCGCCACCAACGGCACTTCGATCGTGCGCCGCCACACTTTGCCGCCGCCAAGCGGGGCAAAGACTTGGGAGCCCGCCGTCGAAACCGGACTGGGTTCTGATTGCCACCGTTCCGTGCCGGATGCATCGAGGATTCGAAACACGAATCGATTTTTTGCAGTCAAAGCATCGGGGAAGGTGATCGACAGATTTCTGCGGCTTTGGTTGGTGAGTGAAACGGCAGCGGTGAAGGAACCGCGCAATGGTTCGCCAGTTGCCTGCGGCAAGAGATGGCTGCTCGTGGAGAGCGAGATCGTGAGTCCGCCGCGCGTATTCGCAGGAGGTGGAAGTGCCGCCCCAACGGTGGCAATCGGGAGCGCGACCAAGCACGCGATGAGAAAACGATGGAGGGAGTTGATAAGCCAGGGAGTCATATCGGAATGCAGCCGACACCAGAGTCCGCTTCGCCGTCGGGATAGCAAGTTGAAGTTATTATCTAAATCGCACGCGGTTTCTCCGCCCCAGCAATGATCGCACGGCTTGTCGTGCCGGGACTGCGCGCTCAGGATGCTGGCCGTCCGCATGGATTCACTCCCGCTGTCCCAACGCATCTTCCGCCAATTCGTGCCGCCAGCACGTCGGCGCGCGACTTGGAAAGTGATCGCGCCATTGGTCGCATTCCTCGTCCTATTCGTCGCCTTGGTCCTATTTCTGGAATGGCGCGGCATCCTGCGTTTCACGCGACCGTGGGCGTTCGCGCTGCTCGTTTTTACTCCGTGGATTTGGTGGATGAATTTCGCGGGCGGCAGTGGGCTGACGGGGGCGCGTGCGACGATCGCGCTGCTGGTGCGGCTGGCGCTCGTGGGCGTGTTTGCAATGGCGCTCGCGGAGCCGCGCGCGGTGCGGAAGAGCGATGTGCTTTCCATCGTCTATGCGCTCGATGTGTCGGATTCGATGGGCGAGAAGGTGAGCGATCAGTCGCTGGGCTGGATCATGCAATCGGTGACGAAGAAGCCGGAGAAGGATGAGGCGGGGCTGGTGATTTTCGGTCGCGATGCGGCGGTGGAGTTGCCGCCGCGCGCGACGTTTCCTTTCGAGGCGATCAACTCCCGCGTGGCGCGCGATGGGTCGAATCTGGCGAAGGGGCTGAGTCTCGCGGCAGCGATGTTGCCGGAGGGAAATCAAGGGCGCATGGTGCTGATCTCGGATGGAAACGAGACGGACGGCGCGGCGGCGGCGCAGCTCGATGAATTCAAGGCGCGCGGGATTCCGGTGGATGTGCTGCCGATCAGTTTCGGCTACGAAAAGGAGGTGTGGCTGGAGCGGCTCGATCTGCCGCGCGTGGTGAAGGCGGGCGAGACTTATGAGGCGTCGGTGGTGCTGAGTGCGCTCGCGGCGGGCGCGGGGAAGCTGACTTTGCAGGAAAACGGGAAGACAATTTTTGAAAAGGAAGTGGAATACACGGCGGGGAAAAATCGCTTCACGCTGCCGCTGTATTTGCGCGAGCCGGGTTACTACGAATACCTCGCGCGGATCGAACCCACGAAAGGTGAAGATGGTTGGGCGGAAAATAATGTGGCGATCGGCGATGTGTATTTGAAAGGCGAGGGCAAGGTGCTCGTTGTGACGGATGCGAAGGGCGATGCGCGGGATTGGGAAACGCTGGTGGCGGCGCTGAAGGAATCGGAGCGCGTGGTGCAGGTCCAGATGGCTTACGAATTTCCCCGCGATGCGCTCTCGCTGCTGCCATACGATCTCGTGATTTTTCCGAACGTGCCGGCGGACTCATTCGACGCGGTGCAGCTTACGGCCTTGCGCGACGCGGTGTATCAGCAGGGCACGGGCTTCCTGATGCTCGGCGGGCCGAATAGCTACGGGCCGGGCGGATACCATCGCAGTGTGATCGAGGAGGCGCTGCCGGTGACGATGGATACGACGCAGAAGAAGGTGCTGCCGAAGGGCGCGCTCGCGGTGATCCTGCACACTTGTGAATTTGCCGAGGGGAATACGTGGGCGAAGCGGATCGCAAAGGAATGCGTGCGGGTGCTCGGCGCGCAGGATGAAGTGGGCATCCTCGATTACGGCTACGGCGGAAAGCGCAATGGGATGGGCTGGATTTTCCCGCTGACGCCGGCGGGCGAATACGAGCGGCTCGCGGTGCTCATCAACAACGCCGAGCCGGGCGACATGCCGGATTTTCAGACTGGAATGCAGATGGCTTTCAACGCGCTGAAGGCGAGCGACGCCGCGGTGAAACACACCATCGTGATTTCCGACGGCGACCCTTCGCCGCCCACGCCGCAGCTCGTGCAGGCTTACGTGGATGCGAAAATCACGGTGTCGATGGTGGCGATCAATCCGCACGGCGGGCAGGATATTTCCGTGATGCAGACGGTCGCGGCGGCAACCGGCGGGCGGTATTATTTTCCGCAAGATCCATCGCAGCTTCCGAGCATTTTCATCAAGGAGGCGAAGACGCTGAAACGCTCGATGCTGCAAAACAAAGTGTTCACGCCCCAGGTCGAATTTCCGTCGCCGATCCTGAAAGGCTTCGACGCGCTGCCGCAACTCCGCGGCCTCGTGCTCACCACGGTGAAGCCGCGCGCGAACCTGATCCTGCGCACGCCGCCGGGCACGGGCGAGGAGGCGGATCAAGTCGATCCCGTCCTCGCGACGTGGCGCTTCGGCCTGGGCACGACCTGCGCGTGGACGAGCGATCTCGCGCCGAACTGGGCGGCGGACTGGATCGGCTGGGAAAAGTATCGCGCGTTCGTGAAGCAGCTCGTGCAGGAAATCTCGCGCGTCGAGCGGAAGAGCGATCTGCAACTCACCGCGTTCGCAAGCGGCGCGCAGGGCATCGTCACGGTCGAGGATTTCGCGAAAGCCGACACGTTCCTCGAACTCGCCGCCCGCGTCAGCGGCCCGCGCGGCGAGAGCGTGAATGTACCGCTCCGCCAGGTCGCGCCGCGACGCTACCAGGGCGAATTCCCGCTCTGGGGCAAAGGCCGCTACCAAGTCATGGCCGCCGGCGCGGACACCGCGCGCAACGAACAAGCCTTCGGCGGATTTGCCGTCCCCTACTCTCCCGAATATCTCCGCTTCCGCAGCGACCCGATCTTGCTGAAACAAATCGCCGAGCGCACCGGCGGACGCCTCCTCACCGGCGCGGAAACCGACCTCTTTCACCCACCCCGCACCGCCCGCGAAAGCAGCCGCCCGGTCTTCGACTGGTTCCTCTTCGCACTCGCGCTGCTAGTCCCGCTTGATGTCGCCGTGCGCCGCGTGCAACTCGACTGGAGCGTGATCCTCGCGTGGTTCGGCCGCGGGCCGATGGCAAAGACCTCGACGGAAACGATGGGCGCGCTCCTTCAACGAAAACAAAAAGTGAAGGAGTCCTTGGATTCACCGCGCACAGAAGCCCCACCGCTCATCCTCCCAAAAACGCCACCGAAGCCGCCAAGCGCCAACATTTCAAAACCCAAACCCGAAACCGCACCGCCGCCCGACGACACGGCCCCGCAATCCACCACCGAGCGCCTCCTCGCCCGCAAACGCAAGCGACAGGACGACGACCACAAACCCTGAATCTTGATCGTCTTCGCCGCCGTCGTTGCGACGGGATGAAAAACTTCAGGGATTAAAGCGCGGTCTTGCGACGTTGCTCGACGGCCCGGCGGATCGCTTGCTCCACTTCCATCCAGCCTTTCTGCGGCACTTCGTAGTCGTAGATCGGGCGGGCGTCGCGCGTCGCACACTGGATCTTTGCCAGCCACTTTTCCAACGCGTGCTTCGGGTCCAGATCGTTCCGTTCCAGTGGCACCCAGATGAGCGTGCATTGTTTGGCGTCGGAGCGAGCGAGCGCGGTCGTGAGTTCCGTTTCCTGGATGAACTTCGAGACCCGCGCCGCGGTGGTGTAGAAGAGCAGCACGATGTCCGCGCGCTGGAGCGCGTCGGTGATTCCGGCCTCCCACTGCTCGCCCGGCACGAGGTCGCGGTCGTTCCAGACCTGGATGTAACCCTGCTGGCTCAGGTGCGTGAGATGCGGGCGGAAAGGGATCAGCTCTTTCTCGTTCAGGTGCGCGTAGCTGATGAAGAGCTGCATCCGCGGCTCCGCTTCCGGTCCGGCGGCCTTGCGCGCGGCCTCGCTCTCCACGGTGTTCAGCGTCGCCGCCACGGGCAGTTTCACCCGCTTCGCCTCGGCGCCCGTGCCCACTGTCACCGGCAGCGTCGGCTCCTGCTCGCGTTCGGCCACGCGCAGGTCGGTCATCGGCACCCATTTCTCCGGATCATCGAGTGCCTGCACTTCCTCGACCACCGGCACCTTGCCGTGCAGCACGGTGAGATGCGCGCGGATGATGTCGAAGAGGCTCTGGCAATCCTCCGCCACGTCCCCCGTCACCGCCACCTCGGTGCGCCGCTCGTTGCGATCCAGCCGCACCAGCGCCCGCGCGCCGACCCACTCCAGCACCACGCCAGAACGCCAGCGCCACTCCGGGTGCGCCTCGCTCAGCTCGTGCGTGCGCACGATCAGCCGCGGCAGCAGTCCCGGCGGCAGCGCCTCGGGATAGCTAAAGCGAGCCGCTTCACCCCCGGCTGGCGGAACTCCGCAAAGGCCGCGGGCTGCGCCTCCGGCAGCAGTTCCGGGATCAGCCAGCGCTGCGGTTCCTTCGGCTGGCCCGCCGCCGCCTCGGGGTGCTCCAGCGCAAAGGCCACCTCGAACTTCTCCATCAGATCCATGACAAAGCCGTGCTTGTCCGCC
>JANNWY010000116.1:0-7041 GCA_031409335.1 Chthoniobacteraceae bacterium | reverse complement strand
CGTCCAATTGCCGGGTCAAATCGGCCAGAGTGGTTTCGCGATCCGCGATCGTTTTGGCGAGGTCGCTGGCGGAAGCGTCGCGGCTTTCAAGCTGTTTTTTGTGGGCCGCTTGCAGATCGGAAATTTCCTTCGCGTAGTCCGTCTTCGCCTTTTCGAGCTGGCTGTTCGCGTCCAGCAGACGCGGCTCCAGCTCGGCGCGCAATCCTGCGAGCTGGCTTTCCCGTTCTGCCGACGCTGTTTCAGATTCCTTTTGAAGTGAGGCGCGCTCGCTGGTGAGACGATCGGCGGCGGATTTCGACTCGTCCAATTGCCGGGTCAAATCGGCCAGAGTGGTTTCGCGATCCGCGATCGTTTTGGCGAGGTCGCTGGCGGAAGCGTCGCGGCTTTCGAGCTGTTTCTTGTGGGCCGCTTGCAGATCGGAAATTTCCTTCGCGTAGTCTGCCTTCGCCTTTTCAAGCTGCCCCGCCGCATCGCCAATGCGCGGCTCCAATTCGGCGCGCAGGGCCGCGAGCTGGCCTTGGTGCTCGTTTGCCGCGGCTTCCAGACTTTTGAGCAGGCTCGCCCGCCCATCGGTCGCGGCACCGAGTGCCGCTTGCAGTTCGTCGGCTTTGCGACGCACGTCGGTGATCGCGGCGTCGCCCGATTGCTCCAGCTTTGCGCGCTCCGCCGCAAAGGTTTCGCCCTGCTGCTTCGCATCCGCTTTGACGCCATCCAGCTCGCCGACAAGTTTCTCCCAGTCCGTTTGCGCGCGGTCGCGCTCCGTGGTCATCGAAACGAGCTGCTGGCGAAGTTCCGCGATGCTGCCGCTGCCGGATTCGGCTTGCGATTTCGCGGCGGCCAACTGGTCGGCGCGTTCCGCGAGCGCTTGGCGGGTCTTTTCGAGTTCCTCCAGCAGCGCCGCTTTTTCGTTTTCAAAGGTGGCTGCCGTTTCCGTGATTTTCTTCAGGCGGCCTTCTTGTTCGGAGGCGCTTCTTGCCTGCACGCCAGCGGCATTTTCCAATTCCTGCACAGCTTGATCGCGGGCGCGCATCAGCTCCTCGATTTGTCCCTTTGCGACATCGGCCGCGGAGTCGCGCTCGGCGAGCAGCGATTTGATGCGGTCGCGGTATTTCGCGATGTCATCCTCGAAACCGGCGACGGCCCGCGCTTCCCACTGCGCCCCGGTCGCGGCGGTCTGGGCGGCGGCGACAAACGCTGCGACTTCGCCCCGCATTTTTTCGATTTCGTGCGCCCGTTCATCGCGTTCCGCGACGGCCTTGCGATTTGCCTCGGTCAGCGCCTCGATCCGTTCCTGCAATTCCTTTTGCGCGCGGGCGGATTCGGATTCCCGTTTGCGAGTCGCGGCATCGGATTCGCGCTTCGCTTCCGTGCGCATCGACTCGATCAGCGCCGATGCCTCCTGCCGGGCGCGCTCCGCCGCGGCGAGCGACCGCTCGGCCTTGATGCGGATTTCGCGCTCGCGATTCAGCTCCTGCGAAGTCGCGCGCTGGCCGCTTTCAAATGCAGCGATGCGGCGCTGCAATTCCTCTAACTGCCGCTGATTTTCCTTTTTCGAAAGGCCGACCTCCACGACCGCCTTTTGCTTGGCGGCGAGTCCGGTGGTGGCATTCGCGAGATCATCGGTGAGCTTTGACTTCAGTTGCAGCAGCGAGTCCCGCTCTTGCGCGATCGACGTCAGCTTTTCGGCACCCTGCTTGCGGTGCGATTCCAGTTCCGTGGTCAGCGTGTCGAGGTGGCGCGATTTCTCGGCAAGTTCAGTCCGCAGCGCCTCGCGCGCGACGTTCGCCGCTTCCACTTCCGCGGCGCTTTTGTCGGCGAGGCTCTTCTGCGTCTCGATTTCCATCACCTTCGCGGCAAGTTCATCGCGCGCGCTCGCCAGGTCCGCCCGCACCTTGTCCCGCTCCTCGGCGATCGCGGCATACTTTTCGCCGCCACCCCGGCGCAGCGCTTCGAGTTCCACCTTGATCGTCTCAATCGCGGCCGCCTGATCGCCGAGCTGCTTTTGCAAAGTGGCGCGCTCTTCGACGAGTTTCGCCGCATCCTCCGCGCTCTTCGCCGCCATGCTTTGGTGAAACTCGATCTGCTCGTTCTTTTCCGCGAGTTCGCTGCGAATCGCGGCAAGGTCGGCGAGCACGGCGTCCCGCTCCTGAAGAGTGCCGATGGATGCCTCCGCACCGCGCGTTTTCAGCCCGGCGATTTCTTCCGTGAGCGCCGCGAGCCGCGCGTCTTTCGCGGTGATTTCCTGCCGGAGCGCATCCCGCTGCGCCATGGTCGCGGCGGTTTCCTTTGCCTGCGCCGTGCCAAGATTTTCGTGCTGTTCGATCTGCTGGATCTTTTCCGCCAGTTGCGCTTTTGCCTTGGCGAGTTCGGCCATGGCGCGGTCCCGTTCATCGATGCTGGAGTCGAGCTCCACGGCAAAGATCTCGGTCTTCCGCTCGAATTCGGCCTTCGTCTCGGCCAGTTTCAATGTCGCCGCATCGCGCGCGCGGATGATTTCGTCACGGTTGGAAGGAGTCTGATTCTCAGGCGGCGGCAGCGCGTGAATCGCCTCCGGCGGAGCGGCGGGCGCTGGCGCGGGATTTTCGCGGGTGGCTGGCAGCGGCATCTCCGCCCCTGGCTTGGTGAACCAACTGAGTTGCTGAGATTTCGCCGTGTCGCTTTTCGCCGGAAGCACGGTCTTTTCCGCACTGGGCTCGCGGAAAGCGGGCGTCGGCGGCGCGGCGGATCCCTGCTGTCTGGAGCCGGAGCCCGGCGGCGAATTGCGCGCGGGCCGGCGGCTGCGAATCTTGTGCGCGAGGGCTTCGGCGGTCGCGGGGGTGATGCCGTCGGCCCCGTTTGCGTCGTTCCCCGGCGATTTCACCAGGTGCATCAATTTCTGCCATGGAAAACGAATCTCGATTTTGTCGTCGGCACTTACCGGATTCCGGAAGACATCGGGAACGCGGCGGTGAACCTCGGCCAGATTGATCGTGGTCTGGCCGTTCGCAATCAGCGACGAGAGTTCGCCGATATCAAACAGGAGTTTCGTCGTGACATCGTGCGGACCCGGTCGCAGCAGATTTTGCGGGATGCGGTGGAGAAAATCGCCGAGTTCGAGGCTGATGTGATTGTCGTTCGCGCGTGAGGGGACGGGAGTCAGGTTGAGCCCGGCGGACTTTGCATGGGCGTCCGGGCCGTTCGCCGCCAGCGTCGCATCGGTTGGCTTTTGCCCCGGGGCCGCGCCGCCAAATAGATCGGCGACGCTCTCGGAGGGCTCGTCGCCCTTCCCTTTGCGTCTGAATCGATCTAAAAATGTTTTCATGGTTTTGCGGTAAGGAATTGCGCGCGCTGTCGCAACAACGGCGCTCTTTACCGAACGAGTTTCAATTTGTCGCTAAACAATCCGGTCCTGCGATAGCTTTTTCTGCGCCTTTCGGAACGAAAAATTCGGCAAATTCTCCCGCCATCCGCGCCGGCAACAATACGCTCAGCCAGACATCCTCACCCTCGTAACGCGACTCGATCACCTTCGCGCTCTGGTGCAGCCGGGCGATCAGCCCCGCCGCGCTTTGCGGAAGCCGCAGCTTCTGCACCTTTGCGCCACTCGCGGCATAGTCGCTCATTCGCGCGAGCAAACCGTCCAAGCCCTCGCCCGAATGGACCGAAAGAAACAACGCATCGGGAAAATGTTGCCGCAGCCCTGCCAGCACCGCCGGGTCCTCCACTTTGTCGATCTTGTTGAAAGCCACGATCGTCGGCCTCGCGTCTGCGCCCAGTTCGGCGAGGACTTTCAGCGTCGTATGGTAAAAGTCCACGACTCCCGGCTGGCTCGCATCAAGCAGGTGGATGAGGAAATCGGACATCGCGGCCTCTTCCAGCGTCGCGTTGAACGCTTCCACGAGACGATGCGGCAGCTTGCGCACGAAGCCGACCGTGTCGGTGAGCAGCAGCGGCTGATTGTTCGGCAGCGCGACTTTGCGCGTGGTCGTGTCGAGCGTGGCGAAAAGTTTGTCTTCCACCAGCACGTCCGCGCCCGTGAGCCGGCGCAGCAGCGAAGACTTGCCCGAATTCGTGTAGCCGACGATCGCGCAATTCGGCACCGGCGTCCGCTTGCGATCCTTCCGCTGCGTGGCACGCGCTTCTTTCACGTCGATGAGTTCGTGTTTGCAGCGGTCGATTGCCTTGCGGATGCGACGTTTGTCCTGCTCGAGCTGCGATTCGCCCTCGCCCTTCGCGCCGATCCCGCCGCCCTGCCGCACGAGATGTCCCCACGCCCGGGTGAGCCGCGGCATCGAGTATTGCAGTTGCGCCAGTTCCACTTGCAGCCTCGCCTCCCGCGTCTTCGCCCGCTTCCCAAAAATATCGAGGATGACCTCCTGCCGGTCGATCACCGCGCAGCCCGTGAGCGCCTCCCAATTCCGCTGCTGACTCGGCGACAACTCATTGTCGAACACCACCACATCCAGCCCCTCCGCCTTCACCCGCGCCGCGATTTCCTCCGCCTTTCCCGAGCCAATGAGATACCGCGCGTGCTGCTCGCGATGGAACACCAGCATCCGGTCGATCACCGGAATGCCGAGCGTGTTCACGAGTTCGCCGAGTTCTTCGAGAAGGCTCTGCGTCTCCTGCTTTTCGGCGGCGGCGATGTATGCGCCGACGAGCAGCGCGCGCTCGCAGATTTTCGGGGTGTCTTTGGTATCATTCATCCAGTGGGACGCCGAGGATACGCGCATCCGGCGGGGCCGCAATGCGGTCGCTGGCCTTTCGTGCTAGCCTCGCGGGATGGAAACGATCTTCGCGCTCATCAAACAGATGGAAGCCGATGGAGTCATCGGGCGCTACGCCATCGGCGGGGCGATCGGTTCGATCTTTTGGCTGGAGCCCATCACGACAAAAGACATCGACGTTTTTGTCGCCCTCCCCACGACACCGGGCGGCACACTGCTGACGCTGGGGCCGATCTACGAATACCTCCTCGCGCGCGGTTTCGCCCCGCGCGGGCAATTCATCATCATCGAAGGATGGGCCGTCGAATTTATCCCGCCGGGCACGCCCCTCGTCGAGGAAGCATTGGCCAAAGCCGTCGAGCGCGATGTCAACGGAGTCGCCACCCGCGTCTTCACGGCGGAACATCTCGCCGCCATTTGTCTCCAAGTCGGACGCGCCAAGGATCACGATCGCGTCTCGCGGTTCGTCGAGCAGGGCGCGCTCGATGCGAAAAAATTCGAGACCATCCTGCGCCGTCATCAGTTGCTTGAGAAGTGGCGCGAGTTCCAGCAAAGGTATCTCCAGCCATGAACGATCCCATGCGCCAAATCCTCGAAAACAAACTCGCCCGGCGCAAAGAACTCGCCGCATTGCCCGTCGGCGAAAAGCTCCGCATGCTCGCGCAAATGATCGCCGATACACGCGCGATCACCGCCAGCCGTCCCGCGAAGCCGACCAATCCGGTTCGATTGGATACGCCCCCGCGAGAGTAGCTATCGTCTGCCGGGAAAGCGCGCGGTGGGTGTTCCGGGTAGCACGCTCGTCCCGAGCGTTGGTTTCGGCGTCCCGCCAAAACGAACTTCCATGACAATGAGCTGCTCTGAAGTTCAAAGCGCTTCGTGTCGCGAGTGCGTGAGGGAAGTTCGTCTTGGCGGGACGCCGAAACCAACGCGCGAGACGCGCGTGCTACCCGGATTTGCGAACAGCGGAAAAACCACTGGCACCGTTCACCATCCGTGGCTCAGTCCCCGCATGTCCCCAGCCCGCCTCTTTCTGACGCTCGCAGCCCTGCTCGCCGCCTCACTCGCGGCGCACGCGGCGTCTTTGAAAATCAGTGCCAACTCCGCTGTCCGCGCCGCGAGTGAAGTCGATGGGACTTACACCACGACGCATTTGTATGTGGATGAAGTCGCGGGGGATTCGATTCCGGTCACGGTGTTCTTCGATCCGCAAACGGGCGGGGTGGAGAGCGCGGAAGTTTTCACGAATCTGAATCGTCGCGACCGTGCGCAGCTCGATGCAAATGGCGATGGGATCGAGGATGGGATCAAGCCTCCGCCGGGGAACGCGATCGCGGCGGGGAATGATGCGCATTATTTCAAGGCATACGCGATGAGCGGTGTGGCGGGCGGATACCAGCTCACGCTCCAGGCGCAGAAGACCGGCGCTTACCGGCTCACCGCGCGCTATCGGCTGAATGGCGATGCGCCGGGCACGTATCGCTACTTCACCGATCCGTTTGGCGACCTGTGTTTTCGCGCGCACGCGCTCGTCGTTTCGCCGAAAGCGGCGCGCGACATTCAGCTTTACGAGGTGAATCCGCTCACGGTCATCGCGACGGGCACGCTCGCCTCGCAGCGCGGGACTTTCGCCGATCTCGCGAGCGGGGTCGCGGGTGGGCCGCGCTTTAGTCTGCAATACGTGAAAGACCTTGGCGGAAACATGCTGTGGTTTCAGCCGATCCATCCGAATGGCATCGCCGGGCGGCAGCTCGATCCGGGGACGGGGCAGCCCTTCGAGGTCGGCTCGCCGTATGCGGTGAAAGATTTCTTCGAGGTGATGCCGCTGATGGCGAAAGCCTTCGCGCCCGGCGGCACGCCCGCGTCGAACGACACGCCTGCCGGACGTGCGCAGGCGATGACGGAATTCCAATCGTTCGCCACCGCCGCCGACTTCGCGGGCGTCGGCCTGATGCTCGACGCGCCGTTCAATCACACGAGCTACGACGTGGAACTTTCCGCACTCGGGCAGACGCTTTTCGGCGGCGCGAGTCCCACGAATGAAATCCGCAACACCGAGGCGCGCTTCTTCGCGCGCACGAATGCGTACGACATGCGCGCCTTCAGCGCGGGCAGCATCGCGCTCGCGCCGGATCGCAACGACTTCGGGAAATTCGCCGACACCTACGAAGTTTTTTACGGACGCTACGCCGCGCTCGTCTCGGGCTCGACCGGCGGCTTTACGAATGAAGGCGACTGGTTCGACTACTCGATCGGGAATGAAAACACGGCGGGCGACGGACACTTCGACGCGCTCACGCACAAGGTCTGGAAATACTTCGCCGCCTACACGCTC
>JANNWY010000115.1:0-6373 GCA_031409335.1 Chthoniobacteraceae bacterium | reverse complement strand
CTCAAATTCCAAGACCCCGAGTGGGATGGCCCGCCCGAGCCCGACGAGCCGTGCCCGAAGTGCGGGCAGAATCCCTGCGCCTGTGAAGTGACGCCGCCCAAGCCCTGCGCCAAGTGTGGCAAGTCCCCGTGCGAGTGTCCGAAAGAGCCGTGCCCCATCTGCGGCAAGCAGGCGTGCATCTGCGAGAGAAGGAAGAAAGTGAAAGTGAAACTCGCCGACGGCAAGGAGCGCGCCATCCAGCACATGATGATGACGACCTTCTGGCATCCCGACGGCACACCGATGTCCGCGCAGCAATTCATGGAACTGCTCTTCGGCAAGCTGCCCGACTTCTTCCAGAGCGAAGCCGAACTCCGCACCCTCTGGAGCGCCCCCGATACGCGGGCCAAACTCCTGCAAGGCCTGGCCGACAAAGATTTCGGCCACAGCCAGCTCGCGGAGATGCAAAAAATCATCGAAGCGGAAAAGAGCGATCTTTTCGACGTGCTCGCCTACGTGGCCTATGCGCTGCCGCCGCTGACGCGCGAGCAGCGGGCCGAGAAAGCGAAGGTGGCCATCAGTACGGCCTTCAATGGGAAGCAGCGGGTCTTTCTCGATTTCGTGCTCTCGCATTATGTGAGCGTCGGCGTGGAGGAACTCGATCAGGACAAACTCACGCCGCTGCTGAAACTGAAATATCACAACGCGATCGCCGATGCCGTGGCCGACCTCGGCAGGCCGGATGAGATCGGGAAAATCTTCGCGGGATTTCAAAAACACCTCTACCCGCCACGCGTGGCGTGAAGCGCAAGGTGACACGGGCTTTCCAGCCTGTGATCCACCAGGCTCTCACCTATTTTGCCTTTCTAAGTGCGCCTTCCGCGGTGCGTTTTCGATCACGGGCTGGAAAGCCCGTGTCACATTCAGTCGCGGTGATATGGCAGGCCGCTTTTGATCGTGTAGGCGCGGTAGAGCTGCTCCATCGCGACGACGAGCGCGAGTTCGTGCTGGAGCGTGAGCTTGCTGAGTGACCACAGCCAGCAGGCGGATTCACGCACATCTACGGTGTGCCCGTCGGCTCCGCCGATGATGATCGCGACGTCGCGTTTGCCGCGCATTTCGAGATCGGAGATTTTTTTCGCGAGCGCGCGGCTCGTCACTTCCTCGCCGCGTTCGTCGAGCACGATTCGGAGCATGCCTTTGCTGCGCTCCAGCAGCGCGAGGCTTTCGCCGGCCTGCGTCGTGGCCTTGAGATAGTTTATCTGCACGGGCGCAAAGGGACGCATGCGCGCGGCGTATTCGTCGATGCCGATCCTCGCGAAATCCAGCCGCGGTTTCCCGATCGCGAAGACCTGCCAGCGCATGGCTACGCAGGCACGAAGTCGATCTGCCGGCGGTAGGCGTCCACGCGCGCGACGACGACCTGCAGCTTGTCGCCGAGCGCGAATCTCTTTTTCGTCTTCCGCCCGATGAAACACAGCCGCACGTTGTCGTACTGGAAAAAATCGCCCGCGAGTGCGCTGACATGGATCAGCCCGCTGACCATCACATCGGGCAGCTCGACGAAGAGACCCATCGTCCGCACATCGACCACGATCGCGCGAAATTCGACCGGCTTTTTCGCGGCAAGTTGCCGCTGGAAAAACTCCATCTTCTTGAGCATCGTCGAATCCTTCTCCGCATCCGCCGACGTGCGCTCGGTCCGCGAGAGATGCACGGCGGTGGTCCCGAGTTCTTTCACGTCGCCGACCTTCTGCCGCGCCAGCGTGCGATGCACGAGCAGGTCCGCGTAGCGCCGGATCGGGCTGGTGAAATGGGTGTAGTTCACCTTCGCGAGCCCGTAGTGGCCGACGGGTTTGGTGTCGTAAGTCGCGCGCATCAGACTCTTCAAAAACTGGAGCTTGATCGCGTATTCCTCCGGCGTGCCCTTGATCGCGGAGAGCACCTTTTGCACTTCGCGCCGCTGCGTCATGTCGCCCGCCTTGAAGCCGTAATTCCCCGCGAATTCGCGGAAGTCCGCGAGCCGGTCCGGATCAGGATCTTCGTGAATGCGGTAGATGGCCGGCGTCTGCCGATGTTTGATTTCGCGGGCCACGACTTCGTTCGCGGCGAGCATGCATTCCTCCACGAGCTGATGCGAAATGTCGTTCTCCACCTTCTCCACGCGCACCGCGTATCCCTGATCGTCGAGCCACACTTTCACCTCGGGAAAATCCAGGTCGAGCGAACCTTCCGCGAAACGCTTTTTACGCAGCACCGAGGCCAGTTCCCAAGCCGTTTCCACGCGCTCGCGCAATTGCGGCGTGACATCGAGCGGCACCGGTTTCGAGTCGAGATGCACCATTCCACCGCGTTCGTAGTTCGGCGTCGGCGGCACCGGCTTTTTTTCCAAAATCGCGAACGCCTGACGGTAGGTCAGCCGCGCCGCGCTATTGATCGCACTCTTCGCAAAACGCGCGCCCTTGATTTTCCCCGTGCGGTCGAACTCGATGAACGCCGCCGTCGTCAGCCGGTCCACGCGCGGCTTGAGCGAGCACACGCCATTGCTCAGGCGCTCGGGCAGCATCGGTATCACGCGATCGGCGAGGTATGTGGAATTCCCGCGCACGCGCGCCTCACGATCCAGCGCCGTGCCAGGGCGAACGTAGTGCGACACATCCGCGATATGCACCACGAGCCGCCAGCCATTTGCCGTGCGCTCGACGAGGATCGCGTCGTCGAAATCCTTCGCGTCATCCGGGTCGATGGTGATCACGAAATCCCGCCGGCAATCCTCGCGACCGCGCAAATCCTCCTCCGAAATCGTCTCGGGAATTCGCTCCGCCTCGCGCAGCACCGTCGCCGGAAATTCCAGCGGAAGCTGATGCTTCCGAATCACCGAAAGCATATCCACCCCCGGTGAGCCAGCCGCGCCGAGCACCTCGATGATTTCGCCTTCGGGACTCGCATGCTCCGATTCCCACGGCTCCAGCTTCACCACCACTTTGTCCCCCACCCTCGCCGACTTCGGCGGCTGCACGAGGATGTCGTGCTGGAGCCGCGAATCGTCCGGCATCACGCAGAAAAATTTCTTCGTCCGCTGCAACGTCCCCACGACGGTTTCATTCGCGCGCTTCAGCACGCGAATCACGCGCCCCTCCGCGCTATCCCCGCGCCGCGCCTCGCGACGCTGTCCGCGCCCGCCGAGTTCCAGCCGCGCCACCACTTTGTCGCCATTCATCGCGACGCCGAGATTCCCCGCCGAGATGAACAAATCCTTCTGCCCGGCTTGCTCATTGATGAGGTGCGCATTGCCGCCCGCGTGGACTTGCAGCGTCCCCGTCACGAGGTCCGCAGTCTTTGGCAAAACGTACCGGTCCTTCCGAATCCGCGCGATCATGCCATCCGTCTCCAGCTTCCCGAGCACATCCACGAGCCCGCGCCGTTCCGAACTGTGCAGGTTCAGCCGCTTGGAAATCTCGACCTTGTCCATCGGTCGATAGTCCTTGTGCCGCAGTAGTGCGAGGATGCGGTCGTTGAGAGAAATTTCAGCCATGCGCGAAGCTAGTCACGTTTTTTCAAAATGATGAAGCTCAATGAAATGACCCGGTGCCGTACCGCGGACACTCCTGTCCGCAGAGCCGCCTTCGCGGCGCTTTCATTTGCCCGAGGCACTGCGGTCAGGGGTGCCCGCGTTACGCGCATTTGCTGACCTTGCCCCAATTTGAATCACATCCGGCGCGTTGCCGACGATCAGCCGAACAAATGCCCATTCCCAGATGGGCGGTTTGAGATTCCAAACCAAAAATCTCAGACCGCGCGACGCCGCCGCACCTGGCTGACGGCAAGCGCTCCGAGCGAGAGGAGTAACGCAGTTCCCGGCTCGGGAACCGGCGCTCCAGCAGGCGCGAGGTTTGAAATCACGATCGGACTGGTGCCGGTATTGGATTCCCTGCCGCCGAGTTGAATCGACCCATTCGAAATCCCTGCACGCAAAGTTCCGCCGTTGACGTTGCTTTCGGGTGTCGCAAGCCATTGGGTGGCAGCCGCCGGGTCATGGCTGCTCCATTGGCTGATGAGACCCGAAGTGGAAGGATTCAGTAAAATCGTCGCACCGCTACCGATGGTCAATGCGCCCAAAGTCTGGCTGGCTCCTAAATGCGCGGTCTCACCCGAAATGCGAATGGAGCCGCCGGTGTAGAAGGATGAACCAGTGAGACTCAGTGTTCCAGCGCCCGTCAGAGTCAGACCGCCAACGCTCGGCTGGATGTCATTGCTCGCACCTGCCAGCCGCGTCAGTTTGATCGCGCCATTGGGCAGAATTCCGTTGCGTGCTATCCGGGAAGCACCGGGCTTAATCAGGCGCGGACTGAGAACGCTGGAGTCGGCAGTGATCGCGCCAGCCTCCGCGTGCGGGATGAGCGCGGTGAGGAACGGCGTGATGGCGATAAGTGGGAGGATGAGTCGTTTCATGGGTAAGTCAGGTTTTCTAACACCGTAGGAATTACAGGAAATGGGACCGGAGGGGCAAGAGCTTTTTCGCTTCAAATCCGCGCAAACCGCGAACCGCCCTCTTCCCGCTACACCAGCCCCGCAATCTTCCGAAACGCCTCGCCTTCATTCAGCGTCGGGCGTTCGGGACGGCCTTTGTATTTGTAAACGAGGTCCATGTTCCCGAGGCCCATCAGCCAGAGGATCGTCGCGTGCAGATCGTGGACGTGCAGCCGGTCCTCGACCGCGTGCAGGCCCACGTCATCCGTCGCGCCGATCGCCTGTCCGCCGCGCACGCCGCCACCCGCCATCCACATCGTAAAGCCGGTCGGATTGTGATCGCGCCCGTTGCCTTTTTCGCTCATCGGCGTGCGCCCGAATTCGCCGCCCCACACGACGAGCGTTTCATCGAGCAGCCCGCGCGCTTTCAAATCCCTGAGCAGTCCCGCGATCGGTTTGTCAGTCGCGCGACAGAGTTCGCCGTGATTTTTCTCGATGCCCGCGTGCGCGTCCCACTTGCTGCCCGCGCCGCTGTAGAGCTGCACGAAGCGCACGCCGCGCTCGACCAGCCGACGACCGAGCAGACACATGCCGCCAAATTTTTCCGTCTCCTTTTCGTCCATGCCGTAGAGCGATTTCGTCGCCGCGCTTTCGCGGGAAAGCTCGACCGCTTCCGGCGCTTCGGCCTGCATCCGAAAGGCGAGTTCGTAGGTCGCGATGCGCGCTTCGAGTTCGCTCTGCGCGCGCGTCTCCGCGTGGGCGCGATTCATTTGCGTGAGAAAATCCACCTTCGCCCGCTGCTGCGCGTCATCGACTCCGGCGGGCGGCCGCAGATTCGCGATTGGCTCGCTGCCCGCCTCGATCCGCGTGCCCTGATACAACGCCGGCATAAATCCCGCGCCCCAATTGCGCGGCCCATTGATGACGGTCGCCGCGTTATCCTGCATCACGACGAACGACGGCAAATTCTGATTCTCCGTGCCGAGCCCGTAGCTCACCCAAGCCCCAAGCGAAGGCCGCCCCGCGAGGATCGACCCCGTATTCATCTGGCACACGCCCGACGAGTGATTGATCCCATCCGCATAACACGAGCGAATCACCGCGAGATCATCCGCGCACGTCGCGACCTCGGGATACCAATCGCTCACCCAAAGCCCGCCCTGCCCATGCTGTTTCCAAGCGCGTTTGCTCGCGAGGATCGGAGAATTGAATTCCCCCATCGCCGTGATGACGCGCCCAAAACTCGGCGGAATCGGCTTCCCCGCGAGTTCGTTCAGCGCCGGCTTCGGATCGAACGTATCGAGATGTGAAGGCCCTCCTTCCATAAAAAGAAAGATGAC
This sequence comes from Chthoniobacteraceae bacterium, assembly GCA_031409335.1. Taxonomy (GTDB): domain Bacteria; phylum Verrucomicrobiota; class Verrucomicrobiia; order Chthoniobacterales; family Chthoniobacteraceae; genus JANLQB01. The sequence goes on along the minus strand of JANNWY010000115.1, from coordinate 584 downwards.
GCTCTTCGCCCGCGGCGCGAAATGCGGCACGCGCGGTTTCAGCGGCTCCGTGAGCGAGCGCGACTCCTCCGCCCGCGCGCCGCCTTGCAGCAAATCCGCCAGCGCCAACGCGCCGAATCCCGCACCGGCACGCGCAAGAAAATCGCGGCGGGAAAATGCGGGTTCCTGTTGCCCGCAGAATGAAGATTTAAAAGTCATGATGTGGTCGGTGGGTCTTGCAACCACTTACGCTAGTAGCCCGGCCTCCGGCTGAAATCTAGCCTTCGCATTCAAGAACCTTCCACAGCCTGGCCGTGGCCTCCTCACCTGAGATCGCCACGACATTCCCTTCGACCGGCACCCGCTGCACTTTTGGTCCGCCGTTTACAGCCCGTTGCGCCGGGGGAGACTATTACCAGGCGCACAAGTCTCCGAAGGATCTTTGGGTGCGGGAACTGGAAAAAGGAGCGGTCAAAAAACTGCGGGCTGCGCACCTGCCGCCGGCCTGGGCGGTCGTGGAAGCAAAGAGCCAGCCGCGCTGCCGCACGAAGCCTGCGCAGATCACGAGCCTGGTCGCCCATTTGGAGAAGGAAGTGCCGGAGTTC
>JANNWY010000114.1:0-32666 GCA_031409335.1 Chthoniobacteraceae bacterium | reverse complement strand
GCCCAGATCTTCGCCGAGCGTGAAGCGGCCCGCCGTGAAATTCAGCGTGCCGTGATTGGTGAACGTCTCGCTCGAAGCCATTGTGACGATGCCGCCGTTGATATTGAGCGTGCCCGTTTCGTTGATCGTCAGCGGTCCGTTGAGACTGAGCAGGCCACCGTCTTCCACCGTCACCGTGCCCGTGCTGCCGCTCGTCGCGCCGATGCTGAAATCGGCAATATTGAACGTGGCGGTGAGCGACGATCCGGGACCGCTCACGAGGACATTCGCCGTCCCGCTCGTGGTCAAATGCGCCACTTCCACCGTGCCAGTGGAAACCTGCGCGCCGCCGCGCACGGTCAGCGATCCATTTGTCGCGCCAGACGAACCCAAAGTCACCGAGATGGAGGGGAATGAACCCGTCGCGCCGTTGTTGAAGGTAAGACTCCCGCTCGACCCCGCGGAAGTTCCCACGGTGAAGGTCGAAGTCGCCGTGAAGCTCGAAGTGAGGCCATCGACCAGGATCGAGCCCACCGTTCCGAAAGCACCGACCTGCGATAAGCCGGTCGTCGTGGAGCCCGCACCGCTGAGGACTTCGAGCGCCGCCCCATCGCGCAGCACCAAGCCGCCGGAGTTCATCGTCGAGCCCGTGCCGGTCACGCGGAAGATCACCCCGGAGTTGGACAGATTTCCGCCGAAGGTCGCGGAACTGGCGCTTTGCACGGTCAGCGTGCGATCCGCCACCATGTCAAAATCCGTCGCCGTGGTCACATTGAGCGTCGCGCCCGCACTCAGCGTGACATTCGAGGCCATCGCCAGCGTGCCACTCGCGACGGAGATCGCCGCGGTGGCCCCGAAGAAGGTGGTGCTGGCGGCATAATTGACCGTCCCGGCGTTGAGCGTCAGGCCATACGTCTGGTTGCCGGAAGGGGAAATGTTCAGCGAGCCCGCGCCGTTTTTGACCAGCACGCCGGTGCCCGTGATCGCATCGAGGTCCGTATCGAAGCCGCCACTGACCGTGACGGTATTCGCGCCGAGTCCGGCTGCGCCGGTGAAGTTCAGATTCCCGCTGGTCGCGGTGAGGGCGCTGCCCGTGGCGAACGTGACCGGCGTGCTGAAGTTCTGGGTGTCCACATCGTTGTTCGTGATGCCGCCGCTGCGCACCGTCAGCGCCGCGCCACCGCTCGCGCTGATGGTGAAGACCGCGGCCGTGTTGTTAAACGTCACGCCGTTCACATCGAAGTTCACATTCACCACCGGCAATGGATCCACCGCCCCGGCGAAGATGAGATTCGCCGTGCCGTTGTTCACGGGCACGAGGTTGGCGTTCCAATTGAGCGCAGTGTTGAAGTTGTTGTCCGCCCCGCCGCCATCCCACGTCTGCGCGCGGGCGGTGAAAGTGAGGGCGAGCGTGGCGAGGATGCTGGTGGTGAGGATGCGTGGGTTCATAAAAGTGGTGGGTTCAGTGTTGCGTGGATGCGGCGGACGCGGTGAACGGAGCGGTGGGCCAAGGAGCGGCGACATTCCTGTCGGCGACGCCACCGATGCGCCGGAGGCGCACCCACTTTTGGAAAGGCGGCGGGAGCGACGCGCGAAAGCGGAAATGATGTGGCGCTTCGCGCGTGCGATTTGGGTCGGCGACAGGAATGTGCGCCGCTCCTTGCGCGCCCCTCGCGTCCGAACGCCGCCCGGAAGAAGCGCGTTGTTTTTTCGCGCGGCTGCGCCGCAGCCCGAGCAGCGCCAGCCCGCTCAGCAGCAGCGCGCCGACTCCCGGCTCGGGCACCGCCGCAGTTTCGACACCACTTTCCAAAACCCCAAAATCAAACGCTTCGAACGCAGGCGCGGGTGCGGGTGCACCGAGGATCACCACCCCGCCGTTCGCGATATCCAGCCCGTTCGCGATCGTCATATTTCCGCGCACGATCATCGTCCCGCCCGCGTTCACATTCACATCGCCGGTCGCGCGCACGTTCGTCAGGCCGGTGCCCGTCGTGAACGTCCCGCCGCTGGCCACATTCAAAATGCCGCTCGTCCCGCTCGCCGCGCCGATCGTCGTCGCGCCGCTCAGCGTTAGCGCGGAGCCTGCGCCGGTAATAAGCACGGTGCCGGTGTTCGCGAGCGAGCCGGTGGCCACATTCAGCGTCGTGCCGCTCACGCTCGCGCCGCTCTGGATCGTCAGTGCGCCGCTCGTGCCCGCGAAGCCCGACACATCCACGGAGATGCTCGTGAACGTTCCGCCCGCGCCGTTGCTGAAAGTCAGCGTGCCGGTGTGGCCGTTTTGCCCGACGGTCAGCGTCGGCGCGTCGAGCGTGGTGCCCGCGCCATCTAGGCTCGCCGTGCCGCTGCCGCCGAAGCTGCCGACATTCGCCGTGGCCGCGGAAATATCGCCGCCCGTCGCCGCATTCACCGCGGTGCCGCCGCCGATGTTCAAGGTGCCGGTCGTGGAAAAAAGCGAGCCCGCGCCGTTCACAGAAATCGTCGCGGAATTCGGCGTGATGTAGCTGCTGGTGAGGAAGACATCGCCGCCGCTTTGCAGCGTCAGCGTGCGGCCATCGGCGAGGGTGAACGTGCCCGTGGAATCGCGCGTCAGCCGTCCGCCGGTGATCGCGAGATTGCTGTTCGAGGTGAAAGTGCCGCCCGCGATCGCGACCACACCCGTCGCGTTGATGGTCGTGCCGGTGTTCGTCGTCGTCACCACGCCGCCGCTTTGCACATTCAGCGTCGCCGCGTTCCCGGTCGCCGCACCGATCACATTCGCGACGGTGACGCTGTTCAGGGTCAGCGTGGAGCCCGCGCCCGTCACCGTCGTCGTCGCCGTGGTGCTCGCGCCACCAGCCGAGGCGAGACTCAGCCCCGCGCCCACGACATCCGCGCCACTTTGAATCGTTAGCGTTCCCGCCGTCCCCGCAGTCGCCGATTGCGCGAGGATGATCGTCCCGAACGTGCCCGCGCCGTTGTTTGAAAAAGTCAGCGCGCCCGTGTTTCCCGACGTCGCGAGCGTGATCGTCGGGGCATCGAGCGTCGAGCCCGCGCCATCCACCGTCGCGCTCCCGCCGCCCGCCGCGCTGCCGATGATGAGCGCCGTGCCCGCGTCCACATCCGCGCCGGCGAGCACATTCAGCACGCTGCCGCCATTGAGCGTCAGCGTGTTCGTCGTGGAAAATGTCGAGCCCGTTCCCGTCACGCTGATCGTCGAGGCCGTGGTGTTCGCGAATGAGCCAGTGATGATCGCATCGCCGCCGCCCTGCACCGTGAACACCGTGCCCGGATCGAGATTCAGCGCGCCCGTCGCCGTGCGCGTGAGCTGCCCGCCCGCGAGGGTGAGGCTGCCGCGCGAATGGAAAGTGCCGCCGCCGATCGCGATCGTCCCGCTTGCATTCACCACCGACGCGCCCGTGCCGCTCTCGAAAAGGCCGCCGCTGTTCACATTCAAATCCGCGTTCGGCGTCGTCGCGCCGATCGTCATCGTCGCCGCGCCCGTCAGCGCGAACGTCGAGCCCGTGCCCGTCACCGTCACCGTGCCGGTCGTCGCGTTCGAGCCCGTGCCGATATTCAGCCCGGCCGCCGTCACATCTGCACCGGTCTCAACGCTCAGCACGCCGGTCGAGCCCGCAAAGCTCGTCGCGCCGACACTCATCTGCGCGAAGGCACCGCTGCTCGCATTCGTAAAAGTCAGGTTCGCCGTGTTCCCATTCGACGCGAGAAAGGTTGGGCCCGCCGCGCTCAAGCTCGACCCCGCGCCATCCACCGTCACCGTCCCGTTGCCGCCTTGCGTGCCGATATTGAACTGCCCGGCACCCGACACGCTGCCGCCCGCCGCCACGCTCAACGTCGCGCCCGCCTCGATTTTCATCTCGCTCGCCACCGTCGTCGTCGTCAGCGTCGAGCCCGCGCCGGTCACGAGCGTCGTCAGGGCGGCGGTGTTGGGAAAATCGCCGTTAAAAATCGCATCGCCGCCGGCCTGCACCGTGAAGGTCATCCCCGGATCGAACGTCATCACCCCACCCGTCCGCGTGAGCTGCCCGCCATTCAGCGTCAGATTCCCGTTCGCATTGAAAATGCCGCCATTGATCGCAATCGTGCCCGTCGCGTTCTCCGTCGTCAGCCCCGTGCCGCTGTTGAAAACGCCGCTCGTGTTCACATTCAAAGTCGCCGTGCTCGCGCTCGCCGCGCCGATCGTCGCCGTCGCCGCGCCGCTCAGCGTCAGGGCCGAACCGAAACCGGTGATCGTCACCGTGCCCGTGTTCGCCACGGAATTATCCGCGATCACCAGCGCCGTGCCCGTCACGCTCGCGCCGCTCTGGATTTGCAAAAGTCCGCTCGTCCCGGCCACGCCGGAATTATCCACGTCGATCGCGCCCAGCGAGCCTGTGCCCCCGTTGCTAAAGGTCAGCGTGCCCGCGCTTCCGCTCAGCCCGACGGACGTCAAACCCGCCGTCACCGTCGATCCCGCGCCATCCACCGTCATCGTGCCGCTGAGCCCGGAAGTGCCGACGCGCAACTGCGGCGCCGCACCCAGGAAAAGATCGCCGCCGGCCAGCACATTGAACGCCGCGCCGCCATCCACGTTCAGCGTCGAGGTCGTGGAAAAGAGCGAGCCCGTGCCCGTCACCGTGATCGTCGAAGCCGTGTTATGCAGGAACGAGCCCGTGATCTGCACATCGCCGCCCTCCTGCACCGTCAGCGTCGTCCCCGCCCCGAGCGTGAGCACGCCAGCGGCGGTGCGCGTCACAACGCCGATCACCGTCATATTGCCGAGCGAATTGTAGGTGCCGCCGCCAACCGCAATCCTCCCGGTCGGATTCACCGTCGTCAGCCCCGTGCCGCTGGTGAAAACGCCGCCGCTGTTCACATTCAGCGTGCTCAGATTGGTGGTCGTCGCGCCGATTTCCGCCGTCGCCGCGCCGGTCAGCGCGAAAGTCGAACCCGCGCCCGTCACCGTCACCGTGCCAGCCGTCATGTTCGATCCGCTGCCGATGCTCAGTGAGGTCGCCGTCACTGCCGCACTCGTGATATTCACGACCCCGCTCGACCCCGCCACGCCCGAGTCGCCCACGCTCAGATTGCCCAGCGCACCCGTTGTCCCCGCGTTGAACGTCAGCGAACCGTCCGCGCCGTTCAGCCCGACGTTCAGATTCCCGCCCGTCAGGCTCGAACCCGCGCCCGTCAGCGTCACCGTCCCATTCCCATTCGTCCCGATGAAGATCTCGCCGACTCCGGTATCGATGCTCGCACCCGCCGCGATCGTCGTCGTGCTCCCGCTGTTGAGCGAGAGCGTGGAAGTCGTCGTCAGATTCGACCCCGCGCCCGTCACCGCGATCGTCGAAGCCGTGTTGTGCAAAAACGTCCCCGTGATGTCGAACTCCCCGCCATTCTGAATCCGCAGCGTTTTCCCCGCCGCGATATTCACGTCCGCACTCGTCAGCCGCACGATCCGCGCGCCATCCAGGGTCAGGCTCTCGTTGATGTTGAAAACACTCGTCCCGTTCAAGACGACCGATGCCGTGTCGGAAAAGACGTCCACCAAACCATCCGCGCCCGTCGTCAGCGTGCCCGCGGTCATCGTGATGTCGAAAGCGGTGATCACATTCGGCGTCCAAGTCATCGTGCCCGTGCCCGATTTGAGCAGACTGACGTTGGTGGAAATATTCTCGAAGTTCGTCGCCCCCGAGCCCGTCACCGTCAGCACCCCCGTCGAGGAAACCGTGTTCCCAAAAGTCAGCCCGCCGACCGCCGCATCCACCAGCCCCGTCGCACCGCCGAAGAACACGAGATTGTTAAACGTCATCGTCTGAGTGTCATTATTCTTGATCCCGCTTGTCCCGATCGTCAGCGGCTGGCTCCCCCCGATCACAAACGCGCCCGCCGTGTTGTTGAAAGTGATACTCCGCACGCTTAGCGCCGCCGTGACCGAAGGCGTGAGCCGCACCAAGCCCGCGAAGATCAGGTCCGTATTCGCGATGTCGCTGACCGGCGCGGTGTTATCGACCCAGTTGGGGCCAAGGCTCAAATTGTCCGAGAGCCCGCCGCCGTCCCAAGTCTCGGTGACGGCGAAAACGCGGGCGGTGAGGAGGAGGGCGATGGTGGTGGTGAGGATGTGTGGTTTCATAAAAGTGTGGCGTTCATTGCGCGCGAAGCGTTTTCAAAAGCTGTCATTTCGATGAGCGGCTGCGCCGAAGGCCGAGCAATCCGAGCACGCTCAGCAGCAGCGCACCGACTCCCGGCTCGGGCACGGCGGCGGTTTCGACACCGCTTTCCCATCCGACAAAATCAAGATCGCCAAACTCCGGCGCGGGCGGCGGTGTGTTCCCGCCGAGGATCACCGTCCCGCCGTTCGCGATGTCGAGGCCGTTCGCGATCGTCATATCTCCACGCACGATCATCGTGCCGCCGGCGTTCACGTTCAGGTCGCCGGTCGCGCGCACTTCGGTCAGGCCGGTGCCGGTGGTGAAGGTGCCGCCGTTTTCGACGGTGAGCGTTCCAACACTGGCGCTCGCGGCGCCGATGGTCGTGGTGCCGCTGCCGGTGACGGTGAGCTTCGAGCCTGCGCCGGTGACAGTGACCGCGCCCGTGTTCACCAGCCCGGAACTGCCGACATTGAGCGAACCGGTCGTGAGCGTCGCCCCGCTTTCCAGGGACAAATTTCCGGTCGTCCCCGCGACGCTGGGATCCGCCAGTTGCAGCCCGCCGAGAACGCCGGTGCCGCCGTTGCGCACCGTCAGGCTGGAGACGCCGCTCACGGCGCCCACGGTGGCAAGGCCTGCGCCGAGCGATGCGCCGCTGCCATCGACGACGAGATCGGTGCCGCTCGCGACGGTCAGCGATGCCGCACCCGTCGCGAGCGATGCGCCGCCGTCCACGAGCACGTCGCCGTTGTCGCGCAGCACGAGCGCGCCGGTCGTGGTGAACGTCGTGCCCGCGCCGGTCAGGGTGATCGTCGCCGCGCCGCCCGCCGCCGCATTTGTGAAAGCGCCGGTGATGGTGATGTCGCCGCCGTTTTGCACGGTCACATTTTTCCCCGGCTCGAAAGTGAGCGTGCCCGCGCCGTCGCGTGTGAGCAGGCCCCCGTCGATGAACAAATCGCCGTTCGCATTGAAGGTGCCGCCCTGGATCGAGACGGTGCCGGTCTTGCGCAAGTTCGTCAGACCACTGCCGGTATTGAAGACGCCGCCGTTGCGCACATTGAGCGCGCCGGTGCTGGTGACGGCCGCACCGATCGTCAGGGTGCTCGCGGCGTTTAGCGTCCACGCAGAGCCCGGGCCGTCGAGCGTGAGTGTGCCGGAATTTCCGGCGAACGTCGTCGTCCCGATCGAGAGATTCGTGCTCGAGGCCGTCGCGCCGGTGAGCACCTGCACCACGCCGGTGCTGCCCGCGACTGCGGCGGAGCCGATGAGCGTGGTGCCGAGCGTGCCCGCGGCGCTGTTGGAAAGCGTGAGATTCCCCGTGCCGCCAGAGCCCCAAGTCGTGCTGCCCGAGAGCAACTGCGCGCCGGTGCCGTTCACCGTCACGTTGCCCGTCGTCGTGCTGGTGCCGGCGGTGACGTTCACGGTCGCGTCGAGCCGGGAGCCGGCGTCGAAGGTGGCGTTCGAGCCATTGGCGACGATCACGCTGCCCGTGGCCAGCAGCCGCGAGTTCGTGCCGGTGGCGCTGAGGTGGCTGCCGTTCATCGCGAAATCGCCGGTGAAACTGGCGAGTGCTCCCGCTTCGAGCTGGAGCGTCTGGCCCGCGGGAAGGTCGAGCACGCCTGTGCTTTGGCGGATCAACTCCGCCGTCGCGCCCGTGACGCGCAGATTGACCGGCGTGGAAAACGTCCCGCCGTTTTTGATCCGCAGCCGCCCGCCGCTGTTGACCGTGGCCCCTGCCGTGCCCGTCGTGAAGACGCCGCTGCCCGAAACGGAAAGTTCCGAATCGTTCCCGCCGATGGTCACGCCGATGTTTCCCGTCTGCGTCCAAGCCGCGCCCCCTTGAACGGTAAGGTCCCCATCGCCCGGACCGAGCACGAGGCTGCCCAAGGTCTGGTGCACGATGGCACCGGAATCCACCTGCGCGTTGGAACCCGAACCCACTTCCGCTATCGTCACGGCCTGCAGATTCACGACTGCGCCGGTGCCGACGAATAGAACGTCCGCAAAGCCGGAAGATCCGCCCCCGACGGTGTTGCCCCAGACGGTGTTGCCACACGCCAGCGAGGATCCCGCGCCTGAGACCTGCAGCGTCCCGATGCTGCCGGCACCGACGTTGAAAACACTCGCGCCCGTGAAGGACGCTGCCCCGCCCGCACTCACCTGGAGCTTCGTATTGCCCGCGATCAAAATCGAGCCACCGCCCGTCGCCTTCATTTCCGAACCCGCCCCGGAAATGTTCACGACGCCTCCGCCGCTCAAGGTGTAATTGCCCGCGACGTTGAAATCGCTTCCGTTTTGAAACGTCAGCGTTCTGTTGACGCCAACGCTCACGCTGGTCCCAGAGCCGCTCGCGGTGCGATTGAGCTGCGCCGCGCCAGCGAAGATGGCGTCGGCATTGAAAACCAGCGAACCGGCGCCCACGGTGACGATGCCGGAAAAGTTTTGCGTGGCCGCGGTCACGCCGATCTGCGTGCTACCGGCGTTGAGGTTGAGATTCGCCGAAATGGGTGTGGCGCTGGCCGTGATGGTGACGGTGCCTGAGCCCGACTTAGTGATGGTGCCGGGACCGTTTAGATTCGCGAGGCTCATGCTGCCCGCGCCGGTGAAGGAGATCGTCTTGCCATTCGGAAAAAGCCCGCCCGCAAAATTCAGCCCGCCGCTCGCGGCATTGATCGTCGTCGTCGGCGTGTTGACGATGACAATCGCCGAGATGGTCTGCGTGTCCGCGTCGCTGTCGATGATACCGGTGGTGCCGAGCTGGAGCGGCAGCCCCGTGAGATTGAACGCGCCCGCAGTGGCGCTGAAAGTGAGGCTGTCCAGGCTGAAGCCGCCGGAAAAATCCGGCGTCAGCCGCGTGGTGCCGGCGAAGACGAGATCGGTATTCACGAGGTCGCTGACCGGCGCGGTGTTGTCCGCCCAGTTGGCGTTCGTGGAGATGAGATTGTCCGCGCCCCCACCGTCCCAAGTGTCGGTGACGGCTAAGAGCGAGGGCGTGGTGAGGAGCAGGGCGATGGTGGTGGCGAGGATGCGTGGGGTTTTCATGGTGGTGGAGAGGTCAGTTTTCTGAAAGCGCGCGGCAGCAAACTCCGGGGAGCGCACTCGTCCCGAGTGCTGGCGAAGGCGTCCCGCCTTCGCGGACTTTCCTGACGTGCGGAAATGCGAGGACGTTTTCCGTGTCGGGTGGTTCGGGAAGTTCGTTCCGGCGGGACGCCGAAACCAGCACGCGGGACGCGCGCGCTCCCCGGATTCCGCGACGCCGCATTCCTAAAAATCCGAGCGCGCTAAGTAGTAGCGCGCCGACACCGGGCTCGGGGACGACCGTCACGCTGCCGGTGGTTTTCAGTGCGGAGAAATCCCACGCATTTCCGTCGCTGAGCGCGGGCGCGGAGATCGTGTCGAAATCGCCCGCGAACGCGCCCACATCGAACAGGTCGAAGGTGTCGCCGAATTGCGGCGTGAAGCCATCGAGCAAGGCCAGCACGAGATCGCCGTTGGCATGGAGCGCGCCGCCGATGTCGAGATGATCGTATTGCGCACCGCTCACCAGCCCGCCGATTTCCAGCAGCAGCGAGGATGCGCCGCCGAACGCGACATCGCCGCCGTAGCTCACGGCGGCGGGCGAATTTCCCGGACGCAGATCGCCGATGAAATACACCGTCCCCGTCCCCGTGAACGAACCCGCCCCGGACTGCGATCCGAAGAAGACCGTGCTCGCGCTCGCCCCGGTGAAAATCTCCAGCCCGTTATGCGTCACGTCGTCGTAGAAAGTCGTCACGCTGCCCGCGCCGCTGGTCACGATCCGCGCTCCGGCGCTGTTCGTCACATCGCCGTACACGTCGGCGGTCCCGCCGGAGAAGGCCATCACGCCTTGATTCGTGAGGCCCGTCGCGATGAGCGCGCCGCGTCCCGAAATGAATCCAGTCGCCGAATTCGTGATCGCCGTGGTGAATTCCAGCGTCCCGCCTTGCAGCGAAAACGTGCCCGCATTCGCCGCGATCGCGCCGGTGAAAGTCAGCGTTTTTCCAAGCTCCGCCCGGAGCTGTCCGGCGGCGCTGTTCGTCACCGGTTTCGCGACGGTGCCCTCGCCGGTGATGAGGCCCGTGTTCGTGATCGCGCCCGTGCCGCCGAGGAAGCCGATCCCGTTTTGCAGCGTGATGCGACCGCCATTCGCGATCGCGCCCGCGGGCGACGCGAGGCCGCCGACGAACATCCGCCCGAGCCCGTTGTTGTTCAGCGTGCCCGTGAAATTCAGCACGCCATCCGCGTGGTCGATCGTGCCGTTGTTATTGATCCCCGCGCCGGAAAAACTCCCGCCATCCAGGCGCAGCAGCGCGCCGCTGTTGATCGTCGTCGTATTCGTCACCTGCAAAGTCCGGTCCGTTTGCAGCGTCACGAGCGAGCCGAGTCCGCCCGTGCCGATGTTAAATCCACCCGCACCCGTGATCGCCAGCGTGCCGGTGTTGAAGGCGAGGTTGCCATTGAGCACGAGTGAGCCGGTGCTGAAAATTCCGCCGTTCAGCGTGAGCGTATTCAGCACATCCACGGTCGTCGTGCCCGTCGTGGTGAAGCGGCGCGTCGGATCAAAGGTCACATTCGAGCCGAGCAATCCGCCCGGGCCGACGTTCCAGCTATCCACGATGTTGAGCGTGCCACTGGTGAAATTCAACGTGCCGCCCGCACGATTGAGCGGGCTGGGCAGCGTCACCGTGCCGCCGCCGATGTTCAGCGTGCCCGTCGCATTCAGCGTCACCACGTCCGCGCCCGTGAAGACTGCGCCCTCGTTCACATTCAGCGTCGCCGTGCTCGCGCTCGCCGCGCCGAGCGTCAGCGCCGCGCCGCTGGTCAGCGTGAGCGTCGAGCCCGCGCCGGTGATCGTCGCCGTCCCGGTGGTCGCGACTGCGGTGGTGGCAATGGTGAGCGCGCCCATCGTCACATCCGCGCCGCTCGCGATGAGCAGCGTGCCCGCGCTGCCGGAGCCGACGGACGTGCCGAGGTTCACCACGCCGATCGTGCCGGCAGCGTTATTTTGAAAAGTGACCACGGCAATCCCGGACGAGAGATTATTGCCGCCCCAATGACTGAGCGCGGTGCTCGTCGTCACGCTCGATCCCGCGCCATCGACCAGCAGCGAACTGGTCGTGCTCGTGCCGCTCGTCCCGATTTCGATCCACCGCCCCGTGCTCACCGCTCCGCCCAGCAGTACGGAATAGCTGCTTCCGCCAGTGATCAAAATATCGGAAGAGCCCGGCGCCGACAGCAGCGAGCCCGCACCGGTCACGGTCACAGGATTATCGTCATCGGCGAACCTCGCGTGGCTATTGAAGGTGGCCGTCCCGCCCGCCTGCACCGTGAGCGCTTTCCCCGGGAAGCCAGGGACGCCTCCTTCGAGCTCGAAATTCCCGCCGACGCCCTGGATGAATTGTCCGCCGGTGACGACCATGTTTCCGTTCACGTTCAAAGTGCCGCCGCTGGTCACGGTCAGCGTCCCTGTCGCGTTGACCGTCGCCCCGTTCGTGCTCGAGGTGAACGTGCCGCCGTTGGAAATCGTCGCGCTGCCCGTGGACCCGCTCGCCGCGCCAATCTGGAAGGAACCCGGCGCGACCAGCCACGACGAACCCGCCCCGTCCACCGTGATCGACCCGCTGTTTCCCACCCCGCCGAGCGTCGCGATGAAGACGCCGCCGGTCTGCATCGTCGCGCCGGAATTGACCACGATGTTGGCCACGCTGCCGGGAGTCGCCGAATTCGCCACGTCGATCGAGAAATCGAAATCCCCGCGCCCGGAGTTGGAGATCGTCAAATTGGCCGTCGCCCCGACGCCAAAACGATGCGTGGTACCGAAGCCCGTCGCATCCAGCGTCGAGCCCGCGCCATCCACGAGGATCGTGGCCCCGCCCGCCGTGCCCGCTTCAAAACCAAACGGCGCGGACACATCTGCACCCGCGAGCACATTCAGCGTACTCCCGCCCTGAAAGCGCACGTATTCCGAGGTCGCCGAGGAAAGCGTCGAGCCCGCGCCCGTCACCGTCGTCGTCGATGCCGTCGCGAAGTTCACCCCGCCCGTGAAAATCGCATCCGCGCCGTTTTGAATCGTCAGCGTTTTCCCCGCGCCCAGCGTCACGGCAGCCGTCGCCGCGCGCGTGAACTGCGCGTTATCCAGCGTCAGGCTTTCGTTGAGATTCAGCGCCGCCGTCCCATTCACCGCGATGCTTCCCGTCGTGTTAAAAAGGTCCGTCGTCCCATCCGCCACCGTGTTCAAAATCCCCGCGGTCACCGTGAGATCGAACGCATTTGCCGCCGCCGACGGCGACCACGACATCGTGCCCGCGCCCTGTTTCGTCAGCGCCGTCGCGCCGAGGAAGCTCGCGAAACTCGTCGCCCCCGCCCCGCTGACGGTCAGCGCCGTCGAGGGCAGCGTCACAGTCCCGAAAGTCAGCCCACCGCTCGCCGCGTTGATCGTGGAATTCGCCACGCCGGAAAAACTCACCGCGGTCGAGAACGCCATCGTCTGCGTGTCATTGTTCACGATCCCGCCCGCGCCCACCGCCAGCGGCGATCCGCCGATCGTGAACGCGCCCGCCGTGTTGTCGAAGGTGATGCTGTTCACGCTGAATACGGGGAGCACATTCGGCGTGAGCCGTACGGTCCCGGCGAAGATCAGGTCTGTGTTCACCAGATCGCTGACCGGCGCGGTGTTGCTCACCCAGTTGTTGGCCGTGGAGAAGTTGTTATTCCCCCCGCCGCCGTCCCAAGTCTCGGTGACGGCGAAGGCGCTGGGTGCGAGGAGTAGGGCGATGGTGGTGGCGAGGATGCGTGGTGTGGTCATAAAAGTGTGGCGTTCATTTCGCGCGGAGCGTTTTCAAAAAGCGGTCATTTCGATGGGCGGCTGCGCCGCAGTCCAAGCAAACCGATCGCGCTCGCCAGCAGCACGCCGATGCCCGGCTCGGGCACGACCGTGACGCTGCCGGTGGTTTTCAGCGCGGAGAAATCCCACGCGTTTCCGTCCGCGAGCGCGGGCGCGTTGATCGTGTCGAAGTCGCCCGCGAACGTGCCGACATCCAGCAGATCGAACGTGTCGCCGAAACTCGGCGTGAAGCCATCGAGCAGCGCGAGCACGAGATCGCCGTCGGCGGAAAACGCGCCGCCGATTTGCAGGTGATCGTATTGCGAACCACCGAGCAGCCCACCGATTTCGAGCGTGAGCGAGGATGCGCCGCCGAACACGAGATCGCCTTCGTAGAGCACGGACGCGGGCGAATTTCCCGGACGCAGATCGCCGATGAAATACACCGTGCCCGTTCCCGTAAAACTCCCCGCGCCGCTCTGCGATCCGAAGAACACCGTGCTCGCATTCGCCCCGGTGAAAATCTCCAAACCATTGTGAATCACGTCGTCGAAGAACGTCGTCGTCGCGCCCGCACCGCTCGTGACGATCCGCGCGCCCGCCGCGTTGGTCACGTCGCCGTGGACGTCCGCATTGCCGCCGCTGAAAGCCATCACGCCGTTGTTTGTGATCGCGGTGGCATTCAGCGAACCGCGGCCCGACACGAATCCCGCCGCCGCGTTCGTGAGTGCGCTGGTGAATTCGATCGTGCCGCCTTGCAGCGCGAGCGTCCCCGCGTTGGCCGCCGCGCCTCCGCTGAAGCGCAGCGTCCGGCCGGATTCGCCGCGCACTTCGCCGCCGTTCGTCAGCAGTTTCGTGATCGTGCCGTCGCCGGTGATCAGGCCCGCGTTCGTCAGCGCGCCGCCGCCGGTGAGCTGGCCTGTGCCATTGCGGAAGTCAATGCGCCCGCCTGCGGAATTCGTCAGCGCGCCGCTGGTCGAAAGCGACCCGATGAGCGTGATGAGTCCGCCTGCCTGATTCGTAATCGTCGGGATGATCAGCGTGGCGCCGTCTTCCGCGCGGAGGATGCCGGAGTTATTGATGTTTCCAGTCACCGTGAGCGTGCCGCCTTCCGCGCGCAGCGTGCCGCCGGAATTCGCGAGCGGCGCGCTGATCGTGCCGCGTCCGGCGACGATGCCGCCCGCGCTATTCGTGAGAAAGGCCGCGCCATTGATCGTCGTGGAGGCGAGCGTGATCGTGCCGGTATTCGTCAGCGGTGCGTCGAGTCGGAGCTGGCGGATGATGGGCAGGTCGATGTTGCCCGCGTTCAAGTTCGCGCCGGAGTTGGCGAGCACGAGGTTTCCACCACTCACGGAAATGAGTCCGTTGTTCGTGAAACCGCCCGTTCCGCCGATCGTGCCGAATCCGCTTAGAAAATTTGCATTCACGAGCGAGCCGTTTCCAGCGAGCGCGCCGCCGCTGAGCGAGAGCGTGCCGTCGTTGTTCAGGCCGGGGCCATTTGCTGCGACGGTGATTCCGCTGCTGACGGTGATCGTCGCGGTGTTGTTGATGCCGTTTGCGGCGGTGAAGTTCGCGTTGAAATTCACGCTGCCTTGATTCACGAGCAGTCCGGTGAAAGTGCCGCCGTTAAAAGTGAACGTGCCCTGGTTCGTGAGCGTGCCGTTGAAGGTGCCGCCGTTTTGCGTGAACAGTCCGCCTGCCGACAAAGTCTGCGCACCCGCGGCGAGCGTGCCCGCATTCAGCGTGAGCGAGCCGGCGAGCAGCGCGGAGCCTGGTAGCGTGAAGGTACCGGTCCCGTTTTTTGCGAGCGCGGTGCCGGGATCGAGGAGGAAGAGTCCGCCGACCGTCAGGTTTTGCGTGCCATCGACGAAGCCGCTGCCGAGCACTTCCAACGTGCCGATGGTCCGCGCCGCGCCGTCCGCGGCGACGGTACCGGAGTTGATGAAGAGAGTGGAGGTATTGAGCGCCCCCGCGCTGCCGATCGAGAGCGTTCCGGCATTGAGCGTGAGCCCGCCGGTGAAAGTATTCGTGCCGCTGAGTCGCAGCAGTCCCGCGCCGTCTTTGGTGAAGCCGGTCGCGAGTCCGCCGTTGTCGATCGTCGCGGAAATGTCGAGGTCGAAGACAGCCGCGCCCTCCGCCACGGTGAAAATGCGCGCCACGCCGCCGAGCGTCACATTCCCCGAAATCGTCGCGCTGCTCGCGCTGGCCGTGGAGGAAAGCACCGCCGGCACCGCTTCAAAGCCGAGCACGCCCGCACCGGTTGTGACGCTGCCGCCATTCATCGTGAGCGAACCGATGGTTCCGTTGAAGCCCGCGAAATTCAGCAGTCCCGAGCTGTTGATCGTCACCGCACTCAAAGTGTAAATCTGGTTGTTCACGGCGAGCGAAACCACGTCGGCATTCGCGCCGCCGGAGCCGTCGCCGACGATGAGATCGCCTACGATGGCATTGAGGCCCGCCGGTTTTGCGAGGACGAGTGTGCCGGCGTTCACCGTGGTCGCGCCGGAGAAGCTGTTCGTCACCGTGCCGCTCAGCCGCAGCGTTCCCGCTCCATCCTTGATGATCCCGCCGTTGCTGATCGCCGCTGAAATATCGACGTCAATCGCGGGCGCGTTGTCGCCAACGGTGAAGGTGCGCGTCGCCCCGCCGAGGCTGAGATTTCCGCTCACGGTGCCGGTGACGCTCGTCACGCCGGTGGAAAAATTTCCGCCCATAGTGAGCGTGCCCGCGCCGGTCGCCACGCTGCCGCCATTCACATTCAGCGCGCCGATCGTGTCGGAAAATCCGCTCAGATTCAGCAGCGCCCCGGAGCCCACACTGACGCCCACGCTGTCTGCGATTTGATTGTTCGCAAAGAGCCGCACTTCCGGCGTGCCCGCGAAATTCTGGACCAGCGAGAGAAAGCCCGTCACCGCATTGCCGGAGGATTTGTTCAACGCCAGCAGACCTTCCTCGACGATAAGCGCGCCCGTGAAAGTGTTCGCCGACGAGCCGGTGAGGAAGAGCGTGCCCGTGCCCTGCTTGTTGAGGCCCGCGCCGCCGCCGAGCACGCCGGAAATGCTGTTCGTGAAATTCGTCACGACGAGGGTCGAGGCACCGGCGAGCGTGACCGGGCCGTTAAAGAGGAAGCCGCCCGCCCCGATGAGCGTGGTGGTTCCGTTCAAAGAGATCGCGTTGGTCAGCGTGCGCGATGCGCCATCGGTGGAGAGCGTTCCGCCGCTCAGCGTGACGGTACCAGTACCGAGCGCGGTGTCGCTGCCGACCGCGAGCGTGCCGGCGCTGAGCGTCGTGCCCGTCGCGTAGGTGTTGTTGCCGCCGAGCCGCAGCGTGCCCGCGCCGTCCTTGATGACGCCGCCATTGGAGACCAGCGACGTCACATCGAGATCGCTCGCCGCCGCGCCGTCGGCGATGGTGAAAGTGCGCACCGCGCCACCGAGATTTACGTTCGGGGTGATCTGTGCGCTCGCCGCATCGGCGAGTCCGGTGACATTGCCCGCAATCGTCAGTGTTCCCGAAGCCCCGCCCACTGTGCCGCCCTTCATCGTGAGCCCGCCGATCGTGTCGGAGAATGCCCCGATGAAAAAGTTGCCGGAGCTCCGCACCTCGACGATTGCGGAATCCGCAACCTGGTTGCTGGCGTCGAGCCGCAGGACGTCCGAAGAGGGGCCGCCGATGTCGTTGCCGACAATTGCGTTCCCGCGCACGGTATTGGTGGAACCCGCGAGCCGCAGCATGCCGCCGTTGACCACCGTCGTGCCGGCGAAAGTATTCGCGCCAGTCGTCGAGAGCGTCAGCGTGCCCGCGCCGTCTTTTGTAAAAGTGAAGCCGCCCGCCGACTCGGTGAGCGAGCCATCGACGAAGAACGTCGCGGCTGCGTCGGCGACGGTGAACGTGCGGGTGCCCGTGATCTGGACCGCGCCCGTCGTGTGAATGTCCGTCGCGCCGGTGTGCGAGACATTGCCCCCGAGCGTGATCGCGTTCGCCAGAGTCCGGATGCCTCCGTCCGCTTCAATGCTGCCGCCATTCAACCGCACGAGGCTCGTACCGAATGCCGCGTTGTTTCCCACGAGCACCGTGCCCGCGTTGAGATCAAAGTTGCCCGCGAAAATGTTCGCGCCGGAGAGCCGCAGCGCTCCCGCGCCGGCCTTGGCGATCGAACCGTTGGAGATAATCGCCGACACGTCGAGGTCGATGGCTGCCGCACCATCCGCGATCGTGAAAGTCCGCGAGATTGCAGCGAGATCCAGATTGCCGCTGATCGTCGCCGAAGTCGCCGCAGCATTGGTATTCAGCAAGCCTTGCAGCACCAGCGACCCCGCGGTGCTGCTCACGCTCCCTCCGGTCATCGTCAGATTCGTGCTGAGCGTCAGCGTGCCCGCGCCGATGGTCGTGCTGCCGCCACTCACCGCGAGTTGCAGAAAGCCCTCGCTAAAGCCGTTCAGGTTAAACAAGCCGCCGTTCGCGACCGTGACCAGCGACGCGCTCGGAATCTGATTGTTCGCGCCAAGCCGCAGCTCATCCGTGCCCACGCCATCGCCCACCGTGACCGATCCCGTGAGCGCATTCACGCCCGCGCTTTTCTGCAAAATGAGCACGCCACCATTGACGAGCGTCGGCCCGGAGAAAGTGTTCCCCGCCGCGCCGCTGAGCGTGAGGACGCCCGCGCCGGATTTCGTCAGCCCACCCGCGCCGGTCATCGCACTGCTCAGCAGCACATCGTTCGCGCCCGTCACGGTGAGGAGATTGCCGGCGTTATTCAGCGTGCCGCTGATCATGCTCAGCCCGCCGCTCGCCGCATTCCAAGTCTGCGCCGAACCGAGTGTCACCGAGTGGCTGATCGTCTGCGTCTGCGTGTCGTTGTTCGTGACTCCGCCCACCCCGATCGTCAGCGTGAACCCGCCCGTCGAGCCCAGCGTGAACGCGCCCGCTGTGTTGTTGAACGTGACGGAGTTGACGTTCCAGTTCTGGTCGAGATTCGGCCCCGGGTTGTTGTCGATCAGGCCGGCGAAAATGATGTTCGCCGTGGCATTGTTCGCCGGCGCGACATCGCCGACCCAATTCGTGGCGGTGATCCAATCGAGATTCCCGCCCGCGGCCCCGGCACCGTCCCAAGTCTGGGCGTGGAGCGTGGCGGCGGTGAGGAGAGAGGCGATGGTGGTGGCGAGGATGCGTGGGAGGTTCATTGGTGTTGTGGGTGGAGGGTTGGGAGTCGCGTTATTTTGAAGGCGCGTCGCAGCGGGAAGTAGTGGCTGCGACGGCCCCGTCGCAGAGTTCAGCGGCGAGGCGCCGCCGGAACGGTCTGCCGCGGGGGCGCAGCAGCCACATCGCCGCGCTCGCCAGCAGCGCGCCGATGCCGGGTTCGGGCACGACGCCGGTCGAGTCCGTGTTCGCGAACTGCGCCTCGTCCCACGCGAATTCGCCGACATCGCCAGCCACCGCCGGGCTGCTCGCAGGAGCAAGCGTGACGACCGCGCCCGCGCCGATGGTAAGCGAGGCGAGCGTCTGATTTGCGGAGATGTTCGTCGTGCCGGCGTTGGCGTTGAGCGCGGCGTTGGTGGCGCTGGTCGCGAGGTTCAGCTCGCCTGCGTTCACGTTCAGCGTCGAGATGGCCAGCGGGCCGCTCAGCGTGAGTTCGCCAGTCCCGGTTTTGGTGAGCGCGCGCCCGGCGATGTCCTGACTGATGGCACCCGAGAAAGTCGTGAGCGCCGTGCTGCTGATCGTCACGGTGCGATTGCCGGTGATCGTCACCGGGCCGCTCAGCGTGAGCGCAAGCGTGCCGCCGACTGTGAAATTTCCGCCGACGGTCACCGCGTTCGCAAGCGTTCGTGCCGCGGTCTCGGCGCGAATCGCGGCGGTGTTATTCAGCGTGAGCGGACCCGTGCCAGCCGCCCCGTTGTTGCCGAACGCGACTTCGCCCACATTTACGACGAGGCCGCCGGCAAACGTGTTGGCTCCGCTGAGCACCGCGGTCCCGACGCCGGTTTTGTTGATGCCCCCGTTGGAAATGACCGCGTTCATCAGCACATCGGTGCCGCTCACGTTGGCGTTCGCGACGTTGAAGATGCGCGTCGCTCCGCCGAGGCTCACCCGCGCGAGCACTTGCGACGTGCCCGTGCCGCCCACGGCGAGATCGCCGCCGAGCGTGAGCAGACCCGTGGCGGCCGAATCGAAAACGCTGCCAGCGTTGAGCGTCAACGCGCCGATGGTTTCGGAAAATCCATCGAGCCGCAGCGCGCTCGCGGTGTTAATCGTCAACGCGCTCGCGTTGGCGATCTGCTCATTGGCAAGCAGGCGCACGTTCTCCGCTCCGATCCCGTCGCCCACCACGAGCGCGCCGGCGATCGCGATGACGCCCGCGGTTTTGCCGAGTTGCACCTCGCCCGCATTCACGGTCGTCGTGCCGGTGTAGGTATTCGCACTCGCGCCGTTGAGGACGAGCGTGCCCGTGCCGGCCTTGGTGAAGGCTCCGTTGGAAATCGCCGCGCCAATCGTCAGGTCATTCGTGAACAACGAATCGTTCACGGTGAAAGTGCGGGCCGTGCCGCCGAGATTGAGAATGCCGCTGATCGTCGGGAGATTCGAGCCGCTCGCATTCGCGGTCACGTTGTTGTTGAGCGTGAGTGCGCCCGCGCCGGTGACGATGCTCCCGCCGTTCATCGTCAGCGGCTGCGCGAGGGTCTGGTTGAAGTTGTTCAGATCGAGCGTGCCGGCGGCGATCGTCACCACGCTCGCCGCGCTGATTTGATCGCTGTCGAGAAGTTTCACGATGCCGCCCGGCGCACCGTTGCCGATGGTGAGCGAGCCGGCCACCGCGCTCACGCCCGCGAGCTTGTTCAGTTCGAGCGTGCCTGCGGCCACGGTCGTCAAGCCCGTGTAGGTATTGGCCGCGACGCCCGCCAGTTGGAGCAAGCCGTCGCCAGTCTTCGTGATGCTGCCGTTGGAAATCACCGCCGTGATCCGCATGTCGATGGCCGCGGTGCCGTTGGCGATGTTGAAGGTATTCACGCCGCCGCCCAGGCCCATTGCCGTGACCGAAATCTCCGCGATCGCGGAACTCCCGACGGTCACCGCACCGCCGCCGAGGAGCGAAAATTCGCTTTGGACCGCGCCGCTGATTTGTCCGCCGATCATCACGAGACCACTCGCAGTAAGCACACAATCCGGGCGAATGCTCACCAGGCCTCCATCCACCGTGAGCACTCCGATCGTATCAATCGCGCGGGTGGACACGCCCCCGATGACAAAGGAGCCGCTGCTCCGAACGATCACCGCGGCAGAATTGGCAATCTGGCTGCTCGATTGGACTACAACGTCGCCGTTCACGATCTCCAGCCGTCCAGGAACCGATATGACGCCCCCGCCAATGCCGTCGGTGGCCGTCAGTTCGAGACTCCCGGCGTTGACCGTGATGCCGTCGGTGAAGGTGTTCGGCGTAGAGTTGTCCAGCCGCATGGTGCCGATTCCGTTCTTCGTAATTCCGCCCGCGCCGGAGATCGCGCCGAGGAAGGTGATGACCTGACTTAGCGTGTCCATACTTGGATCGATCGAGAGCGCATGGCCGTTGAGGATCACCGAGCCAAAGAGACCAAGGCTGCCCGTGCTCGTCGTGTTGAAAGTCTGCGCGGCGCTCAGAACAATGTTGTTGTTCACCTGTTGGAAATTGGCGCTGTTGCTCGTCACGCCACCGGAGCCGATCGTCAGCGTGCTGCCCTGCACGTCGAACACTCCGGCACCGCTGTTGAAAGTGAGCGAGCGAATGTTCCAGGCCGCGTCCGCCGTGGCATCGAGCCGGCTGCTGCCCGCGAAGAAAAGATCGGCCGTCCCATCGCTCGGCGGAGCATTGTTGCCCGACCAATTGTTATCGCGGCTCCACTCCGGCCCGAGCAGCGCGCCACCGTCCCAAGTGAAGCTGGCGGCATGAAGTGCGAGTGGAGTTGCGAGGAGGAGGGCGATGGTGGCGGTGAGGATGCTGCGAGTTTTCATGGTGGTGGTGCGTTGCGGAGTGGATGGCAAAATCATGTGGGGCAAAATCATTGGGAGCAGTGGCGATCAGTGGGCAATGCAGGCGGCCTCCCTTCATCCCCAATGATTTTTCCCCCACATGATTTTGCCTTTCCGGCGGCGGGCGCTGAGAAGCGCAGCTCCGAGCAGCGTGAGTAGCGGAGCGGACGGCTCGGGGACCACCCGGAGCTGGCCGGTGCTTTGCAAATTGGTCGCATCCCATTCGAGGTCGCCTCCGAGGTTGGGGAGATTGATGGCGTCGAAACTTCCTGCGACTGCGCCCGCGTCGAAGAGATCGAACGTGTCGCCGAAGTGCGGCGTGAAGCCGCCGTAGAGTGATACGTTGAGCACGCCGTCCTCGAAGAGTGTGCCCGCGACATTCAGCCGGTCGTACTCGCTGCCCGCAAGCAGCCCGCCGATTTCCAGCGCGAGCGTCGATGCACCACCGAGCGCCACATCGCCGCCGTAACGCACCAGCGCGGGCGAATTTCCCGGCCGCAGATCGCCCTCGAAATACACCGTCCCCGTCCCCGTGAACGGCCCCGCGCCGCTGACCGCGCCGAAGAACACGCTCGACCCGCCCGCGCTCGTGCGGATCTCGGTGCCGTTGTGAATCACGTCGTCGTAGAAGGTTGTAGTCGAGCCGCCGCTGGTGATGATCCGCGCGCCCGCCGCATTCGTCACATCGCCGTAAAAACGCGCGTCGCCGCTGAGGCCGATGTTGCCTTGATTCGTGAGCAGCGCCGAGCGCAGCGCGCCGAAGCCGGTGATCGTCCCCGTCGCGCCGTTCGTGATCGCGTTCGTGAATTCCAGCGTCCCGCCTTCCAGCGAATACGTCCCCGCGTTCGCCGCGACCGCGCCGGTGAGCAGCAGTGTTTTTCCCGCTTCCGCGCGGAGCTGGCCGCTCGCGCTGTTCGTCACCGCTTTGCCGATCGTGCCGTCGCCGGTGATGACGCCCGTGTTCGTGATCGTGCCCGTGCCGCCGATTTCGCCGAGTCCGTTCAGCAGCGTGATGCGGCCCGCGTTGGTGACGTTGCTCGTGTCAAAACTCAGCCCGCCCACGAAGAGCCGCGAGCCCGCCGCGTTGTTCAGGGTGCCGGTGATGTTCAGCGTGCCGTTTTGCTGATCGAGCGTGCCGGTGTTCGTCACGTTCGCGCTCGTAAAAACGCCACCGTTGAGCCGGAGCAGCGCGCCTGCGTTGATCGTGGTCGTTTGCGAAACTTGCAACGTCGCGCCCGTGCCGAGCGTGATCGAGGAGCCGAGCGCGCCGGTGCCGATGTTGAAGCCACCCGCGCCGGTGATGGCGAGCGTGCCGCTGTTGAAAGCAAGCGTCCCATTGTTCACGAGCGCGCCGGTCGAGAACGCGCCGCCATTCAGCGTCAGCGTGCGAAAGGCGTCGATGGTCGTGGTGTTCGTCGTCGTGAAACTCCGCGTGCTGTCGAGCGTGAGCGAAGTGCCGAGCAGGCCGCCGGTGCCGACGGTCAGCGGGTCGATGATCTTCAGCGCGCCGCGATTAAAATTCATCACACCGCCGCTGCGATTCAGCGGGCCGCGCAGATCGACCGTGCCGCCGTCGAGGTTGATCGTGCCGTTGGTGTTGAGGAAGATCGTGCCCGTCCCCGAAGCAAACGTGGCGGCATCCGCGACATTCAGCGTGCCGGTACTCGGCGTCGGGCCCTGCAGGCCGGTGTAGCCGAGGCTGACCGTCGCCGCGCCCGTCTGCGTATAGCTCGAACCCGCACCCGTCACGGTCAGCGCATTGGCATTTCCACCGCTGAAGCCGATGCTCGCGATCCGTAAAGTGCCCGAGATGACCGTGGCTCCGCTTTGGACCATGAGATCGCCGGAGACCCCGGAGAGCGCCGAGCGCTCCGCGTCGATCTCGACCGCGCCGAGCGAGCCAGTCGCGCCGCTCGAAAAAGTGTGCGTGCCCTGGCCGATTTCAAAAGTGGCCGTGGCCGTCATGCTCGATCCCGCGCCCGTGACCAGCGTGGTCCCGATCGGGCCGCCGGAGCCCACCAGGATGTCCGCGAAAGTCGCGCTCCCCGCGTTGCTCACCGTCACCGTGTTGCCATTGAGCGCGAGCAAACGGTTGCCCGTGAGCGTCGCGCCGCTGCCCGAGATGGTCACGCGCGCGTTCGATTGATTCAGGAAAAACAAATCGGCAAAGCTGGCGTCGCCGCCGTTCGTCACGGTCAGCGTGCGATTCGCCGCGAGGTTGAAATTGCCGGACACGCCCGCCTGAAATTGCCCGCCATTCAGCGTCATGTTGCCGTTCGCAAAGAAGCTGCCCTCCACGAGATTCACCGAGCCGGTGTTGTTCACCATGAAAGTGCCGGTGTTCGTGTTGAGCACGCCGCCGTTGTCGATGAGGATCTGCGCGTTGCTCGCCGAAGCCGCGCCGATGTTGCTCGCCGTGCCGCCAGTCAGCGTCAGCACCGAGCCCGCGCCGTCGATCTCTAAAGTCGCGGTGGACGGGCTCGCGAGATTCGCCATCGTCAACCCGCCTGCCGAAACCGCCGCATTGGAGCGCACATTCAACGTCGCCGATCCGTTCAGCGAACTGGCCATCGAGATCGACGATTGGAAGGATCCCCCCGCGCCATTGGAATAGGTCAGCGCCGCCACGCTGCCGCTGCTGGCCGCGAGCGAGAGCCCGAAGTTTACGCTCGTCAGCACCGAGCCCGGGCCATCCACCAGCCCCGTCGCATTTCCCGGATCGCCGCCGAGCAAGATCGAGCCGCCTGCCGTGGCCTGCGCACCCGCGAGCACATTCAGCGTGCTCCCGCCGCTGAACCGCAGTTGGTTGCTGGCGGTCGCGCTCAGCGTCGAGCCTGCGCCTGTCACCGTCACCGTCGAAGCCGTCGTGTGAGAGTAGGTGCCGCTATTCGTAAAATCGCCGCCGCCCTGCACCGTCAGCGTGCGCCCCGCCGCGAGATTGAAAACGCCCGTCGCGTCGCGCGTCATCAGACCGCTCAGGATCATGTTTCCATTCTGATTAAAGGTGCCGCCCGCGATGGCCACCGTGCCCGTGGTATTCACCGTCGTCGTGCCCGTGCCGCTGTTGAAAGTGCCGCCGCTCTGCACATTCAGCGCCGCCGTGCTCGCGCTCGTCGCACCGATGGTTATCGCACCCGCGCCGCTGATCGTCAGCGCCGATGCCGCGCCCGTGATCGTCACCGTCCCACTGTTGGACGCGGCGCTCGGTGCGAGGAAGAGGCTCGTTCCCGTCACCGTCGCGCCGCTTTGGATATTGAGCGTCCCGCCGGTGGCCGCGGTGGCGCTGTTATCCACGCCGATCGAGCCAAACGCACCCGTGCTGCCGTTGCTGAAAGTCAGCAGCCCCGTGCTGCCGACCAGGCCGACATTCAAATTGCCGCCGCCAAAACTCGAGCCGCCGCCATCCACGGACACGGTGCCATTTCCCCCGCTCGCGCCGATGGAGATGGAGCCCGTCCCGCTCGACACATCGCCACCGGCTGCAACAGTCAGCGTGCTGCCGCCGAGGAACGAGAGCGTCGAGGCCGTGGAGAAGGTCGAGCCCACGCCTGTCACCGCGATGGTCGAGGCCGTCGTGTTGGAAAACGAGCCGGTGAGGATCGCATCCGCGCCGTTTTGCACGGTCAGCGTTTTGCCCGCCGCCACCGCGAGCGTGGCTCCAGTGGCGCGCGTGAACTGGCCGCCGTTGAACGTCACGTTCTGGTCGATGTTGAGGTCGCTGGTTCCGTTCACCGCGATCACCGAACCGGAGTTGAACGTCGTGGCGCCCGACATCGTCATCGTGCCCACCGAGACGGTCACATCGACATCCGTCGCCACGGTGGAGCCCCACGACATCGTCCCCGCGCCCTGTTTGAGGATCGAGCCGCCGGCCTGGATATTGAAAAAAGTCGTCGCGAACGCCCCGTCCACGGTGAGGTCAATCGGCGCAGTGATCTGATTGATGAAGGTGAGCGCGCCGCTCGCGGCGTTGACCGTCGCGGTCGCGACGAGGCCGAAGTTGATCGAGCTGTTGAAGGTCTGCGTGTTGGCGTCGTTGTTGGTGATGCCGCCCGTGCCGACGCTCAGCACCGTGCCGTTAATCGTGAACGCGCCCGCGGTGTTGTTGAAGGCCACGCTGTTCGTGGAAAGGGCGACGCTCACATTCGGCGTGAGCCGCGTCGTGCCCGCGAAGATGAGGTCGGTGTTCACGAGGTCACTGAGCGGCGCGGTGTTGTCGAGCCAGTTGAGCGCGGTGTTCAGATTGTCGTTCGCCCCGCCGCCATCCCAGCTTTCGATGACGGCGAAAAGTGATGGGGCGAGGAGCAGGGCGATGGTGGTGGCGAGGATGGTCGGTTTCATAGGTGTGGATGAGATTGGGAGGTAAAAGCGGCGCGGGAAGTTTGCGTGGTTTTCCCCCGCGCGGATGCGCGCGCGTGCCATGGGAAAATGTCAGGCGTGATTTTTTCCATTGATGGAATGGGGGAAATCGCTTGGCGTCCGTGCCTCACGAAGACCGCGGTATTCTAATAGTCGAATGCCCGCCAGAAATCGACGCTAATATGCCTCGCAAAAGCCGCTTCCGTTTGTCGGCGTTTCTCCTACCGCCCAGTCCGGCACCCGCGCGGCGCCAGCATCCCGACCAGGAGCAGCGTTACGCTGGCTGGCCGGGCACCGCCACTGTCGCGGGCGTTGGGTGCGCGCTACCGGGCGCTGCGGCGGCGCAGGCCGAGGAGCGTCAGCATTCCGCCAAAGATGAGCGCGGCGCTGCCGGGCTCGGGCACTGGCTGGATCGGGGGATTCGCTCCGGCGAATCCGGCATCAGCCGCAAAAAGCGGTTCGCCTGCGCCGGCAAACGCTGGCGCGGGTGGTGGCAGGGCTCCGAGATTCACAATGCCGCCCGCGCCGATGTTCAACTCGCCGAGGGTCTGGCTCACGGCGATGTTGGTTTCGGCGTTCGCATTGATGATCGAAGTGCCGGTGCCGAGCGGGCTGTGGAGATCGAGCGAGCCGTCGGTCACCGTCAGCGTGGAGAAGTCCAGCGTGCCGTTGAGCGCCTGGAGCGCGAGCTTGCCAGCGCCGGTTTTTTCGACGCTGCCAGCGCCGGTGATGGCTCCATCGTAAACCGTGTCGGCGGACTGATTCACGGTGAGCGCGCCACCGCCGAGAGTGATTGCCTTGCCCCCCGTGCCTTCGGAGGCGAGGGCGGCGATCGTTTGGGTGGTGCCGTTGACGAACCACGTTCCGTCGGTGTTCGCCGCAGTGTCGCCGAGCGTGACTTCCGATCCGTTCGGCACGGCTTGATTCGCGCCGTTGACGAGCAGACCGCCGTTTTTCACGAAAGTGGAACCGTTATAGATGCTCGCCACATTGATGCCAAGGGCGACGCCATCGACGATCACATCGCTACCCGCTGGCGCGCCGGTGATGGGCGCGACGTTGATATTGATGGAGCCACCGCCGGTGAATGTGGCGGTGGTCCCGGTTTTATCCACGCCGCCGTTGAGATTCAGCGTGGAGCCGGAGAGCGCGGAGAGGGTGGCATTGGTCGAGACGGTGACGAGTCCGCCGTAGGTATTCGCGCCGGAGACGCTGATGAGCGCGCCGCCGCCCAAGGTGCCGATGCCATTGATCGAGAGCGGCTCCGCGCCGATGACGAGGTTGCCCTGCACTTCCAGCGTCGCACCATTCGACACGACAGTGCCAGCCGCCACGCCACCGAGCGCCGTGCGGTTTTGTAAAGTGAGCGTGCCGACGGAAACGGTCGTGAGTCCGTTGTGCGCATTGGCACCGAGCAGCGAGAGCCGGCCAGTGCCGGATTTGTTCAAAGCCAGCTCGCCTGTGAGCAGGCTCGCGTAGAGGGTGTCGGCGGATTGATTGATGGTCAGCGTGGCCGGGGTCGCGCTCGTGATCGATTTTCCGACGCTGTTCGCGTTGGTGATCACGGGGTTCGAGACAAGGCTGATGGCGGTTTGATCAAAACCGTTCAAGTCGAGCGTTGCGGTGTTCGCATTGTTTTGCCCCATGACCAGCGCGGCGTTTGCCGGCAGCGCGCCAGCGACGCCCATTCGCAGCGTGCCGACGAGCACGCCGGCGCTCAACCAGTCGTTGCCGGTCGAATTCAGGATCGCCAGCCCGGTATCGGTGCGCGAGACGAAGCCAGTCGGCCCAGTTCGAGCCGTTTTCCAACCGCAGTGCGCCGATGTTTGCCGCCGAATCCGCAAATCCGGTGCCGGCAATCGTGATCGCGTTGCCGTAGGTCGCATTCAGCACCGTGTAAACTTGCGCGCCGGATTCCACCGCGATCGTCGCTCCGCCAAGGTTGGCGGGCGTCACGCTGGTCAGCCGGCAGGTCCCGGTCACAGGCGCAAGCAGCGTCATTTGCCCGGTAAAGCCCGTGCTGTCCCCCGAAAGGGTGACCCCAAGCGAGGCAGCACCGCTGACGGAGTGCGGATTGATTTGCACGGCACCCGCGCCGCTGAGATTGCGGTTGAAAGTGAACGCGCCATCGTCCCGCGTGAGTTTGAGCGTCACGTCACTGGCAACGCTGACGCCGCTGGTGCCCGAGAGCACGACGTTCCCGATCGCGTCGTGATTAGGGCTGAATTAAGTTTTAGCGCAGAAGGCTGACGATACCGGCAGCGGCGATCGCGCTGGCGATGCTGGAGGAGAGAATGCGCGAGGACGTACGGGATTTGTTCACAAAAAAGGTGTTTTGGGGAGGCGACGAAAAACGTCCGAAACCGAGTGTGAAATTCGGTATCGAACAGGGTTTCGGCTACTGCAGCTTGACAAGCGTTCTTTCGCCTCGTTGCGGGTCGAAACGGCAGGCCAGCATCGTTCACAAGCGGAAAGCGGCGGGCTGTCTTGGTGTGGCTGCCTTGTTGAACCCGAAGCTGCCAGGAATCGCGACCGCTGCGAACGTAGAAACAGGGAAATCTACGATTGCAGGAATTGCGCACCGCCATTAAGCCTACGACCTAACGCGCTGTGCGAGAGGCCGCGCCAGAGCTGCCGAGAACGTTTCCCGGTGGCGCTAGCACAACGACCAGCAGAGCGGCGCGTTTTTACCTCCCAAAGTGGGTAATAGCAAAGAAGCCGGGGTGGCGAAATTGGCAGACGCGCCAGACTTAGGATCTGGTACCGCAAGGTGTAGGGGTTCGAGTCCCCTCCCCGGCACTTTTCCTCGCGGGAAAGTGGCGACTCTCTGGAAAGGCTGGAATAATCAGGGCGGAAATACCGCGATGAACCGCAACCCTGATACACCAGCCTTCATGTCCGTGCCCGGCCATACGCGACTCTACCGCCGCCACAATGGCGTCTATTACATCCGTGCGAAGGTGCCGAAAGTCCTCCGCCCCATCGTCAACAGAACTGAAATCCGCAAATCGCTCGCCACAGCCGATTACCGACAGGCGTTGGCGAAGGTGAAAGTGGAATCCATCCGCGTTGACATCCTTTTTCGGGATGCAAGGGCGATGCTCACCCCGCAGACGCCCGCACCCGCACGGCTTTCGCAGGATGAAATGATTTGGTTGGTTTCGGATTGGCTGGTGAAAGAGGAATGTCGCGCAGAGGAGTGGACGGAGCGAGAATTGCCCGCGCTTGCGCCGCTGGAAAAAGAGGACATCGCGGACAGCCTGAAATGCGATGCTGCCGTTTTGACGAAAAGCCCGGCCTTTGCCTGCTACGACGATGATGGCAGCACGGAACTTGACGCTCTATTGAGCGGGGATGGCAAGCGATGGAATATCGAAAAAGGGAGCGAGGATTACGCGAAGCTCTTGCCCTTAATGCGGAGAGCGAAAGTGGAAACACTCTGTCGCACCATTGACCGAATCGAAGGCCGCAAGTTTCACGCGCACGATGCGCGGCTTGAAGACGTTCACTCGCACACACAACTTCCGCCGCCACCGCGCCAGACGATGCTTTTGGGCAAGTTTCTGGACGATTTCATGGACTACCAGCGGCGCGCACACACGGAGACAACGCCCGCGTCTTACGCTTTGCCCGTGCGGTCGCTGCGCGAAATGCTCGGCGAGCGTGCGCCGTTGCACATGATTTCCCGGCAGCAAATGGAGAAGGTGTGCGCTGTCTTGGGTGAACTGCCAAAAAATATGGCACAGCGTTACCCCGGCGCGTCGCTGGAAGATGCAACCGCTGCCGCCAAGCGGGAGAATTACACGGAGAAGCGCAGTGCGCGGACGCTGGCGAACGAATACACTTCGCTTGTCGCGATCTTCAATTACGCAGTGGATGACGGGCTGATTACTGAGAATCCGGCAAAGGGCCGGAAGCTCCGCGAGACGTTCAAACTCACCAAGCGCAACAAGCGCGAACTTTTCACGCCGGAAGAACTGCAAAAGATTTTCTCCGCGCCGCTCCTTACGGGATGCGCGGACGACGAACGCGGCTTTGCCACACCGGGGAAGAACAAGCCCCGTCGCGGGCGTTTTTTGGTGCCGTTACTCGCCCTATTCCACGGCTGCCGGATGAATGAGCTTTGCCAGCTTTACACGGAGGACGTGAAAGACGAGGGCGGGATTGCGTATCTGCATATCCGGGGAGATTTGGACGACGCCGACGAAACGGATAAGCGGGTGAAGAACGAAAGCAGTTGGCGCAAGGTGCCGATTCACCCGGAAATACTTCGCCTCGGGTTTTTGAAATACGTCGCGGAACGCCGCCGCGATGAATCTTCGCCCCGACTTTTTCCTTCACTCACAAAGCACAAGCAAACGGGCCGATTCAGTCACCCGTTTTCAAAGTGGTTCACCAAGTTTCTTGTTGCCGCACTCGGCTACAAACCGAAAGCGAGCTTTCACGTTTTCCGTCATCACTTCCGCACCGCTTGCATCGCCGCGCAGATTTCAATGGAAACGGCAGAGGCGTTGGGCGGGTGGAAAAATGAAAGCAGTTCCGAAAGCGAATATCGTCATGCGCAAATGCCCGTGCTCCGCGATGCGATTGCGAAAATCGTTTATCCGGGCCTCAATCTTTCGCACCTTTGCCCGGTGCAACCGGGTTGCGCCGACGTTTCCGCGTGCCGCGTGCGGCGTCGACTTCGCGGGAAGTAATTTTCTTCGCAGCGCGGGTGAGACGAACGGCTGGCATGGTGGGCGCGAGTAGTTCCCAAAGTTCGATTCCATAAGCTGCCGCGAGTCTTTCGAGTGTCGGAAATTGAAGCTCTTTCTTTCGCCCCGCCTCAACGGCTTGGTAGTATTTGTAGGACATTCCCGCCAACTCGGCGAATCCCTCTTGGGTGAGCCCGTTCGCCTTGCGCAATTCACGCAAACGGCGGAGCAGATTCGCAAAGGTTTTGCTGGGCACAGACCTGGAGGGTTCCAGTCCTTTGCCCCCACGAAACGGACAAAGATTCTCGCTGCCGTCGTAGGCTTGCCGCTTCTGCTTATCATGGCAGTTTCCTTCATCGAAGGAGCGATAAAAGCACTCCCAACAACTCCACCAACCGCACCAACGAAGAAGCTCCAAGTGGAAGTTCCATCACCCGCGCCAGAGCCACCCCAAAAAGCGCGGTTAAAGCAGAGCGAAGTAGAGGTTCTATTTCGAGATGTTGAAGCCTTGGTTGCCGAACTCGAAAGCCTTCTCGCAGCGGTGCAAGACGGTTCCCCTCTGACGGCGGAAACCTTCGGCAGAATTCAAATTTGGAAAGCCAACCTCCGCTCCAAGAAAGCGATGCTCAGATACAAGGAAATCCCCTCCTTCACCGCAACGGAACGACTGGCGATGGCTTTGGAGAACATGACTGTTGCATGGGATAGCTTTGAAAAAGCCGCGACCGCCAAAACGCAGGAGCGATTGAACGGCTCTACTTCGACTCATGCAACCTCGATAAAACTAATGAGATTGAGCCGCCGCAACCTATAAATCGGTCATTTTAGACAACACCGCCGAGCTTGATAAAGACAGGCTTTCCGGGTAGAAATTTGGCTTCGCTCAGTCAACTTTCTCACACGATGCAAAGCACCGCCCGCCACCGTTCACGCACTGGCAATCCGCCCGTGGGGATGGCCCATGTCTCACCCCGGCAGCGGCCTTCCACGTTGCCGCGTGAATATGCGGCCCGCCTAGACCGATTGCGTGTGCAAGATTGCATTTGGGCACGAATGAAGCCCGCCGAAATTGCGCGGCAACTTGGCAAGGATAAGGCATGGGTCACGCGGACGATTCAAGGACTCGAAACGGAGGGGGAAACCGCCTATCGCTCGCCGAAGGAAATGGAGCTTGTCGGCGGAAACTTGGCACAACTCGACAGCCTGCTTGCCAGCGCCCTATCCATTGGGCACCGGCAAAAAGACGCCAAGACGCGGATTGCCGCAATTCGCGTCGCCGCCGATTTGCTCCGTCAGAAATCGGAATACGAAATTGCGGTGGGATTCGTGCATAAACGCGAAGCTCGTGCGGATGGGGACGGGCAAGGGATGACGGTGAAAATGATTCACGAGGAAATTCCAGAGTCCGCCGTGATGGCAATTCTGGAAAGGCGGGCGGTAAAGATGAAGAAGCGGGAAGAAGCCGCGAAGTGTGCAATCCAATCCGGCGCGAATTGAGAGGACGGGCATCGAAGGGCTTGGCGTTCGTGCGGCGAATGTGTTCAAATAATCGTTCGCTGAAATCCGACACCCGAAACACTGGCGAAAAGACTCGGCAATGAATCCGTTAGTGTGTTCACACAATCAATTGATTCTTTGAATACACCGTGCCAGTTTCGCGGCATGATAGCAGCCACCACCAAAACTCCCGTTGCGATTCTCGTCCGCGTCTCCACTTCCCGGCAGGAAACAGATCGCCAGATTTCAGAACTCCGCGCCTATGCGAACGCGAAGGGCTACGAAGTGACGGAGATTTGCCAAGAGACGGTTTCGGGCCGCGCCGATGAAACGGAACGCACCGGGCTACACCGTGCGGAAGAACTCGCCCGCGCCGGAAAGGTCAAAAAGATTCTCGTTCACGAAGTCTCCCGCCTCGCCCGGCGCAACAGCATCGTTCACAAGTTTGTTGAGACGCTGGAAGATTGCGGCGTGTCGCTTTACTGGCACGCACAGGGCTTGGAAACGCTTCTCCCAAACGGCAAACGCACCCCCGCCGCCGCTCTCATGCTCGCCCTATTGGCCGAAATGGCGCGCAGCGAAGTGGACACGCTCCGCGAGCGGATCAATTCCGGCCTCGCGGAAACCCGGCGCAAAGGTGTGCGCCTTGGCCGTCCAGAGGGCACTGGCCTAGCGAGCGGCGAATTGCTTGCCAAACACCGGGACATCGTGCGGCACATTCGCGCCGGGCAATCCGTGCGCAACGCCGCGAAGATTACCGGCAAAGGCGTCTCCACCGTGCAACGGGTGAAGCTCGCCCTCGCGGCTTGGGCCGGAACCGTGCAACTGGTTGCACCGCAGAGAGCGCTTCACTACTATACTAGCGCGCATTAGGATTTTAAGTTTCCGAAGAACTGGAATCTAAGGGTGAGAAGGGAGTCGAGTTCAGCCTAGGCGACGCCGTTGACATCGCGCAGGCCATCATCGATGGCAGCGCGGAACTTCTCAAAGTTGTCATAGTGGCGATTGGTGAGGCAACGCTTCTTGACGAGCTTCCAAAGACGCTCGATGAGATTCAGATTTGGGCTGCACGCAGGCAAATAAAGCAACTCGATGCCAAGCCCGGCAGCTTTGCTGATCACCAAGGCACAATGTTGGTATCTGGCGTGGTCCATGACCAGCGTAATG
>JANNWY010000113.1:0-15596 GCA_031409335.1 Chthoniobacteraceae bacterium | reverse complement strand
CTGGAAGACCATGCCGACGCGCATCCGCAGTTCGATGGGATCGACCTTGGGACCGAGCAGGTTGATGTTGTCGGGCTGGAGCACGATTTCCCCCTCGTAGCGGTTTCCGGGGTAAAGGTCGTGCATCCGGTTGAAGCAGCGTAGGAAGGTCGTCTTGCCGCAGCCGCTCGGGCCGATCAGTGCGGTTACGCGGCGCTCGGGAAAGTCGAGCGTTACATCCTTGAGCGCCTGCACGCTGCCGTAAAAGAAGCTGAGGTTGCGGGCGACGGCCTTCACCGGGGAACGGATGGGTTCTTCGTCCGTGAGCTTCGGCGCAGTTTGCCCGGGCGTTTCGTGAGGAGGTGCAGTCATGGTTACCATTTGATACGTTTGCGGATGCGGTAGCGGAGGATGATGGCGGCGGCGTTCATGCCCAGCGTCATGAAGATGAGCACGAGGCCGGTGGCGGCGGCGTTTACATGGAAGTCGGCGGTCGGGCGCGAGACCCAGTTGAACATCTGGATCGGCATCACCGTGAAGGGCGACTGCAGCCACTCGAAGGACACGAACGGGAAATCGCCCGTGACCGGCGCGGGCGGCAGGAAGGCGATGAAGGTCAGCGCGCCGATGGTCACGAGCGGCGCGGTTTCGCCGATGGCCCGCGACATGGCGATGATGATGCCGGTGGCGATGCCGCCCATGGAGTAAGGCAGCAGATGGTCGCGCACGGTCTGCCAGCGCGTGGCGCCGAGTGCGACGGCGGCTTCGCGGATAGCCGCGGGGATGGCGCGCAACGCTTCGCGCGTGGCGACGATGACGATGGGCAGCACGAGGATGCCGAGGGTGAGGCCGGCGGCGAGGACGCTCTGGCCGAGCTTGAATTGATAGACGAACAGCCCCAGCGCCATCAGCCCGTAAACGATGGATGGAACGCCCGCGAGGTTCGCGATGTTCAGTTCGATGAGATCGCTGAACCAGCTCTTCTTCCGCCCGTATTCCTCCAGATAGATTCCCGCGGCCACGCCGATGGGCACGGCGGCGAGCAGCGTCACGAGCATCACCGCAAAGGTGCCGGTGATCGCGCTGAGGATGCCCGCGCGCTGGGCAAAGCGCGATGGAAACGAAGTGAGAAACTGCCAGTCGATGCGCCGCAATCCGTCGATGCACAGATCCCCGATGAGCGCGCCGAGCGTGCCGAGGCAGAGCACCAGGCACGAGATGCCGAGCACCTTGAAGACGGCATCTTCGCGGCGGCGGCGGCGGATGATCTGTTTCAAATCAGGCATCGTCAGTAGGCTTGGCGCAGCCGGGTTCGCAGGAAATGCCCGGCAACATTGAAGGCGAGGGTGAGCAGGAAAAGCGTGAGGCCCGCCGCAAAGATCGACTGATAGCCGATGCCTCCGTGCGGCAGATCGCCGAGGCTCACCTGCACGATGTAGGCGGTGATGGTCTGCGCCGGTTCGCCCGGATTCCACGTCAGGTTGGGCTGCATCCCGGCGGCGATGGCCACGATCATCGTCTCGCCGATGGCGCGCGAGATCGCGAGGATGTAGGCCGCGCCAATGCCCGAGAGCGCCGCGGGCACGACCACGCGGACCGCCGTCCACAGCTTGCCCGCACCGAGCGCGTAGGAGCCTTCGCGCAGGATCATCGGCACGCTGCGCAGCGCGTCCTCGCTCAGCGAACTGACGTAAGGCACGATCATGATGCCCATCACGAGCCCCGCGCTGAGCATGGAGAAGAGCGGCAGGTCGGGCATGAACTTTTGCAGGATCGGCGCGACGAAAAGCAGCGCGAAGTAGCCATAGACCACCGTCGGCACCGCGTTGAGCAACTCCAGCACCGGCTTTACCGTTTCGCGCAGCCAGTGCGGCGCAAATTCGCTCATGTAAATCGCCACGATCGTCCCGACCGGCAGCGCCACCACCAGCGCCACGCCGGTGGTCATCAAGGTTCCCGCAACCAGCGGCATGATGCCGTAGCGCGGGTTGGCAAAGAGCGGCGTCCACTCCGTGTCGGTGAGAAATTCCTTCACCGAAACATGGCGGAAAAATGCCAGCGCCTCCGAGAACAGGACGAAGATAATCCCAGCCGTGATCAGGATGGAAAAGCTGGCCGCCAGCACCATGAGCAGCTCGACCCCCTTCTCCTGCAAGTCGCGATGGCGCTTGCGGCCGAGCGTCCGCAAGGGCCGCGCCACGGCGGGATAAGTGGGTGTGAGCGATGCGGACATTCCGGCGCGGCGGTCAGGGTTTCGTTTCGCGCTTGAGCAGTTCCTCGATGGACAAGCCGACTTCGGGCACGCCACCAAACGCCGTGCCGAACTTCTTCGACTTCACCCGCTCCGAGATCACCGCGTAAGCCGACGGCGGCAGCGGCAGATATTTCACTTCCTCGGAAAGCGTGGGCACATTCTTGATGTAAAACTCCACGAACTGCGCGACCTCGGGTTTGGCCAGCGACTTCGCATTCACGTAAACAAAGAGCGGACGCGAGAGCGGGCTATAGCTGCCATTCTTGATGTTGTCCGCGCTCGGCCCCACCGCGCCTTTGCCCTTGCCTTCATCGACCGGCACCGCGCGCATCTTCGCCGCGTGCGGCGCAAAGTAGGCATAGGGAATGTAACCCAGCGCGTTCTTCTCGCCCTCGATTCCCTGGACCAGCGTGTTGTCGTCCTCGCTCGCCGTGTAGTCGCCGCGGCTCGACTTCGCTTTGCCGACGATGGCCTCGGTAAAGTAATCGAACGTGCCCGAGTCCGAGCCGGCCCCGAACAGTTTGAATGCCTCCGCCGGCCACGCCGGATTCACGTCACTCCATTTCTTCACCGCGCCCTGCGCCTCGGGCGCCCACATTTTCTTCAATTCCGCGATGGTGATCGCCTTGAGCCACGTGTTCTTCGGATTCACCGCGATGGTTAGCGCATCGTAGCAAATGGGCAGCTCCAGATACTCCACGCCACCGGCTTTGCAGGCATCGATCTCCGACTGGAGGATGGGGCGCGAAGCATTCTGCACATCCGTCTCCCCGCGCGCAAATTTCTTGAACCCGCCGCCGGTGCCGGAGATGCCGACGGTGACTTTGACTTTGCCCTTGGATTCCCTTTGGAATTCTTCCGCCACGGCTTCGGTCACGGGAAAGACCGTGCTCGAGCCGTCGATCTTGATAATCGCGCCCTGCGCATGGCTGGTGTTCGGAATGAGCGGCACCAGCAAAGATGCCGCGGCACTGATCGAAAGGAGTGTGGTTTTCATGATAGGCGATTTCATTTCCAAACCTATCCGTCCGCCATGTGACGAAGTGATTGCAGCAGTGTCACAATCGGGAAACACCGTGCCAGAGAGCACGGCGGGCGCATTCAAATGTTGCGATTGTGTGACGAACAGGTGACAACCGCGCGGCATTCCCCAATCCGCCCCATGATCTCGCTCCAGAAACTCTTTGGCAAAGACGACAAATTCTTTGCCCTGCTCGAAGCCAGTGCCAACGAGGCGCGCAACAGTGTCGAAGTGCTCAACCGCCTGCTTTCCAACCCGGAGAAAACGCCCAGCGTGCAGGATCTTCATGCGGCGAAGGAGGCCGACAAAAAGATCACCGAGCAAATCAGCACCGCGCTGGTGAAGACTTTCGTGACGCAGCTCGAACGCGAGGACATCGAGGTGCTCAGCGCCGCGCTCTATCGCATCCCGAAGACGTGCGAGAAATTCGCCGAGCGGTTCGTCATTTGCGCGAGCCTCGTTCAGGGCGTCGATTTTTCCCGCCACATCACGCTGCTCGACCAGGCCACGCAGCAGGTCGTGACGATGGTGAAGCTGCTGCGCAATCTCGGCTCCGGGCAGCTCGACCGCGCGAAGGAGCTGAACCGCCAGCTCCAAAAAATCGAGGGCGAGGCGGATGAGCACGCGCTCTCGCTGCTCGGCGATCTTTACTCGGGCCGACACGAGCCGATCAAGGTGCTGGCGCTGCGCGATCTTTACGATCTTTTGGAAAAAATCGTCGATCGCTGCCGCGACGCGGGGAACGTGGTGACGCACATCGTCCTGAAAAATTCGTAGGCGATGATTTCGTTTCAACGTCTCCTCGGTCGCGAGGATGAATTTTTCGGCCTGCTCGAAGCCAGCGCCGCCGAGTGTGTCGCCTCGATCACCGCCCTTCGCGCGATCCTCAATTCACCGGGTAAAAGTCCCGCGCTCGACGCCTTCGCCGCCGCGCGGCGCAAGGACAAGGAAATCACCCAGCGGCTCGAACAAATGCTGATCGACACCTTTGTCACACCGATTGAGCGCGAAGACATCGAGTCGCTCGCGGACCGGCTCTACAAGATTCCCAAAGTCGTCGAGAAATTCGCCGAGCGATACGCGCTCGTCGCGGCGCGCGTCGCCGATGTGCGGTTCGACGGCCAGGCCGAGGCACTCGAAAGCGCCGTGAGCCTGCTGCGCGAGATGGTCGCCGCGCTGCACGCCGCCGACATCGCCACGATCAAAAACAAGCAGAGCGAACTGCGCGGCCTCGCCCGCGGCGCCGAGATCGCGCTGGCCCAGAGCCTCGCCGCGCTCTACGTGCCGGGCTACGACGCGCTCAAGGCGATCATCGTCAAAGACCTCTTCGACCTGCTCGAGCGCGCGCTTGAGCGCACCCGCGAAGCCGCCGCGATCATCGCCCACATCCTCCTCAAAAATTCCTGAACCGTGGATTTCACCCTCGTCCTCGTCGTCATTTTCGTCGCGCTCGCCTTTGAATACATCAACGGCTTTCACGACACCGCGAACTCCATCGCCACCGTCGTCGGCACCAAAGTGCTCACCCCGCGCCAGGCCATCGTGCTCGCCGCCTGCACGAATTTGCTCGGCGCATTCTTCGGCCTCGCCGTCGCGAAAACCATCTCCAGCGGGCTCGTCGAAAATGCCTTCGTCACGCAGGAAGTCATCGTCTGCGCGCTGCTCGGCGCGATTTTTTGGAATCTCCTGACGTGGTGGAAAGGGCTGCCGTCCTCCAGCACCCACGCCCTCGTCGGCGGCCTCTGCGGCGCGACGCTCGCCGCCGCGGTGGTGATGAATGCCGCGCAGCCGCTCGTCGATAAAGCGGGCAAACCCGCGAGCGTCTGGAGCGCGCTGAAATGGAGCGAGACAAAGCCGAAGAAAGAAAAATCGCTAGTGGAGGCGACGCCGGAACTGCTCGCCGCGCTCGGCGACCAGGCGCGCGTCGCCGGCACGCACACCGTCCAGATTGAGGGAAAAAAGATTGCCGCCGTCGTTTTCGAGGGCCGCGTGAAGCAAGTCGTGGAGCGCGAGACGACCGAGAAGGCGGGCATCTTAAACAAGGTCGTCATCCCGATGATCACGTCGCCCGTGGTCGGCTTCACCGTCGGGCTCTGCATGATGGGGCTGCTCTACATCCTCCTGCGCGGCGTGCGTCCCGTGTGGGTGAACCGCGTTTTCGGCCGCCTGCAACTCCTCAGCGCCGGCTACATGGGCTTCAGCCACGGCATGAATGACGCGACGAAAACGATGGGCATCATCACCCTCGCGCTCGTCGCCGCGACCAAGTCCGGCATCCTCAACGACGTGCCCGCCGTCTTCTCTTTTCTCCACACGCCGGAAGGCAGCGACCCGCTCCATCTCGGCCTTGGCGACCAATTGATCGCGCTGCTGCCGACGTGGCTGCAATTCGGCTACATGCCGCCCGTCGGCGATGTGAAAAGCCAGGCCGTCCCGCATTGGTGCGTCTTCACCTGCGCCCTGACCATGGCCGCGGGCACCGCCGCGGGCGGGTGGAAAATCATCAAGACGCTCGGCCACAAAATGGTGAAACTGCAGCCCGTCCACGGTTTCGCCGCCGAGACTACGGCAGCCACCGTGCTCGCCGTCACCGGCTCGCTTGGGATGCCCGTGAGCACCACCCACGCGATCACCACGAGCATCATGGGCGTCGGCTGCGCGAAACGTTTCAGCGCGCTCAAACTGCGCATGGTCGAGCGCATCATCTGGGCATGGATCTTCACGATCCCCGCCACCTCGCTGGTCGCCTTCGCCCTCGTCTGGCTGGGGAATGCCGTCGGGCT
This sequence comes from Chthoniobacteraceae bacterium, assembly GCA_031409335.1. Classification (GTDB taxonomy): domain Bacteria; phylum Verrucomicrobiota; class Verrucomicrobiia; order Chthoniobacterales; family Chthoniobacteraceae; genus JANLQB01. The sequence goes on along the minus strand of JANNWY010000113.1, from coordinate 9,559 downwards.
CGTGAAGTTCGGTGCGCAATGACGCCTGCTTGACATTCTCCACCGCCGGGCCGAATCCGCAGGCGCATGAGCACCAGCAACGCGAGCCTCGACGATCTGCGCATCGACCGCCGCTCTGGGGCATCGCAGTCGCGGAGGCCGTGGGTTTTGGCGCTGCTCGTTATTTTTTCGGTGATCGCTGGCGGGGTGGTTTGGTGGAAGCGCGGGCCGGCAGCGATCGAGGTGAAAACAGAAACTGCCCGCGCGGCGGCAACCGGCGGGCAAAAGACGCTGCTCAATGCGTCCGGCTACGTGACGGCACGCCGCGCGGCGACGGTGTCGTCGAAATTCACCGGCAAAGTCGTGGAGGTCATGGTGGAGGAGGGGATGAAGGTGGAAGCCGGGCAAATTCTCGCTCGGCTCGATGCATCGAATGTCGAGGCGAGTCTGCATCTCGCGCAGGCGCAATTGCTTTCCGCGCGCGCCATGATGGAAGAGACGCGGCCCAATCTGGTCTTCGCCCGGCAGGAGTTGAAGCGCGCGATGGACCTCGCCGCGACGAAAGCCGTGAGCGAATCCGATCTGCATCGGCGCGAGTCCGAGGCAAAGGCGCTCGAAGCGCGGCTGGAGCGCCAGGATGCCGAGATCGCGGTCGCGAAAAGCGAGGTCGCGCAGTGGCGGCAGCAGGTCGATGACGCCATCATCCGCGCGCCGTTCGCCGGCGTCGTCACGTCCAAAAACGCGCAGCCCGGCGAGATGATTTCGCCAATGTCCGCCGGCGGTTTCACGCGCACCGGCATTTGCACCATCGTCGATATGACCTCGCTCGAAATCGACGTGGACGTGAACGAAAGTTTCATCAACCGCATCCAGCCCGGCCGGGCCGTGGAAGCACGGCTCGACGCGTATGCCGAGTGGCGCATTCCGGCGAAAGTCATCGCGATCATCCCGACCGCCGATCGGCAAAAGGCAACGGTGAAAGTGCGCGTCGGGTTCGATCAACTCGACCCGCGCATCCTGCCCGAAATGGGCGTGAAGGTCGCCTTTCAAAGTGACGACGCAGCGCCGGCGGCGACCGCGTCCGGCGTCATCATTCCCGCCGATGCCGTGCAAAATGTGAACGAGCGTTCCGTCGTCTGGGTCGTGCGCGAAAATCGCGTGGAGCGCCGCGCGATTACCGTCGCGAGAAAGGATGGCGGTGATGCCATCATCTCCGCCGGGCTAAGCGTCGGCGAGCGGGTGATCCTCGATCCACCCGCAGCATTGACCGAAGGCGTGCGTGTCGTGGAAAAGAAGCCATGACGACGGAAATCGGCGGGCGCCTTGCGACGTGCCGCCCGCATCTGCCGGTGCATCATCAATGAACTCAAAGGCGTGAACCGCGCCTGCTCCGACAACTCCAGGGAGCTACCGGCGATGATCGAGTGGAAGCGGATGGAAGGACTCCAGCGCTCGCCGATCCGCGTTGGGCTCTCTTTTCGATAAGGCTCGTCCGGCAACTGGCTCTGCTTCACGATTCGTCGAGCTCAGTTCAAAGATGCGAAACGTTACCCAAATCCTCAAAGCCGCGGAGCAAGGCGATGCGCAAGCCGCCGGGCAATTGCTCCCGCTCGTCTATGCGGAACTGCGCCGACTTGCCGCCCATCGTATGGCTCAGGAAAATCCGGGCCACACCTTGCAGCCGACCGCGCTCGTGCATGAAGCGTGGCTGCGCCTGGTCGGGAATGAGGCCCCGCTGTTTGAAAATCGCGCGCATTTTTTCGGCGCAGCGGCGGAGGCGATGCGGCGGATTTTGGTGGAGTCGGCGCGGCGGAAAAAGAGAGTGAAACATGGTGGCGAGCTGGAGCGCGTGGATGTGGATGCGGTCGAGGTGCCGCTGCCAGTGCCGGATGATGAATTGCTCGCGCTCGATGAGGCTTTGGATGGGTTGGCCGTCGTGGACGCACGCGCGGCGGAGGTGGTGAAGCTGTGTTTCTTTGTCGGGCTGACGCAGGAACAGGCGGCGAAGGAACTCGGTGTCTCGATCAGCACGGCGGAGCGGCTTTGGAGTTTTGCGCGCGCGTGGCTTTTCCGGGAGATGGAAAAGTCGCGCAATCAACCGGGTTAGATTTTTGAAGGGATTCTGCATTCGGCGGCGCATGACTCGTTGCAGAGACACATCCCATCACCACCGCGATCATGGCCACCGCAGAACGACTCATCGAAGTTTTCAACGAAGCGAAAGCCCGGGCGACCGGCGCGGAGCGCGACATATTTCTCGCGGAGTCTTGCCGCAATGATGCGGAGTTAAAGGCGCAGGTTCTTTCGTTGCTCGGTGCTCACGAAAACGCGGGCGAATTCCTGAAGGCGCAGCCGGCGCTTTCGCCTGAGATCGAGGCGGAGTTGGCGCGGCTCAAGCCGGAGGAAGCGGGCGAGCGGATCGGTCCGTACAAGCTGCGCGAGCAGATCGGCGAGGGCGGCTTCGGCGTGGTCTGGGTGGCGGAGCAACAACAACCCGTGCGGCGAACCGTGGCATTGAAGATCATCAAGCTCGGGATGGACACGTGCGAGGTCGTCGCGCGTTTCGAGCAGGAGCGGCAGGCGCTGGCGATGATGGATCATCCACACATCGCGAAAGTCTTCGATGCGGGCGCGACCGAGCATGGGCGACCATTCTTCGTCATGGAGTTGGTGCGCGGCATCAAGATCACCGACTACTGCGACCAGGCGAATCTGCCCACGGAGGCGCGGCTCGCACTCTTCATCATCGTCTGCCACGCGGTGCAGCACGCACATCAGAAAGGCATCATCCACCGCGACCTCAAGCCATCGAACATCCTCGTCACCCTGCACGACGGCGTGCCCGTGCCGAAGGTCATCGACTTCGGTGTGGCCAAGGCCACGCAGGGCCGGCTCGCCGAGCACACTGTCTATACGCAGTTCCAGCAGATGATCGGCACGCCGCTCTACATGTCGTCTGAGCAGGCGGAGATGAGCGGGCTGGACATCGACACGCGCACGGACATCTACGCGCTCGGGGTGCTGCTCTACGAACTGCTCACCGGTCGCACGCCCGTCGATGCCGATGCCTTCATGAAAGCAGGCCATGACGAGATGCGCCGCATCATCCGCGAGGAGGAACCGGCGCGCCCCAGCACGGCGCTGCACACGATGGCGCAGGAGAAGTTGACGAGCGTGGCGCATCATCGCGCGAGCGAACCGCCAAAGCTCATCCACGCGATCCACGGCGATCTCGACTGGATCGTGATGAAGACGCTCGAGAAAGACCGCGCCCGCCGCTACGACACGGCCAACGGGCTGGCGGCGGACATCCAGCGCCACTTGGACAATGAGCCCGTCCTCGCCCGTCCGCCGAGCACGGGCTACCGCTTTCAAAAACTGGTCCGCCGGAACAAGCTGGCCTTTGCCGCTGCAAGCGCCGTCATTGCTGCGCTGGTCATTGGGCTTGGGCTTTCGACCTGGATGTTTTTCAAAGAGAAACAGGCCCGCCAGCGCGCCGTCGCCGCCGAGGAAGATCAAGCGCGATTGCGTCGCCAGGCTGAGGCCGAAGTCGCCGAGAGCCGACGGCTCGGCTCCTTCCTCGGCAAGCTGGGGGCGAAGCTCCGTCAGGAGCGCAACCTGACCGATGCCGAGGCCGTGCTGCGGCAGGAACTGGCGATCGAGAGAAGTCTTTCGGGGGACGAGCATCCGTTTGTGGCTAATTCCCTTCGTGAACTGGCCGCTGTGCTCCGCGCCTCAGGAAATACGGGTGAGGCTGAAGCTGTGTTTCGCGAGGCGCTGGACATGTGCAGAAAATTGTCGGCCAATGGGAATCCCAATTTAGCCAGTGCGTTTGCGTGGCTTGCCGCGGACCTCGCGGGCCGGGGCAAGCAGGCCGAAGCTGAAGAAATGTTTCGTGAGGAGCTGGCGATGCGGAAGAAACTGTTGGGCAATGAGCATCCGGACGTGGCCAAGTCGCTCTTGAACCTTGGCGGGACCCTTTGGTACCAAAACAAGCATGCCGAAGCCGAAAGCTCGTTTCGCGAGGCGCTGACAATGCAGAGGAAACTGTTGGGCAACGAGCATCGGGACATGGCCAAGTCGCTCGCGTGGCTTGGCAAGACCCTCTCGAGCCGGGGTAAGTTTGCCGAATCCGAGGTTGTGTCTCGCGAGAGGCTGGCCATGGAAAGGAAACTGTCGGGTGACGAGCACCCGTTAGTGGCCAATTCGCTCGGGGAGCTTGGCAGGGCTCTCTCGGACCAAGACAAGCACTCTGAAGCCGAAGAAAAGCTTCGCGAATCGCTGGCGATGCGGAGAAAGCTGTTGGGTATCGAACATCTACACGTGGCCATTTCGCTTTCCTTGCTGGGCACGGACCTCGTGAGACAAGCGAAGCATGCCGAAGCCGAAGAAAAATTTCGAGAGGCGTTGGCAATGCAGAGGAAACTGTTGGGCAACGAAAATCCGGACGTGGCCGATTCGCTCTCGTGGCTTGGCTCGGTTCTCTCGGGCCAGGGCAAGCATGCCGAAGCCGAAGAAATGCTTCGCGAATCGCTGGCGATGCAGAGAAGGCTGTTGGGCAATGAACAACTCTCGCTCTCCGCGCTGGGCACGGCCCTCCTGAGACAAGCCAAGCATGCCGAAGCCGAAGCCACGCTGCGAGAGGCGCTGGAAATGCGGAGGAAACGGTCAGGCAACGAACATCCGGAGGTGGCCGCTTTGCTCTCGTGGCTTGGCGCGGCGCTCTCGGGCCAGGGTAAGTATGCCGAAGCCGAAAGCCCGTTTCGCGAAGCACTGGCGATGTATCTGAAACTGTTAGGCAATGAGCATCTGAACGTGGCCGCCTCGCTCCAGTGGCTTGGTAGGACCCTTTGGTACCAAAACAGGCACGCCGAAGCCGAAAGCTCGTTTCGTGAGGCGCTGGCAATGCAAAGGAAACTGTTGGGCAACGAGCATCGGGACGTGGCCAGTTCGCTCAACGGGCTTGGCGGGGCCTTGTCGGAGCAAGGCAAGTTTACCGAGGCCGAAGCCGTGTACCGCGAAGTGTTGGCGTTGCTCAGGAAGCTCCCTGCCGATGACCCAGGATTGGCTGCTTCCCTCGCAGAGTTCGCGAAGAGCCTCCTCGTCCAACAAAAGTTCGCCGAGTCCGAACCGCTGGCCCGCGAGTGCCTGACCCTCCGCGAAAAGGAACTTCCCGACGACTGGCGGACGTTCAACGCCCGGAGCCTGCTGGGCGGCAGTCTGCTCGGGCAGAAGAAATACGCCGAAGCCGAGCCATTGCTGCTCTCCGGTCACGAAGGCATGAAGCAGCGGGAGGACAAAATTCCCGCCCTCGGCAACCCGCGTATGAAGGAAACCCTTCAACGCCTCGTGCAACTCTACGAAGCCACTGGCCAGGCGGACCAGACCGCGGAGTGGAAGAAAAAGCTGGCGGAGTTCGACCCGGCCGATGCCGAAAAGAAAACCGTCACTCCTTCACCGCCGACAAAAAAGTCAGAACCAAAATGAATCCCCCAAACAACAGGCTAAGAACCATCCTCTCAATTCAGGCCGTGTTGTTGGTCGCGCTGTTGTGTGGCTGCGCCGCCAACAGAAACCACGCCCTCCAGCAGAACAAGGAACTGGTCCGGCGCTACTTCGAGGGCTGGGCCAATCGCGGCGACCCGGCCGTGGCCGACGCCTTGATCGCGACGAACGTCGTGCTCCGCAATCCGCCGCACATCGTTCACAGTCTGGCGGAGTACAAGCAAGGAATGGCTGCTTTCCACACCGCCTTTCCGGACCTGCGGTTCACCATCGAGGAGGAGGTTGCTGAGGGGAACAAGATCGCGATTCGTTGGACGATGCGTGCCACGCATCTGGGGGAGTATCAGCGGCATGCGCCGACCGGAAAAACGGTGACGGTGACAGGCATCAGCATCTTTCAAATAGCCGATGGGAAGATTCAAGAAATCACCGTGAACATGGACCGGCTCGGTCAGTTCCAACAGTTGGGCTGGCTGCCCGAGCCTTCACCGCCGACAAAGTGAACATCGCCACTGCCGGGCGACACAAACCTTCCAGCTTGTCCGGGTTCGATAAGGCCGAAGCCGAAAAGAAAACCGCCGATCCCAAACCGTAGCCGAATCAGGAAGTAGCGAAATAGCGGACTCGATCCACGTCCTATGAACACGACGCACATTCAAACAAAAAGTCTGAAGCTAGTTCCCCAGACACGCGATGAGGTTCGCGCGTCTGTCGAGCAAATGCAGCCTTACGAAAGGGCCGAGGTTTCAGCCGCCTGGCTGGCGTTGCTAGACGGATCGAGTTCGATCGATCCTTGGATTCATGGCTTTGTGCTGGTGCATCAGGCCACCGATAGCGTCATCGGCAAGTGTGGCTTCACGGGTCCTCCGGGAGCCGAAGGAGCGGTGGAGATTGCTTGCGGTGTGGCGCCCGAGCATCAGGGCAAGGGTTACGCGACCGAAGCCGCCGCCGCCCTGGTGACCTACGCTTTTAGCCACGGGCCGGTTCGCGTGGTCCGGGCACACACGCTCCCGGAATCGAATGCCTCGGCGCGAGTCCTGACCAAATGCGGTTTCCGACACATCGGCGAGGTCATCGACCCGGAGGACGGATTGGTATGGAGATGGGAGAAACACAGCGACGCGGCATCACTTGGCGTCGTGATTTTGCCGAACCAATCGGAGGCGGATTCAAAGACTTTCTAAATGAGCCATTCTTCTGACTATTGGGATGCGCTGGCACCGCATCACGTTTCTCTTGAAAATAACTATTTCGATTTGCCGGGTCTCCGTCGCATCATTCATGACATTCACCAACCGGTGTTGGTCGTAGGTGCAGGTCAGGGACTGATCGTGGAAGAACTGCTCAGGAATGGGTTTCAAGCTGACGGCGTCGATCTGAGTTCCGAGATGATTCGATACGCCAAGTCACGTCGTGGGCTTACCCTTATCGAGGCGGATGCCAAAGCTCTGCCTTTTGGAGAGGGAACATACGAAACGATTATTTATGCAACGGGGGTTGTTGATTTCATGGGTGATGAAGAACAGATCGGAGTGATCCTGAACGAAGCGAGGCGAACCATACGTCAGTCGGGGAAGATATTTGTCGCGTTCTACAAATTGAGCGCTGCCACAGAAGAGTTTCTGGCGAAGCTGGGTTTGCTCAGGAACAACGTCCTGTCCCTGAGAGAAACCCTGGAACTTTACCGGATGAATCCGGTTCAGACGTTCGCCTGGGTAGCGAGGAAGGCCGAAGTAAGTTTCTTTCGGGCGGGAATTCTAGCGCTTCGTGCCTGGGCGTTTTCGACGATGAAGGAGAAGACGGTCGCCTTCAATCTGCAAAGAATATTCAGGAAGAGGGAGCATGCCATCTCACTGATCAACACGGCCCCGGAGAGACAGCCCTACCGCAATGAACCTGAGATTAGGAATCTTTTCCAACGCCTTGCGATTCCTATGAAGAAGCTAGAAGCATCCGGCAGTTGCTACATTGTGCGAATCTAACGGAGAAACCATTCAGCGCAGCACCGAATCTATGAAATGGGCGCTTAAGTGCGACCAGTCCGAAGCTGCCAGGAAAACCATAACTCTCAAACCGTGACTATTGAATGTGGTTTCCGATTCTAAGTTTCGTGATCGCCGTAGCGCTGTTGGTCAAAGCCGCTGTGGCGCTGACCGCATCGCGGCGTTTCTATTCCAGGCGGCAGCAGCAGTATGCCTCGGAAACTTTGCCGTCCCGGCTGCTGATCCCGCCGGTGTTGGTGCTCGCACTTACGCTGGCGGCATGGTTTGCCACCCTCCTCCATTACCGACCTTGGGGTTGGCTCGTCACGGGTTTCCTTTCCGTGCTCTCGTGCATGGCGCTTCACCATGTATTCCATTGGGCAAAACATCGCCAAGCCATGCTCAAGGTGGTCGCCAACCCCAACGTGAAGCAGTTTGATTATCTCTTGCTGGCAGCAGGCTTTGGGTTCCTGGCGCTGTCGCTATTCGTTTACTGACGCGCATCGCCCGACGGTCGTTGGAGAAAGATTTCAAATCCGCGCAGCGAATGGGTGTAAGGCAGCCAAGAAACATTTGAGGGGTTTCACGCGCCCACGTCGCATGACTGGTTGAAAGACCATCATGCTATGAAAAAACTATACTCGGTCAGAACACTCATTCTCGCGGGCAGTCTCCTGCTGCAAATCAACACGCTCTGTTTTCACTCGCGCGGCGCGGCAGGGGACGTGGACCTGTCCTTTGATCCCGGCTCGGGCGTCAATGGCCCTGTGCAGGCCGTCGCGGTGCAGCCCGACGGAAAGGTGATCATTGCCGGGCAGTTCACCACGGTCAAAGGTCTCGCGCGTCCAGGTCTCGCTCGGCTCAATGCCGACGGGAGCGGCGACAGCAGTTTCAATCCGGGGACAGTGATTTGGGGTGCCGTTTACGCGGTCGCCTTGCAGTCCGATGGCAAGGTGTTGGCGGGTCACGATCGCGGCATCTTTAGGCTGAATTCTGACGGGACTCCGGACAGCAGTTTCGATTCGACGTATGCGGGCACCGGAGCGAATGGCGCGGTGATGTCAATCGCGCTGGAGCCGGATGGCAAGGTGTTCATCGGCGGTTGGTTCAACACCATCAATGGCACGAACCGCAACCACATTGCCCGGCTCTATGCCAATGGCGGCTTGGACGGCGATTTCAATCCGGGCACCGGCGCCGACAACCTTGTTGATTCTCTCGCTTTGCAAACCGATGGAAAAGTACTCATCGGGGGACGATTTTTCGCCGTCAATGGCACGAACCGCAACTACATTGCCCGGCTCAATGGCAATGGGAGTTTGGACAGCAGTTTCAATCCGGGCATCGGAGTGGACCGTCCGGTTTCACACCTCGGAGCGCAGCCAGATGGCAAGGTGCTCATCTGGGGCGGCGGCTTCAGTGTGGATGGCACGAACCGCAACGGGATAGCCCGGCTCAATGCGGATGGGAGTTTGGACAACAGCTTCAACCCCGGCCCAGGAGTGGACGGCAATGTTAATTCTGTCGTGGTGCAATCGGGTGGCAAGGTGCTCATCGGGGGATCTTTTCTCACCGTCAATGGCACGAACCGCAATAACATTGCCCGGCTGAACTCCGATGGGGCGCTCGACACCAGCTTCAACCCAGGCGCGGGTGCCACCGGAGATGGGTATCAGGGCGTCACTTCTCTCGCGGTGCGACCGGACGGGAAGATTTTCATCGGGGGCGATTTCACGGTCGTCAACGGTACGAACCGCAACCGCATCGCCCGCTTGAATGCCAATGGCGGTCTGGACGGCAGTTTCAATCCGGGCACGGGCGTGAACAACTCGGTTGTGGCTCTCGCCGTGCAGCCGGATGGCAAGGTGTTGATTGGCGGTGCTTTCACGACTGTCAAAGAACTCGACCGTCACGGGATCGCCCGGCTCAATGCCGACGGCAGCGGGGACAGCGGCTTTGACCCGGGTACGACTTCTGGTATTCCCATCGCGTTGCAGCCGGACGGAAAGGTGGTCCTCGGTGGCGCGATGGCCAGGCTCAACGCCAACGGGAGTCTGGAGAGCAGTTTCCATCCGGACCTTTTGTTCGGAATC
>JANNWY010000112.1:0-5877 GCA_031409335.1 Chthoniobacteraceae bacterium | reverse complement strand
CGCGTCGAAGAGATCGAAGCTGTCGCCGAAGCGGGGCGTGAAGCCGCCGTAGAGCGCGATATCGAGCACGCCGTCCTCGAACAATGTGCCCGCGACATTCAGCCGGTCGTATTCGCCTCCCGCGAGCAGCCCGCCGATTTCGAGCAACAGCGAAGACGCGTTGCCGAACGCCACATCGCCTTCATACAACACCGACGCGGGCGAATTCCCCGGCCGCAGATCGCCCTCGAAATACACCGTGCCCGTGCCGGTGAACGGACCCGCGCCGCTGACCGATCCGAAGAACACCGTGGAGCACCCGGCGCTGGTGCGGATCTCGGTGCCGTTGTGGATCACGTCGTCGAAGAACGTTGTCGTGGCACCGCCGCTCGTGATAATCCGCGCACCCGCGGCATTGGTGACATCGCCGTGGAGGTCGGCGGTGCCGCCGCTGAAAGCGATCTGCCCGTTGTTGGTGAGGCCGCCGGTGAAAAGCGCGCCACGTCCCGCGATGTAGCCGGTGGCGCTGTTGGTGATCGCGCCGGTGAAGTCGAGCGTGCCGCCCTGGAGATTCAACTCGCCGACATTCGGCGCAAACGTGCCGGTGAAAAAGAGCGTCTTGCCGGCATCCACCCGGATTCGGCCCGCGGCGTTATTCGTCACCGCGCCGGAGATCGTGCCGTCGCCGAGGAGCAGCCCATCGTTCTGCACCACGCCGATGGAGCCGGAGCGGACTTCGAGCCGGGACTGGTTGATGAGCGTGCTGGCGTTCAGCGCGCCGCCATCCACGACGACCGGCGTCTGGAGCGTCACTGCGGCGGTCGAGGTGAGCGCCTGCCCGGCGTTGAGCGTGGCGTCGAGGCCGAGGAGCTTCGGCACGTTGGCGCTGGTGAGGGAAAAGGCCGCGTCGAATCGCAGCGTGCCGCCCGTCCAGTTGAACTGCCCGTCGAGCACCGGCGTCTGCTCCACGGCGAGCGTGCCGCTGCTGAGATTCACCGTGCCGCCCGCGTAAAGCCGCAGGGTGATGGGATCCACCGTGCCGCCGGCGATGTTCAGCGTCCCGGTGCCGCCGGGCGTTACCCCCACCGCGGAGCCGCCGACTGCGAGGGTGGCGATCGTGAGCAGTTGCGCGCCGCTCTCCACGCTGAGCGTGCCTTCGCCGCCCACGAGGGCACCGATGGCGATCGTGTTGCCCGCGAGATTGAGCACCCGGCCCTGGCGCAGCAGCAGTTGCCCGGCGCGGTTGTTGCCGACCGTGAGAGAGGTGACGTTCGTCGTCGTGCCGGTGCCGATGAGTTCGAGCGTGGGCAGGTCGCCGCTGTCGCTTCCGTTGATCGTGAATGCCGCCGCCGCCACGCTCGGCTGAAAGTTCCCCGCCACCTGAAGCAGGCCGTCGGTGAAGTTGAAAAAGCCGTTGTTGGTGAAAGCGCCCGCGACGTAGATCGCGCCGCCTTCGAGATTGAGCGTTCCGGTCGGCGCGCCGGCCGGGTTGTTCACAATAAGATTCGTCCCGACATAGACTTCGCCGCCACTCGCGACATTGAGCGTCCCACTGCCGACGTTGGCGACGGTCACTCCCGAGAGGGTCCTCAGCTTCGAGCCGGCCCCGGTGATCGTCGCCACGCCGATACCGGACGCCGCGTCTCCAAGGGTCACGGACGTCGCGGACAACCCGAACACTTCGCCTCCGGCGGAAACCGTCAAGTCCCCCGTGCCTGCGCTGCCGACGGTGAGCGAACTGCCCAGCGTCCACAGCGAGCCCGCGCCAGAGACGGTAACGCGGCCTTGGCTGCCGGCATTATTGCCCAGGCTGGCCGTGAAAAGGGTGGTGACCTGCCCGCCGCTGGAGACGGTCATCACCCCGAGGCCGCTCGTGCCGATCAAATGCGAGCCGGACATAGTCCATAGTGATCCCGCGCCGGTCACCGTCGCCGTGCCCACGCCCGTGGTGACGCTGCCGAGCGTGACGGCACCGGCCGTGGAAACCAGCCCGCCAGCGGAGACCGTGAGCGTGCCGTCGCCAGCGTTCCCGATGGTGGGCGAAACCATCGTCCACGACGAGCCGATGCCGGTCACCGTCGCCGTGCCATCCGCGCCGAGATTGCTGCCCAGCGTCACGGTCGTTCCGCTCGTGAGCGTGCCGCCGTTGAGCACGCCCAGAGTGCCGGTGCCGGAGCTCCCGATGGTCGTCGTGCCGCTGAAGTCCGCCACGGCATTCGGGCCGGTGATCGTCACCGTGCCCGCTGCGCCCGCGACGTTCCCAACAACCAAAGTGAGCCCGTTCACCTGTCCGTTGTCGTTCACGGTGAGCGTGCCCGTCCCGATGTTTCCTACAAAGAGGTCCGGGCGGGCCGCGGCGGTGGCGAGGATTCCGCCGCTGGTCACCGTCAGAAAGCCGGTGGCGCCCGCGACGCTCCCAAGGTTCACATCATCCCCGGCCGTATCCACCCCGAGGGTTCCCCCGAGCACCGTCAGGCGGCCCGTCTGCCCGGCGATATTGCCGACCAGCATGCCGATGCCGCTCGTCACCGTGTAAGTCTGGCCGCCGAAATTCAAGGTCACGTTCCCGTTCTCCACCTGGAGGCCGGTGGTCGTCGCCGGAACGACAAAGGTGACCGTGTAGGTGTTGTTGACCGTGAAGTTCGCCACGTCCGCCGCGACCGGCACGGGATCCCCGCCCGGGCCACCGTCGGTCAAATCCCAGTTGGCGATGGAGCCGAACGAACCGCCGGCCGGGGTGACCCAGAATTTGTCAACGGCGCGGAGCGGCGGCGCGAGGCAGGTGAGTGCCGCGGCGGCGATGGTAGTGGCGAGGATGCGTGGTGTGTTCATTGGAGTTGAGTGGTGAGTGTTGAGTGTTGAGTGTTGAGTGTTGAGTGTTGAGTGACGCGGCGCGCTCCCCGGATTCTTCCACGCCGCATTCCCAAAAATCCGAGCGCACTCGCGAGCAGCGCGCCGATGCCCGGTTCGGGCACGACCGTCACGCTTCCGGTGGTTTTCAGCGCGGAGAAATCCCACGCATTTCCGCCAGCGAGGGCGGGTGCGGAGATCGAGTCGAAATCGCCCGCGAACGCGCCGGCATCGAAGAGATCAAACGTGTCGCCGAATTGCGGTGTAAAGCCGCCGAGCAAGGCCAGGACAAGATCCCCGTCCGCATGCAGCGCGCCGCCGATGTTCAGGTGATCGTATTGCGCGCCGAGATTCAGCCCGCCGATTTCCATGATGAGCGAAGCGGCGGAGCCGAGCACGACATCGCCTTCATACAGCACCGACGCGGGCGAATTCCCCGGCCGCAGATCGCCCTCGAAAAACACCGTCCCCGTCCCCGTGAACGGCCCCGCGCCGCTGACCGCTCCGAAGAACACCGTGCCGCCGCCCGCGCTCGTGCGAATCTCGGTGCCGTTATGCACCACGTCATCGAAAAACGTCGTCACCGAGCCGCCGCTCGTGATGATCTTTGCTCCCGCGCTGTTCGTCGTATCGCCGAAAATGTCCGCGTTCCCGCCGCTGATGGCGATCGTGCCTTGATTCGTAAGCCCCGCCGTGTGCAGCGCGCCGTGGCCGGAGATGAAACCCGCCGCGGCATTCGTGATCGCCGTCGTGAATTCCATCGTGCCGCCTTGCAGCGAAAACACACCGCCGTTACCCGCGCCCACGCCGCCGGTGAAGACGAGCGTTTTCCCGGACTCCGCGCGCACCTCGCCCGTCGCCTGGTTCGTCAGCGGTTTGCCGATGGACCCGTCGCCGGTCAGGATTCCGAAGTTGGAAAAGAAACTGAGAATGCCCGTCGCGGGAATGTTGCCCGTTCCATCCCGCAGCGTGATGCGCGCCCCGGCGTTGTTCACCACGGCCCCGCCGACCGTGAAAAAATCGCTCACGAACAGCGTGCCGCCGGTCACGTTCGTGAACGTGCCACCCGTCGAAAACCCGCCCGAGTTCAGCCGCACGCTGCCGGAATTGCTCACCGCGTTTCCGAGGAAGCTGCCGCCGCTCACATTGAGGCTGGCGCTCGCGGCGATGGTCAGCGTGTTCGTGACTTCGAGGTTCGCGCCGGGGTTCAGCGTCACGCTGCTGCCGAGCACGCCGGTGCCGATATTGAGGCCACCCGCGCCAGTGACCCCGAGCGTGCCGCGCTGGAAATCGAGCGCGCCATTGTTCACCAGCGCGCCGGTGCGAAACGCGCCGCCGTTCAGCGTGAGCGTGCGCCCGGCGTCGATCGTCGTGGTGCCGCCGATGGCGAGCGCCCGGTCGGAAAGCAGCGTGAGATTGGCGCCGAGCAGTCCGCCGGTGCCGATGGTGAGATTGTTCGCGGCGAGCAGATTCAGCGTGCCGCTGATGAAACTAAACGCGCCGCCGTTCACGAACGCGCCATTGGCCGTAAAGGCGCCGCCATTGATATTCAGCGTGCCGGTCGCATCCAGCGTCGTCATCCCGGTGCCGGTGGTAAAAGTGCCGCCATTTTGCACGTTCAGCGTCGCGATGCTGCCCGTTGTGCTGCCGATGATCGCGGTGCTGGTTCCCGTCTGCGTCCACGTCGAGCCGGGGCCGTCCACAGTCAAAGTGCCATTCGCATTCGCGATGGTATCGCCCATCGAAAAGTTGCCGCTGTTGGTGATGTCCGCACCCGTGAGCACCTGCGCCGCCACTGTGCCATTGATCCCCCTGGCTATCTGCAGCCCGGCATAATTTCCGGCGGCTCCGTTCGAGAAAGTCGCGGTCACGTTCGTCGCGCCGCTCAGATAGCTGCCGCCCCAAGTGCTCCCGGTGCCAGCACTCACCACCGAGCCCACCCCGTCCACCGTCAACGCCACATCGTTTCCATTGTCGAAAGACATTCCCAATGCGCCCGCTGAACTCACGCTGCCGCCGCTCTGGACCGTGAGGGTCGAACCGCCGCTGATTTCCAGCGATGTCCCGGTCACCTGAAACGTCGAGCCTGCGCCCGTGACCACGAGGTGTTCGCCGAAACCCGTGTAGCTCCCCGTGCGGACGACATCGCCGCCATTCTGCACCGTCACCGTCTTTCCAAACCCGATCAACCATCCCGCCCCGCTCGCCAGCGTGAGCTGCGCGCCATCGAGGATGACACTTTCGCTGAATCTGAGGTTGCCCGAGTTCACCGCGATCGTGCTCGCGCTCGTAAAAACCTGCGTCGTGCCCGACGCCGCGACTGTGGTGAAATTGCTTCCGTTGAGATTGAAATCCGCGGAGATGGGATTTGCGGTGGCGCTGAAGGTGAACGTGCCCGAGCTGGTTTTTGTCATCGCTCCCGTGCCGAGAATGGCGCTGCCGAAAGTAATATCGTTCGCGCCGCTGAGCGTCAGGGTCGTGGACGGCACCGTCACCGCGCCGTTGAGCACGAGGTCGCCGTTGGCCGCATTGATCGTCGAAGTCGCCGCGACGCCGAAGCTCACCGCATTGTTCAGCGTCTGCGTCGTCGTGTCGTTACTCACCAGTCCGCCCGCGCGGAGGCTCAACGTCGCGCCCCCGCCGAAAACAAACGCGCCCGCCGTGTTGTTAAACGTGAGGCTGTTGACCGTGAATGCGCCGGAAACATTCGGCGTCAGCCGCACATTGCCGCCGAAAATCACGTCCGCCGTGCTGATGGGCACGCCGTCTGGATTCCAGTTCGCCGCGGTGACGAGGTTGTCGTTCGCGCCGCCGCCGTCCCATGTCTGGGCGTGGACGGTGGCTGAGACGACGAGGGCGGCGATGGTGGTGGCGAGGATGCGTGGTGTTTTCATCGTGGGGAGAAGTGGGGTGAGGATGCGGGTGAAAAAGCGCGGATTCATGCAAGTTGAGCGATGGATGTTGAGTGAGCGGCGCGGGTGGTTCCGGGGAGCGCGCGCGTCTCGCGTGCTGGCGAAGGCGTCCCGCCTTCGCGAACTTTCCTGACGT
>JANNWY010000111.1:0-51712 GCA_031409335.1 Chthoniobacteraceae bacterium | reverse complement strand
CGGCGAGCTCGTAACTCTGAAGGCGCGCTTGCAGGCGGCTGTCGTCAGGGTGGTGCGCGGCGTGGGTTTCATTCAATCCGCGGAGGAGATCCAGGCCTTCGGCGCGACTCTCGGGAGTGATGTGCTTCGCCCATTCGGGCGGATGCAGATGTGTGATCGGCTGCGGAGCGGCGGCATTGATAACCGTGCCCTGGTGGTTGGCGGGCAGGAAGCCGGAAGTGAACGCACTGCGCCCGTTGTAAGGCAGGCCGCGGGAATCCGGCAGGGCCACGAACGCCGGCACATTGTCCGCCAGGCTTCCCAGCGCGTGTGAAATCCACGCGCCCGCACACGGAAATCCCGGCAAGAGGAAACCGCTCGTCTGCAAATAGGAAGCCGGACCGTGGACGTTCGACTTCGACTGCATGGCCATGAGAAACGCCATGTCATCCACCTGCTTCGCGAGGTGCGGGAGCGCACTGCTCACCCAGCGCCCGCACTGCCCGTGCTGCGCCCACTCGAAGGGACTCTTCATCACCGCGCCGGGCGTGCTGATGCTGGCCTCCACCCGCTCGCCGGTGCCGGGATCAAAGACCTGCCCGTGCCGCGCGATGAGTTGAGGCTTGTAGTCGAAGAGGTCGCACTGGCTCGCGCCGCCATTCATAAAAAGCTGGATGACGCGCTTCGCCTTTGGCGCGTGATGCAGCGCCGCCGCAGCGAAGGCATCGCGTGGCAGCAGCGACGCGAGCGCGATGCCGCCCAGCCCAGTGCTCAGAGTGCCAAGAAAATCGCGGCGGGTAAGTGTGGTCATGGCTTAGTCGAGGTAGAGAAATTCATTGCTGTTGAGGATGACGTGGACGGCGTTGGCGAGGCCGTGGGTTTGCGCGTAGGCGGTGAAGCGCGTGAGTTCATCGGCGTTCGGCTCGCGTTGCAGCAGCAGGCGGAAAGTGCGGAAGATTGTGGTGTTGGCCGGCGCATCCTTTTCCACCCGTGCCGCGATGTGCTCGCACTGGCGGATGATGAACGCGTTATTCAACAGCGCGAAGGCCTGCAACGCCGTGGTGGACTGACTCCGGACGGGCGTGAGCACACCGCCATCAGGTGCATCGAGCGCGTCCATGAGAGGGTCGGCCACGGTGCGAAAAACGAAGCGGTAGATGGCACGGCGGCTATTCTCCGGCGCATCGGGCGGGAAGGCTTCGTAGTCGAGAAACGCGGGTGCGCCGCCATCGGGCATGAAGGTCGCCTTGCCGCGATGGACGAACTGCACGGCCGCCGGGCCGCCCATCGCGAGGTCGAGCTGACCGCTCATTTGCAGCAGGCTGTCGCGCACCTGCTCGGCGGTGAGCCGCGTGCGATTCATGCGCCAGACCAGGCGATTGTCCGCATCGAGCGTCACGGCATCCTCGCGATGCGTCACGGATTGCCGATAGGTCGCACTGGTGACGATGAGCGTGTGCAGCATTTTCAAAGAACCATGCGCCTCGTCGCGGAACCACACGGCCAGCCAGTCGAGCAGCTCGGGATGCGAGGGCGTGCCGCCCATTTTGCCAAAGTCGTTCGGTGTGTCGCACAGTCCGCGCCCGAAGTGGCAGTGCCACACGCGGTTCACGATGTTGCGCCACAGCAGAGCGTTGCGGTCATCCGTGAGCCAGCGGGCGAGCGCGGCCCGGCGGGCGGATTCCTCGTTCAAATCCGCGATGGGCAGCGTGGCCTCAAGACCCGGCAAACAAGCCAGTGCGCCGGGGCCGATGAGTTCCGCAGGCTGGTTCAGGTCGCCGCGCGTGAGCAAGTGAATCGGGCGCGGCACCGGCGCGGGTTTGTGGCTGCCATTTGCGGGAAAATCGCGCGTGGCCGCATAGACCATCTGCGGTGCGGGCAGCGCGGCGAGTTCGCGCTCCACTTCCGCCGAGAGCACTTGCAGCGCAAGTTCGCGTCGCTCCTCGGGCGTGCGCTGAGCCTCCGGCTTGCGCAATAAATCAGCCACCACTGCGGCCAGCGGCTCACGCTGGTCCGCCGGGAGCGCGCCGGTGCAAAAAGTCAGCCGGAAACGCCCGAGCTGATGCGCCGCCATCCCATTCTGCTCCAGCCGCACGATGAAGGTAGTGCCTGCGTCATAACTAAGCGGCGCTTTGAATTCAAATACCGCCTCATGCGCCTCGCCGTAGCGCGGATTGATGCTCCAATACGTGTCGGCGCGGCCATCAATGGCATTCGCGATGACATCGCCACGGTCGCTGTGGTCCGCCGTCGCGCGGGCAAACTCGACCCTCACCGCGCCCGCCGTCTCGCCGCCGCTCGGCTGTGCGTCCACGCGAAACTCCGTGAGGTGAAAATTTCCCGCCGGGTCATAGCGCCCCGGCCCTTTGCCCGGCAGTCGCTCATCCGGCAGCGCCTCCAGACGCAGGGCGCGAATGTCTTTCGCCTTTGTCTGCGCAGTCACGATGAACGTGTCCTTGTCAGTCCGTGCGCCACTCACAAACCACGAGCCATCGACCTGCCTCGCAAAGCTCGTCTCCACGCCGGTCGCGCTCGTCACGCTCACCACGTCGAGCGGCTGCCAAGCCTCGCTGCGCCTCGCTTGCCGCTCCGCGATGGACGCCACCTTCCGCTGCATCTCCGGTGCGTCGAGCGATGTCAGCAGCGTCGCATCCCGCCGGGCGATGGCCGCTTTTCGCGCCAGCAGATCCCGCCGCCGGCCATGCGTCGCCATGTCCGCATCGTAAGGCCGGTCCGCGCGGTCCACGCCCGCGAAGACCGCCTGCAGCGCGTAGTAATCCCGCTGCGAAATGGGATCGAACTTATGATTGTGACAGCGGGCGCAGTGCACGGTGAGGCCTTGAAAAGTGCTCATCACCGTCGTCACCATGTCATCGCGGTCCAGCACCTGCGCGAGCCGGTGGTCGAAGGTATCTTCGCGCACGCCCACCATCAGCGTCTCATCCCACGGCCCGGCGGCGAGGAAACCAAGCGCCACCGTGGCCTGCGGGTCCGTGGGAAACAAGGCATCGCCAGCCACCTGCTCCTGCACGAAACGGGCGTAAGCCTTGTCCTCGTTGAAAGCGCGAATCACGTAGTCGCGATACGGCCACGCATTGGGCCGGGCGTGGTCGTGGTCATTGCCATGCGTGTCCGCATAGTGCGCCACATCCAGCCAATGCCGCGCCCAGTGTTCGCCGTGGCGCGGCGAGGCGAGCAGACGCGCGACCAGCTTTTCATAAGCCTGCGGGTCCCGGTCCGAAGCAAACGACTCTACTTCATCCGGCGTCGGTGGCAGGCCGGTGAGGTCGTAGAATAAACGTCGCACCAGCGTCCGCCGGTCAGCCTCGGGCGAGAGCGAAAGCTTCTTCTCCGCGAGCTTTGCCACGATGAACCCATCAATCGGATTCCCACTTGCAGAAGCCAGCGCAGGCTTCACCAGTGGAATGAGGGACCAATGCGGCTTCGTGTCCGTTGTGCCTGCAAATTCATCCGGCCAGCTCGGCCCCGCATCAATCCACGCCCGCAGCGTCTCCACCTCCGTCGCCGTGAGCCGCCGTTTGTCGCTCTTCTTTGGAGGCATCAGCATTTCCTCATCCTCGCCGTTCACATAGCGGATGAGCGGACTCTTCCTCGCGTCGTGAGGCACTATCGCCGCTTCCCCGCTTTCACCGCCCTTGATGGCAATGTCCCGCACATCCAGCCGATACCCATTCTTCTGCTTCTCCGGCCCATGACAGCCATAGCAACTGCGCTGCAAAATAGGCCGCACGTCTTTCACAAAATCCGGCGCCGACTGGGCGGTGGAACAGACCGCAGCCAGCCACGAAAAAACAATGACTGCCGGGCTGCGATTCATCCGTTTGCCCCCTTCACCTTGCGGGCTATTTCGGTGGCTGCGGCAACCACGGAAGGAGCCATCGAAGCAAAATCCTCCCTCGGCATTCGCCGCGAGGGAGCAGAGACCCAGACGACCGCTAACAGTTGCTCATGACGGTCAAAGACAGGCGCAGCCACACAATGAATACCCTCTTCCGTCTCCGCCTGGTCCGTGGAGTATCCCCGGCCCACAATGCGCTGGCATTCCCGCGTGAGTTCAGCCCGCTCCGTAATAGTCCGGGAGGTGAAACGCTCCAGTTTCAACCGCTTGATGTCTGCGGCCCGGACTTTTTCCGGTTGAAAGGCCAGCAGCGCCTTGCCGGGGCCACTGCAATACAGCCGAAACCGCAACCCCACTTCCACCCCGATGCGCAAGGCATGGAGTCCGTTCAGCCTTTCAATCACCACGCCCTCATCCTCCGAGCGGACGCCCAACTGCACCGTCTCACGCGACTGGTCACGAAGCTCGCGCATCGGTCCGAGTGCCAGCGCCCCGAGATTGATTTCCATCACATGAGGCTGGGAAATTTCGAGCAACTTTCCCGTCAGACGGAAACGTTTCGTCTCCTCCTCACGGGACACATATCCCCGCCGCAAGAGCGCCTGCATGAGTCGGAACACCGCATTCACCGGAAGCCCCGTCCCGGCCGCAATGTCCGTAATGCTCACGAGGCCGCTGGTCCGGGCCAAGTGCTCAAGCACATCCAGCCCGCGGTCGAATGCGGGCACGTCGCTGGTTTCAATGCGCGCTGTTTTCATATACGGCATCTATTTCGCATATGCAAAACTGTCAAGGCATACCCGGCTGCCCGGAGAGTCATTGCAGCGCCTCCTTTCCGACCTTCGCAATCCACTCCCGCGTCCACGCCACGGACTTGAGGTTTTTGTCCATGATGTTGCTGCCTAGGAAAATCATCCCCTCGATTTCACCCGCCTTCAGCCATGCGAGGCCCAGCTCGCTTTGTTTCTGCATCAGCTCCAGCGGCATGAGTTGCGCGTTGGAAAAATCCCACAGGTAGCAGCCGAGAATCACCCGCTTGCCGGGCACGAGTTGCTTGAGCCGCCGGAGATTGCGTTCGAGATGGCGCAGGTCGCTCGATTTCCATGTCCAGAACAGCACCACATCCACGTCCTTCAAAATGGGCACGATGCCCTCGTCGAGCTGGTTGCTATAGACCACCACGGCGAGGTCCAGCTTTCGCCCGCCCACATCCTGCATCCGCCGCTTTGCCTCCGCCAAGTCGTGCGGGCTCACTTGCGATGAAAACACCTTCGCCTGACCAGCCGTGGCCGGATTGAACGATGCGAGTCTCCCAGCTTCGTGACCGGGGTATTCGCTGCTGGCTTGGAACTGCGCGCCGGTGAGGGCGATGGGTTGCCCCTTGTGCATGAGGGTCACTCCTTTCAGTCCGCAACTCCTCGCACTCATCGCGACTGGCTCATCCAGCGACGACAGGACGCGGACTCGCAGGAATCTCAGCGACTGCACCGGGAAACTCAGCTTCTTGGCGGCACCAGCCTCATCCGGCATTTCATCGGCGATGACTTCTTTCCACTGCGCGCCGTCGTTCGAGACATCCACGGCAAATTTCCCCGTCAAGTAACCGCCATCGGGCCAGTCGGACTGCGGGAGCTGCAAGGCATCCGCCTCGACCGCCTGCGGCCATTGGAGAGTGAGGCTGACGGGAAAGGCGATGCTGTTTTCCGCAAGCCAATGCGAGTCATCCTTTGGGTTGATTGGCCCGATGAGAAAATCATCCAATAGCAAGCCGGTGATGTTCGGACGGGCCGCCGCGAGTTGGAAAACGTGATCCTGTTCCTTGCCGAGTTGATGCACCTGATTGCCGTTGTTCGAGAGGGTCCAATACACCTGCTTCATCGCCTTGAAAGGCGTGTAGTATTGCTCGAACGGAGCCGCCGGGATGCCCTGATACTGAATGAACATCACATTGGGCACTCCGCGGAACACCGCGCCCTCCACCGGCGTCATGCGGTTCTTGCCCGGCGTCTCTCCAGCCTCGTGAGCGGGCCAGTCGAAGCTCGCGTCATGCGACCAGACCCACAGACGGTCGCGCACCGTTGCGGGCGCAGCAGGTTTCTCCGCTGCGGGCGCAGATAGGAATGACACGAGGAGGCTGGCGGCGAGTGGGAAGACGCGTTTTATGAAATAGTTCATTTGGATGATGGCTCGATATTTTTGGGAACAGACCATTTCACCATCGCATCACAAAGCTGTTCGATGGGGGTCACGAGACCGAAGTTGTAACGAAAGAGGATATATTTCTCGTCCCCGTCCTTCGCCTTGGCGGCCATAAGCCCTGCACTTTTCCGCGTCAGGTCGCGCGCTTTGAGGAACGTTGCCCGGCATTGGTCGAGACGCTCCCTAACTTCCGTCTTGTCTTGCCAATTCTTTGCCTCGACTACCCTGTCGTGAGAGACGAAGCAATCCAGCCATGCGCAGAGCGTCTTCAGGTGCAGGATGTAACTCTCGGTCTTGAAGATGACATAGTCCAGCTCAGGCAGGGCACCTGGCAGCACTTTGGGACGGGCTTTCTTCAGGAGGCGCAGTGCAGCTTCCAGGCGGGGAATGGTGTCGGCATAGCCATCCCTGTTGATTCCCCAGCCAATACTGGGAGCGCGGCGGGGGGCAGCCTGCTTGAAGGGGTTCGCAGCGAGTGGCTTCAAATCAATAAAGACCGGGCCATTGTAGTTGTAGAAATTGGCGAATCCCTGCCAAGCCGTGGCCCGTTCGTTTTCCTGGAGAATTTGGTAGGCTTTGAGCATATCGGCCAGGGCATCCGCGCCGAAAAGCCGCCGAAGGTAGGCTTCGTAGAACTCGGCGGTGGTGAGCCGTGGATTCCAGCATCCGTCAGCGATATAGCGGGCGTTCTGTTCGAGCCCGCGGAGTTTGCCCACTTGGGGAGCTATGCCGGATACCTTGTGCTGGACGCTGCCCGTCAGCACGCCATCAAACTCGTAGAGACCCACGTTGAACTGCATCGCCAATTCGTTCACGTCCTCGTCCAACCGGGGGACGAGATACGTTTCCCGCTGGGTCAGACCGCCGAATTGCTCCATCGGCACAGGGCGAGGTTTGTAGTAAAAGCAAGCTCCCGTTTCCATGCTCGCAAAAGGCACATCCTTGGACACCAACTTATCCAGAGTCGGGAAAAGGAAACTGCGGCTTAACATCGCCAGCCCCAACTTGGCCTGGGGATGGCGCGCCTTGAGCCGCTGGATGAGTTCCTTGCCGTAGTGAACCAGGGCGAGGTCGGAATCAGTGTGCGGGCGTTTGCCGTTCACCTCGTATTGGCTGATTACCTTTTGCGAGGCCGGGTCATTCATGCCGGCGACACCCGCTTCGGCGAGCCAAACCCAGTAGCCGTCGGCTTCGGGGTAGGTTTCAATCATCGAGTGGATCATCGCCTCCCATATCTCAACGCCCACGGAATCTCCCGGTGGCATATGCAACGCGCCACCACCCCAATCGCCATTTGCCAGTGGGCTGTGCTTCCCCAAGTTCGGCAACACCGTGGGACAATCTCCCTGGCCCAACCAGATTTTTATCTTCCGCTGGTGGGCATAAGCGATGGCCTCTTTGAGCCACTTGCGAGCCACCTGCTGGGCTTCCTTCTGGTTCTGGACTTTGGCGAATTCCGGTGCGCAAACGCGTTCTTGTTTGAATAGCTCTCGTCCGATCTTCACATCCTTTGTCGTGTGGGAGCCCGCCGTCAGGTTCCACGTGAGATAGCCCGAGTCCTTGGTATATGTGGCATCGATCTGCCCTTCTTCGCCTTGGTGGGAGTGCTCGATCCACGGCCCGCCCACATACCAATAAAACTCCAGGTAGTTGAACTTGAGCTTGGCCATCTGGTCGATCATTCGACGAAAGTCGTCGAGCCCCATCCAGGGCATGACAAAGTGCCGCATGTGCAGTCCGCGATTCTTCAAGGCCGGTTCCATCCGCACACTTGCAACGGGCAGTTTTAGTTCCGCGCGGCGCTGTGGGAGGATGTCGCCGGTGATTTGAAACGCCAGGCCCAGCCGCTCCAAGAACTCGTAGGCGGCATACATCGTCGCAGTCTCGTCGTTGCCGCCGATCACTACGGCTGGGCGACCTTCCACATCAACAGTCTGAACGATGAAGCCCTCCGGCTTCAGCCCGGCAAAATCGGCGATGTTTTTCTGCTCGATTGATGCGCTCAGAGGATTTGCCTTTGGTCCACCAATAACCAGGATTGGCTGCCCGGCGGGAATCGCGTCGCTGCTCACGATGGGCAATTCCGCCCCGGTCAAATCCCGTAAATATCGCTGTATTTCGCCAGCCACCCAGCGGTAAAACGGGGCGCTTTCCCGTCCCACCACGATCAACGCTCTGGCCTGCCCGGCTTGCGCCAAAAAGCACGGTTGAGGAGTCGCGGCATCAGCGAACAAGGCAAAGGCCGGCGGCGGCGGAACCGGGCCGGCCAGCGCATAAAGCTCGCTGACTTCATCAGCTTTCAGCGGGCGATTCCAGACGCCTACCTCCGCCACCAAACCAGTCAACCCATAGGTAGTCTGCTTTGTCGCATAGTCCGTCCGGTTGCCGATGGCCAGTTGCTCACCGTCGCCTCCCGGCCAGCCAAGCGCCTGGGCATCGATCTCCATTTGGCCATTCAGAAAGACGCACACCTTGTCGGCGTCGCGAACCAAGACGACGTGATACCACTTATCAGGGCGGAGCATCGTCGTGCCCGCAACGACTGCCCCCGTTACCGGCTCGAAAAAATACAACTTTCCCAGTGGACTCATATTCCACGAACCGCCGACGCCCACCATGTCACGGGCTTCCTCCATGCTATTCCCTCGCCCGAACAAATTATGCACCGCATTGGCACCGAACGGCACCGTTGACCGGAACCAGCCTTGGACACTGTATCTGTCGGTAGAAACGCCAGCCGTCCTCCTTAACGAGCCGTATGTTACCGCGCCGTTGCGATTAAAAATTGGTGCCACGCCCTGCGGTTCCATTTTTGAAAAACCATCGGACAGCCGCAACCCAGGACCACCAAGCTTCACTTTATCATATTCGCCGTCGTTGGGGCCGCCCAGCGTGACCGCCAAGTCCTGCGCGAATCCGCTGGTCTCGTTCAGTCCCCAATACAGTGCTGGCTCGGTCTGGCGCAGCACCGCCGCGGAGTAGCTCGATCCTTTGGTCACTCCTCCCACGGGCGGCACGAGCGGCAGGTCATACCACGCAAGGCCGATGTCGCGGCCAAGGTGGTCAATGCTTTCGCCTCCCGCAGCGTCATAAACCATCGCGAGGCGGTTGCCGACTTTCGTCACCGTCGCCATGCCGATGCAGCGTTTGCTCCATGTGCAGTTCACGCCATCGAGGGCGATGGCGCGATTCGCCGAAGACCAGCGTTCGAGGTCTTTCGTCCAGAAGACCCAAATGGCATCGGTGAACATCGGCGGCGTGGCCTTGATGTGATTGACGAACAGGAACCACGTCTGGTTTTCCGGCTCGAAATAGAGCGAGGAATTTTCCAAATCGAAATGCTTGTCGAACAGCGGGGCGGCATCCGGCTTCCAGTCACCGAGCAAGTCGCGAGTCCGAGCGATGCCGATGGCTCCGGGCGAGCCGAAGAACATCAGGAATTCGCCGTCCGGCTTCTTCACGATGTGGCCGGGATACGCCATCGACTGAGGGTAGCCTGCGGCGGACGGCTTCGGTTTCACCGGGATGTAGCCCTTCGTTTTCACCCACGGGCCCAAGAGCGATCTGCTGCTCGCGTGTCCTGAGTTGTAAGGCCCGGCCGCGACGAAGCCCGGAGGCCCGGCTGTGCCCTCTGCGGTGACATAATACATGTGCCAAGTATCGCCTTCCTTCACGAACCACGGGCTGAGCGCCGAACCGGCATCCGGCTCGCCGGGCTTACCGAAATCAAGCACTGCGCCGTGCTTCGTCCATGTCTTCAGGTCCGTGCTCGTCGCCAAACAAGCGAGCCAGCCCTTTGGTCCACCACCGTCGTAAAAGAGGTAATACTTTCCGCCATCCTCAATAAGCGTCGGCTCACGGGCACCATTGATGTCGCACTGATTCGGCCCATCGCCATGACGCAGGATGATGCCCGCATCCTTCGCGTCCAGCCGTAGCGCGGGCGTGTAGCCGGGCACTGCAGGCTCGATGCCAGCGGCCATCGCGACGAAAGCGAACAGGAAAAGTGCAGTGAGTTTCTTCATGGCTGAGGTGAGGTTCTTTGTTTTGTCGTTTCCGTAGCCATCCACCCGACCGCGCCCATGTGGTAGCCGTCGTGCAGCGGGGATTTTTGCGTGTAGAAAACGGTGACGAGTTTGCCGTCGGGGAGTTGCGCGGTGCTGGGGTAGCCCATGTCGCCGGGGCCAGTGGTGAAAAGGCGCTGCGCCGATGCCCACGTTTTACCATCGTCGCTGCTGAGGCGCGTCTCGATGCCTCCATCGCGGCGGTTTCCGTAGGTGAGCAGGATGCGTCCGTCTTTCAACCGAAGCAGGTGCGGCGGGTGCATGTGGTAACCGGCGATGATACCCTCGTCGGCCCACGTTTTGCCATCGTCGGCGGAGCGAAACTGGCGGAGTTCCTGACCATGCTCCGGCGCGGGACGGTTCGAGGTGCGGGCGACGCAGAGCCAGCCTCTTCCTGCCAGCGGGAGCAGCACGGTTTCGTTGATGCCGTCAGCAATCTTTCCGCTTGCCTGCCACGAGCGGCCCTCGTCGCGGCTCGCTATCAGCCACGCGGCTTCAGCGCTGGCGTGCTTTTCATCCGCAGAATAAACCACCGTCCGCAGGCTGCCATCCGCGCCGTGCACGATGCTACCGAAGGGATACGGCTTCAGCCCGCTGCCGACCCGTGCGGGAAAAGTGCCGCTCTTCGTCCAAGTCTTGCCGAAGTCCGCCGAGCGGAAAACCCGCACATCATTCGGAGCGCGGCGGCCCTCTTCATTCGCCGCATCGTCCATGCCGCTGGCCACCACGAGCACGTCCCCCTTGGCTGAAAGGCCGGAGGCCCAGTGGCAATAGTTGGCGGTCTTTGCCGGTCGGGCGGCAGCGGTTGCTCGTAGGTTCCATGTCTTCCCGCTGTCGGTGCTGGCCCACGCATCTACATCGCCCGGCAGAGTCGTGTGCGCTGCGGCGTTGTAGCCGAGGGCGAGCAGCGTGCCATCCGGCGCACACTGTATCTGCGGCCACAGTCCGCCGCCTTTGACGACGACGGCTGTGAAGTCTGGCGTGAGCGATGTGGGCTCGGCGTCCGGCGCTGATTGAAAAGTCAGCGTCACATCGCTGCGGAAGCCGAGGTCTTGCGTGCCTTGGCCCGCGTTGAAATTGAGCACGGCGGTGCGCACTCCGGCGTCGCGGCTCCATAGCCGGAGCGTGCGGGATTCTTGCGGCTTGCCCGTCAGCGGGCTAGCAGGTCGGAGTTCAATTTGCATCCAGCGGTCGCGGGAATTATCCCTCGGGCTGGTCATCGCTTGTCGGCATTCCACGCTGAGCGGCGCAGTGATTCCGGCGGTGTTTTCGATGACGATTTCAAACTCTCGCCATTCGCCTTTTTGAAGTTCACGCGCTCCGTTTTCGGCGGCGGCTTTCACGCGAGCCTCGGGGGAGATGGTGACGGTAACGAGCTTCGGCGGCGGCTCTCCGAAGGCGCTCGCGACAAGGCCCAGCGCCAGCAGCAGCCTAGCGAGAGCTTTCATCGAGGATGCGGCGGTAGGTGGCGCGGGCGTGTTCGTAATCAGCTTTCGCCTGCTCCATTTCCGCTGGGGCGTAAGTGCGCTGTTTGGACTTCCAGCATTGCTCCAGCGAGGCCAGGCACCACTCGGCGCTGGCGCGCTCGCGCACGGGCTTGCCGTCCACTTTCACCCACACGGGATTCGTGTGCGCGGAGGGGAAAATGCGTGCGGCGACCCAACTGCTGCGCCCCAGTTTCGGTGCGGCGAAAGTGAGTTCGCGCAGGGTGCCGTCGGCTTTCATTCTTTGCGCGGCGGCGGGGTAGCCGTTCACAATCCACTCCACCTCCACGTCCGGCTCGCCAGGCAGCCGCGCGGCGGCTTTCACGGCGAAAGTGCCGTCCGCTTTCCGTGCGAAATCGAGCAGGTGACTGGTGCCATCGCTCACGTAACTCTCGCCGCGCCGCAGTGCCTCGGCCCAGCGGTCGTAGTCGAGCCGTCCGTCGAGTTTCACATACACGCGGCCCATGCCGACGCGCTCGCCGCTCATGCACGGGAAATCCGTCTCGCCGCTCGCGACGACGGGGAAGCCGCAGTTCATCACCTGATACCACATGTTCCACTCGGCCTCGCGCGAGGTGTTCATGGTGGAAATGAAATCCACCGCCGGTTCCAGTTTGCCGTCGGGGCCGGGCACTTCATGGGTGACTTGCATGATGAATTCATTCGCGCCGATGCCATCAAAGGCGGGCACGTCGAAATGCGGCAGACGGTGCGGCCCGTCGGTCCCCGTCGTGCGGCCCACGAAGCGCGTGAGGCCCGCGCCGCTGTGCGCTGGCCCCGTCACTGCACCCTGCTTTTTCGCCCAGCGCAGCGTGTTCATCCCGAGCGTGGGCCAGTGCCTATTTGAAGTTCCGCCGTCCGGGATTTGCTGCTTGAGCTTCAGCAAATTGAGATGCCCGGACTGCGTGGAGCCGAAGCCGCTCACTTCGATGTCGTAGCGCAGGAGATACGGATAGCGGCTCACGTCGTCGGGCTTGCCGGTGAAAAATTGCTTTTGAAAATCGAAGCACGGCCCCCACGTCAGACAGCAGCCGACTTTCACATCCTCGCCCATGATGTGCCGCAGCATGTCCGGCGGAAGCACGCCCTGCGTGGGGTTTTCGTAGTGCAGACAACCGGCGGCGTGGATGTGGTGGTCGCCGCTCCAGTAGCCGAGTTTCGCGGTGTCGAGCCAGCGCTTCACCGCGTAGGTGAAAGTGACGGGCTCCGCGCCGACGGTGACTGTTTTTGTCTCCGCGATGCTCTCCGGGCCGTGCGAACATTTCACCGTGTAGAGGCCGCGCGGCAGCCGGATGCTCTCGCCCGTTTCGCGATAAATCTGCGGGTGAAAAAAGAAGTCGGGCGCGAGGCGTTTCGGTTGCGCGGGATAGACGCGGCCTTGCGCATCGCGGATTTCAAACGCCGCCATGCAGGCCGTGCCGTCGGCATCGGTGACGGCAAATTTCACCTCGGTGCTCGGCACCGTGCGCACGGTCACATTCGCACCGGCCCATGTGCCGCTCTCGCCGGGCGCGTATTCGAGGCTCGCCCAATCAATGCGGAACGTACCTTTTGCCTGCAATGGGTCGAGCCGCACCCCGCGCAGGTCGCCCTCGACGGGAAACTCGATGGCGTATTCCTGCTCGCGCCCGGCATTGAGCTGGAAAGTTTTTTGCCGCTGGCCGTCGGGCTGCGGGAGCTGGTCCGTCCACCAGAAAAACTGGCCGATGTCCGACGAGTCCGTCTTGCCCCAAAAGCGCAGCACCATTTTCCCGCCGCGTGCCTGGACCGGCGCGGAGAGATACGGGTCGTTTCCAGTCGCGGTAAGGTGCAGCGCGTGGTCGCGCACGTCCATCGTGAGGTCGTGCGAATCACCCCAGCCGTCCGCGTCTTTGCCAAAGCGCCACTGCCGGATGACGGGCGAATCCTTCGCGCCCGGCAGCCCCGCGCTGAATTCGATGCGCGCCGTGCGTTCGCCCGCGTGCGTGGAGGAAATCTGCACCGCGCGGTACTCGAGGCCGAGGCCGCTGAGGTTTGCATCCATCGGGCGTCCATCGCACGGCGCGAGAGACAGCCAGCGGTTAACGATGTCATCCTGCGGGCCGTGGGGAATGGGCCGCGCGTTCGGGCTTTCGATACGCAAGCGTGCCGCCACGCCCGCGTGGTTCAGCACTTTTACGAGCACGGTGCGCCAGCCATTTTCCTCCACCTCCGTCACCGCACCGGGCGTGATATTCATCGCGCCATCCGCGCCGATTTCCACCGCAGCCATGCACAGCGGGTCGAGCACGCTCTGGAGGTCGGCGGTGATTTTTGCGTCGTCGGTTTCGGCGTTCAGCGCATCAAGGGCTTTCGTTTGTTCCGCGGAAAGTGGAGCGCCCATCGACTGCAACGCTTCGGCGAGACGCTGGGTGAGCAGCAGCAGCGGCTGGGCTTCGACGCGGTCGACCTGGGGCAAGGCGGAGTGTGCCGTGGTTGTTGCGATGCAGAGGACGACGAAAAAATTGATGACAAAAAAATGGGGAGTGGAGGGCGGGCTGGGAGCGCGGTGGTGCGTGGTGGGTGTCTTCATCTTTTTGTCATCAATCTTTTTGTCGTTCCTCCGTCGGCATCGTCTCGAAGTGTTTCAGCGCCGCCTCGTATTCCGCCAGCGCCGATGCGGGGACGATGCCGGTGCTGCGGGCGATTTCGGCCTTCACGCGGGCGATGAGGTAATCCTTTTCCTGCTGCGAGGGCCGCAGTGGTTTACCCGGAACCTCATTCCACCACGGCGCGGTGTGGGCGAAGCGCAACCGCCGATCGGGCCGGTCTTCGGTGCAGCGGAGGCACAGCCATCCGCTCGTCGCGGCGGGGATTTCGGCGGCGACTTCGCTTTGCCGAACGCCTTCGGGTGTGGGTTTGTTTTGCGGCTTCAGCGTGGCGACGACGCGGCCATTGGAGACGACTTCGATGTTCGCGAGCGGATGTTCGCTGAGGATTTTGGCGGAAATTTTCACGCTGCCGCCCGCGAGCGTCGCGCCAGCCTGCTGTCCGTTGATCTCGGCAAAAATCATCGGGCCAGTGGTGACGAAACTGCGGCCTTCTTTTAGCCCTGCGAGCCATTTTTCGTAGCTGAACGCACCGTCCATTTTCACATACACGCGGCTGAATCCCGCGGGCACCGGATGCACGCCACTCGCCGTGCCCGCCGTCGGCACGAGTCGAAATCCCGCGTCGAGCAGCGTGTAGTATTGGCCGAGCGTGTAGGCCAGCCAGTCGCGCTCGTCGCCGCCCGTGCCGCCATTCGGAGGCTGGAGAAAGGCGGGCGCGGGCGTGACCCATTTCGTGAGGCCAAACTCGCAACGCCACATGTGATTATTCGCCAGTTCGTAAAGCGTCGCGCCCGACGTGAGCGGCAGCGTCATGCCGAAGGGCCAGTCCAGTTTGTCCATGTCCATGACCGCGCCCTCGGCCCGCGCCTGCTCGGCGACGGGTTTCCAGTCGGGCACGCCTTTGTCGAAGACGCTGCGATGATTGAGGACGAAGAGCGCGCCGAGCGTGTGCTTGTGCTCACCGACGGTGAAGATTTCGTATTCCGTATTGCGCGGCCAGATGACGTGCGTGGCGTCCACTTCCATGAGCCGGTCGGGAATTTCGCCGCTCTGATTTTTGTTCCCCTGCGCGGGCGGCGTGAAGGCTTTCGTCACCCAATAAGTCAGCGGCATCGCGACGTTCAAATCCTCCGCCTGCATCACCACCGGCAGTTCATTGAGCGGGCGGTGCAAATGCGTCTCGCCGGAAAACCAACCACGTTCCGCCATGTTCACCCACCGCCGCAGCGCCACCGTTTCCACCGCCCGCTTTTCACCCTCCGCCAGCACGATGCTCCGCGTCTCGGGGAAGTATTCTTTCCCCCGCTCGACAGTCAGCGTGTAAGTCCCCGCCGGCAAATTCTCCGCCACAAACGGAGCCGCTGGCACGCTGGTGTGATGCTCGATGGACTTCTCATTCGCCCAGTTTTTCTTTTCGTAAACCACCCCGGCCAACGTGCTGTGCGCCCGCACAAAATGACGGCTGCCCGTCTCCGCATTTTCCACATAAACACGGGCCGCCACCGGCCCCTGCGTCGCGGCATCGGTGACGGAGATGGTGAACTCCGCCGCTGAGACCCACGCGGACGACAGAAAAATTGAGGACAGAAAAATGGAGCAGGTGGAGCTACGGCGTCGGCGCTCTCCACCAGTGAATTGAGTCATCTTTGTCTTCATTTTTCTGTCTTAAATTTTTCTGTCGTCCAGCACCTCGCGGATGACGTGCCCATGCACATCCGTGAGCCGCTGGTCGCGGCCTCCGTGGCGGAAGGTGAGGCGCGTGTGGTCGAGGCCGAGCTGGTGCAAAATCGTGGCGTGGATGTCGTGGACGCTCACGGGATTCACCACGGCGTTCGCGCCGAATTCGTCCGTCTCGCCATACGCCGTGCCGCCTTTGAATCCGCCGCCCGCCATGAAAATCGTGTAGCCGCTCACATGGTGGTCGCGGCCTGCGGCGGCGGTGATGGCGGGCGTGTGCGGGGTGCGGCCCATTTCGCCGGCCCAGAGCACGATGGTGTCTTCGAGCAGTCCACGCTGGTGCAGGTCGGTGATGAGCGCGGCGACGGATTGCTCGGTGATGCGGGCGTTCTTTTCGTGCAACGCCTTGAGCTGGCCGTGCTGGTCCCACGGCGAGTTGTTGCCGTCGAAACTCGGGCAGGTGATTTCCACAAAGCGCACGCCAGCCTCCACGAGCCGCCGCGCCCGGAGCGCCTGCGTGGCGTAGAGGCGCTGGTGTTCGTCGGTGGAGTCGAGTCCGTAGAATTTGCGGATGTGCTCCGGCTCGTGCGAAATGTCCGCGATGTCCGGCACCGTGCTCTGCATGAGGAAAGCCGTCTCGTAGTTCGCGATGGCCGCCTCAATGTCCGCCGCCTCGGAACTCTGCGCCGCAAACGCCGCGTCCTGCCCGGCCAGCAGCGCCAGCTTCCGACGCTGCATCGTGGCGGAATCCACCGGCGCGATGTTGTCCACCGGCGTGCCGCGCGCCCGCATCGTGGTGGCCTGATGACTCGCGGGCAGGAACGAACTGCCAAAGTTTTCCAGCCCGCCGTTCGGCACCCAATCGTTGTTCAGCAGCACATAGCCCGGCAGGTTTTTATTCTCCGTGCCGAGTCCATACGACACCCACGCGCCGAGGCTCGGGGCCTGTCCGCCGATGCGTCCAGTGTGGAGCAAAAGATTCGACTGCCCGTGCAGCGGAAGCTCGCCGACCATCGAGCGCACCACGCACAGATGGTCCGCCACGCCCGCGAGATGCGGAAACAAATCGCTCACCCACAGCCCGCTTTCGCCGCGCTGCTGGAACTCCCACGGACTGCCAAACCACACGCGCCCCGCCGTGGAGTCCGACCTCTTCGAGGTCCAGCTCGTGCCGATGGGCTGCCCCTGATGCTTCTTGAGCATCGGCTTGAAATCGAACGTATCCACATGACTCGGTCCGCCATCCATGAAGCAGAAAATCACATTCTTCGCCCGCGCCGCGAAGTGGGCCGCCGCCTGCGCTTCTTTGGAAAAAAGCCCGTTCATCGCGAGCCAGCCAAAGCCCGCCGAAGCCTGCTGGAGAAAGCCGCGCCGTGTGAGCGCAGGAGGGATGGAGCCGGGGCAGTTGGTGTGTTTCATAGGTCAGCGGTAGTGGATGAATTCCTGCGTGTTGAACATCGCGTGCGCGAGCTGGGTCCATGCGGCTTCGTCGTGCATGAGGTCGGCGGTGGTGGCGAAGTCGCGCAGGGCGGCTGTCCATTGCGCCAGCTCCGGCGGCTGCGGGGCGCGGCTGTAGGCGCGGTGAAACATGGCGGTGAGGCGTTCCTCCGGCGTGGCGTGTGGTGTTTGCAAAAGCTGCACGGCCCAATGTTTGGCGAGCGTGCTCACGAGCGGGTCGTTGAGCATGAGCAGTGATTGCGCGGGGACGCGGGTGAGGTTGCGTTTGCCGCTGGGGAGTTTCAGGTCGGGGAGGTCGAAGGCGGTGAGAAATTTCGGCGGGGCCATGATGCTCATTTTCAAGTAGAGCGAGCGGCGTCCGTCGCCGTCGAGCGGGCCGGAGAAGAGGCGTTTGTTTGCGTCCTCGGCGGTGCGCGGTGGATTGATGGGGCGTCCGTAGAGCTCGGGGTCGAGACGACCGGAGACGGCGAGCAGGGTGTCGCGGATGGCTTCGGCTTCGAGGCGGCGCGTGGGGTAGTGATGGCGCAGACGGTTGGCCGGGTCGCGCTCGCGGGCGGCGGCGGTGACGAGGCCGGACTGGCGGAAGGTTTCGCTGAGGACGAGGCGGCGGATGAGCCGCTTGGTGGACCAGCCGTCGCGCTGAAATTCGCGCGCCAGCCAGTCGAGTAATTCGGGGTGCGAAGGCTTGTCGCCAAGGCGGCCAAAGTCATCCGGCGTAGCGACGAGGCCCGCGCCGAAAATCCATTGCCACACGCGGTTCACATAAACGCGCGAGGTGAGCGGATGCTCGGGGCGCAGCAGCGCGTCGGCGAGTTCGAGGCGTCCGCTGCCGGCGCTTTTCGCGACGTCGTTGCGGCCCGCGAACATTTGCAAAAAGTCGGGCATCACCAGCTCGCCGGGAGCGTCCACGTTGCCGCGCACGTTGAGTTGCAGACCGCACTTGGCGGTGTCGCGCTCGTCCATGCTGTTGACGGTGCGGGGAAAGGCGATGGCGCTTTCCACGCGGCGATATTCCGCGACGAGGGACGCGAGCGGGCTGCCGGCGTCGGCTTGGTTGGGTAGCAATTTATTCGCGAGGAGCCAGTCGAGCACGGGGCCGTCGGCCGGCGGCGTTTGGTCATCGCACCAGCGATGCACGGCGCCGGTGAGCCATGCGGCGAGGCGGGCGGTCGCTTCCTCCACGGTCTTCGGCGCGGGGCCGTCGTAGAGCGCGGCGAAGGCGTCGAGCGTGTCCTGCGGCGTGCCGCCCGCGTCGTGCGTGACGATGCCGGTGAGACTCAGCCAGCTTCGTTTATCAAAGCCCGCGTCCGTGGCCGGAAGGCCGGGCGCGATGCCGTGGCGCGGTGGAAAATTCGGGTTCAGCGCGGCGGTGGCGAAATCGAGCGTGACGCGCGTGACGCCGCTTTTCAGCGGCGTGTCGCCAAAGGTTTTCCACGCGGGCTTCACCTCGTTGTAGAAAGTGACGCGCTCATTGAGGAACGTGTTTTCATCCATCGTCAGATGCCCGCCGAACTCGCCGCCCGCGAGCCGCAGACTGGCGAAAGCGCCCGCGACCAGATGCTGCGGCGGCATGTGCAAAGCGCCGGGCAGCCGCGAGGAAAGCGCGTGCGTGTGATAGCCGCGCGGCAGCAGCCGGGCGACGACCGCATCGCCCTCCAGCGCGATGAGCGGCGTGGCTTCCGGCACCCAGCCATGCAGGAGTCCATCGCCCTCGACGCTCCAGCCGGCGGGGAATTGCGGCTGCGAAAAATCGGCGAGCACGGCGAAGGCAGCGTTCGCTTTCACACGCGCGGCGCGGGTGTCGGCCCATTCTTTGGCGAGCGCATTCCATGTCGCTTCGATGCCGCCCTCGGCTTTCGTGAGGCGGGCCAGCGGATAGGCGATGTCTTCGATTTTCGGGACGGGCGCATCCTTCACTTCCAGCGGCGCGCGCCAGCCTTCCGGCGTGATGGGCGCGGACTTCCAGCGGGCCGCGAGTTCGCTGCGGATGCTGGCGCGGAGGGCGGTGAGCCGGGCGATGGCGGCGTCATTTTTCCCCGGCGCATCCACGCAACGGCTCGTCCAGCGCGGCGTGATGAAGACCGCGCCGAGCGCGTAGTAATCGCGCTGCGAGACGGCCTCCAGCTTGTGGTCGTGGCACCGTGCGCAGGCGACGGTGGTGGCGAGAAAGACTTTGGAGAAGGCGTCAATTTTGTTGTTCACCATTTCCTGATGCACGCCGTTCGCATCGAGGCTGCTGCCGTGGCGATGCTCGCCCATGTGGTAAAACATCGGGCCGATGAGGCTCTCGTTGATTTGCTTTTTCTCGCCGAGACGCGGCTGCGCGAGCAGGTCGCCCGCGAGTTGTTCGCGGAGAAATTGGTCGAAGCCCACGTCGCCATTGAAGGCGCGGATGAGGTAGTCGCGGTATTCATGCGAACCTTTCGCGGGCACGTCCCATTCGTAGCCGTAGGTGTCGGTGTAGCGCACCGCGTCCATCCAGTGCCGGGCCATGCGTTCACCGAAATGCGGCGAGGCGAGCAGGTGGTCCACGGTGGCTTCATAAGGCTCATCCGTCGCCTCCCCCGGCGGTAACCCCGTGAGCACAAAAGCCAGCCGCCTCCGCAACACCTCCGCCTCCGCTCGCGGCGCGGGCGCGAGGCCCGCAGCATCCAGCGCCGCTTTCACAAAACGGTCCACCGGTTCGCGGCTCCACGCGGCATCGGCCACGTCCGGCGGCTCGGTATTTTGCAAAGGCTTCAGGCTCCACCAGTCCAGCCGCTTTTGAAATTCCGCGGCCCATTCATCCGTCGCGGGCTGGGTGGAAATGGTGGCGTCAGTGCGCGGGTCCACCGCGCCTTGGTTCACCCACTCCACGAGCACGGCCACGTCATCCGGCGAGAGCGCCTGCTTTGGCGGCATCTGCAAATCCTTGTCCGTATAACGCACTGCCTTGATGAGCAAACTCTCCTCCGCCTTGCCCGGCACGATGGCCTTCCCCGTGTCACCGCCCGCCTGCCACGCCGCCCGCGAGTCGAGCCGCAGCCCGCCCTTTTGCTTCTTCTCGCCATGACACTCGATGCACTTTGCGACGAACAGCGGACGGATTTTCGCCTCAAAAAAAGCCACCTTCTCCGCGGATTCCGCGCCCGCCGCCACCGGCGGCGCGTGGACAAATTCCGCCCCGCGCGGCGCATCCGTGAACACGATGCTGATAGGCTCCTTCATCTCCGCACCGCCGAAAACCCGCAACGGTGCGCCCGCATTCGGCGCGTCCGTTTTCCACACCGTGACCTTCCCGTGCAAACTCGCCGCGTAGAGATTTCCATCCGGCCCCAGCGCCAGTCCGATGGGAATATTCAACCCGCCGCCCGCACCAGCCCACTCGACATTCACCTTGCCATCAAAGCGATGAATGCGGTTTGCCGACGTGCTCCAATACGCCCGCCCTTCCGTATCGAAGACCAGCCCCCACGGCGACTGCGCTGCGTGCTGCGCCCACGCCTCGCTCATCGTGCCATCCAGCTTCTCCGATGCACGACGCACCATCTGCGCGGAGAAATCCGTGACGAACAACCGCCCGCCGTGTATCGCGATTTGCGTCATCCCGCCCGGCGACGCCAGCGCCACGTCCGCCAGCCATTCGCCCGACTTCCCATCGAACCGCTTCACCTTCCCATCGCCCTGACTCGCCACCAGCAAATCTCCCTCGTGCCACGTCATCCCCGTCGCGCGAAACAACCGCCCGCCATAACCCTCCGGCACATCGAGCCACGTCTCCAGCTTCCCGCGCATATCGTAGCGCAGCACATTCCCCACGCCGCCCGGCAGCCCGGTGGAAATCAGCAGCCGCCCCTCCGCATCGAAGAGCAGCACATTCGACGGCGGCAGCCCGCTCAGCAGCGTCCCCACATGCGCCCCGCTCGCCATGTCGTAACGCTCGATTTTTCCCGAACCATTCATCAACACCAGCGCGTCGGCGGCAGAGGCGGACGACAGAAAAATGAGAGACAGAAAAATCTGAACCAGAAACGCCCATCCATGACGGAAGCTTAAAACCTCCGCCCTCATCTTTCTGTCCCAAATTTTTCTGTCTGCAAACATCAAGCAGACCCTACTCACCCGCGCCCGACAAAGCTATGGCCGAACCCGCAAATAATGGTAATATCCGCTCATCGCCGCACCACGACTCCAGACCCAGTTTTTCACCGAACTCGCCGACACCACACAACTCCTGCAAGCACTGGAGCAGCTCCCCGGCGCGCTCTTCATGGTGAAGAACCTCGACTCCCGCTACCTCTACATGAGCCAAGCACTGCGAGACGCCATCAACCTCCCGCCCGGACAGGAAGTCGTTGGCAAAACCGACTTCGACCTCTTCCCAAAAATCATCGCAGAGAGCTTCCGGCAGAACGACCTCCTCGTCTTCCGGCATGGGCGTCCGCTGGTAAATGAAGTGCATGCCACCGGCTTCTTCGCCCATGCGCCCAAGTGGACCTTCTCCAGCAAATACCCGCTCCACAACCGCGCCGGCAAAATCATCGGCCTCATCACCATCAACCGTCCCTACAGCGAAGTCATGGGCGGCGACTCCGAACTCAACCGCCTGCTCCCCGCGCTCGAACACGTTTACAGCCACTACGCCGAGCCAGTCACCATCGCCGCCCTCGCCAAACGGTGCGGCTTTTCCGAGAGCCACTTCATGCGCGTCTTCCGGCAGAGCATGAAAATGACCGCCCAAGTCTTCGTCGAACAGGTGCGAATGTTTCACGCACTCGACGCCATCAAACACAGCGCCCACAGCATCGCCCGCATCGCGCAGGACACCGGCTTCTACGACCACAGCGCCTTCGTGAAACGCTTCAAACGCTTTACCGGCACCACCCCGCTCCACTACCGCCGCGCCCACCAAACCCAACTCGCCGCCCACTCCATCATCGCCGTCCCGCCGCTCGGCGCGGGTGAGGTTGCGGAGGATTTCGCCGGGCTCGACGAGCATCTGGGCGAGGGCTAGGCGGGGTGCGCAGCTCATTTTACGACAGAAAAAATTGGAGGCAGAAAAATGGGGGCTCGGGCATTTCCGCGCCCCCGGCCTGTGTATAGAAGTGTGCAAATCCCGTCCCATTTTCCTGTCCCGAATTTTTCTGTCTTTTTCTCCAAGCTAGTAAGGTCGAACTGCCGTGATTTTGTAAAAACGTTTCGGTCCCGGCGCGGTCACATCGAGCGACATCGTGCCGCCGGTGCCCACGGCAGGGGAGCCGGGATTTACGGCAGTCCACGTCACGAGGTCGGGCGAGGTATAGACCGTGTAGAGCAGCGTCGGGCGCGAGGGCCAGAAGACGCGCACCGTGGAAAAATCCGGTGCTTGCGGCTGCGTCTGGCTAATGGTGAAGCGCGAGGCTGGGTCACGCGGGTCGGTATCGGCACGGTATTCATCGCGGTTGTTGACCCCGTCCCCATCGGCATCGAGTGCGGCGTCAGCGGCGGAGTTCGGGTTGAAGCCGTTCGCGAGTTCCCATTCGTCCGGCATCCCGTCGATGTCCGTGTCTGGCTCGGGCAGTGTGGTGAAAGTGCGGGGCTGTCCGCCTGCGGAAATGCCGCGCGCGTTTTGCGCGTTCGCCACGGCGAGCGTCGCGGCGGCGCCAGTCATGTGGCCGGTCACCCACGTCAGGCGATAGACCGGGCCGGTCGCGGTGGAGACGAGGCTCACGGTCGCGGGCGGGCCGGCGATGCTGCCGATGCCGCTGCCGGTGAGCGCGTAGTTCGCGGGCGACATCACGCCTCCGCCGGGCAGCAGCATCGGTTGATTGAACCGCACCTCCACCGAGCGCGTGGAAACCGCCGTGACCAAGACGAGAGCCGGGTCTGCTTGCGCACCAAAAAAATCCACCGCCATCGTTGAACCCGCCGCGTCCGTCGGGTCGAGCCGCCAGCGCGTCACCACGCCGCGATACTCCGCCGCGTCGCCGACGGGCACGGCATATTCGCGCATCGCGCCATCGGCGATGATGGGAAAGGCGATGCTCTTTCCAGCGGTGAAAGTGGCGTCCGTTTCCGTCTGAAAAAATATCTGCCCCACGCTCCCCGCCGTCTGGCTCATCCGCACGCGCACCCAGCGGCGCTCGCGCGTATTCACCCACGTCGAAGGACCGCTCACATAAGGGTCCACGCCGGAAGATGTGCCAGTCAGACTTCCACCCGACGCGGCAAAACTCGTCCATTGATTCTGCGAGCCCCAGCCTTCGACGGAGCTGACGAAATCCCACGCGACAGGCCGCGATGACACCGAGGCCCAGCTCGTCGAACTGCGGATGTTGCTTGGCGCAAAATCCGTAGTCCACCGCGCCGAGCTGTCGTAGAGCGCAACCGCGCCGAACGCGTTATTCGCGCCGCGATACACGCCGATGTTGCTGAAGGTTCCCGTGCTACCCGTTGGGTTGTGGCGGAACTCGTTGTTCTCGCCGCTGTTCAGGGGATTGCGGGCGTTGTTCCAGACCGTGTTCGCCGTCATGCCGAGCGCCGTGTTATTGGCGACGGTGTTGAGGATGAGCAGCGCGCTGCCGTCGTTGTCGTGCAGCACGTTGTTCGTAAAAGTGATGCTGTCGCAGTCGCCCTCAATGTCGAAGCCGACGCCGTCGTGGGCGGTGCTGTTGCGTTTGTTGCCGGCAAATTCGCAATCGGCCACGGTGAAATTTTTGCAGTCCTGGAGAAATCCCGCCGTGGTGCCGGTGGCATAAAACACCGAGCCGCCGCGCCAGGTGTCCACCCGCCGCGCGTGTCCGCCATCCACGTAGAAAAGGGCGAAGGAGCCGGCCTCGCAACCCGTCACCCATGAGTCTTCGAGGCGGAAATTCGTGAAGCGGCTTTTATACACCGGCGGAAAATAAAAGTTCGCGCCGACACCCATGCTCACATCCTTGAACCCGCAGAAGGTGACGGAAAAATCGTCGAGGATGGGCGTGCTCGTCGAAGCCCACGGGCCGCCGGGCGGCGAGGGAATGTTGCCGCCAATCCAGACGCCCGCGCCGAACGAAAGTTCGTAGGGTGGCACCACGGTGATGGTGCCGTCCGCTGCGCTCCAGCGCTCGTCCATGTTTTCAAAATGGCACGCGGTGATGTGGACATTGCTGTTATTAAACATCGCGCCGGTGCCGTCGAGATTGCCGCCCGTGTAGCGGAGGTAGATGCCGATTTTCGCATCGCGGCAGTGCAGCGAATCGATACGGACGCCAGACGGATTTTCCCACTGGATGCACGGCGCAGTGGTGAGGTTTTGTCCGGTGATGAGCGGCATCGCGCCTTCGCCATAAGCGGTAAGCGTGATGGGCGCGCCGGGCGTTCCTTTTCCCAAAATATGAAGACGGCTCGCGGCCCAAGTATCGCCGCGCTTGAGGCTCACCGTGCTGCCTGCACCGAGGGTGAAGCCGTCGAGATTTGCAAAGGTCGCCCACGGCGTCGCTGCGCTGCGACCGTTGTTCAAATCATGGCCACCGCTGCTGCTGATGAAATACGCAGGAGGCACCGCTGCGCCCGCCGCCGTGACTGCCACGCTCGGGCCGTAGCGCACCGCCGGATGGATGCGAACGTAATCCACCTCCGCACTTTCACCCGCTGCGCTGGCGAGCAATGCGCGGTATCCCGCCGATGGCGTATTCATCGTAGCCGCGCCGCCCGCGCCCCACGCATTTCCGGTGGTCGGCGCGGTGGTGAGGTCCACGGTGAATTTTTGGAAAGTGCCATTGCCGAGTGTGCCCGTGATGGTCCGCGTGCCCGTGCCGTAACCGGCGGGATTGCTGAACCAGCCGAGCGTCCATTGATTCGGCTGCGTCGCGGTGATTTGCCGCAGGCGAGTCACCAGGGAGACAAAATGCGTGGAGCCGATGGGCCGAAAGGGCCGCGCCATCGCCACCGAACCCGCCGCTGCTGCGGTAAGCTGCATCGTGCCGCCGGGAGCCGCGAACGTGGTCGGGCTTTGCGCCTTCCACTCGGCGAAATCGCCGGGGCTGGTGAATTCCCACGCGAGACTTTCGGTGAGCCGCACGGACTCAATTTCCAGCATTTCACCCACCGCGACACCGCCGATGAAAAAGACGATGCCGAGCGGCGCGGAGCCATCCACCCACGCGGTCGCCGCGCCGTTGTGGTCCACGCCGAGGTCGAAGACGAGCGTCTGCCAATCCGCCGTTTGCGCGAGCGTCGCCGTGTTCACGAGTGTGCTGCTGCCATCGTCGCCACCGCCCGCGACGCCATTCGCGCCGGTCGAGTGCAGGATGATGCTGAGGTTGCGCGGCGCGGAGGCGGTGATGCGTGCGCGGACTTCCAGCGCACGGACCCGCGTGCGGATAAGTCCGTCGCCGTAAAGCGTCGCGGAGATGTCGGTGCCGGTGGTGTTCGTCAGCGCGATGCGCCCGCCGCTCACGACCGTCGAATCGCCCGCCAGCCCGCTCCAGCCCTCACTTTGGCCGGACGAGTCAAAATTCCAAACCTGCCCCGCCGCCGCGTAGAAAACATCGCCATTCGCCGTCGCGACCGACGGAAAACTAAACAGCCCAAACGCCGTGGTCGCCGTGGAACCGAGCGACACATCATTGCGAAACAACTCGACCGATGAAGTCGGCTGTCCGCCCGAGCCAGTCACCGTCACCGCTGCGCCGACGCCGATGGGATCGAGTTGCAGCGTCTGCGCCGCCAGCGGCGAGAGCAGCGCGAAAAACAAAGCAAGCGTCCGCACTCCAAGGTGTCGCATCGCTTCGTGTTTGAGTGTCGTTTTCATGGCGTTATTTGGATGGCCCGCAGGTGGAAAAAATATCGCTGCGGCGCGGGGACGGGCGCGGCGATTTGCCAGCGCCTCGTGCCGACGCCGCCGCTCGCGGGCACTGTGAATGTCGGGGCGGCGGGCGCGGGCATCCACGTTTGGAGATCGGTGGAAGTTTCCGCGATGATGTCCACATCGTCCGCTGCGATGGCCCACGGAGCGGTCGCCGAGATCGTGCCATCGTTTCCAAAGATCGTCGGGATGACAGGCCGCGATTGCCCGTCCCCATCGCTGGTGCCGAAGCCATATTCCAGCAAAGCCTTGCACCCATCGTGGTCGGCATCGGCGGCGGCAAGTCCGGTGAAAGTCGCGGAGTCCGACGCGCCGGGATTACCGCCGGATTGCACGCTAGGCCGCCACGAAGTCGCGTTTGCGGATGTTGCATTGGTCGCCGTCGCGGGACGCCGGAGCACTTGCGAGCGCCCATCGCCGTCGCCGAATGTGGTGGGAAAGATGAAGCTAAACACAACGCCATTCGCCAAGTCGCGGAGTTCGAGCAATTCGCCGCCGTTGTTGAGCGAGCCCGCATAGACTCCCGCCACCGTCACGCCGGGATGCGCCGCGGCGAAGACTGCCGCGTCTTTTACCAGCACGAGCCGCGCGCAGGGTGCGAGGGTGCCGCTGGTAAAAGTATAGTCGAGACCTTCCGTGAAATGCAGTCCGCTCAACGAAACGGTGGTCGGTCCCACGTTCATCAGCTCCATGAACTCCCCCCTCTCATCTTGCCCAGGCGGGTTGTAAAAAATCTCGCTCACAACGATGCGCGCGGGTGTCGTGGAATACGTCGCCGACTCCAGCGGGCTCCATTCCGCGCCATTGAGCACACGGCTCTTCAGCAGCGTCGGCTCGTTGATCGCCACGCTCACGGCGGTCAGCGCGTTGAAATTCACCGCGCCACCGGGGAGGCGTGGGTCTTCGCCATTGGTCGTGTAATAGATTGTCCCGGTGGCGTTTGGATTAGTCAGGCTAACGATACTGCCCGTCGCCACGCTGCCGCCGTGCGGCGCGAAGACTGGCGCGAGCGTCGCAGGCCAGAAGCCTTCGCCCTGCAATTGCGTGAAAAGGATGCCGCGCCGCGTGGGCCACCAGTTATTGAAGAAGGTCTCATTCACCGGCACACCGCGCACATATTGCATGGTCGGATTCATCTCATCGCGCAGTGTAAGGAATCGCGATTGAATGTTCGCCTGGGTCATCGCGCCGTTGTGAAAAAAGAGACGCTGCACGCGGTCGGCGGCTTTCAGTTTGAACTCCGCGGAAGGCCATAAATAACGATAGGGTGCTGTCGTGATGAGCAGCGACGGGGCGTTGCGCAGGTCGGCGGTGAACGTGTTGTAGTTCACCGTGTGGCCGAAGTCACCCATCGCTCCCTCCGCGTCCCACATGAGGTAGCGCCACGGGCCGATGGCTGGCGCGGTGGTGCGCTCGCGGTAGGCGATGAAGTTATTCGTCGGCCAATCGCCAGTCGCTCCCCACGCATTGATAAGGATATAGTCGAGGTAGTTATCGAGGTCTATCTTACTGGCGGCGGATTGGTAGTTGGCCAGCATGGTGAAATTGGTCGTTTGCAAAAAGGCCAGCGTCGCATCATGCACCACCTTGTCGCCATCGGACGCATCCTCGGTGAAAGGCGCGATGACATCGTAACCGCTGCCCACCTGATACCATTCACGGAGGAAGTCCTCCCGCCCTCGCTCGATAAGGCTGTAGTATCCCTTGTGATGGCCGTTGATGTAGAGATTTGCCAGCCGCCCCAGCAGCGCGGAATGCCCGGTATCGTAAAAGAGCCGCCGCATCAGCTCGTCTTTGAAAAATGGGTTCAGATAGTCATTGTGACCGGCGCGAAGGCGGAAGCTGGTGTGGTTCGCGACCGTCGAGGGCGGGAAAATGGCACCGTCAAACTGACCGCCGCCGTAGTCATCGCGGAAGTAAAGATTGAACGATGGCTTGGTGAGAAAACTCCCATCCCAGCGGGTGGTTTGTGCATTGGGAAAAGTATAGTAAGGCCGCACGGCGACGCTGCCGGAAATGCGCAGCCCGGCATCGGTGCGAATGGGCAGAGCACCGGGCAGGGCATCGAGGATTTCAAACTCCGCGGGCTTTTCCCACGCTTTGCCATATTGCGTGGGAATGTTGTAGTCCACCGCCGCATCGGTGGGTTTCCAGACATTTGTCAGCCCAAACGGACCCGTGCCGGTGTAGCTGCCGCCAACAATGGAAAGCAGGCTGTTCGGTCCATAGAACGTGGTGGAGGGATCGCCATTGAGACACAGCGAAGGCAGGGTGCGCAGCCGGGCATCGTAGTTCACCAGATAGGTCCGCGTGAGGATGGCCGAAGGCAGTGCCCCGGCCACAAACGCCCTCGCCCGCAGACATGCCCAGCGGGGCGATGCGCCCGCAGGAGAAGTGGGATCGAACGGCACCGCGTAAAGCGGACTGGTGACGGTGGGTTCGCTGCCATTCACCGTATAGCGAATGATCGCGCCGGGCGCGGCTGCGGTGAGTGCCACGCTAAAGGTGCCTGTGTAGTGGCCGCTTTCCTTATCCGCCACCGGCGGTTCCGGTGCGGCGTTGAAGACCGGCCCGGCATTGGGCAGGCCGGGCGTGGCCTTTTCCAGATAACTCAGCGACCCACCCACGGGTGACAGTCCGTAGCTGGCATGGGCACTTTGGCTCGGATAAGCCATCGCGCTCACCACGGCCCCGGCAGGCGAGGAAAGCACCACGGTTTCGCCACTGTCTTTAAGTTTGAAATTCGTATGCAGCATCCCACCCGGCGGCGGAGCGATCACGTTGCGCCCCGAGGCGGCGACCACGAGGCGTCCCCCGGCGGGAATCGACGTGCCTGCGGGGAACGTCCATTTCGCCAACTGCGCCGGATCGTCGGATAACCACCAGCCGCTAAGGTCAACCGGTGCGGCGGCGGGATTGTGCAGTTCGATCCAGTCGAGAAACTCGGGAGCCGGTGCGAGCGGCGAGGCGATGGCTGTCGTCCAGTCATTGTGATCGGTCACGCCGCCACTCGGCTCGCACAGGCCCGGCAGCCAGCGCCAGTCATCGGCTGCCGTGGCAAACTCCACCGGACCCTGCATGACCAAAGTGGCGGAAAAATCCATGCTCGCATCGTCCATCGTATGATTGAGCACCTGTGCCGCGATGACGTTCGTGCCGGGCACCAGCCAGGCATTCGCCGCTCCCATGGATTGCACTTCCGTCGCCCCAGAGGCACGGATGT
Source organism: Chthoniobacteraceae bacterium (assembly GCA_031409335.1). GTDB lineage: Bacteria > Verrucomicrobiota > Verrucomicrobiia > Chthoniobacterales > Chthoniobacteraceae > JANLQB01. The sequence continues at coordinate 22,393 of JANNWY010000111.1, read as the reverse complement.
TGTAGGCATTCTGCGTGGCAAAGACAAACGCACCAGCCGGCCCCGCGTTGCGCCTGCCGACCTCGCGGCCATTGAGATAGACCACGCAGCCATCGTCATAGTCCCGATATAAAAATAGCGGCAGTGTGCTGGCGGCCTGCGCCGCAGTCACCTGAAATTCCCGCCGCAGATAGAGCGTGGCGGTACGACCCTGCATGGCCGTCTGGGTATTAGTCCCCGCACTATAACCGTAGCCCCACCGACCATGCCCAAACGGCCACCATGAGGCATCATAGCCCGGCTCATACCAGGCTGTGCCGGAACCCATCCGCAGCAGACCCGCGGAGTCTTTCCGCAACGTCTGCTGAGAAGTGGCGGCGGCGATCTCACTAATGACCGGCTGTTGCGCCTGTGCTGGTGGAAGTAGAAGTCCGCAGAGCGCCACCGCCGCAATCACACTGCGGCTGAGGAGCTTTTTCATAGACTACGCCGCAGGACGACGGCGGCTCAGGAGACCGAGCACCCCGAGGCCGGCGAGCACTGCGGTGCCGGGCTCCGGGACTGCGGCAATCGTGATGCTATCCACGGTGTGAATACCGATATTGTGCGTCACCTTATCGTCGGAACCTTCCAGCGAGATGAAGTTATTGCTGAACCCGCCGCCGCCTTTCGTGAAGGTGCTGCCGACTTGGATATCGTTGACAAAAACGCTGATCGTCGTGGCACCGATCCCGTCCCAGGGGTTGTTGTCCAAATCGCTGAAATACAAATCCACATCCATCAAACCCGCGCCCGCCGGATTAGGGAGCAGGTTTTGGATCAACGTAGAACCATCATAGAACTGGATAAAATTGCCGTTGCCGAACTGGTTATCCTCAACGAACCGCACGCTGAACCCCACCGTTCCCGAAGCCGCGATGGTGCTTCCACCGACGGTAAGCCCCGCGTACCCATAGGTTCCGGCGGCGGAGTTGGTCATGGCATCCAGACTGAGCGTGAGCTGCCCGCATTGGGCGACAATACCGTCCACAAATGCAGCGGTCGTCAGGCCGTTGAAGTTTTTGTTCAGCGCGACCAGTGACAGACCGAACGTATCCAACAACGGATTCGCATTGAATGTGCCGATCGCCGAATCGCCGGCCAGGAGCAGCTTGTTGCCCTGAATTTGCTCGTGATAGTTCGTGGGCTGGCTGGGGGTAACGGCATTGGTCAGAAAGCCAATCGGCGGTGTCAGATTGGAACCCGTGGCGAACACCTGCCGGCCGCTGAGGTCTCTGATGTTAAAACTGTCGGGCTGATTGAAGCCATCCGTCCACAGGTCTGTGGCGTGGCAGGTGGCAATAAGCGGCAGGAGGGTGAAGGCGCGGGCGAGCGATTTCGTATTCATAATATGGTGTTGTTTGTTGTTGTTAGGTGGGGGTGAAATAGACGGAAGTAATGTCCCTGGGTCTTACTTCGGTAGCGGAATCATCGCGGAAGTCCCTCCGAGGCTGAAAGGTGTCCCGTCGAGCAGTTTCCCGACCAACCGTACAGAGCCGCTGGATTGCACCCGCAACTGCCCGGAAGCAATTGGGAGACTGGGTGCCGCGGTCGCTCTAGGAAGCAGTTCCAGGAAATAGCGGCCTGCTGGCAGATTGGGATTGGTTTTCGCAGTGAACGCGGCGCGAGCCGCTGCGAAAGCAGTCTGCCTGCCGCCGTCGGAAATCATCCCGGTAAGTTCCGCGGCATCGAGACTCAGTGCCACCGCCAGCGGCGCGCAGCCCTGGCTCCGGGCGAGCCCTGCAAAATGCCCCAGCTTGTCGAACTTCCCGCTGAGCCTGTAGCGCCGGTCTTCGTACCGGATCGAACTCGTGAAGCGACCGTTGCGACTTACCATGAAGCTGGCCACACCCGGTTTGGCGTTACCCGATTCGAGCAAGCCTCCATAGTTACCCTGCCCTCCCGCAAGGGAAACGGATTCCGTGGCTGGGATTGGGCTGGGAGGGCTGACCACCACGGCGGTTTGGGTCGGAGTCGAACCGGGCACGATTGAAGGAGGATTGTCTGTCGATGCAGTGAGGATGGGCGCACTCGGGGCCGGTCCGGGCGACCCGAGAATGAACGTGCCGCCATCTTCGATCACGAGACAGTCCAAAGTCAGACTGGTGCTCTGGGTGATTGTTTGACCGGTGTGAACGGTTAGGGAGACACCCGCCGTGATGGTAATCGTGTCAACGGTGTGAATACCCAGGTTGTGAGTCACCTGGTCATCCGATCCTTCGATCGTGATGAAGTTATTGCTGAAGCCGCCGCCGCCCTTCGTGAAAGTGCTGCCGACTTGAGTGCCATTGACATACACCTTGATGGTGGTGGCACCGACTCCGTCCCAGGGATTGTTGTCCGAATCGCTGAACTCCAATTCCACATTCATGGAGCCAGCTCCCGCCGGATTGGGGATCAGGTTTTGGATCAACGTTTGACCGTCATAGAACTGGATGAAATTCCCGAAGCCGAAACTGTTATCTTCGACGAAACGGATGCTGAACCCCACCGTCGTGGAGGCCGCGATGGTATTTCCACCGACCGTGAGCCCCGCGTAGCCATAGGTTCCGGGGGCGGCGTTCGTCATCGCATCGAGAATGAGCGACAGCTTCCCGCATTGGGTAACGACCCCGGCTGCAAAATTAGCGGCGGTGACGCCGTTGAAGTTTCTGTTCAGGGCGACCAGGGACAGGCCGTACGTGTTCAAAAGCGGGTTTGGATCATAGGTGCCGATCAGCGAATCGCCGGCGATGAGCAGCTTATGGCCCTGAATCTGTTCGTGATAATTTGTCGGCTGAGGGGGGTTAACGGCATTAGTCAGGAAACCAACCGGCGCAACTAGGTTTGAACCCGTGGCGAAGACCTGCCGATTGATGAAGTCTCTGATGTTAAAGGTGTCGTCTTGATTGAATTCATCCGTCCACAGATGGCAGGCGTGGCAGGTGGAAACGAGCGAAAGGAGGGCGAAGGCGCGGGCTAATGATTTCGGATTCACAAGGAGTGTGGGTTGATAGCTTTTAGAAAGATAGACGGTTCAGGGAATGATGACGCGGGAGCGCACGAAATTGCGCGACAGTCCGGTGGACGGGATGCTTCTGCTGTAGGTGGCAATCGCGCCGTTGTTCGCCGTCTCCACGTCCACACCGCCTGCGGGAACCCATGAGCCGGGGGTTAAGTCCGGTGACTTCTCCAGAAGGACGGTGACATCCGTGGCCAGCAGGGCTTTGCGATAGGTGACGGTGAGCAGCGGCCCGGCGGCGATTTTCAGCGGGGTATCAGTAGCCTTGTTGGGGTTGGTGCCGGCGGCATACTCGATGAGATTTACGATCCCGTCCTGGTCCGCATCGAAGGTGTCCGCACCTATTCCGGTGGAGAAGTAACTTCCAAAATTCAACTGCCGCCACACTTGCAGGGGCGTCAGCGTCACACCCGCCCAGACGGCAAGGTTATCAATATGGTGAAGGGCAAGCCCAAAACCATTGAAGTCAGGAGAGCCTTCCAGAGTGATATAGTTATTGGCATAACCTCCGCCGGTCTTTTCGTATTGCCCTACCTTGGCGGCATTGACATAGACTTCGATCTTCGTCGAACCAGCGCCATCCCAAGGGTCTCCGTCCGCGGGATCGGAGACGCGCAGGTCCAGGGAAATGGAACCGGTCCCGGCGGTATGCGGCACGAGATTTCCAACCACCGTCCCGCCGTCGTAGAATTGCAGATAGTTCCCACCGGGCGGGACGCTGAACGTGTCCTCCACCATCCGCACGCCAAAATGCGGGACTGCCGCCGCGCTGGCGGTGACGGGTGCGGAGGCGCCGATGGTGATGCCGCCATGCACGAGGTGCCGGCCCGTGTTGTTGGAGTTGGCAAAGACGTTAAAATCGACCGTGATGCGCGTGCCGATGGCTCCTTCCGGGGCCAGGCCTTTGAAGTTCCGATTCGGCGAGACCATCGCGATCCCCACCGTGGGATCGGGAGAGGGCAGGCCCGCCGCACCATCGCCAGCGAGCAGCAGGCGGTCGCCGAAGGGCGCATTGGGACCGATGATTTGCTGGTGATAGTCGTTCGCCAGCGTCGCGGGAGGCCGTGGATTTCCCACGTAAGTCACCGGCGTCCCGAGCTGGCGCGCGGGTTCGATGTTGATGTCGAACCCGGTCGCGGATGTCTGAAAGCCGTCCGACCAAACGACGACTTGATCGGCACGGACGGATGCGATCAGAAAAGAGGCGGCGGCGAAGATGGGGAGAAACTTCACGATGCCCCGGTAACACCCGGCGCGGGCTTTGGCTATACGTCCAATCGGATGGGTGCGGGCGATCCCGCGAATCACCCCGGCGGGCGGATCAATCCGCGGCGCACGGCGAGCATGGCGGCCTGAGTGCGGTCGCGCGCGCCCAGCTTCTCGAAGAGCGAGACGAGGTGCATTTTCACGGTCGGTTCGGCGAGGCCCAGACGCCCGGCGATTTCCTTGTTGGCGAGACCTTCCACCACGCAGGCCAGCACGTCGTTTTCCCGCGCCGTGAGGGAGGTGCGGGACTGGCGGGCGCGCAGTCGGGCGGCGATGGCGGGCGGGAAAAATTCGCCGCCAGCCGCCACCGCGCGGATCGCGGCGATGAGGTCTTCGCGGCGCGCCGATTTCAGGACGTAGCCGGACGCGCCGGCCTCGACCGCGCGCCAGACGGCCTCTTCGGAATCGTGGACGCTGAGGATCATCAGCCGCGCCTCCGGCGTCTCGCGGCGGATGCTGGCGACGACTTCCGGCCCGGTCAGCCGCGGCAGTTCCCAATCGAGCACCATCACGTCGGGACGCAGCCGCGCGAACATCTCCACGGCTTCCACGCCATCGGACGCCTGGCCGATGACGGTGAATCCCGGCTCGGTGGAAAGCAGGTCGGCGAGACCGAGGCGGACGACAAAGTGGTCGTCCGCGAGCAGGATGCGCAAGCGATCGGCGGCGGCAGTCATGGGAGCGGTGCGGTGAAAGTTAGCGCAGTTCCCCGGCCCGGCGCGCTGCTTATCTCCACGGAGCCGCCGCATTTCGCCGCGCGTTCGCGCACGCCGGTCAGCCCGAAATGGCCCTGCGTCGCGCCGAGCGCCCGCGCGGGATCGAAGCCGCCGCCGTCGTCGGTGACGGTGAGCGTCACGGTGCCCGGGGTGAAAACGAGCCGCAGCGCGAGCTGCCGGGCGTGGCCGTGGCGCAGGGCATTCGCGACCGCCTCGTGCGCGATGCGCAGCAGGTGATGCGTGATCGTGCGGGGCAGCGAATCGGGGAGTGCGCTGTCGCAAACGATTTCGATTTCGGCCCCGGCGCTTTCCACGAGCGGTGCCAGCCCCTCGCGCAGCAGGCCCGGCAGCACCTGCGGATCGCCCGGCACGGTGCGGAGATCCCAGATGGCTTCGCGGGTCTCGCGCTGCGTGCGCTGCAAGAGGCGGCGGGCATTTTCCACCGAACGCCGCACCGGCTCCGGCGGCCCGTCCATGCGCGCGAGCGCCGTCTCGAGTTGCAGGCCGACGCCGGTCATTTCCTGCTCCAGAGAATCGTGCAACTCGCGCGCGAGCCGCTGCCTTTCCTCCTCCACTCCGGCGCGGCGGACCTGGGCCTCGATCACGCGAGTCTGCGCGGTCACGCGATGCCGCAGGGTAAATGCCCAGCCGCCAGCGAGCAGTGCGCAACCCGCCGCCGCCGCGAGTCCCCAGATCAGCCGGCGCGTGGTCCACCACGGCGGCGTGGAGAGCACTTGCACGTCCTCGCGGCGGTGGAGCCGGATCATAAAAGTCGGGCTGCGCTGGGGGTTCGACAGCGCCTCGCCGGGGAGATTTTGGCAAACGCCCGTGAGCCGCAGCCGGGTGTCGCGCGGCCAGTCGGGGAGAATGGGCGCGCCGCCCTCACGCATCAGCCGCGCCTCGAAAACGGTGGAGCCATCCGACAAAATGAGGCGCGTGCTTTCATCGTTGTCGAGCCGTCCGATCACGCTGCCCTGCACCTCCACGAGATCGGCGTGATGCGCGGCGGCGAGCAATTCCGCCGCCGGCACGCGCACCGGCTCCGGCCTCGCCCCGGCATTCCCGACCACGCGAAACACTCCGCCGCGCAAATCCGGACGGTAGTCCGCCGCCTCCGGCCACCCCGCCACTTCCACGATGTCGCCCGGCCTCACATTTTTCGCCGTCACCTGCTGCGAAGTCTGCACCCACAGCCCGCCACCCGTTTCGCCGCGCAAAAAAAATCCCTCATTGGTCAGCGGCAGCATCACGATCCCGCGCACCTTTTTCCGATCGTGCGCCGCCGGGAGACCGCCGCGCAGCAGATCGTCAAAGGCGGTGAGCGGGCGCAAAAACACATCCTCCTGCGCGACCGCGGCAACCGGCACCTGCACCTGATCGAGCGAGGCCAGGTAGAGCACGCGGCCAGTCATCTGCCGGCGGTCATTGAAAAGCGTGCCCGCCACGGCCCGCACGCGCACGCCCACGCCGAGCATCCCCGGCACGAGATCGCGCGGCCTTCCCCCATCCGGCAGGTAACAATAAAACGTGCGCCCCTCGGCCTCGATCGCAAAGACCGCGTCCCGCCGGTAAGTGCGCGGCGGGCGCACCACGCCGGAAAGTTCCACCCACTGGCAATCCAGTTCGGGAGCGGTCAATTGCGTGCCCGTCACCGCGAGAGGCTCCGGCAGCGCCGCCTCACCGATGATCCGCACCGTGGCCCCCGCGCCATCGCGGCCCCGGACTTCCGGGAGAAAATGGCCGCGTCCCGTCACGCCCTCGACCTGCACGCGCAACCCCGCGCGCAGCGTGGCCACCGCAGGATTATCGGACGCGATTTTCACATACAACCCGCCGCTGCGATCCTGAATAAAAAGCGCATTCCATCGCCGGTCGTAAAACGTGACCACACCCTCCAGCGTCACCGGCAGCGCACGATCCGCCTCCTCCGCCGACAGCGCATGAATCCGGGCCGCCGAGTCCAGCGGCTCCTCCGCCCGCGCCACGCCGAGCGACAAAACCAGCAACATCCAAAGCCAGCCCAAGCCTCCCGCCCCATCTTTCTGTCTTCCATTTTTCTGTCGTAAAAAAACCAGCGCATAACGGCGTGGTAAGACAAAAAAATGAAGGACAGAAGCAGCCATCTTTTTCATTTCAACGTGTCAGTTGCGCTGGCTTCGCCGTCCTGGTTGCCACGCGGGAGTTCGGCAGCGTTTTCTGTCGGAAGCCATTTGGCGAGCCCGGCTTTGATGTCTGCAAACTCGGGCTTCGTCGCGAGGTTGGTCCATTCGTTCTCGTCGGTGGCGTGGTCGTAGAGTTCCTCGCCGCCGTCGGCATATCGGATGTAGCGGTATTGCGCGGTGCGGATCGCGTGGTTGTTAAGATGATAGGTCGTGATGGCGGGCGCGCTCCAGGCAGCGGCGGGGTCGGCGAGCAGCGGGCGGATGTTTTCGCCGGTGACATGCGCGGGCTTGGGAATGTTAGCTAGTGAGCAGAGCGTGGGATAGATGCTCATCAGGTCCACGGGCTGCGCGCAGACGCCGCCGGGTTTCGTCACGCCGGGCGCGACCCAGATGAAAGGCATCCGCGTGGTTTCCTCCCACAGCGCGAACTTTCGCCAATGCTCTTTTTCACCAAGGTTCCAGCCGTGGTCGCTCCAAAAGCAGATGATCGTATTCTCGCGCTCCGGCGATTTTTCATAAGCATCGAGCAAGCGCCCAATCTGCGCGTCGCAAAACGAAATCGCCGCGAGGTAAGCCTGCACAGCTTCCTTCCAGCGGCCCGAGGCGAGCATCTTCGCGTGGTCGCCTTCCGGCTTCGCCATGCGGAGGCCGGCGGGCGGCACATCGGCGAGGTCACTCGTGGTGTGCGGCGGGAGTTCGATTTGATCCAGTGGGTGCAGGTCGTAGTAATTCTTTGGAACGTTCCAAGGCATGTGCGGCTTGTGCAGACCCAGCGCGAGAAACATGGGTTGGTCATGCTTCTGACCAAGCCGCTCAATGCCATAGCTAATAGTATGAAAGTCCGGCAGCGCACTATCCTTGCAGTCGAGCGGCGCGAATTTGATGCCACCCACGCCGTCGTCCTTTGCGCTCGCATCGCGCTTCGCCCCGCGTTCGTTGCCGCGCTCGGTAAAGTATTCATCCCACTCGCCGGGCCGTTGCACGCTGGCATGGTAGATTTTCCCCGCGCCAAGCACGCGATAGCCAGCCTTCTTAAACTGGGTAGTGAGCGTCTGCTCGACGGGAATAACCGGCTCCCACCGCTGGCCATTGTCATACACGCCGGTCTGGCCGGGACGCAGGCCGCTCATCAGCGCGGCTCGCGAGGGATTGCAGACCGGCGCGGCGCAGTAGGCATGGGTGAAAGTGACACCCATCTTCGCGAGGCGGTCGATGTTAGGCGTGAGGGTCTGCGGATTTTTTCCGAGGTGCCCGACCCATGCGTTGAGATCATCCACGGCGATGAAAAGGACGTTGGGCTTCCGCGGGTCGGCGGCGGAGGCGGCCACGGTGAAGGACGCGAGAGCGAAGATGAGGATGAGAATTTTCATGGAGATGATTCGAGCTTTCAAGATGACGGTGACGAGCTTGCCGTCGGGGAGTTGGGCGGTGCTCGGGTAGCCCATGTCGGCGGGGCCGGTGGTGAAGGTTTCATGCTTCACGCCAGCACCTCCCTAACGACGTGCCCGAACACATCCGTCAGCCTCCGCGCGCGGCCCTCGAAATGGTAGGTGAGATTTTCGTGATCGAGGCCGAGGGCGGCGAGCATGGTGGCGTGGAGGTCATGGACATGGACTTTGTTTTCCACGGCGCGGAAGCCGAGTTCGTCGGTCGCGCCGATGGCTTGTCCGCCGCGCACGCCGCCGCCGGCCAGCCACACGCTGAAGCCGTAGGGGCTGTGATCGCGTCCATTCGCGCCCTGCATCACGGGTGTGCGTCCAAATTCGCCGGCCCACACGACAAGCGTGCTTTCGAGCAGGCCGCGTGCTTTCAAATCGGTGAGCAGTGCGGCGATGGGCTGGTCGGTGCGGGCGGCGTTGGCGGCGTGGTTTTGTGCGCACTCGCCGTGACCGTCCCAGTCGTTGTTGTAGAGCTGGATGAAGCGCACGCCGCGCTCGGCCATGCGCCGCGCGAGCAGGCACATGCGGCCAAATTTCGCAGTGGGTTCCTTGTCCACGCCGTAGAGTTCGCGGGTCGCGGTGCTTTCATCGCCGATGGCGATGAGGTCGGGTGCGGCGGTCTGCATCCGGTAGGCGAGTTCGTAGTTGGCGAGCTGCGCGGCGAGGCGTGAATCGTCGGGGCGCTCGGCAGCGAAGCGAGCGTTCCAGCGAGTGAGCGTGTCGAGCACGGTGCGCTGCTCGTTTGCGTTCGTGGGCGAGAGATTGGAAATCGGCGTGCCCTCGGCACGCAGCACGGTGCCTTGATAAATGGCGGGCAGAAATCCGCTGCCATAACTCACCGCCGGACCCGCACGGAATCCGCCGTCGGTCATGGTGATGTAGGCGGGCAAATTATCCGTCGCGCTGCCGAGTCCGTAAGTGACCCATGCGCCCGCGCTCGGATGCCCGAGCAGCGTCGAGCCGGTGTTCATGAGGGCGGAGGCCGGGCCGTGGATGAACGACTCGTGATGGCACGAGCGAATCACCGCGAGGTCGTCCGCGTGCTGCGCAAGGTGGGGAAAAAGCGATGAAATCTCCAGCCCCGACTGCCCATGTTTCGTGAACGGAAACGACGACGCCATCAGCCTGCCATCGCTCGCTTTCATAAACTGCAACTGAAGGCCTTCAGCCTTAAAACTCTCAGGCATCGGCTGTCCGTTGTATTTCACCAGCGCCGGTTTCGGGTCGAACGTCTCAAGCTGGCTCGGCCCACCGCCGATGAAGAAAAAGATGACGCGCTTCGCCTTGCCGGGAAAATGCGGCGGCTTGGGCGCGAGCGGATTCGTCGCGGCGACGGCCTCTTGTGCCGCTAAAAATCCTAGTGCCGACGCGCCGAAGCCGATCGCGGATTGGCGAAGGAAATCCCGGCGCGAGAACGCGGCGGCGTGGCGATGGCAGTGGGTGGAGTTCATTGATTCTTGCTTGGTTTCACGCGCTGGATGACGGCTCGCACGAGGCCGGTGAGCGTGTCGGGACTCGTCTCTGGCAGCACTTCCTCAGCGGTCGGATGAGGGGACCAGCTCTGCACGATGTAGCGATGCGGATGGCCTCCGCGCTGGTGGTAAAGGTCGAGCATTTCGAGCGTGGCGCGATTCAGGTCGGCCTGCGTCTTTTCGCCCGCCATGCTGTCGTTGAGGACGAGATTGAATTCCAGCCCGCCTGCTTTCACCAACTGCTCCAGCTCGAGGATGCGGCCCAGCCAGTCCACGCTTGCCGGATTCCACGGCGGACCCGCGAGCCAGTGGGCCCGCAAGGCACCAGTCGCGTAATCGCGCGGAAAATCCACCGTCCAGCCCCGCAACGGAGCCTTCCTTTCACGCGCCAGAGCGATGAGTTTTTCGACGAGTGGATGGTAGTCGCCGAGGAATTCATTGCCCACGTAGCTCGGCTGTCCTTTCCAGCCCCAGAGCGGCAGATTGACGATGATGAAGAAGCCGATGTCGGGTCTCTCACGCTGCACGGCGAGCATGTAGTCCACGATTTCGCGCACGGCATCGTCGCTGCTCAACCCGCCGCCGAAACGCGCCGGCCAGTGCGGATGGATGAGATTCCGCAGTGGGTCGTCCACATCCACCAAGGCCAGCGCACCGCCCATCTGCTGCACGGCGGCGGCGCGGCGTAGTTCGTTCGCGGCGGCACGTTCGCCGATGCTGTCATCGAGCGGGCCAGCGGCCCCGTGAGTGGTTTCGGAGCCGCCTTCGGCCTTGAACGGCGGCCAATACATTCGCTCTGAAGCGATCTTGATTTTCTTCGCGCTGAGCAACCGCACGAGTTGGCTTGGCGTGCCGTTTTCATCCCAATCAAGCTGCCCGGACCAAAACTTAAAGCCATCCACTCCGCGCAACACCTCGGCCCACTCCGCCTCGCGCTCCGCCATGTCGCGCGGAAGATGGAGCGCCGCCATCCACACCTCGGGCGGAGTCGTCGGTTCGTCCGCGTGAAGCTCCGGCATGAACAGCGCGCACGACATCAGCACGAGGCTGCGGAGCGCGCGCGGCATGTTTGGAAAAAACTCAATCCACATACGCGAACTCCTGAAGGTTGAAGAGGGCGAGGCAGAGCTGCGCGAGGGCGGCGTGCGGCTGCGCGGCGTTGAGGGATTTCAATAGCGCGCTGGCTTCCGCATTTTCCTCCGCAGTCGGCGAGCGTCCGAGCACGGTGCGCCATGCGGCTTCGACGAGGGCGGCGGGGTCTTCGAGGCGCCTCGCGAGGAGGACTCGCGGAAGCGGAGTGCCGCCGTTGGCGAGGCTTTCGCTGTATTGCCAGCCGAGAGGTGTGGGATTCGCTTCGAGGGAAAAGTCGGCGGCGATGTCGTGCGTGCGCTGCGGCGTGGTGATGGTGAGGCGCACTCCGGCGAAGTCGGGTTCGAGGATTTCGAGGCGCACGATGTCGCCGGGCTGAAGGGGCGTGTTGTGGGTGAAGGTGAGCGGCTTTGCGGACGTGCCGGATTTGTCGTCGAGCGTGCCTTCGGCGAGCAGCGTGTCGTTCTTCCACAGCTTCCACGGGCCGCTGCGGGCGATGTGGCGGATGTTCCAAAGTCCGCCGCGGATTTCCGCCGGGCCGCTGGGGCCAGCCGGTGCGCGCCACGCCACGCTGGTCGCGCCGTGGGTGAGGACGGTGCCGATGGGGATGTCGTAATCCGGCGGGTTTTTTTCGCTCGCAACGCGCTTCGCCCAGCCGGCGTGGATGCCAGATTTCGCGCCTTCCCATCCGGGCTGGCCGGGGCCGAAGGTGGGCAGGTTCCAGCTTTCCTCGGCACTGCCGATGAGCCGCGCGGCGAGGGCGGCGGCTTGGCGTTGCGCGGTGCTGTTGTTCAGCAGCCAGAGGGCTTGCGGGGCCACGGTGGTCACGTCGCGCGCGGGGGCGCTGACGGCGTTCACAGGGAGGTCGAATACGTCGAACATCGGGAAGCGGAAATTGCGCCGCTGCAAAATGTAGAGGCCGCGCCGCGTGTGTTCGGCGGGGTCGGCGGAGACGGTCCAATTCGCCGGAGCGCCTTCGTCCGCGGCGAGCGGCGGGACGACGGGACGCCCGCCCATTTTCAAATTCAGCGTGCCCGCGACGGCGTGCATCGCGTCCCACAGCGCCTCGGCTTCGAGACGGCGGCGGTTCGCTTTCCACAGCAGACGATTCTGCGGGTCGGCCAGCGCGGCGCGCTCGTTTTGAAAACGGCTGTCCATTTGATAAGCGGAGGAAAGCATCATCACGCGGTGCAGCTTTTTGATGCTCCAGCCGCCGCGCACGAATTCGCCCGCGAGCCAGTCGAGCAATTCGGGATGCGACGGGCGCTCGCCCATTTGCCCGAAGTCATTCAGCGACGCGACGAGGCCGCGCCCGAAGTGCCCGTGCCACACGCGATTCACCAGCACGCGCACGGTGAGCGGATGGCGCGGGTCGGTGAGCCAGCGGGCGAGCGCGGCGCGGCTGCCCTCGGGGCCGGGCAGCGCGGGCGCGGTGCCGCTGGCGGCGGCGAGCGATGCGGGCAGCGCGGGTGCCACGGTTTCGCGCTCGCGGTCGAGGTCGCCACGATTGAGCACATGCACCGGGCGCTCCAGCCCGGTGCGCACGCGGGCGAGCACGGAAGCGCAGGGGATTTCAAAAATGCCGTCCCACGCGGTGTTCGGCGCGGACGTGGCGGTGGGGGGAATGTCGAGCACGCGCTGCGCGAGCGCGTCGCGGAGTTGCGCTCGTCGCGTTTGCTCGTCGGCAGTGAGCGCGCGGCCTGCGACGCTTTGCTCGAAAAGGCGGACGGCCTTCCGCGCTTCATCCACCGCCAGCAGCGTCGGGTAGTGCTGTTTGAAATCCGTCTGTTCCATCGGCGAGACGACCGGCTCCTCCAAGATGGCGCTCGGCGCGAACGCCGCCTGCAACGCGAAATAATCGCGCTGCGTGATGGGGTCGAATTTGTGGTCGTGGCAGCGCGCGCAGCCGAACGTAAGGCCCATGAACGCCGCGCCCGTTGTGTCTGCCCAATCGGTCAGGCGCTCGTAGGAAATCTTCCGCGCATCCATGTTCGACTCGTGAATCTGCGGACTGAGCGCGAACAGCCCCGTGCCGATGCGTGCCTCGAGCCGGCGCTGCTGCTCCGCCGGAAGGCCGAGTGCGCCCTGCTGGTCGAGTTCGCCCGGCCACAGTTCGTCGCCCGCGATTTGCTCCTGCACGAAACGGTCGTAGGGCTTGTCGTCGTTGAACGATTTCACCACGTAATCGCGATAGCGCCACGCATGGCGGTAATACACGTCCGTCTCGAATCCGCCGCTGTCCGCGTAGCGCGCCACGTCCAGCCAGTGCCGCGCCCAACGCTCGCCGTATTGGGGTGACGCGAGCAACGCATCCACGAGTCGCGTGAACGCATCCGGCGCGGTGTCGTTTGCGAAAGCGTCCACCTGCTGCGGCGTCGGCGGCAGGCCGAGCAGGTCGAAATACGCGCGCCGCACCAGCGTCCGCGCATCGGCACGCGGCGCGGGCGAGAGGCCCGCCGCGTCGAGTCTCGCGAGGATGAACGCATCCACCGGCGTCCGCACCCACGCGGCATTGCTCACGTCCGGCGGCGTCACCGCGCGCCCCGGCTGGAACGACCAAAAGGTTTTCGGGTCCGCGACGGTGTGCTTCGCCGGCACGTCGGCAAGATTGCGCGGGTCATGCGCGTCCGCCTTCACCCACGCCTCGAAATCCGCGATCTCCTGCTCGGAAAGCCGTCCGCCCTTTTTCCCCGGCGGCATTTTCAAATCCGCATCGGTGTAGCGAATCGCGTGGATGAGCACGCTCTTTTCCACATCCCCCGGCACGATGGCCGTCCCCGACTCACCACCCTTTTCCCAGCCCTCGCGCGAATCCAGCCGCAGCCCGCCCTTCTGCTTCTCCGCGCCATGACACTCGATGCACCGCTCGATGAGCACGGGGCGAATCTTTGCCTCAAAATGCGCCGCCACATCCTCCGCCGCAGCATGGGAAGAGAGAAAAATTAAAGAGAGAAAAATGGGGGACAGGCAGGGGCTGGGCCAGCCCTGACGGAACACGATTTCAAAAGTCCAAGTCCTCATTTTTCTGTCTTCAATGTTTCTGTCTTCCCGCCTGTCGCCGCAGCCACGCGCGCCGCACGCGCTGGTTGAACTCGCCGTCCTCGATGTGCGACCTGAGCGCGGCCAGCGCCTCGCGCTTCGTCCCCTCGCGAAACACGCGCACGAGCGCCTCGTGAATCGCGTGGATGAGCGGAAGCTGGCCGTCGTCAAAGCGGCGGTTCCGCCGGTCGTGATACGCGCGCAATCGCGTGATGACCGGCTGCCACACCGGCACCAGTTCCTCCAGTCCCGCCCGGGCCAGGATGGAGCGATGAAATGCAAAGTCCGCATCGAGAATCGCCGCTCGGTCGCGCAGCTCCACCGCGTGCCGCAGCCGGATGAGCAGCGCATCCCATTCGCGGAAAGCCGCGTCATCCAGCGCATCGAAACATCGCCGCAGCGCATACGTCTCGATTTGCACCCGCAGCGGCGTGAGCAATTCCCGCGCAGCCTGCGACGGCGGCTCCGCGACCGTGACCCCGCAGTTGTGCCTCGCCTTCAGCAGCCCTTCCTTCACCAGGACGCCAAACGCCTGCCGCACCAGCGTCCGCCCGACGCCGAACTCCGCCGCCAGCGCGACCTCCCGCAACGGCTCACCCGCATGGAACCGCCCCGCCACGACCTCTCCTCGCAGCCGCGAGGCGATGTGTTCGGTCGGGCCATTGGTGAGCCGTATTGTGGATTGCATACAATCCACCACCAGCAGACCGGAATGAAATTAGACATCCTGCCGGAACGATTCCCGCGTGTGCCCCGATGGCGGTGCGTGGACACGAGGACGGTGGCGACGCGCGTGCGCTTTCGTCCACCCAGACAAAATCGCTGGCGTGCAAAGCAGCCTAATCGCCGGTGGGCTTCGGCATTTCGCCGCAGAGCGCGAGGGCGCGGAGAGCCTGCGCGGTGCTGATGTAGGTGATGTAGTGATACGTGTCGCGGAAGAGCGACTTCATCCACCAGCGACCACTCACGCGCTGGTTCAGCTTCAACCAGGTGATGCCTTTTTGTATGCGTTCATCGCTCGCGGGCACGCCGCTTTCACGCAGGAGGACGATGGCAAAGGAAGTCATGTAAGCATCGCTCGCGGGACTCGCGGCGTCGGGTTCGCCCTGGATCATTTCCACGACTTTCGGATCCATCTTCTCGTGCCATTTCATCAGGTCCGACATGCGCCGCGTGGACCAGCCGCCATCGGTTTGCTGCCAGCGCCAGAGCATCGCGGTCGCGGCGTCGCGCTGCGGCTGCGGGACCAGCTCCGGCAGCAGCGCGGCGAGTTGGAGTTTCAGTGCGAGTTCGTAGTCATTCACCGGCTCGTGTTCGCGGAGGAATTTTTTCATCCGCTCGACGCGGGCGAGCGTGTCGGCGTCCGTGAGATTTGCCAGCCAGCCCGGCGCGGTGACGACGGCGCGCGCGGCCTGCACCGTCAGCTCGAAGTCGGTGGTGATGTAGGGGATTTCCACCTGCTCGTAGGTTTTGAAAAAACCCTCCGCCGTGAGCAGCGTCATCGTGCGTTGCAGCGAGCGCGCAGTCGGCTCGCTGAGGGTGCCGGTGACGTGCTGGTCCCACGCCGCGAGGCCGGAGCTGCGCCACACGGAGCCGATGGCGGCACCGTCCGATTTGGCCGTTGCCGAGGGCACAGCCTCGACGAAATTTGCGCGTACTTCTTCGCTGGGTTTGCCGAGGAATTTCGTCAGCGCAGACCGCTCGACCATATAGACACCGGTGCTGTGGCAGGCGATGCACGACTTCTCCCGCACCCAATGATGCGCGCCGTCGTCGAGATACTTCGCCGCCGCTTTGATCGTGTCCGGGCCGAACGCTTTCACCATCGGCTCATCGGCAGTGGCGGCGGGCACTTCGATGCCCGCGGACTTGTATTGAAACGCGGGCTTCTCCGCCATCGCGAGCGCGGAGAGCAGGAGAAAAAAGGCAAAACTGATTCGGCGTGTGTGCATGGTTGTTGGACGAGTAATCACCCAACCGCCATGAATCACACATCACAATTCACGCGACGCCAGTGGCTCGCAACCACAGCGGGCGGCCTTTTGCTAAACGGCACGCTGGACCTCGCCGCCGCGCTTTCCGACGTGGCGGAGACGGAACATTTTTTTTACCGCCTCGCGCCGGATGGGCCTTACATCGACTCGCAGCGCGACCACAAAGCGTTCGGGTTTGGCGGAGGAAAAATCTTTCTTTCCGAGGACAACGGCAAGACCTGGCCGCACCGCGCGGAGTTTGCCGACGCGGAGAACATCACGTTTAGCTGCCTGCTCAAAAACGGGAACATCCTCTTCGCCACGCGCGAAAAACTTTTCCTCAGCACCGACAACCTCAAGACGCACCGCCCCATCATCGTAAAGGATCGCGAGGGCCGCGACTATCTCCCGCACACGCCGGTGAACCCAGCCGAACCCGGCTGGTATTTTCACCCGCTCGACGGCGAGCACACATGGGACGTGAACGGCGCGGAGATGCTCGTGTGGGGCAACTACTGCAACGTCATCGGCGGACCTGTGCCGGTAAATATCTACTACTCCACCGACAGCGGCGAGACGGTAAAGCTCGCGTATTCATTTGGGCAAAACCCTGACTTTCAGCAAAAGGACACGACCACACTTTTGGGCGATGCGAAGAACCCGCTCATCTGCCGTCACGTCCACAGCGTCGCGTTCAATCCCGCTGAGAACGCCTTCTATGCTTGCACCGGCGATCTGGATCGCGGCCAAGGCCCCGAGTGCCACTGGCTGCGCGGCACCTACGACGCGAAGGCCGACGCGTGGGATTGGAAAGTCCTCATCTCCGTGAACTCCGACTCGCGCCATAAATCCGGCGGCATCAATTTCGTCGGCGGCAAAGTGTATTGGGCCAGTGACGCCAACGGCCCGAAGCGGCGCGAAAAACATGATCGCGGAATCTTCACCTGCGCCCCGGCGGACATCGCAAACCCCGCCGCGCACACGCTGCTTTTCAATCCCGAATACGAATCCGCAAACATGATTATCCAGGACGGCATCATGCTCGCCGCGCACTACGCGCCGGCATCGCCTTACGTCACGGGATTCATCTACTCACCCGACATGGGCAAGACGTGGGCGCAATACGACCTCAAGGAATTCGGCCCGCGCTCAGGCACGCGCTTTCACAAAAAGAATGGCGATGGCTGGTTCCGCGTCGATTTGCGCAAGGGCTGGATCGACCGCGGGGAAGTCCTGTTCATCAAGCCCAAGCCGTGAGGGGCTTGCCCCAAGGCGTCCAGCACGAGCACCCAGTTCAGCATCTCGCCGGGATTCGGCGGGGAGAACTCGCGCTCACCCTTGTTCTCGAATTCACCGATCGACTTCGCGCTGCCGTCCCGCGGGATGAGCCACGGGGAAAGCTCGCATCTCCCTATCGGCTGCATCGCGAACATCCACTACGGACTGACCCCGGCGACGCTCGCAGCCTTCCGAAAAACTCTATCCTCACGTGGCGCTGAGCCTTTTCGACATGACCAGCGCCGAGCAGATCGAGCCGCTCGAAAGTCACAAGATCGACCTCGGCTTCGTCGGTCTGCGCCCCGCGCTCTACGCTTGCATGAACGGCGCAAGAAAACGACGCCTCGAAGTCCTCGGGTGCGTGAGAAAAAATCCCGAGGTTCGAGCCGGTTGTTTCCGGCGATTTGAATAACTGCGCCCGCCTTCCGCCGCAGTTACTCACAACCTCCGCAGCTAGAGCCGGCCCTTTTTCGGGAGGGCCTCGCTGCTCCGGTTGCCATCGCCGGAACAACCAATCCTCCATCGCGAAAATCGTCGCGCGCGTGAACGCGATGATTGGTAATTTACTTGGGCGAGCAGACGCCCGTTCTGCTCACTCGACAACCGGCGGGGAAGATCGTTTTGGCTTCCTCGTCATCGTCTCAGCGAAAGCGTCACGAAGCGCCTTTTTTGGATCGAGGCAAGGGTAGAACGAATCGTGTGGAGTTTTGAGGACGCGAACCAGAAGCAACATCTGCCAGTCCTTCACTTCCCGGATTCGCATTTCTATTTTTGAGACCTCGCTTCTACTGATGTCCCAGCCGGATTTCTGAAGCTCCCTCGCCAAATCCGCTTGCGACAAGCCGCGATTGCTCCTGATCCGCGCCACCTCCCTTCCGACAACGTTCTTGTGATCCATGCCGCGGGCAAGGATTCAAAAATCGAGCCGTCCGCCCCGCTGACGGCAGAACGAAGCTCATCGTCATTGGGCTTTGGTGTGAATGTGGATTGCACCGCGCTGCATTTTGCCAGACTGCTCGCCGTGCAGGCAGACGCCGACATTTACGCCGGTCACAGCGATGCCGGGCTCAATTTTGGCCGGCCCGTCGGGAAGGCAGGCGGAAGCGAAGCCTACGTTTTCCCTTGCCCCAAACCGCGCTCGGAATCCCGAGCCTCCGCGTAGCTCGAATACAGTTCCTCATTGGAAAGCGTTCCCACTAATGCGACGACGCGCTTCACGAGCATCTCCCGATTCTCATCCGCCAAACGCCTGGCAAAAAACTCAATGATTTCCGCGCGATCCGGGAACTCGCATTCCCTTTGCACCTGTCCCACCGTTTCAAGCACTTCCTCGATGAGTTGATGCGTGGCTTCGGAAACCTCATCCCCCTGCAACTCCTCGCACCGCAACAGCGAACGGACGGCTTGGGTGAGCTTGAACGAAGATTCTGCGGTTGGCGATTTCATGAGGTTCTGGAAATGACGAGCTTTGAGTCGGGCAACACTTCATGAAAATAAGCACCTGAACCGCTGGCGGGCGATTTTTTTCAGCCTTACCGGGTCCGCCGCCACTTGTGAGCGGCGCTACCGCAACCCGGATGATTTCAAAATCTTTTGCTCATCAAGCGCGTGAGACGATCATGCGCACGTTCGCCCGGAAGATGATTGGGGAACAATTCCTTCAACTCGACTTGCAGAACCTCCACCAGAAAATCGAGTTCAAAATCCAAGACGAATTTCAAGCGCGCTTCGATTTTGGAAACGCCGCTCCGGGAGATGTCCCAGCCCGCACACTGCAATTTCGCAGCCATTTCTGATTGGGACCAATCGCGGGCGTATCGGATTCGCCTCACTTGAGGCCCTATGATGTTGTAATATTTCAAGAGTTTTGTGCCTTTCTGGGCGCAAAACTAAGGAAAATTTTTCGCGAAAGTGGCTCCGTGTACGGAGCATCTTTTTTGCGGAAGTTGTCGTAAAATCCCACAGGGCGTCTCTCGGCGTTTGGTTTTCAGAGAAGAATCCCGTGCATGAATTGCAGGGCTGGCTGATCCTCGCTGGAGCGGGATCAAAGGCCGGCTGATCGCATGGCGTGGCCTTCGTGCGCAAAGGTTTCGTCCAACCCCCGAGCGTCGTTCCCCAGCAACGCAGCACCCCAGGGCCGCCTTGTCGCGCGACGATTCACAGAGAGCACGACACCGCTGCGTGCTGTCTGGCACGCTCACGCTGCCCAGAATGTGTATTGACGGCGTGTATTGACTGGATTTTGGATCGAAACCCGCCTATGCCCGCGAATCCTTTACCAGACTTGGTTTCAAGTGGTCGGGCCGGCGGGATTCGAACCCGCGACCTCTTGAACCCCATAGAGAAACGGGCGTTTTCGGCACAATCCGGCAGGGGGTGGCACAACCCGGAACAAGGCGGCATCGTGAGCTGGAAAACATCTGTGGAAAAGGGTTTGCGGGCGGTGAAGGTGCGGCACAAACAGGCACAGGGCGGCACACGATTTTTTCGCCGGGGCTACCACGGCTTTCCGAGGAAAGAGCGGCCAGTGTGAAGACGTGGCATCACAAAGGCGGGTGCCGCAGAAAACGAGATCGAGATGTTGGTTGAGCGTCGGGTGGAAGCTCCCAAACGGGAGCTTATTTGCGCGGGATTCCACATAGCAAGGAGGTGACCCAATGAAGACTACCTAAAACCATCCATATCTCTCAGCAAAAAGGGCCTTGGCAAGTTGGTCGCTTGCCAAGGTCCCGGAAGTTTTTGGCGTCAGGACAACCCGTTGTTTACGCGCGGTGAGCCTTGATTCCGAGAGCGCGCGAGTCAGGGAAAAATGCGGATTTTTTCCGCCGGGAGGCTTTGCCTTTATGCCGGCGGAATGAAGACAGTCGCCAACGCTGCCGCGGACGTCGCCCTGGCAGCGCGGCAACGTGCCGCGCCCGCTTGCGAGGGTGGCTATTCATGGTTGCCGAACGGTCGCCGATTTGGGGCGACGTGGATCTCAAGGCGTTCTGCGCCAAGACAGGATTCAGCCGCGAACATGCAACCCGCGAGCTTTCACGTTTGCGGCGTGAATGTGGGCTGGCATTCGAGACGAAGTTGCGCCGCAAGCGCGGATCGAAGACGAGCACTTGGGGCGTGATGGTGGCCGATCCTGCCAAGCTCCTTTTCGACAAGCACTCGCTCTTCTACGACCGCCAGGGCCAGCGGCTGCACAATGACACGACCCTCGCAGATGATGGCGAAAAGATCGCACCGACAATCAATCTCCCCCGCCCCGTATCGCGGCCTCGTGGGAGACCTCGCACAAATCCAGTTCCTGCCAGCAACGTAAAACGCCCACGCGGACGGCCACGCAAGGAATCCGCAGCCCCGGCGGCAAGCGTCGAACGCGCCTGCAAAATCCCTTTTGCGCCCGCATCGGCACAGGATTTGAGCGGTCAATTTTACGGTCCGAAAATGCCCGAAATTCGCGGAGGCTGTGACAATCCTCTGGATAAGGATTCCTACGGAATACAGCAGCCAGATTTATACGGCGCAAAGCGCGGTGCTACGCTGTGGCGCGGTCGGGAGGGACGAGCTGCGAAGCCGCAGGCATTGCAGCGAAAGGCGTTCGCCTTGCAGGCTCGACTCGCGGGCTGCCATTGGGACAACTGCAAGGTGCGGTTCAGTCGGCGTGCGGCGCACAGCTACGCCTTTCGAGCGCTCTGCGATGGGCACGACGAGCGCCGCATCACGGCCAGCTACGAAAGGACGTTGTTCGTCTGTCACGGCTACGCTGTGGATCGGGCGGCGAGCAGCGGGAAAATCGTGCTCTTCAATCCGTCCTCGACGATTGTAAAGGCGGCGGCACTGCTCGCCAAAGATGGTTTAGATCGCCGGGAACGCGTCGCGCGATGGTATTCCAATCATCCGACACCGACTATCTCGCCGTGTTCCGACCGCAATGAACTCGCCGCAATCCGGGCGCAAATCGGAGCGACTTTTCCGCGCTAAAATGAACGCCAGCCGACTCTCAATAGACCTTCGGAAACTTACCGCTGCGTTGGGCCGCATTCAGGCCAGTCACCATGCGCCCCACTGCACGGTCTGCCAGAGTTTTCCCCTGCATCGTCGCTGCAGGTCGCTGGACTTTAGCGGCGAGAACCGTTTTGGAAGAGAGCTTCATGGATTTCGGGATGGTCAACTTTGAGGCTGTGGAATTCATTGACGAGCAGAGTGTGGCCAGTTTGCGCAGTTGGTCAACGCTGTTGGCCCTCCTGCTCGCAAGTTCGGCTAGAGAAATTGTCCGCGCGGGCTTATCGCCGGAGTTTTCGAGGACGCGGAGGTCGATCCGCTCGCCGAACTCTTCCGCGAGTTTGAAAAGCGTCTCTGCCGAACGGAAGTGCGTGGCCGCGATGTTGTCCAGGGTGACTGCACGGCCCATCTCGATTGCGCGTTTCACAACCATCCGCACTGTTTCGGCAAACGCGCGGTGGACGTGGATAATTGCCACGCTGTGACCGAGGGCGAGCGGCTGCCGAATTTTCGCCCGCGCTGCCGTGTAGTCCGACAAAGTGCCATCCACGAGAATGTCATATTGGTCGCTGGGGTCCGACTCGGCGTGGAGCATTGCCAGCGCCGTGCTCTTACCCGCACCGGTGCCGCCACTCGTGAACAAAATGCGCAGCATTTCTGAGGGAGCGGTCTTGCGGATTTCCCGTCGGTAAATTTCATCCGCCAGCGCCTTTGCGGGCTGATAGACGGCGCGCGAGTATCGCGTCCTCGACGTAGGGCTGATTTTTTCTAAATTCTCCACGCGGTTGGAGACTTGGCGGTGATGAGATCAAAGGCCCGGCGGGAGTTTGCCGCCCGCAGATGATCGAGGAAGTCGCGGGTGGAAGTGCGTGGGTGTTTGCGTTGCCTTTGCGCAATCCAGGGGATGGCAAAGCTCAGCGCGAGCCGGCGCAACATGCCAAGGACAA
>JANNWY010000110.1:0-41719 GCA_031409335.1 Chthoniobacteraceae bacterium | reverse complement strand
GCTCGGGCCAGATGACAAGCTCTACATCGCGCACGGCAATTCGACGCCGCCGGTGGAGGGGATCGACTACGAACATTCGCCGTATCGCCATTTCGCGGAAGACATCCTGGTGCCGCGCGTGATGGACCCGGTCGCGACGTTTTTCGACAATCTGAAAGTCCCGTACGGCCACATCCTGCGCACCGATGAGAACGGGACGAAATGGGAGCTTTTCGCCGGTGGTTTTCGCAATGCGTATGACATCGACTTCAACGAGGACGGCGAGCTTTTCACCTTTGACAGCGACATGGAATGGGATGCGGGCCTGCCGTGGTATCGGGCCACGCGCATCCTGCACATCGTGCCTGGCGGCGAGTACGGATTTCGCGAGGGGAATCAGAAGTGGCCGGTGACATATGCGGACTCGCTGCCGCCGGTTTGTGACATCGGGCTCGGGTGCCCGACGGGAGTAAAATTTGGCGCGACGAGCAAATGGCCGGCGCGCTATCGGACGGCATTTTTTGTGATGGATTGGACGTTCGGCCGCATCCTTGCGGTCCATCAATCACCGAAGGGCGCGAGCTACGCGGCGAAGAGCCAGCTTGCCAGCCTCACGCATCCGCCGGGACCGGAGGCGGGCGGCGATGTGGAGGAGTTTCTTTCGGGAAAAGCGATGCCTTTCACCGATCTCGAATTCGGTGCCGACGGCGCGATGTATCTCACCGTCGGTGGGCGCGGGACGCAGGCGGCGCTGTATCGGGTGAGCTGGATCGGAAAAACCGACAAGCTGAAGGAGCTCGAAGAGACGATGGCGCATGGCAACGCAGCCGTCCGCGGTGGCATGGAACGCGAGCGCAACACGCTCGCGGAGAAATCGCTCGCGGAAGGCAAGCCTGCCTTTCCCGATGGCGCTGCGGATGCGTTCACGCGGCACGCTTGGCGGCTTGCTTACGAGCGGCGTCCGGTGGCGGAGTGGAAGGATGCCGCGCTGCGGGAAACGCGGCCGCTCGCGGCGCTGACGCAACTGCTCGCGCTCGCGCGTGTGGGCGAAAAAAGTGCGCAGCCGGAATTGCTGGAGGCGGTGAAAAAGTTTCCGCTCGATGGACTCGACGACGAATCGAAGCTGCTGAAGCTGCGCGTTTTGAAAATCAGTTTCGCGCGCCAGGGCAGGCCCGCGGAGGATTTGGTGAAGCTCGGTGTCGAGAAACTCAGCAGGCAGTTTCCCGCGAAAACTTTTCCGCTGAATCGCGAATTGAGCGAACTGCTGGTCTGGCTCGGCGCGCCGGATGTGGTGGAGAAAACGCTGGCATTGATCGAGGCCGCGCCGTCGCAGGAGGAGCAGATTTGGTATGCGTGCATGTTGCGCGAGGCCGCGGGCTGGACGCGCCCGCAGCGGGAGCGCTATTTCGCGTGGTTCGCAAAGGCGCGCGCGTTCACGGGCGGGAATTCGCTGGCGAAGTTCATCGTGCGCATCAGGGAACAAGCTGTCGCGAAACTCAGCGACGCCGAACGCGCGGAACTCGCGGCGGTCATCAATGCTCCGTCCGAATCCGCGCCGCCCGCGCCCCCGGCGGTGGTGCGTCCTTTCGTGAAAATGTGGAGCGTCGCCGATCTCGCGGGCGATCTCGACAAGGCGGGCAGCGGACGCAATTTCGAGCGCGGGAAGGAAATCTTTTCCAGCGTGCAGTGTCTCCAGTGCCATCACTTCGGAAATGGCGGCGGCAACTTCGGCCCCGACCTCACCGCCGTTGGCAGCCGCTTCAACCGCCGCGATCTGCTCGAATCCATCGTCGAGCCGTCGAAAATTGTTTCGGAGCAATATGCCGGACACCTTTTCAACACCAAGCAAGGCGACACCGTGATGGGCCTGATCGTCGAGGAAAACAACGACGCCTACATCGTGCTCACCAACCCGCTCGACGGCGCAAAAAAAGCGGTCGGCAAACTCGCGATTGCGTCGCGGCAAATGTCGCCAGTTTCGCTGATGCCTCCCGGCTTGTTGAGCACGCTGAACAAGGACGAAATCCTCGACCTGCTCGCCTATATGGAAACTGGCGGAAACCCGCAGGCACCGGCATTCAAAGCGGCCGATCGCTGAGTCCCGAATTTCGCCCGCGTCACTTTTCCAGGGGCGGCAGCGCCGCGGAATCCGGCCACGATTTCGAGATCGCGCGCTTGCCGCCGCGCAACGATGCGACGACGACTTCGGCGCGGAGCGGACTTCCGGCGGGATCGCCAGCGGGGACGAGGTAGGTGAGTTCATCCGCGCTTCGCCACGCGGGGACGAGCAGTCCGTCGTCGCGACCTTCTTTGGAAAACTGCGGCGATGAATCCTGCAGTGTCGAGAACGTCCGGGTGTCGAGCGCGAGCACCGACACGGCGCCCATCTTGCCGAGCACCGCGACCTTTTTTCCATCCGGGCTCACGGTGAAAAAGTTCACGCGCTCGGTGAGGCGCGCTGGCACGGAGTCGGCGATGAGTTGCTCGATCGATGGCGTGGGATTCACGCGCAACGCGAAAAGCGTGAGGCCGCTCGGAAGATTTTGCGTGGTCGCGGGCAGCGTGAATTTCGCCCCGGCGAAAAGGATGCGTCCATCCGGCAGCCACGCGACGCGCGCGGGATACTCGGGAAGGATTAGCCCCGCGAGATCCTCGGCAGGCTCCGCTTCCGCGATGATCGCGCCATCTGGCGTGCAGACGCGACGGCGCGCGATGGAGCCGAGGCCAAGGCCGTCCTTCTCGTGCTGGATTCGCCGCGAGATATTGCTTTTGGAATAAGCCAGCTCCTGGCCGTCGGGCGACCACGCCGCGAACTCCGCGCCGCTTTGCACGAGCACGGGCTGCGCGCCTGGTTCGAGCGCCATCACGTAGAGCCGGAGGTCGGCGGCTTCGTCGCGCACGAACGCCACGGCGCGACCGTTCGGCGAGACGGCCGGCAGGCCAATTTCATCGACGAATCGGATGAGCAATTGATCGTCCGAAAAACCCGGCGCAACCACCGTGCGCACGTGCAATTCGTGAATCTCTGGATAACCCATTTGCTCCCGGATCGTCGCGCCAGTCGGCGCGGGCGCGATGGCATCAGCGCCGCCATTTTCTTTCCGTGCAGCAGCCGCATCTCGCTCTGCAGTAGCCTCCATCAAAGGGTCGAGCAGGCCGGGCCGGGTGGCATCGAGGAAATACAACACTGCTTCCGCCCGCTCGCCGCGCAGTTCCAGATTCTCCCTCCAAATCTTGAATCCGGGCGTGTCGTCGAGTTCCGCGAGCGCGTCTTGATTTTCCGCGATGACGCGGGCCAGCTCGCCAGCCGCCTCCACGACGATGGTCACGCGTTGCGCGCCGAGCAGGGCCGCGTATTCCTCCCAACTCGCCGCTTTCACGCTGCGGATCACGAGCGCGCGACGCGAATCCGGCAGCCACGCGCCGATGGTTTCATTCTCGCCGAGCGCTTCCCCGAAAGGTTTTCCGGCGCTGTCAATCAGGCCGTTTTTCATGATCGCGTGTTCACCATCCGGTGCCCACGCGATCCAATCCTCCGGGCCGCATCCGGTGATGGGTAGTGCGATGACCGCGAGCGCGGCGACCGGAAGTTTCTGAGTGAGCCAGCGGTGGAGTTTTATTCGGATTTTCATGGATGGATTTCGTTTAACGGTTCGTTTCACTCGCCGCGCCCGCGATCAAGTAGGCGCGTTCCTTCGACCAGAACGGCAGCTTGCGCAGCGCACGCTCGACTTCGGGGGAATGCTTCGGCGCTTGCGCGAGCACGGGCGTGGGTTGCACGGCGGGCGCGACCGGCGCATTCGTCCCGGGCAGCGCGAAAAATGCGAGGCCCGCGCCCGCCATGAACGAAGCGGCAAGTGCGAGCACGCGACGCGCGCGCGGCCAGCGCGGCAGCGCGATGAAGCGTGGCGGGAGTTCGAGTTTCGGCGCGGCGCGATGCATCGCCGCGGTCGCGAGCGCGACGACTTCACGCAATTCCGCCGCCGCCTGCGCTGCGCCGGGAGTCCCGGCGAGGTGCTCGGTGAGCAGCGCCTCCACGTCCGGCGAAAGCTGGCCGAGGGCGCGGTCGATCAGCAGGTTTTCGAGTGTTTCAGTGTTCATCAGTTTTGCTCCGGTTTGGCGAGCGCCGCGCGAAGTCGGCGCACCGCATTGTGCAGTCGCGAGCGGACCGTGCCGATCGGCACGTCGAGGACGCCCGCGATTTCCTCGTAGGAAAGTTCCTGCTCGATTCGCAATTCGAGCGTCTCGCGCAATTCCGGCGCGAGCCCCGCGATCGCCTCGCGCATCGCCGGCAGCCGCGCATCTTCCGCGGCGGGCGCATGCGTTTCGGGGAAAACATCCCCGACGTTCCGTGGCTGCTGGCGGTAGTGGCTCGCGAGAATGTTTCGCGCGATCCCGAACAGCCACGCGCGCGGCATCGTGATCCCGGCGAGCCGGTCGCGCTGCCGCACCACTTGCAGAAATGTTTCCTGCAAAAGATCGTGCGCCTCCTCCGCCGGGCAGCGGCGCGCGAGATAGTGCAATATCTCCGCCCCGTGCTGGCGATACAGGCCGCCAATGTCGTGATGGTCGAGCGTCATCGTGTTCAGATTGCACAGGTAGTGGCGGAAACGCCTCGAAAAGTTCACGCGGGATTGCGCGGGATGCTTGACTCATTGCGCGCGTCAGGCGCACAAACGCAGTTCAACATTCCAACCCTCAACTTCCAGATTCCATGCGCTACGGCCTCAACTCTTTCCTCTACGTTTCGCCCTTCACCACCGACAGCGTGAAGCTCTTTCCCAAGTTCAAAAAGTGGGGCTTCGAGACGGTTGAAATTCCGGTGGAAGACCCGAGTCACATCGACCCCGCCAAGGTCAAAGCCGCCGCCGACAAGGCCGGAATTAAGATCGGCAGCGTCTGCGCCTGCATGGGTCCGGGCCGCGACCTGCGCGGATCGGTGGCGGATCAAAAAACCGCGTCCGATTACGTGCGCGCGTTGATCGACCAAGCCGTGGTGATGGGCTGCCCGTCGATCATCGGACCGATCTATTCTGTCGTCGGACTCGTCGGCCCGCATGACGATGCGGAGAAGAAGCAGCAGTTCGATCTCGTGGTGAAAAACCTCAAGCCGCTGGCGAAATACGCCGAGAGCAAAGGCGTGCAGCTTTGCATCGAGCCGCTGAATCGTTTCGAGACCGACTTCCTCAACACCTGCGACCAGGGCCTGAAGCTCATCAAGGCCGTCGGCAGTCCTGCCGTGAAACTGCACCTCGACACCTTCCACATGAACATCGAGGAAAAGAACCAGGCAGCCGCGATCCTCAAGGCGGGAAAAAATCTCGCGCATTTCCACGCCTGCGGCTGCGACCGCGGCACCCCCGGCGGCGATCACATCGACTGGAAGACGATCGTGTCCGCGCTGAAAAAGATTGGCTACAAAGGCGATGTGGTGATCGAGAGCTTCACCACAGACGTGAAAGTGATCGCCCGCGCTGCCGCCATCTGGCGCAAGATGGAGCCCAAGCGCGATGACATCGCGGTGAAAGGGCTCGCGAATATGAAGCGGCTCTTTGGGAAGAAGTAGCCGGATCGTCAGGCGGGCGCGAACGTCTCGCGCAAATATTCGATGCTTTTCGTCGCGATCACTTCCGGGCCTTCGGTGAAGTCGAAGACTTCCACCGAGACGGTGCCATCGTAGCCGCTTTCGCGCAGCGCCGCGGCGATGGGTCGGAAGTCCACTTCGCCGAAGCCGGGGCCTTTCAGATTGCGATCGTTGGCGTGGAAGTAGGCGAACTTCCCGGCGCTTTCGCGGATGATTTGCGGGATGGGCTTTTCCTCGGCGCACATCGCTTTCACATCGAGGATGATCGACATGGCGGAGCTTTCAAACAGCTCGGCGAAACGGATGGCGTCGGCGGCGGTGTTGATGAAATTCGTCTCGGAGGGCGCGAGCGGCTCGAAGCAGATGACCACGCCGCGATCCGCCGCAACGTGAACTGCACCGCACAACGTGTCGAAGGCCCAGATGCGCGCTTGCTGGAAGGGGATTCCGTCGGCCACGTTGCGCTGCTTTGGCGAGCCGAGCACGATGCGCGTTCCGCCGAGATCGGCGCAGCATTTGACGAGGTCGTCGAGGTATCGCCCGGTGCGCTGTCGGACGGACGGGTCGGGCGACGTGAGGTGGAGCCCTTCCGTTTGCACGAGGACCCAGTGCAGGCCGGAGATGCCGATGCCGGCGCGGGCTGCGGCATCGCGGATTTCGATCCGGCGGGCAGGGGAGATGTCGTTCACGGTTTTTGCGACGGTGAATGGCGCGATTTCGATGAGATCGTATCCGGCCTTTTTCGCGTACGCGAAAGTGTCGTCGAGGTTCCAGCCTTGGAAGATTTCGTTGCAGATGCCGAATTTCATCGCGCCGGAATGTACTACGCGATCAGCGGGCCTTCGACGACCACGCGTTTCAGGAGGCGTTTGCCGTCCTTCATCGTGAAGGTCATTTCATTCGCAGTGGCCCCGCCCTCCACGCAGAGGTCCGATTCGTGCGATCCGATCTTGTCGGCCTCCTTGCTCATCCATGCTTCGAGCGCGTCCATTTTGATCGAGGATTCGCGCCAGAAGGTGAGCTTGTCGCACGGGAGTTCGCGGAAGCGCGCGATGACGAAATCGCGTTCGAGAAAGGCGAGCAGGTTGCCGGCTTTCGGGCCGGCTTCGCGGTCGAGCAGGACGCGGTAGATGGCTTTGAAGGCGATGGGTTGCTCGATGGGTGTCATGCGCGCGATCTCGAAGACTTTTGACTGAAGCGCGTTGTCTTCCCACGACGTTTCGGAAAGCGCGGCAGCGAGATTTTGCAGGAACGCGCGCTGGGTGTGCGTGAGATCTTGCGCCCGGGCGGGAAGCGTTTCTTGCAGGCGCGTTTTCTCCTCTTCGCTCGCGTAGTTTTCGACCCAGATTTTCGCGGAGGCGATGCGTTGATCGAGATGATGCCGCTCGATCGCGGTGAGCGGCGCGCCTTTGCGTTTCTCGATTTCCTGCACGGGATCGAGGTGCGGCATCTGCACGAGCGCGCTTACGAGCTGGAAGTTCGCGTTCATGTAGCCGCCTTCGGGCGTCAGCTCGGAAAGCCGGTGTACGCAGGCTTCGTCGGGTGTCGCGTTCCCTTCGATGGCGGCGCGACTGTGGAAGCGGTCGAATTCATTGAAGAGCTTCACGATGCCTTCTTCGCGCACGTCGAAGTTCACGGGCGAGTTCGGTTTCGTGCGGATCATCAGGAAACGGAGCACTTCCGGCGGCAGCAGATTCGCCATGTCGCGCGCACTCGCGCCGACGCCTTTCGACGAGGACATCTTCGCTCCGCCGACGAGGAAAAATTCATACGGAACGCGCAGGGGTGGCTCGGTGCCGTAGATCGCGCGCAGACACGCCTCGCTCACGTCGCGCGAGCCGCCGCGCGTGGAGTGATCCTTCCCCGCGCCCTCGATCGTCACGGGAAATTTCACCCACTTCGCGACCCACTCCAGCTTCCACGGCAGCTTCCCGCGCCCGTCGAATGGCGACACTTTTCCCTCGTATCCGCAGCCGCAGCCGAGGTTGAGCTTCGTATTCACGACCTTGTCCACGCGGCACATGTAGGAAACTTCGCGCCCGTCATAGTCGGAGACTTCCGTCGTTCCGATGCAGCCACACTTTTCGCAGATGACCTGGAACGGCAGCCAGTGCGCGGGCCGCTCGCTGCCGGAGATTTCCTTGTAAACGCGGCGCACTTTTTCCGCGTTGCGCAGGATCACGTCGATCGGCTCGTTGAACTCGCCACTGCGGTAAAGATCGCGCATCCGGTAGCTTTCCACCTTCACGCCCAGCTCCACGAAAATCTCGCGAAACTCGCTCATGAAATGTTCCGCCATATCCGGCGCGGACGATCCGCGCGGCGCGGGCGTATTGCACAGCGGCCAGCCGATGTATTGCCCGAAATGCTCGTCCTCGCCCTTGGGGATTTCATCCACCGGATCGAAGTCATCGGTGCCAAAAAGATAACGCGCCTCGATGCCCTTTTCGCAAAGCGTGCGAAAGATCGCGTCGTGAATCAGCACGCCGCGCAAAGCGCCGACATGGACGCGCCCGCTCGGCGTCTTCGAGTCATTGATGATGTGCGCGCCGCTGCACTTGGCGGCGATTTCTTCGGTCCAGAACATAGGGCGGTTTAGATAGCGTGCGGGCCGGGATTGTCGAGTGGTGCGATTGCGAAGTCGTCCGCGGCGAAAAGTGATTTCACGATCGGGCCGGGTAAACGTCTGGCGCGACGGTGGTCTGCTTCACGATTGATGGGATTTGCGCCGTCTTCTTTGGAATATCCCGCGCAGCCGTGATCGGTTTTGATCGCGCCGCGACGTGAAAACGGGAAACCCTTCACGGGTGTAACCTCGCTTCCCCGGCGGTTCAGGAACGGATATGAACAACGCCATGCCCCAAGACCACTGTCCCGAATGCGGCGCGCCGCTCACGCCCGGAGCCGCGCAGGGTCTCTGCGCGCGGTGCCTCTTGGCTGGCGCCGCAGCAGCGACGGAACACAACGCGCCGCGATCCGTGCCGCCGACTCTGGAGCAGGTCGCGGCGGCGTTCCCGCAGTTCGAGGTGATCGAACTCATCGGGCGCGGTGGGATGGGCGCGGTTTACCAAGTGCGCCAGCCAAAGCTCGATCGCTTCGCCGCACTGAAACTCCTGCCGCAATCGCTCGCCGCCGATCCCGCGTTCGCAAGCCGGTTCGAGCGCGAGGCGCGGCTGCTCGCGCGGCTGAATCACGCGAACATCGTTGCGGTGTACGATCACGGGCAGGCGGGCGCATTTTTCTACCTGCTCATGGAGTTCGTCGATGGCGTGAATCTGCGGCAGGCCATGCGCGCGAGCCGCTTCACGCCCGCGCAGGCGCTCGGCGTGGTGCCGAAGATTTGCGAGGCGCTGCAATATGCCCACGACGAAGGCGTGCTCCACCGTGACATCAAGCCGGAGAACATCCTCCTCGACGCGAAAGGTCGCGTGAAGCTGGCGGACTTCGGCATCGCGAAGCTCATCGGCGATGGGACGGATGGGACTCATGGGACCTATTCCTCCCATGACTCCCATCTCACCAGCGGCGCCGCGCTCGGCACCCCGCAATACATGGCTCCCGAGCAGCGGGACACGCCAGGCAACGTGGACCACCGCGCCGACATCTACTCGCTCGGCGTCGTCTTCTACGAACTGCTCACCGGCGAACTCCCGGTCGGGAAATTCGCGCCGCCATCCGCGCGCAGCGCCGCCGACCCGCGCGTCGATGACATCGTGCGGCAGGCGATGGAAAAGGAGCGCGGACGCCGCCAGGGCAGCGCGGAGGAAATGCGCACGCAGGTGCAGACCGTGGTGGAAAGCGACGCGCGTCCTGCCGCCGCGACGCCTGTTCCGATACCGAAAAAGACTTTCCGGCGCGCCCTGTTTTCGTTTGCGGGACTGGCGCTGCTGGCTGGTTTCGCGTTGTTCAGTTTAGACCTCCTCCTGCCCCCAATCTATTTCTCGAAGATTACGTTCGAACCGAAGCCGGACTATTCCGCCCCGATGGGTTACCCCGGGGAAATAGACCCGCAATTTGTGACGATGCAGTTCAACATCCTGCAGAAATCTGAGATTCTCGATCCGGCAATTGAAAATCTAAAACTGCTCGAAAAGTGGTCCAAGGACGGCGGGCAACTCCCGCTTCAAAGCGTTCAAGAGAAGCTGCTAAACTCGATGGTCTTCCGACAAGTTCCCAATAGCAGCCTCATCGAAGTGGGTGTCTATAGCACTGACACGAAAGAAGCCGCGAACATCGCAAATACCATCGCGGTTGTGTACCAGCAGAAGCGACTTTCCGATCTGCAGCGCCACTTGGACCGAGGTCTGGCGTCCCTTCGAGACGAGGTGGAAAAACAACGCAAGCGATCGGATGACGCTGCGGTTGAGATGGCCAAGATTCGCGAGCGATTAGGTGTCATTGACCCGACTCCGAGCGACTATGGAAGCGGCGTGAATCTGGATGAAGGCACAGAAGGCGACATTCCAACGCTTGAGGCAAAAAATCGGCTTCGGGAATACATCGACGCCAAGACCCGTTTCCTACAAGCGAAGCGAATTCGCGAAGCGGCGCAGACGAGGTACGCCACGCAGATGCTCGAACGCGGCATCGACTTCGACCCGGCCAAGATCTGGGAAAAGGCCGAACCGGCAATCAGGCCGACGCGCTTCAGCCTTTACCGGCTCCGCCATGCCTTCTCACGATAGCCTGCGGGGTAGTCGCGCGGCTGCGGAGTTCCGGGTAGCACGCCCGTCCCGGGCGTTGGTTTTGGCGTCCCGCCAAAACGAACTTACCTGCCAGGTCGCAGCTGAATCCGTGAGCGAAATCCGGGAAGACGCGTTTTGGAAGTCCACGAAGGCGGGACGCCTTCGCCAACGCTCGGGGCGAGCGTGCTACCCGGAAACCGCGAACACCCGTTTCCGCTGACCATGCGCGCTGACTCCGCGACCGACGCGAACGCCTTTCACACCACGCACTGGACGCTCGTGCGGAACGCTGCGGGCCGCACCGCGGAAGGGCGGCAGGCGCTTGGCGAATTGTGCGCGGGCTGCTACGCGCCGGTCGTCGCGTTTCTCCGGCGCGAGGGGCGCGATGACGATGCTGCGCGCGAGCTGGCGCACGAGTTTTTCGCGAAGGTGCTCGCGGACGAAACGCTCGGCGCGTTTGAGCGCGGGCGCGGGCGGTTTCGCAGCTATCTGCTCGGCGCGGTGAAGCATTTCCTTGCGAACCGCCGTCGCAATGCCGCGCGGGAAAAGCGCGGAGGCGGCGCGGAGCACATCGCGCTCGGTGAGGGCACGGACACTTTGCCCGGCGCGGAGGTGGCTGATGCGAACGCGCCCGGTCCCGCCGCCGCGTTCGACCGCGAGTGGGCGCTCGCCATCATCGAACGCGCGCTCGTTTTGCTCGGAAGCGAAAGCGAAAACCCGGCGCAATTCATCGCTCTCAAGCCGTGGCTCACGCCCGCCGCTTCAATCACCTCGCAGGCGCACGCCGCCGCCGCGCTCGGGCTCAGCGAGGGCGCGGTGAAAGTCGCGATCCACCGCCTGCGCCGTCGTTTCCGCGAAATCGTCCGCGCCGAGATCGCGCAGACGCTGCACGATCCCGCGGAGCTTGACGATGAGATGCGCCATCTCATCGCAGCGCTTGCTGGGTGAGTTGTGCCATGTCGTTTTCATACGGAAGATGCCCGCGTGGCAATGATGGGAGGCCAAGGAGGCAAGGAGGCACTGCTGGGATGCCGATTGTTTTTTGCGAGAAAGAACCACGGATGCGTATTGACCGATCGGACTCATGCGAGACGGAAATCCATGGTGCGATGGCGAAACGCGCGACAGCGCGTATCGACTTGTTGACAGCCCGGCGTGTCTCGCTAGTCTGGCGCTCCTTTTTCCAAAAACCCTATCAGCAACACGGCCTATGAAACGTACTTACCAGCCATCCAAACGCACCCGCAAACGCCAGTTCGGTTTCCGGGCGCGCATGAAGACGAAAAGCGGTCGTGCGATTCTTTCGCGCCGGCGTCAGCGCGGACGCAAGCGTTTGCTGCCAAAGGGCGTCGAAATCCACTACGCGCGGCATACGCAGGCCTGAGCGCCTGCGCCCGCCTTTCCGATCGCGGCCGTGTCTGGAGCGGCGCTGTGTCTTTGTCCCGGGAAATGGGTTTGCGATTTCCCAAATCCGCCCGGCTTTTTCGCGCGTCGGAATTCCAGCGGGTGCGGGGCGAAGGCGTGCCGGTGCATGGGAAGTTTATGTTGTTGAGCGTTCTGCAAAATGGCGCGGTGGGTCCGGCGCGGGTCGGGATCATCACGTCGCGCCGAGTGGGTGGGGCGGCGGAGCGCAATCGCGTGCGGCGGCGCTTGCGCGAAATCTTGCGGGCAGAGCGGGGACGGCTGATGCCGGGGGCGTGGCTGGTGATCGTGGTGCGGCAGCGCGCAGTCGAAGTGGAGTTTTCAGATTTGCGCGAGGAATGGCTTCGCCTCATCCGCCGGACAAATGTATGGAGCCCGGAGGAATGAGTCGGCTCATCCAGATTTTGATTCGCGCATACCAGCTTCTCATCGCGCCGGTTTTGTCGGTGTTCGTCGGTGCGGGCGGGGGTTGCCGGTATGAGCCGTCGTGCTCCCGCTATTTTTCCCAAGCCGTCGCGGCGCATGGCGCGTGGCGCGGGAGTTTGCTCGGAGTCCGGCGGATTGCGCGGTGTCATCCGTGGGGCGGCGAGGGGCTCGATCCCGTGCCGCCGGCGCGCAGCATCGGCGCGCGGCGTGGGTGTCCGCATTAGATTTTATGGATCGCAAAGGAGTTCTCGGCCTCATCGTCGCCGTCGCGCTTTTCGGAGCGTGGCAATTTTTCTATATCCGCAAGTCGCAGGAGGCGGCGGCTGCCCGCCAGGAATTCGAGGCAGTGGCAGCCGCTGAAGAAGCTGCGAAGCCGAAACCGGCCGCCCCAGCCGCGTCCGATGGTGCGGCAGCCGTCGCGCCTGCCGCGCCTGCGGCCAATCTCCCGCCTGCGCAGCCAGAGAAAATCGAGAGCGTTTCCACCGAGTCGGCGGACTACGCATTTACGAATCTCGGAGGCGGCATCCGGAACGCGACGCTGCTCGAGCATATTGGGACTCAGGAGAACCGGGTGGTCCTGAATCGTTACGGAACGATCGCGATCGGCGAAGTGTCGGAGATTGCCGGGGAAGGCCTTGGCAAACCCTTTGCATCGACGGTCGATCCGGCGGCGCGGACGGTCGTGTTTGACCGGACGGATGAGCGGCAGATTCAACTGACGAAAAAGTTCACGCTGCCAAAGTTTGCGGAGATGAAGGGCCGGGATCGTCTGCGCGAGGAATACTTGCTGACGCTTGACTTGAGCTTTGCCAATCGCAGCGCGCAGCCGGTGGAGATTCCGCGCTACTACGTTTACACGGGCTCGACTGCGCCGATTCATCAGTTGGATTTGCCGACTTACACCGGCTTCAGCCATCTCCGCGGGACGAGTCACAAATTGGTCGATGTGTCATGGTTTCAGGGCGGCGGATTTCTGTTCATGAAAAGCAATCCGCGCGCGGTCTATCCCGAGCAGCCGGAAATCCTGAGCGACGTCCGATGGGCGGGTGTGACGAATCAATATTTCACCACGCTCTGCACGCCGATCGTGGATGAGAAAGCGATGATCGACGCGCAGGTAAAACAACGCGGCATCGCGGTGTGGGCCAGGGCGTTTTCTGTCGGCGACGAGGCATGGCAGGCTGCCGGGCATCCGGCGACCGATCAGGGTGAACGCAGCGGGGTCGATTGCGCGATCGGCATGGCGGGGTTCAAGTTGAATCCCGGCGAGGCGGTGACGCGCAGTTTCAAAATCTACGGCGGTCCGCGGGAATACCGCCGCCTCCGCGAACTGGACAACTACGAAGCGGAAATCATGAACTTCGGCATGTTCAGCATCGTCAGCCGCACGCTGCTGAACTCGATGAACTTTCTCAAAGAGAAGATCGGCAGCTACGCCATCGCGATCATCCTGCTGACCTTGGTGATCAAGACTGCGATGTGGCCGCTTCAGAACAAGGCGACCGCCTCGATGAAGCGGATGCAGGCTCTCCAGCCGAAACAGGTGGAGTTGCGTGAGAAGTACAAGGACGATCCGCAGGCGATGAATGTGGAGGTGATGAAGCTCTACAAGCAGAATGGCGTGAATCCCTTTGGCGGGTGTCTCCCGATGCTCGTGCAAATTCCGATCTTCTTCGGATTTTACAACATGCTCGGAACCGCGGTGGAATTGCGGAACTCAAAATTCCTGTGGGTTTCCGACTTGTCGCAGCCCGACACGATCGCCCGCGTGCTTGGATTTCCGTTGAATATTCTGCCGCTGCTGATGGCGGCGACGATGCTGTGGTCGATGGCACTGCAACCGAAGTCGGGAGACCAAATGCAGCAGCGCATCATGATGTTTGTACCGTTGATCTTCATCGCCTTCTGCTATAATTTCGCTTCCGCGCTGGCGCTTTACTGGACGGTTCAGAACATATTCTCGATCGTGCAGTTGTATGTGACGCGGAACCAAACCGTCCTCCCGTCCGAAAATGTGCCGGCGCTGAAACCCAAGCGCTAATCCACATTGCCATGAGCCTGAATCCCCGCGAAACCCTGGACACGATGCTCGGCCTGCTCGGCTTCGTTTGTGAGATCAAGGAAATCCCGGAAGATCACGGGCTGACGCTCCAAGTTTATACTGCGGACAAGGAGCGCTTGATCGGGCGCAGCGGGGTATTACTCGAAGACATCCAGTTTCTCCTAAATCGCGTCATCCAGTCGCACGACAAGACTGCGCCGCGCGTGCAGGTCGATATCGAGCACTGGCGCGAAATGAAGGACGACAGCCTCGCGCATCGGGTGCGGCAGATCGCCGAGATCGTGCGGAAAACGGGGCGCTCGTATCAACTCGAACCGATGAATGCCTACGAGCGGCGGATCGTTCACAATGCCTTCAAGGACGATCCCGAGATCGCCTCGTGGAGCCCGCCGGATGATGCACGGATCAAGCGCATCACCCTGCGCAGGCGCACCGCGGCCCAGACTTGAGCCGTTGGGCGGGGCCTGTTTTCTGCCAATATGCGGTGCAAAATTGTCATTTGACTTATTTGCAAACTCCCTTTGACAAAATTACTTCGGCCACCGAATCTGCCGATCCAGTTTTCCAGAGTAGTTCCCATTATTTATGACCAGCCACCTTATTGATGATGCCTTCAAAGTGATTCCGAGCCACCAAGTGTTGGTCAACGTCGTCTCAAAACGCGTTCGCCAACTCACGGCGGGTCACCGTCCGATGGTCGAAGTCGGTGTGCGCATGGGATTCTCGGATATCGCGCTGACGGAAATCATCCAGGGAAAACTGACCTACGAATTGCCGTCAGCCGCGCCGAAAGGCGGGGAATAGCCGCGCTGATTTAGCGCCGGGTTATGGGCGCGGAGATTTCGGTCAATCGCAAGGCGCTGCGGGATTATCACATCCTCGAGCGAATGGAGGCGGGCGTCGAACTGAAGGGGACGGAAATTAAATCCATCCGCGGCGGTTTCGCGAACATCAACAATGCCTTCGCGCGAATCGAAAAAGGGCAGGCGTTTGTCTTCGACATCGACATCCAGCCCTACGCGCGGGCCAGCCACACGCAGCACGAGCCGAAGCGCTTTCGCCGTCTGCTGCTACACAAAAAGGAGATTCACCGCCTGCTGGGGCTCACCCAAATCGAGGGCCACACGCTGGTCGCGCTGCGGATGTATTGGAAAGATGCGCGCGTGAAAATCGAGATCGGTGTGGCCAAAGGAAAGGAAGCGCACGACAAGCGGCAGGATC
Organism: Chthoniobacteraceae bacterium; assembly: GCA_031409335.1. Lineage (GTDB taxonomy): Bacteria > Verrucomicrobiota > Verrucomicrobiia > Chthoniobacterales > Chthoniobacteraceae > JANLQB01. The sequence goes on along the minus strand of JANNWY010000110.1, from coordinate 26,340 downwards.
TGAAGGAAAAGGCTTCCAAGCGCGAGACAGATCGCGAAATCTCCCGCTTCAACAAGCGGCATTCCTGATTGCGGCGGGCTAAAGCAGATCCCCGTAGTGGGCACGCGCCACCGCCTTGCATTTTTCGAGGATCGCCGCGGCGGTATCGAGCGATTGGACGTCTTCGATCAGGCGGCGGCAGGCGTCCAGATCGAGCGATTGCACCGCGCGTTTCACCCGCGGAACGAGGGCTGCGCCGGTGCTCAATTCATCGACACCGAGGCCGATCAAGAGCGGTGTGAGCGCGATGTCACCGGCCATTTCACCGCAAATCCCGACCCACAGATTGTGGTTGTGCGCGGCTTCGACCGTCATGCGGATGAGGCGCAAAATCGCGGGATGGGTCGGTTCGTAAAGGTGCGCGATCCGTTCATTCAGGCGGTCCACGGCGATCGAGTATTGGATGAGATCGTTTGTCCCGATGCTGAAAAAATCCACTTCGCGCGCGAGGATGTCGGCGCTCACCGCGGCGCTCGGAATCTCGATCATCGCGCCAACTTCCATTTTTTCATCGAACGCTACGCCCTCCTTTCGCAACTCCGCGCGGCATTCCTCGAGAATGCTGTTTGCGCGGCGCAATTCCTCCACGCCCGAAATCATCGGATACATGATGCGGACATTGCCGCCCGCGCTGGCCCGCAGGATAGCGCGAAGCTGGACTTTGAAAACATCCACGCGCTCCAGGCAAAAGCGGATCGCCCGCCAGCCGAGGAACGGATTGAGTTCCTCGGGCAAATTCAGCGCGCTCATGAATTTGTCGCCGCCGAGGTCGAGCGTCCGAATGATCACGCTGTGCGGCATCACGGCCTCGGCGACTTTGCGGTAGGCTTCGTACTGATCGTCTTCGTTCGGGAGTTCGACGCGGTTCAGGTAAAAGAACTCCGTGCGGTAAAGCCCCACGCCTTCCGCTCCGCTTTTTTTCACCTGCACGAGATCCTCCGGGAGTTCGATATTCGCGCTGAGGATAATGTGCCGCCCGTCGCGAGTCTTCGATTCCGTTTCGCGCAATTCCGTGAGCCGTTCCTCGACCTCCGTCTTGATCAGCTCCAGCTCTCCGTATTCCCACAAAGTCTGATCGCTCGGATTGACGATCAACATGCCGCTGTAACCATCGAGCAACACGTGATCGCCGGTCGCCAATTGATTCGAGGCATCGTGCAGGCCAACGACTGCCGGGATGTTCAGCGACCGCGCCATGATCGCGGTGTGCGAGGTCTTGCTGCCGATGTCCGTGCCGAACGCGAGGACGAGGTTGCGATTGAGCTGCGCGGTGTCGGAAGGCGTCAGATTATGCGCGATCAGGATGTGCGGCGTGGTGATGCTCGCCAGCGACATGCTGTGCTTGCCCATCAGGTTGTGGATCACCCGCCGCGTCACATCGTGAATGTCCATCGCCCGCTCGCGGAGATACGGGTCGTCGATTTCGCTCAGCGTTTTCGCGTAGCGTCCGGCGACCTGCGCAAAGGTGTGCTCGATGTTGTATTTTTCGCGCTGGAGATTGCGCAGCACTTCGTCGATCAGCGTCCGATCTTCCACCACGAGCAGATGCGCGTCGAAAATGCTCGCGTCCTTTGCGCCGATCGAGGTCGCGATGCGTTCCTGCATTTCGAGAATCTGCGCGCGCGTCGCGAGGAGCGCCGCCTCGAACCGGGCGATTTCATCCGCAATTTCACTCTGCTCGATGCGCCGCACGGGCGGCTCTTCATCATCCGGGCGATGCACGAAAACGGTCCCCCGGGCGATGCCCGGAGAGACACCGACTCCCCGGAAACGCCTTTCCACGACGGGCGGCGCGCCGGAATCGCTCATGGGGCAACGCTGGACGGGGAAACGCGCGCGTCAGTCTTCATCGAATTTCCTCAGAATCAGCGCCTCGATTTCAGCCAAAGCTTTGTCCGCATCCGCGCCATCACACTTTACGTTGAGCTTCGATCCGAGCCCGGCAGCCAGCATCATCAGCCCCATGATGCTCTTCCCGTTCACCTGCTCGCCATCTTTCTCGACCCAAATGTCGCATTTGAACCGGCTGCACGTTTTCACAAACAAAGCCGACGGGCGCGCGTGGAGGCCCAGTCGATTCAGGACGGTAAAATCCCTGGTCAAGACTTGTTTCGGTGAAGTGTCGCTGCGGCGGCTCAGAAGGCCCATCTACGGTTCTTTTTTTTTCTGCATTGCTTTGATCAATCGTTCATTAAAATCTCTCGCGCTGTTGTGACCGATACTCTTCAGTTTTTGGTCCAGCGCGGCCACTTCGACGAGCCGGGCCAGGTCACGGCCCACTCGCACGGGAATGGTGATGTGTGGGATCAAAATATCGAGGATATCGAAATACTCCTGATCCAAGCCGATGCGATCGACCTCTTCCAACTCATCCCAATCTTTGAGCGTCACGATCAAGTCAAGCCGCTTTTCCGTGCGCACCGAGCCGATGCCGAAAATCGACATCACATTGATCACGCCGAGGCCGCGGATTTCCATGTGGTGCCGCGTCAGGTCCGGTGAAGTGCCCACTAGTTCGCGGTTTTCGATCGCGCGAAAACACGTCATGTCATCGCTCACCAAACTGTGTCCACGCTCGACGAGCCCCAGCACGCACTCGCTTTTCCCGATGCCGCTGGAGCCGCGGATCAGCGTGCCGACGCCGAGGATATCGACCATCGAGCCGTATTCACTTTTCTGCGGGGCAAAGTCGAATTCGAGCGCGAGCGTGGCTGCGTTCATGAACTTCATCGTCACCATCGTCGTGCGGAAAAGGGCGACGCCCGCCACGTTCGCGGCTTCCTGCAATTGCGGCGGCACCTTGAATCCGCGTGAAACGACGAGACCCGGAATTGGGCGCTCGCAGAGGATCTTGCAGCGATCTTTCATCTCGGCGGGCGAAAGGCTGCGTAGGTAGGAAAGCTCCGCGCTGCCAAGGACTTGGATGCGTTTTTCCGCGAAGTAGCTGTAAAATCCAGCCAGCGCGAGGCCGGGGCGATTGATGGTGGGTTCGCGGATGCGCCGGTCGAATCCGATGTCCGAGCCGCTGATCGTCATGTGCAATGACTCGGAGTGTCGCGCGAAAAACTCGCCGATGGTAAGCGTGGGATTTTTTGGGTCGTGACTCGTCATCGCGATGGAGCGTAGGAGGAATCGGGACGCGTGGGAAGCACGACGGTGGACGGCTTGGTTAGCAACAGCGATCGATGCGGCGGTAGCGGTGTTCGAGTGCGGCGAGGTAGGCGTCGGCGTCCGCGGTTTCTGGATTTGGCTGATCGGTGAGGAGCACATTGCGCCGACCTTGCACCACCACCGGTTGCGCGGTGTGGTGCTCGGCGGCGCGGTCGATCGCGGATTGGCCGGAGACTTCGCGGAGCATGGTGAAGGCGAGCGCGGCGGCTCCGAATGCGGTCGCGGGACGCGTGGGGTCGAGTTCGCTCGCGGGCAGCCAGACGGGTTCGGTTTCGCTGAGTTCAGGCTTCCGGCTGCCGCCGAGCAGGCGCAGCCATTCGGCGATGCTGAGGACGACGATGCCGGAAACCATGACGAGGAATGCGCCGGTGACCCATGCATCGACGGTGCTGTTAAATCGGATCGTCTGTTGGGTCTTCACCGCTTTCATCGCCGCTGGACGCGCGCTCTCATCCGCGGCGGTGAGCGTTTGCTGGAGCGCCGTCAATTTCCCCTCCGCCACCTGCGCAGCGGCGAGAAAACCAATCTTCGGATTCTGGTCCCACACCTTCGTGATCCCGGCGGTCATCGTCACCGTCAGCAGCCACAGGAGTGGCACGAGCGTTACGAATGCGAGGGCGGGGGATCGCTCTCGCGTGAGTTGCATCTTGATCAGGATCGTCGTGGCGAGACAGAGCGCGATGCTGGCGAGCAGTTGATTCGCGATGCCAAAGATCGGCCACAGCGCTTTCACGCCGCCATCGGGATCGCGTACACCCATGATGAGGAAAAAGCCCCACGCGCCGCAAATCAGCGCGCTCGCGACGACGCCGGCAAATGTGCTCTTCGTATCGCCGAGCCGCGGGATGAATCGCCGGACCGAGTCTTGCAAAAGATAGCGCCCGACCCGCGTGCCGGCATCCAGCGTGGTGAGGATAAAGAGCGCTTCGAACATCAGCGCAAAGTGATACCAAAGGTCGAGCCAGCGGCCTTGCGTGAGCTTTGAGAAGATCATCGCCATGCCGACGGCGAGCGTCGCCGCGCCGCCCGTGCGCCCGAACAGCGTGACTTCGCCCATCTGTCCGGCGAGCACTTTCATTTCCTCGGGCGATACCGTCACGGGCACCAGCGCGTACTTTCCCGTCGCATCCGCCGTGGCCGAAAACTCCGTGAGCCCCGTCGCCGCGACTGCGGCCTGCGTGGCCACGGGATCGCCACCGGGAATATTCATCGCCAGATACACGCCGGGATCTAGCGTGCAGGCGGCGATCATCGCCATGATCGCGACGAGCGATTCCAGGCACATCGCGCCATAGCCGACCGACCGCGCGTGGCTTTCCCGCGCGATGATCTTTGGCGTGATGCCGCTCGCGATCAGGGTGTGAAAACCGCTGATCGCGCCACACGCGATCGTGATGAAACAAAACGGAAACAGCTTCCCCGGCACCACCGGCCCGGATCCGTCGATGAACTTGCTCACCGCTGGCATATGCAGTGTCGGCAGGACGAGCAGCGTGCCGATCGCCAGCGCGCCGATCGTTCCGAGCTTCATGAAAGTGCTGAGGTAATCGCGCGGCGCGAGCAGCAGCCACACCGGCAGCACACTGGCGAGGAAGCCATAGAAAATCACCGACCACGCCAGTGGCTCGGCCTTCAGCAAGAACACGCCGTGCCAATACTCGCTCGCATGCACGAGCTGCCCGCCCCAGACCGCGAGAAAAAGCAACGCGACGCCGATCAGCGAAACTTCCAGCACCTTCCCGATCCGCGCCCAGCGCAAATAACCGCCCATGAACATCGCAATCGGGATCGTCGCGGCCACGGTGAAAACGCCCCACGGCGATTCCGCGAGCGCTTTCACCACGACCAGCGCGAGCACCGCCAGCAGGATGATCATGATGGAAATAATCGCGATCGTGCCGATGAATCCCGCCGCGGAATTCAGCTCCTCTTTCACCATCTGCCCGAGCGAGCGACCATCGCGGCGCATGGATGAAAAAAGGATGATGAAATCCTGCACCGCGCCGCCGAGCACCACACCGATGAGGATCCAAAGTGTCCCCGGCAGATACCCGAACTGCGCCGCCAGCACAGGCCCGACCAGCGGCCCTGGCCCGCTGATCGCCGCGAAGTGATGCCCGAACACGATCCATTTGTTCGTCTTCACGAAATCCCTCCCGTCCTCGTGGACTTCGCAAGGCGTCGCCCGCCGGTCGTCGAGTGCGAGCACTTTCGCCGCGATCCATTTCGAGTAAAAGCGGTAGCCGATCGCGTACGTGCAGATCGCCGCGATGAGGATGAAGCCCGAGTTGACCGGCTCACTGCGCTGTGTGGCGATGGTCCAGTAGCCGAACGCGCCGATGATCGCGACGGCGAGCCAGATGAGGAGGGAGACGACTTTTTTCACAGCGGGAATCGTGTAGCGGACGTTTCGCCGGATGACGAATGCAGAATTTACGCGCGGTTTCGAGTTTCCAAAAATCCTCCGCGCCGCCTAACACTCCGCGATGCAGCAACCAGCCATTGGCATCATCGGCGGCAGCGGCCTTTATCAAATCGAAGGTCTCTCCGACGCGAGCGAACATATCATCGAAACTCCATTCGGTCCGCCATCCGATGTGATTTTCGGTGGCAAACTCGCGGGGCGGCAAGTCTTCTTCCTGCCCCGGCACGGGCGCGGGCATCGCATCCTGCCGCATGAATTGAATCACCGCGCGAATATCTGGGCGCTGAAGTCGCTTGGCGTGCGCTGGATCATTTGCGTGACGGCGGTCGGCTCTCTCCAGCAGCAATACGCGCCGCGCAGCATCGTGCTGCCGTCGCAGTTTTTCGACCGCACGAGCCAGGCGGAGCGGCACACGTTTTTTGGAAATGGGATCGTCGCGCACGTGGGTTTCGCCGATCCGATCAGTGCGGGTTTGCAGCAGTTGCTTTTCAAAACGGGCAACGGACTCGGCTTCACGATGCACAAAGGCGGGACGTATGTGAACATGGACGGCCCCGCGTTTTCCACGCGCGCCGAGAGCGAGGTGAATCGCAAGCTCGGCTTCGACGTGATCGGCATGACCAATCTCGGCGAGGCGAAGCTCGCGCGTGAAGCCGAGATCGCGCTCGCGACGATGGCGATGATCACGGATTACGACTGCTGGAAAGTGGAGGAAGAAGCCGTGACCGCCGACGCGGTGATCGCGCATCTTCACGCGAATGCCGATGCCGCGAAGCGCATCCTCGCCGCCGTGATCCCGCAAATCCCGACGGTGCCCGACTGGCCCGAGCATTCCGCGCTCGACAGCGCGCTCGTGACGGATCGCAAATTGTGGCCCGCCGCGACGGTGGAAAAACTCGGGCCGATCCTCGGGCGATTCACGGATGCCTGAGGCGCTGGACATCGAACATCGAAGTGACGGATTCGCCTGCGCAGAGATTTCTGCGTTCGATGTTCAGCCCCGCGCAGCGGCCCTCCGCTTCGGATTGCACCAAAACCCCATTCAACCCCGCCCGCACAACCCGCTCTTTCCCTCCGCCCCGCTTCATGCTTCGATGTTTCCTTCCATTCCAAACCATGATCTTCCGCCTCTTCGGCGCCGCGTGCGCTTTACTCGCCACTGCCACATTTTCCGCGGCTCAAAATCCCGCTCCAGCCGCAGTCCCAGCCGCTCCTGAGAAGACCGCCGAGCCGCACATGGCGCTGCCCGCCGATGCCGCCGCGCCCGTCGCCGCCGGGCAAAAGCAGATCACTTTTTCACAGTGCAACGTGGACGGTCCGTACATCGCGATCACCTTCGACGACGGCCCGCACGCCTCCAATACACCGCGCCTGCTCGACATGCTCAAGCAGCGCAACATCAAGGCCACGTTCTTCGTCGTCGGCCAGTGCGTGCAGGAATATCCCGCGATCATGAAACGCATCGTCGCCGAGGGGCACGAGGTCGCGAGCCATTCGTGGTCGCATCCGGACCTCTCGAAAATGGGCGAGGGCAGCGTGACGGATCAGCTTCAAAAAACCCACGACGCGATCGTGAGCGCGACAGGAGTGACGCCAAAGCTGATGCGTCCGCCGTATGGTGCCTTCACGGCAAATCAGCGCGGCTGGGCGAATGCGAAATGGGGCTACAAGTGCATCCTGTGGGATGTCGATCCGCTCGACTGGAAAGTGCGCAATGCCGAGCGCGTGAAGACGGAAATCCTCCGCCACACCGGCGCGGGCTCGATCGTCCTCGCCCACGACATCCACAAAACCACCGTCGATGCCATGCCCGACACGCTCGACGGGCTCGCTGGTCGCGGGCTCAAATTCGTGACCGTCTCCGAACTGCTCGCGATGCACAAACCCGTCGTGCCAAAACCAAAGCCTGCGCCGCCGGTGAAAATCACGAACACCACGCCGGTCGCCGAAGGACCAGCGGCCCCGGCCGCGCCAGCGAAAAAGCCAGGCGTCGCGAAGACGAAGAAATGACCCGCGTCCGCAGCGACGCCAGCATTCCCCTCGCTCCCACGGGGAACTTGGGAACGAGTGAACACGCCGCCCCATCCCGCGCATGATCGGCGACGACTACTTCACGCTCCGCGCGCAACTCGGCACCGCGCTCTTCGCGCTGCAAAATCTCGCGACCGATCTCGACGCGCCCGGCGAGACGATCAGCACGCTGCACCAGCTCCAGCAGAGCCTCCGCGAGCCGTTTCTTTTCGTCGTGGTCGGCGAGGTGAAGGCGGGAAAATCGTCGCTGCTGAATGCGATCTTCGGTCGCGACTTTTGCAAGGTCGATGTGCTGCCCGCGACGGATCGGATTTACGTTTTCAAATACGGCGAGGAAGAGCGCACCGTCCACGTCTCGGATCGTCTCGCCGAGTGTTACCGCAACTCCGGTTTCCTGCGCGATTTCAACATCGTCGATACGCCCGGCACCAATACGATCGTCTCCGAGCACCAGACGATCACCGAGCAATTCATCCCGATCGCGGACCTGATTCTATTCGTCTTCAGCGCCGTGAATCCGTGGGCCGCGACCGCGTGGGATTTTCTGCGGCTCATCAATAAGAAATGGCTGAAGCGCGTCGCGTTCGTGCTCCAGCAAAGCGACCTGCGTTCGCCCGAGGAAATCGACGCGATCAAAAAACATCTCGAACAAACGATGCTCGAACGCATCGGCCAGGCGTGCCCGATTTTCGCCGTCTCCGCGAAACCCGCGCTCGCCGCGAAGCTCAGCGGGCAGAATGTTTCCGAGACGCTCGAGGCGACCGGGATGGCGAAGCTGGAGCAGTTCATCAACGCCGAAGTCGCCACCGGCGAAGCGCGGCTGAACAAGCTGCGCAGCGTTTGCCAAACCGGCCAGGTCGTGATCGGCGATCTCGGCAACCGCGGACGCGAAGTGATGGAAACCGTCGATCGTGACACCGCGCGGATCGTTCACATCGGTCACGAGCTGGATGAGCGGAAAGAGCAGTCGCTCCGGCAAATCGGCGGCGTGCTCTGGAGCCTCACGCAGAGTTACGAAAAGGCGCAGAAACGCGGCGAGGAATTGCTCGCGGAAAAGCTGACGATTTTCAATTCGGTGAAGCTCATGTTTAACAAAGGCGAGTGGCGGCACGACTTTGAAAACCAGATCGAAACGCGGCTGCGCGGCTCCATCCAGACGCAGATCGAAAACTCGCTCGAACTGCTGGAGTCCGATTTGAAAAGCGTGTGGGCGCAACTCCGCGAATCGCTCCAGACCGCATTTTCCGAGCGGCGTGACATCGCCAGTTTTCCCGACTTCGTGCGCCAGCGCGATGAGCTGCTGCGCCGCATCGAACTCACGCTGCTCGAACGTGGCAGCGGCGAACAGGTGAACGAACAACTCGGCAAACTTTTCAGCGAAACCGCGAACTGGCTGCGCGTCCCCGCCGGCATCGCCGCCGCCGGTGGCCTCGCCACGCTCGTCGCCGCGCTCGGCCACGTCGCGATCGTGGATGTCACCGGCACCGTCGCCGGAGTCGCCGCGCTCACCGGCACCGTCGTCGCGGTTTTCAAACGCCACCAAATCCTCGCCGAATTTCGCAAACAGATGATGCAAAAACGCGAGACCGTCCTCGGCGGAATCGAGGATCACTTGCGGCACGCTGTCGAAAAATTCTTCGCCGATCTCGCGACCACTTTCGCCCCGCTGCAAAGCTTCTGCGCCGCCCAGCGAAAACTCTACGATCCGCTGCTCACGCGCATCACGCAGCTCACGGAAGTCTTCGGAAAAAACGCAGCCGACCTCGGCCTTGCCCCGCACATCCGCTCCGAATCGTCGTCCGCCAAGTCCTCGAAGCAGTAGCAGCGGACGCTGCAATCAGCGCGACGCGAGCCGGTAGAGCTTCAGCCCCGGCTGGAGGTAGATGTTCCCCTGCGATTTCAGTTCCAGGACGAGTTCCGCCTCCGCAAAAAGTCGGGAATAAAAATTCTTTCGCCGCGCGTAATCCGCCTTCTCCGATTCACGCGGTTTCAGGTTTTTGGAAAAGTAGCGGTCGTACTGCCGCTGCGAAACGGCGACATAGACGATGCCCCACGTTTGCATTTCATCGAGAGTGCCGACGTCCGCCGCGGATTCGTTGTCGAGCACACGCTGCGGCACCTGCGGTTTCCCCGATTCATCGCCGGGCGCGGGCGCGAAAAGATTCACGCGATGATCTTCCACGATGATCGCATCCGCGGGAACATTTGCGCGAATCCAAGCCGCCAGAGCCACGCGATCGTCGTGCCGGAATTCATCCATCGTCGCGCGCAGCAGCGGGAGTTGCGCATACAGTAGAAGCACCGCACCAACCGCGAGCGCCGGATATTTTCCCCGGCCAAGCCAGCGCGCAATTTCCACCACACCAAACCCGCCGAGCGCGCAAACCAGCGTGCTCGTCGGCAATAAATAACGCCCGCCCGTTTTCGGCGAAAATGAGATGATCACAAAGTAAGCGAGCGGCAAAAGGACGAGCACCCATTCCGCGCCGGTTCGCTTGCGCGCCGTGACGAGCATGGCCAGCAAGGCGAGCCCCGCAAAGGCCAGGACCGGACGGGAAACATCCTCGTGCAATTCGCCCACGTATTTCGCGTGCGGCACCTCGCGCGTCATGCCGCGATGTCCCGCCGTCACGCCGGTGATTTCACGTTTGATGCTGCGAAACGGGCTCGATGGATGCGTCGTCGGCGGGAGGTTGAGAATCAGAAACGTCGCGACAAACGCGATCGCAAAAGTCTTCCATCGCCGCGGCACCGTCGCTGCGCGCCAGACGAGTGGCATCGCGAAAAGCAGCGCCAAAATGCCAACATATTTCCCCGAAGCCGCGAGCCCGCAGCCGATGCCGAGGAAACGCAGCGTCCGCGTCGTTGGCCCGCGCGAGAAAAAATCCGCCGCCAAAAAAAACACCGCGAGCCCGAAAACCAGCGCCGTGTCCTCCTTCAAATAGTGCGCCGCCTCGTAGAGTTTGCCGTGCGTCGCCACGAGCAACCCGACCGACCAAGCCGCCAGCCAGCCGCCGCGACAAAACGCCAGCATCGCCAGGGCCGCCACAGCGCCCGCAGCGAACGCCGCCGACACCCATCGCCCCACAATCACCACCGCTTGCGAACTCAGCGGCACCCGCGCAAGGTGCACCGCGAGGTCCGTCACATTCAGCATCAGCAGCGGATGATGAAAATTCCGCTCGCGCTCAATGATCTGAAAGGTTTTCCCATCCTCGTCCGGGTGATAGCTGAACGAAAAACCGTTGTCCCGCGTGAAGAGCAGTAGGCTCCCGACAAAGAGCGCGAGTGCGATGAGCCACGGCGTATGACTTCGATGTTCGATGTTCACCGCAACACCTTCGGCTGCGCTTTATCCCATTCTTCTTTCGTCACCGTTTTCTTTTCCTGGAGCAGCACGAACGCGCCGCGTTTATTCCCTACGACGACATCGGGCAGCCCGTCGCCATTGATGTCGCCCGCGACGACCTGCGTGCCGACGCCGGACGTGTTGTCGATGAGATACGGGATGAAATCCACGCTCTTGTCCGCGCCGCGCACGAGTTTGAACCAGTAGGAAACCGCGGCGTCATTGCGATCGGGATCACCCACTCGTCCGTGCGACCAAAAGCGTTTGCCGGTCACGATGTCCTTCAGCCCGTCGCCATCCATATCGACGAGGTCGATCGCGTGAGGCTCGGAAAATTTCACGCCGTATTTGTTGTCCGACGGTTCCTTCCCCATCAGCAAATGCTCGCGAAATTTGATCTCCGCGCCTTCGCGATATTGCTCAAACCACGAAAGCCCGAACGCATGCGCCGCGAGGCTCGTGATGACATCATTCATCCCGTCGCCATTCACATCGTACGCATACATCTGCGCACCGCCGCCGCCGAAAGGCGTCTTGTGCTGCGTCCACACCGGATCGCCCGCGAGCGACGCCGGCTGCTCCCACCAGCCATCCTTCTCGATCAAGTCCGCGCGCCCATCGCCGTTCACATCACCCACGCCCATGCCGTGCGTGAAGTTGCCGTATTTGTTGTTCGGCGTAATCGCGTGAAATCTCCACGGCTTCGCGGCATCGCTCCAATCCGGTTCCGCGTAGCCGTATTGTCCTTTGGTGATGCACACGAGATCCGGTTTCCCATCGCCCGTGATGTCCGTGAATGTCGGCGACTCATTGTCCGTCTGGTCGAAAACAACGTGCCGTTTCCAGTGCCCATCACTGCCCTTCGGATTCTCAAACCAGGACGTGTCCTTGCCGGGAAAGCCAATGATCAAAATGTCGTTCCAGCCATCCTTGTTGAAATCGACCGCCCACGCGAAAAAGTTGTCGGAATAAGCATTCTCGCGCCCCAGCGTCCCATGAAATCCCGGCACACTCACTTTCGTCAGCGGCCCGAGCTTCAACTCGAAAGTCTGCGTCGCCGCCGCGAACTCGTGCCGCTTGGAAAAGTCCGGCCCTTCCCACCAGAACGGTCCGGCAATCATGTCCGGTTTTCCGTCGTTGTTCAGGTCGCCAAAGTTCGCGCCCTCGCTCCAAAACTGATCGTGAAGCTGGATTTTTTTGAACGTTCGCAGTTCCTCTGCGCGGGCTTGGAGAAAGGCAGCCAGGAGGAATCCGAGGAGCAGTGGGCGTGGTGATTTCATGGGGTCGGGTGCTTTCGAGAGTAATCTGCGGACGTTCACACTATTACCGACTTCATTTCACAGACCGACAATTTTTTCCGGTCGGCTGCTGGCCGCAGGGCAACTGCCCGGGCCGCACCGCTACGGAGCGGGCCGCGAGACGCGCAGACGCAGCATCATCTCCGTCGCGCCATTGGCCGGCACGCGATCTTTCACCACCTGGAAGATCCCGTCGTCCGAGACGATCTCTTCGGTGAAATTCACTGCTGGCCAGTGGTCGGGCGCGACCCACTTTTCCAGAGTGAAGGAAACATCGCCAAGAACCGACGGTCGCGTGTAGGTCAGCGTCACGTCAGTGCCTTCGACTGCAAAAATCGGAGATGTGGCAGAACCTGGCTGCGACGGCTCGGAAGCGAGCGCGAACTCCAGCAGATTCGGAAAGGCATCCAGGTCGGGATTCGCCGTGTCCCCGGCGAGGAGCGGATTGTTTGCGAAAGTGCCGAATTTGGCAAAACGCCAACCGTCGATCGCCAAATCGCGAATCGTCACCGTAGCGGAGTTGGCAGTCCCGACGTTGAAATTTCCATCCGAAGTAATCGTCACGGCCACCGTCTCGTCACCCTCCGATAGGTTGTCGGCGATCGGCGTCACCGGCATCGTCGCGGATTCCTGACCCACGATGAAGACGACCGCAGCAGGCAGTGGCTGAAAATCCTTTCCGCCGATTGCCGTGCCAGCGACGGCGATGCCGGCGGTGATGGCACTGGCCAGCGTGCCGGTGCGAGTGAGTAACAACATGCCGAGGTCTCCGCCGAACTCACCAGCCACCGCGTCGCTCGCGGAAATCGTCAACCCCGGCGCGTCATCATCGAAAATCGTGTATGTCCAATTCGCATTCGCGCCGAGCGCCGCGCCGATGGGATCGTCCAATGCAATCCGCAGTGTTTCAGTCGGTTCACTCAATGTATCGTTGATGATCGCGTGAGGCACTGCCTTCGCTGTGTCACCTGCGGCGAAGGCTAGCGTGCCCGCGGACAGCGTATAGTCCACCCCGGAGGTCGCCGTCCCACCGGCGATCGAATATCGGATCGAGGTCGCAACGGTTTGAGGAGCATTCAGCGAGACAAAAACCGGCGCCGCCGCCTGTGACTCGGGGCCGCTGCCGCCTGCATTTGCAAAAGCGAATCTGGCGACGGGCGGTGAGTCATTGGCATTGATCGTCAGCGTATGGGTGGCCGCCGAGTTAATGCCGGTCGGGAGGGTTGCACCATTCGCATTGATAAGTCGGAGCACGACCGTTTCGTTGGGTTCGTGGAAGCCATCGTCGATGATGGCCAAAGGGATCGCCATGGACGTTTCACCCGGCGCAAATACAAGGACGCCAGGCGTGATCGTGAAGTCCAGCCCGCCCGTCGCAGTTCCGCCATTGATTACGTATTCGACTTTCACTTCCCCAGGCGCGGCGGCGGTCAGGACTACAGGTATGCCCAGCGCGCCCGCGCTCTCGTTTGCGGCGCTCGTGGTGGCGCTAAATTTCACCTGCACGGACGAAGCATCGTTGTCGGTAAGGTAATGCGTGGCGCTGGCGATTCCGGTTCCGATCGGGCCGGGTTCGATCGTCACGGTGAGGGTCTCGGTTCCTTCGGCAAGGGCATCGTCGATCGCCGTGATCGCGAGCGCAATCCCGGCTGCGCCGGCGGGGATGTCGATCGTTCCGGTTGGCGATAGGTAGTCTGCGCCATTCGTCGCGGTGCCATTGAGTGAGTAGTTCACGTTGAGAAGAGCGTTGGTCGGTCCCGTCCTGGAAATCCAGAAGCGAGCCATCCCGCTATTTTCCACGAATGACGCATTGGTCGTGGAGATGTTGACGGTCGGACGATCGTCGTCGGCGAGTTGAAGGGTGGCAGTCGCATCGAGGAATTGGGAGTACGCCACATCCGGCAGGATCGTGACCGTGATGCTCTCCACGTTCTCCAACTCCTGATCGTCGATCGGCGTCACGGTTACTTCCGCCGTGGCGTTCCGACCCATGATGAGATCCCCGGCGAGCAAGATGTAATCAACGCCTGGCAGCGCGGTGCCAGTCACCGCATAGCGCACCGTGATGTTCCCGGTCCCGGTCCCGGTCGTGGTGAATCGAAAGGTGCCTGCCGTGGAAGGTTCGCCAATGATCGCGTTCCTTGTGCCTACGGTGATGACCGGCGGATCACCGTCGTCGATCAGACTGAGCGTGGCGTTTCCAGGAGCGCCGACGGCATAAGCGATTCCTCCACGGAGCTGAAGTGAAACGGTCTGGGATGGCTCCCCGAGCAGATCGTCAATCGGAGTAATTGTAACGCTCGCAAAGTTGGAGCCAGTGGGCATGGCAAGCACGCCAGGCAGCCTTTCATAGTCCACGCCGTGAGTCGCGCTGCCGCCGAGTGCGTAGTTCACGGTCAATGGCTGCGCAAGGCTGCCAGTCCGGGTGATCAGGAACGTCCCGGGGTCGCCTCCCGCTTCGCTCGCGGTGTCGTCCAGCGCAGTGACCGTTACCGTGGCAAGATCGTTGTCCACGATGTTCACCGTGCCCGCATTTTCAGTCGATAGACCGCTTGGGATGTAGCTTGCGCTGGCGATCAGGGAAACGGTTGCGATTTCCGTGGTTTCGGCAATCGCGTCGTCCACTGGCGTGATGAGCAGCGGGACTGACAAAGCGCCTGCGGGTATCGTGATCTGGGTGCCGATGTTTGCATAGTCGCTGCCTGCCGTCGCAGTGCCCGCGACGGTGAAACTAACCGTCAGCGAAGCAGTGGTGGCACCCGTGCGCTGAACCAGGAAGGAAGCCGTGCCGCCGCCTTCGTGCGCATCGCCATCCACAGTCCGCAGCGTCACCGAGGGCAGCGCGCTATCCTCATCCTGGATCGTCAGCACCGCCGCTGCGGAGCCAAAGACGCCGTAGGTGGACCGTGGCACAAGTTCGAGCACGATCACCTCGGGGCCTTCCATCTGGGTATCGTCGGCTGCGGTGACAATGACATCCAACGAAGCCTGGCCCGCGGGAATGGTGGCGGTATAGTAAGTCGCGGCTGCGCCCTGGCCAGGCAGCGGAGTCGGCGCGAACCCATAGTCGAAAGCCGCGACGGCGCTGCCTTTTGGTGGATTGAAACAAGTCACCGCGAGCGGAGCGTCGGTCGGGCCGGTGCGAGTGAATCGGAAGCTGCCTGGGTTCGCGCCGCCCTCGGCGCAGTCAGCGTCGTTCACGGTGAGGGATACCGTGACAGTCCTGCTGGCGGCGAAATCCGCGCCGGTAAAATCGGGGCCTACCGTGGCCGGATTCGCGAATGCAGGCGCAAACGTATAGCCATGCAGCGCAGGCTCCAGAGTAACACTCCCCACGGCCAGACCCGGCAAAGTGTAACTCCCATCGCCATCGGAGAATGTTTCCGAATAGCTGGAGCCAGAAAGACCATTGCCCACCCGCACGTTCGCCAGCGGCTCCCCGTCGAGTGAGATCAAGCCGGAGATTCGATAGGTCGAAGGCGAATCGATCCGCACAATCACCGAGTCACTAGCGGTGAAACCCTTCATGTCCGACACGACGCACCGCACCACGTATTCGCCCGCCAGCGGCCAGGATTTCGAGACAGCCGGCGAATTGGTATTGCTGAATGTGCCATCCCCATAGTCCCACGCATAGCTGAGTGAGTCGCCATCCACATCGCTGGCTGACACCGTAAAATCCACCGGACTGGACAAGCCGGTTGCCAAGGTGCTGGCAGCCACGATCGCCACTGGCGGATGGTTCCCGGTAAATGCCCCGAGATTCACGACGACATCCATCGACTCCGGTGACGTGCCACCCTTTCCGATGGGTGTGATGTGGACGCCGCTTTCGTAGTCGGAATAGGTCCGTCCGATGACGATTGCGGCGTCGTTGCGGTCTCCCGCGCTGCCGGGTGTGGTGTCGAGAAGCTGCGCGCCCTGGTTGCTATCGGCCCAGCGGTTCCAGTTTAGGAGGATGCCATCGCGCACCCACTTATTTTCACCGAATGATTTTTGCCGGAATTCCGCCCAGTATTCCCGCGCACCATCCTTGGTGATCGAAAGCGCATAACGCTTTTGCGGATCGAGCAATGACTGATCGAACGCATGAATGCGGTAGGTGCCGCTCGTGTGAGCGTGCTGGACGAAACTTTGGCGCGGGAGCCAGTTGAGGATGGCTTTGTGGCAGGTGTTGAAGTGGTTGTCGCCGGCGATCGCCGGGCCCATTGTGTCAAAGATGTGACCATATTCGGTATTGGTTCCACTGCCGCTTGTCGATGCGCCGCCCGTATTCCAAAAATTGGCATGCCACAGTCCGAAGTTATGCCCGAATTCATGGCAGGCGATGCCGACCGTGATGGATCGCAGCCAGATCCCTTTTGAGCCAACGTAGCCAAGCCCGCCAAAGGTGCCGGGACCGCCGTTGTAGGCGACGACGTCGTGATCATACCTCGCGGAGTCGTAACCCAACCGCCTGGCTGCCAACTGTGCGTCGGTTTGCACGGTGTATTCGTCCCCGCCACCGCCTTTGTAGAATGCCTCGGTGCGGGGCAGCACGAGGAGCGGTGTCACGGTGGTGAGGAGATAGACATTGCCATAGCTATTTTCCACCACGAAGTCGTTCACCTGCCGCATCATGTCGTACGCGGCCGCCTCGGTCTGGGGCTCCTTGTGCGTTTCCGGAAAGGCGACGCGCATGTAGAGCACGGTGCGGACGCCGGTGCTTTGAGTTGTGGGGACGGTTTCGGTGGGTTTCGTGGGTCCGCCCGAGCCTCCCTCCGCAAGGGCGTGGATGTGTCCGCCATCGCATAGATAGTGAATCTCGCCCGCGATCTCCACGGCCGGAGTAGTGGCATCAATGGGTGGCTGCGAACCGTCGTCGAGGGTTTGGACTTCGACGGACTTGCCAGAAACCGGACACGTTTTGAAGGCCGGCTTCATGGGGTCGGGGCGTTCCCCGATTTCGAGAATGCGGAATCCTTTGTCGTCGAGCGCCATCACACGATCCATCGCGATGCCGGTGAGGTTCGTGTCGTGGGTTGAAGGCTGTTGCAAGCGGGCTCCGTGGGTGTGTGCCTGATAACGTCTTTCATCACCAAGCCGGACTTCCCGGCGAAGCGGGGCTTCATTGCCGGGCTGGCCCACGACGCCAAGCACACCGAAGAATCCGCGGGTACTGATGCGCTCTTCCAATTGTCCCAGAAGTTCCGCAGGCATCTGTTGTCGCACGACCATCGGCAGCGCGTGCTCCAGCGCACGCTTCGGATCGACCGGGATCATGGCCGATAGTGCGGCCCGCCGACTCGCGGCCAGTCGGATGCCGGCGGAAATCAAGGGTGGGCGTTGCGAAAGAGGGGTGGCGACATAGGTCGTCGTCCACGCTGCAAACTGGTCAAATATCTCATCACCGGAAGACGAAGACCGGACTGGGTGGCTCGGCGGAGGGAAGGCATCTGGCGGTGCCGCAGCCTGCGGCTTTTCGGCGATTTGCGCGAGGGTGACAGCATGCCGTTCCGTGCTGCGCGCGGACTCGCGGACTGCAATGGCAAGCCACGCGAGAAACGTGAGGACTCCGAGCACTGCGGCAAGCTGGAGAAATCGGCGGAGGGAGGACGACACAAGGCGAATTTTACTGGTGCAAATGTAGAAGGGCGACGTGCAAACGCAAGCCGTGGAAGGGTGACGGTTCGCGTCAAACCATTGCCGCCCAAATCCAGCGATCCCGTGCGATTTTTCAAACACTCGCTAACGTCGGGAGGCTTTGATGATAGATTCGACTGTCTGTCCCAGCTTCCATTCATGAAGGTTTTAGCAGCAATCATTACTTTGTGTTTCACCGCCGCCGCGCTTTTTGCGGATGAGCCGGTGAAAGCGGAGATCGCGCTCGCGCCAAACGTGCAGGCGCTCTTGAAGGAGTTTTGCGCGGATTGCCACAACCCGGAAAAGCACAAGGGAGATCTGGATTTGCTGCCGCTGATGGAGAAGCCAAATCTGGGCGAGCATCGCGCCGATTGGGAAAAGATTGTCGAGGCGCTCGAATCGCGCGAGATGCCACCGCAGAAAAAGCCGCAGCCTAGCGATGCGGAGCGCGAGCGGCTGGTGAAACACGTGGACGGCCTGCTTTCCCAAGTGGACTGCAATCTCGAACGGAATCCGGGGAAGGTGACGATCCGCCGTTTGAACCGGGAGGAGTATCGCAACACGATTCGCGACTTGTTGCAGGTGGACTACGAGCCAAAAGAATTTCCGAACGACGAGGTCGGATACGGTTTCGACAACATCGCCGACGTGCTCTCGCTGCCGCCGCTTTTGATGGAAAAATTCATGTCCGCCGCGGAGGCGATCGCGAGCCGGGCGATCGTGCTGGAAGCCGCGCCGAAGCCGCGCGTGAAGCGAATCGACGGTGAACGTTTTGAATCGCAGAACGACGCGATCAAAGCAATCGAGGGGAAAGTGCTCGGCCTCTATCGCGAGGGGGAAGGTGTGGCCGAATTCCAGTTTCCGATCGCCGGCGAATACACCTTCCGGGTTCGCGCCTACGGCGAACAGGGCGGGCCGGAACCGCCGAAGCTGGCGCTGCGCGTGGATGGGAGGGAGCTGCGCATTTTCGATGTGAAGGCTGCGGGCCGGGGGAAGCCATATGAAGTGCGTGCCGCGATCGAGGCCGGCGCGCGGAAAGTCGCGGTCGCGTATTTGAACAATTTCAACGACGGGAGCGAGGATCGGAATTTGTTTGTCGAGTGGGTGGAGATCACGAGTCCGCCGATGGCCGGGGACGCGAAGCTGCCGGCGAGCCATGCGCGCTTGATCCCGCACCTGCCGGAGCCGGGTTGTGAGCGCGAGATGGCGCGGGAGATTTTGGCGAAGTTCGCATCGCGCGCGTATCGGCGTCCGGCGACGGAGGATGAGATTGCCCGGCTTGCGGGGTTTGTGGATGTGGCGATGAAGGATGGCGCGGATTTCCTCGAAGGGCTGCAGGTCGCCATCCAGGCGGCGTTGAGTTCACCGCGATTTTTGTATCGCTGGGAACTCGATCCCGAGTCGATGAAACCCGGCGAGGTGCGCGATCTCACGGACTACGAAGTGGCGTCGCGGCTCTCGTATTTTCTATGGAGTTCGATGCCGGACGATGAATTGCTCGCCCTCGCGGAACGCGGCGAACTGCGCAAGGATGGCAACGTGGTGAAGCAGGCCGCGCGGATGCTGGCGGACTGGAAGGCGCAGGCATTCGTGGCGAATTTTGCGGGGCAGTGGCTGCAGATTCGGAACATGTATGACATCGCGGTCGATCCCGAAGCGTTTCCGCAGTGGGATGACGCGCTGAAAGGCGACATGGAACAGGAGACCCACCGCTTCTTCGCGGCGATCATGAAGGAGAATCGTCCGGTGACGGAGCTGCTCGATGCGAACTTCACTTTCCTCAACGAAAAGCTCGCGCGTTTTTACGGCATCGCTGGAGTGAAGGGCGAAGCGTTTCAGCGCGTGACGCTGCCCCCTGGCTCGCCGCGCGGCGGTGTGCTGACGCAGGCGAGCGTGCTGCTCTCGACCTCGACACCCACGCGCACTTCGCCGGTGATTCGTGGAAAATGGATCCTCGAACAAATCCTCGGAACTCCGCCACCGCCGCCACCGCCGGACGTGCCGCCCTTGCCGGAGGGCGCGAAGGCCGACCTGTCCGCTTCGCTGCGCCAGCGGCTGGAGCAGCACCGCAGTTCACCCGATTGCGCGGGCTGCCATTCGCAGATGGATCCGCTGGGTTTCGCGCTGGAAAATTTCGATGCGACCGGCGCTTGGCGCGACACGGATGGGAAGTTTCCGATCGACGCCTCGGGTAAGATTCGCGGCGAGCACGGCCGGACGTTCAATGGTCCGGTCGAGTTGAAAACCGTGTTGAAGGAGAACAAGAAATTTGTCCGCTGCCTCACGGAAATGATGATGATCTACGCGCTCGGACGCGGGTTGGAATACTTCGACAAATGCGCGGTGACCGCCATCGCCGGCGAATTGCCAAAGGCGGAAAATCGCTTTGGCGCAATGATCGCGGGCATCGTCACCAGCGACCCATTTCTAAAGCGCAAGCGCGAGATCGCGCGGGACTGAAGGCAGTCTGCCGGGAATCCGTTCGGCGAAAACGCCACAGCCGCGCGCTCAGGTTCCCGCTCCCCCAAAGCGTGTGGACGAGCGCGGATGCGAAGTGGCAACTTCGCCCCATGCCTTCCCGAATACTGCGAACCCTCCTGCCTGTCGGCGCTGCCCTCTCCATTCACGCAGGAGCGGCTGACATCGCGCGTCCGTGGAATCGCGATGTCATTTACTTCGCGCTGATCGACCGCTTTTTCGACGGTGATCCGGCGAATAATGTTCCCGCGGGAAGTGACCCCGCGCTGCACGACCCGACGCAGAGAGACATTGGGAAATATCACGGCGGCGATTTGCGCGGGATCGAGGTGGCTTTGCAAAATGGCTACTTCCGCGACCTCGGGGTGACGGCGCTGTGGCTTTCGCCACCGGTGAAAAATGTGTGGAATTCCACCTACGATCTCGGCGGCGCGAAGACGGGTTATCACGGTTACTGGGCACAGGATTTTTTGGATATTGATCCGCACTGGACGAGCCGCAGCTCGCCCGATGGCGCGCACGACTATCCCGACACGCGCGACGGGCGGATGCAGCACTACCGGGATTTCGTGGCGCTCGCGCACGGGCAGGGGATGAAGGTGATCCAGGACGTGGTGTGCAATCACGCGGGGCCAGTGTTTTTCTACGATGTGAATGGAAACGGGAGATTTGATGCGGATGCGCGCGCGGAATGGATTCAGCCGTTCAAGGTGGAGGGCATTTACGACAACGCGGCGTGGGCGGACAATCCGGCGTGGAATCAAGTGCGCACCGGGCCTGGCGGGCCGCAGACCATTCTCGGCCACGCGGTGAAAACATCCGGCGCGCTGGCGCAATTCGACGCTTACGGGCGCAAGGGTTTCTCCGACGACAGCCTCGGAAAATCCGACGGCACCGAGCGCAAGTGCGACTTCTTTGCGCTGCGCGATTTTGCGACCGCGCCGGGCTCGCCGGTCTTCGATCGGCTGGTGGATGAGTTCGTGGAAATCTACGCATTCTACATTGAGGACATCGGCATCGACGGGCTGCGCATCGACACCGTGAAACACGTCGATCACGAATTCTGGGATGCCTTCACCGAGCGTTTGCGCAGGCGCGTCGGTCCCGAACGCGCGAAGCGGCTGCTGCTTTTTGGCGAAGTGTACGATGGCAACGCGACCAAGCTCGGCGACTACACCTATCGCACCGACTACCCGCAGCGCCGCGAGCCGTGCCTCGATTCGCTGCTGAATTTTACGTTCTGTTTCGCGACCCGCGAATTCCTCCGCGCGACCGCCGGGCAATCCGGCGATCCGCACCCGCTGGAGCGCGCGATCAAAGCGTTGTCCGCGAAGCAGGGTGATCGCGAAAACTACAACACCGCACCTGGCCTCGACGGCCTCGACTCGCGACAGAAGATCGTGAACTTCGTGGAAAATCACGATGGCTTGAATCGCTTCCGTGTCGCCGGAATCAGCGAACGCCAAAACCTCCTCGCGCAAGCCTTGACGCTGACGGTGCAGGGCATCCCGTGCCTTTACTACGGAACGGAAACGGCGTTGCAGGACCACGTCGGCAAGCCAGGGCGTGACAGTGAAACCGGCCGACTCACGCTTTTTTCCGCCGCGAAAAACGATGGCTTCGACACCGCTCGATCGACGCCGGGTTTTAAGACCATCGCCGCGCTGAACACGCTGCGCCGCGAGATGCCCGCGCTGACCGATGGCGAGATCAGCCCGATCTGGACGGACAGCCAGAGCGATGCGGTGGACGACGGCATCTTCGCGTTTGCCCGGTACGTGCAGACGGGTGAAAACAGCGCGCCGCACGAAGTCGCCGTCATCATCGTGAATGCGAACACGCGACCGAGTTTGACTCGTGCAAAGGAGCACCGGATGAAGATCGTCTCAAAGACTGGCAAGCCGCTTTTGCGCGAAGGCGATCGTCTGGAAGGCGTCCCGATCGCAGGGTTCGATCCGCCATCGCGCCCCGCAGATATCGTGTGGCGGAATGGCCGCGCGGAAGTCGAAATCGAAGTGCCCGCGCAGACGATCGCGATTTACCGAATCTCGCGCTAGCCGCCGAGAGCGCTTGCCAGCGGTCGCGCGCCGCCGCACTTTCCCCGCGAGTGGCAGACGATCGCTGCGCGGGCTCCGGCCTGCGGAGAGGAAAGTCCGAACACCACCAGGCAACATGCCGCGTAGAATGCGCGGGCACTTTGGGCGAAAGCCCAGGGTGACGGAAAGTGTCACAGAAAACAAACCGCCCGGCGCTTCGGCACCGGGTCAGGGTGAAAAGGCGGGGTAAGAGCCCACCGCCCGGCGCGCAAGTGCCGGGGCACGAAAAACCCCATGTGGTGCAAGACATAACAGGGAGCCGGCGCCTGGCCAGTCGCGCGCAAGCGCGGCAGCTCCCGGGTAATAGTCGCACCTCGCGCAAGCGGGGCGCGCCGCGCAAGCGGCGTGAGAGAAATGATCGTCGAATCCGCGGGCAACCGTGGAGGAACAGAATTCGGCTTATCGCCCCTCGCAAACGAAGGCGCTCCTGGAAACGGGAGCGCCTTCACTTTGTATGGTAACGTCGCCGCACCGCATCCAATCCCACCATGAAACACCTCACCGCACTCATCATCGCTGCCGCGCTTCTCTCGCAAGTCCAGGCGCAGACCACACCCACGAAGAGCGACATCCCCTACGTCGAGAACGGCTCCGAGCGGCAAGTGCTCGACATTTATGCACCACCGAACGCCAAAAACCTCCCGGT
This sequence comes from Chthoniobacteraceae bacterium, assembly GCA_031409335.1. Classification (GTDB taxonomy): domain Bacteria; phylum Verrucomicrobiota; class Verrucomicrobiia; order Chthoniobacterales; family Chthoniobacteraceae; genus JANLQB01. The sequence goes on along the minus strand of JANNWY010000110.1, from coordinate 3,185 downwards.
CGTCTTCTGGATTCACGGCGGTGGCTGGCAGACGGGCGACAAGAGCGACGTGAAGCTCAAGCCGCAGTGGTTCATGGATCAAGGGTTCGTGTTCGTCTCCACGAACTACCGGCTGCTGCCCGGCGTGGACATGGGCACGCTCATCCGCGATGTGGCGAAATCGTTCGGCTGGGTGCAAAAGCACATCGCCGAATATGGCGGCGACCCGAAGCGCGTGCTCGTTGGCGGACATTCGGCGGGCGCACAGCTTGCGGCCATCCTTTGCACCGATGACCGCTACTTGAAGGCCGAGGGCGTTTCCTTCGATGTGCTCCTCGGCTGCGTGCCGGTGGATGGCGACACCTATGATGTGCCCGCGATCATCGAGACCGCCGAGACCCGTCTGCGCGTGCATGGATTTCCGCCGCCGACGAATGGGCACCGTCAGAAATTCGGCAACACTCCCGAGAACCACCAAGACTTCTCCGCCGTCACGCATATCGCCAGGGGTAAAGGCATCCCGCCCTTCCTCATCCTGCATGTGGCCGATCATCCCGACACCAGCGCGCAGGCGCAGCGTCTGGGTGTTGTGCTGAAGGACGCAGGCATCGCCACCACGGTGTTCGGCGCGAAGGAGACGAACCATAGCAGGCTCAACGACAATCTTGGTTTGCCGGACGATCCCGCGACAGCGGCGTTGTCTGAGTTTGTCGGCCAGGTGCTGTGGCGATGAGATGCGCCGGAACAGCCAGCGAACGGATTCAAACAATGCCACGCCACTATTTCTCGTGTCGACATTAACGCGATCACAGCATCCGAGGTAGGTTCAATACTTCCTCAACGTCTTACAACCATTCCGCCACATCCTTCACCAACGCTGCCTTCCAGCCGCGCACTTTTTTGTCGCGAGAAAAAATACGTCTCATTCGTTTCAATCCGGCGAGCAGAATCCTGGCTGAATCAATTATCTCAGAGATCTCTTCAATCGGAATATCGCCCGAAGCAAGTGCTTCCACTACCGACCCACTGTCTTCAAATCCAGGACATTGCTCATCAATTGCCGCCCCAAATTCGTCCTCGCCAGCAGCCAGTCTCTTCCAAAACACGGGCGACAATGGACATTTTAATATACCCCCCAAAAACAAGAAAGTGTTAGGCGATCGGTCGTAGAGATCGCTAATACGTTCCATCTCGGTGTGATCGAGGTCATAACGCTCTATCCTTATCTCATCCAAACTATTCACGCAGGCAACATACCGCGCGCAAAAGTATTCCTGAAACGACTTGTGTGCGAACGAATAGTCTCCGTCATCAGTGCGAATAAGAAAGGTACATGTTCTAACATCACTGGCAAAATGATCTATATCTTCTTGCTCCTCCAAACCAAAGTGGCGCGCCACTACATCTGGAAGATCCGAGAAATGCACTGCATTAAGACCATCTGCGGTCATTCCCCAAGCTAAACGAATTGAGAATGGAAGCCTGTCTTCGGGAGTAATGAGAGTTCTGAACCCTCCCTTTTTGGCATCGGCAGTTAGCCATTCAGTTGTATAGAGAGCATACAAATCTGCGACATTTCCGACGGTACCGCTCGCGATGTCGCTAGATCGAGCCGCGATCATTTCAAGTAAGATCGGACGCGTGGCCAACTCCTTGAGGTTGTACATAGCTTTTAGCTTTTTGAAGAGTTCAGTGACTTTCGTCGATACGATGCCCGGTTGTTCTCCCTCGCAGCGTTTTGAGAGAAAAGAAAGTATTTGGCTATCTGAAAGCGGTTCGATATTAGCTACTTCCACGGAACTTCTCAGCTTGTTGCGGCGAAGGATACCAGGCATGAAGTCAGCGCTTGATGCCAACTCGACCGCTGCGAGCATCTGCGTGTGATCGGGGAAAAATCCCGGTCTCCCCGTCAAAATCACTTTGTTACGCGCATGACTGAGATCACCCACCGCACGAAAACACTCTTCCCGTACCTGCCGCGTCACTCTCTTCGCCATTTCGTCAAACCCGTCCAAAATTAACGTTAAGAGACCCGCCTTATTCATCGCGTCAAACGAGTCATAGAGAACATTACGCACCCCCACGCTGCTGGCGAGCCAATCCAATATCAGCGATGGGGAAGTGCCGGAAAAATTGAAACGCTGGAGGGGGATAAGGCAGGGCAACCGCCCTACGTAGCCTTCCTGAATAGCGGCCTTAGCGAGTGTGTAAAAAAGATGACTTACTGACGTCGTCTTTCCCGTTCCGTAATCGCCCACCACTACTTGAACAATTCGCCCATTGTCCTCCAAAAAGCGTGTCAAATAGGTGTCGAGCCGCGCAGTTTCTTTGCCGTCCTGATATCTTATGTTAAGCGGTTCATATCGCTCAACCATCTGCGAATTTTCATATTGCTGAATGAATCGCTGATACCATGGCTTGAAATTGATAAGTTGATAAATGAGTGAATGATACGTTCGAAGAAACAGATACTTGCTTTCAGGACGGCCAGCAAAAGCTCCTTTTGCATCAGCGGTGAACTCGCCATTGGTTACCAGGTAAGCGGCATTTAAGTCGCCGCTTAAGCGCAAACGTAATGCTCTATTGGCAAATTCTTCGACTTCTTTGACCCCGACCTTTGTTTCTGAATCCGAATCGTGGTACTTGCACTCTACGAGTATTCGACCGACATATTCTTCAGCACTTACTAATATAACATCGTTCTGCGACCCGCCTCTCTAACGTCATGCAGCGTACTAAATCCTTTTAGAGAAAACAGGTCGCAGACGAGGCGCTCAAAAGATTTCCAATCCGTTGGTTCTTGAATTTGCATATAGATACTTTGAACAGGATGGCGTCTCCGTTAGTTTCTTTCAATACGCATATAGAGTAGGTTTATTCGCAGCTTCATTTCCCAAAACGACCGTCCCGATCGTAGTTTGCTCCGTCTCAGCGCGACGGTGTATTCCCGACTCGCGGCAATCGCTTTCATATCTGTCAATCCGGCGGGCACGTTGCCCTGATGCCACTGGTTGCTTCTCCACACCATCTTTGCAGTAACAAGCGGGGTCGATTCTAGAATCTCGCCTAGTGTAGTCCGTCTTACGGGTTGCACATTATCCTAGAGTGAGTAAAGTCGCGGGATGCGAGTCGCACCACTGATTAAGTTGACCAAGGTAGAGCACAACAAGCTGCAAAGGTTGAGCAAGGCCAGGAGCAGTTCGATA
>JANNWY010000109.1:0-3883 GCA_031409335.1 Chthoniobacteraceae bacterium | reverse complement strand
CGTGTGGACCGCATTGGGGGCCACGTAGAGAAAAAGCGGCTTGTCGGCGGGCTGCTCGCGGATGAGGCGACAAGCCTCCTGGGTGATGAGGTGGGTGGAGTAACCCGTGTCTTCCGACGCAATGTCGTCACGATACCAGTCTGTCGGCTTGGACGGGTCGCTACCGGCCCCCCCTGCGTGGGTGAAGGAGTTGATGGTCCCGCCCATAAAGCCGAACTGGTGGTCAAAACCGCGCCGGGTGGGCATGAACTCAGGCTTAGCCTCGCCGAGATGCCACTTCCCGCAAATGGCCGTAGTATAGCCGACTTCATGGAGCGCCTGAGCCAGAGTGCGTTCGGCCAGCGGCAGCGGCCAGGCCTGGGAACTCCGGGCGCTCACCACGTTATAGACGCCCGTGTGGGTCGGATACCGTCCAGTTAGCAGCGCGGCACGCGTCGGCGAGCAAACCGGCTGGCCATACAGGCACTCCAGGATCGCTCCTTGTTTCGCGAGCCGATCCAGATTTGGGGTTTGGATGTCTTTGCAACCGTTAAACCCAACGTCGCTGTAGCCCATGTCATCGGAGAGCAGATAGATGATGTTCGGCTTGGCCGCCTTGGTTTCAGCGGCGATGAGCGAGCTGCCGAATAGCGCCAGCAGGGAGAGATGGATCAGTGGTTTCATGTTTAAAATGCGGTTTCTGGGCAATCGTAAAACGCCTTTATTGTTTAGCTTTCTTTTTCCGCTTCTTCGCGACTTCGGCTTCATCATTGCCGCCATCGCCCTTGCTGGGCGCGTTGGTGGTGGGCAGCAATTTCGCAAGGCGCGTTTTGACGTCGGTATTCGCCGGGTTGGCGGCGACGTTCGTCCACTCTGACGGATCGGTTTGGTGATCGTAGAGTTCCTCCGAGCCATCGTGATAGCGGATATAGCGCCAGCGTTCGTCGCGCACCGCGTGGTTGTTGAAACCCATCGTGGTCAGTGCTGGGTAATCCCACGCGGCCTTCGGATCGGCCAGCAAAGAGCGGAAGCTTGGATCCTTGCATTGCGCCGGCACGGGTAGCCCTGCTAGCTCACAGAGCGTGGGGAAGATGCCGAGAAAGCTCACGGTGCGTTCGCAGATGCCGCCGGGTTGGGACACGCCGGGAGCCACCCACAAGAGCGGCGCGCGGGTGGATTCCTCCCAGAGCACCGACTTCGACCAATGCTGTTTCTCGCCGTGATTCCAGCCGTGATCGCCCCATAACACAATGATGGTGTTGTCGCGGTAGGGGCTCTTGTCCAGAGCGTCGAGCACGCGACCAATCTGGGCGTCACAAAATGATACCGCGGCGAGGTAAGCCTGAATGCAATGTTCCGGCCCCTGCGGCATCGCGCGGATGGCGGCGTCCAATTCCGGATTGGCCATTTTCTTCGCCACGGCCCCGACGTCGTCGAGGTCATGCGGATTGATCTTGGGCTGCTGAATTTTGTCGAGCGGGTAGAGATCGAAATACTTTTGCGGCACATTCCACGGCACATGGGGGCGGTGGATGCCGAGTGCGAGGAAGAATGGTTTTTCCTGTTTTTGGTTGATGCGTTCGATGATGTAACTCGTGGCGCGATAATCGATGAGCACCGATTCATTCGCATCGGGCACGACGTGCCAGACGAAATTGCCGTAGCGCTCATTGGCTGCTTTCTTCGGCTTGCGACCGCCGGGATCATTGCCGACATCTTCGCCGCCTTCGCCTTTGTCCTGCACCGGGCCGAAGTCGTGCCAATCGGAGGCGCGGACAGCTTTGGCGTGGGTGACCTTGCCCGCGCCGGAAACGTAATAGCCGTTTTGTTTAAACAGGAGAGGGATGGTCATCACGTCGGGCAAGGCTTTGAGCCACGGGACGTCGTTTTGGTAGACGCCCGATACGTGTGGACGGATGCCGGTGATCAGCGACGTGCGCGTGGGATTGCAAAGCGGAGCTCCGCAATAGGCGCGGTCAAAAAGGACGCCGCGTGCGGCCAGCCGGTCCATGTTCGGGGTCTTGGCTTGGGTATCGCCATAGCAGCCCTCCCAGTTCCGCAGGTCGTCCACGGCGATGAAGAGGACGTTGGGTTTGGGCGCCTTGGTTTCGGCGGCGATGAGCGAGCTGCCGAATAGTGCCAGCAGCGTGAGATGAATCAGTGTTTTCATTTTTAAAATGCGGTTTCCGGGCAATCGTAAAACGCCTTTAATGTTGGTGACGTTGGGTTCTCATTTGGGTTCCTGCCCGAGCCAGCGCACGGCGTTTTCGATGACGCGCAGATTCTCGGCTTGTTTGTAAATCGGATACGTTTCGTGGCCTGGTCCAAAGTAGAAGACACGGCCTTTACCGACCTGCCAGACGCATCCAGTGCGGAAATGCTCCCCTCGATCCCAGCGCTCCTCAAACACGACCGCATCGGGCATGGGCACATGGAAGGGTTCACAATACATCTCCGTCTGCGGAATGTCCCAACTAGCAGGCAGTCCTGCGGCGATCGGATGCTGCGGGAGGAGCGTTGTTATGTGCGAGGGTGCGCCGTCTTCCCGCCAACGAGGAAAAACACACTGCGGCAGCGTGAGCCGCCAAACCCCGCCTTCATGGGTGAGGGAGGGCGTGAGCGGAGCGTCGGGTTTCACGAACGCAGGTTTGGCGCCCAAGTATTCCCAGCGCGCCGTGGCCCGCTCGGTTTCGGGCACTTGGGCCAGCGCGTCGGCCTTCGCCCGTTCCTGCATGAGGAGGACAAAAGGCCTAGCCCAGTGGGCCGAATGGAGCGCGACAAATCCGAGCTTGCCCTCCCGAACACGCAAGGCGACGCGCTCGGCGTTTGCCTCGGTGACCTGCTTGCCGTGTGACCACCAGATGAGGACATCGGTCGTATCCAACGACGCCTCATCTAGGCCCTGTGCTGGCGAATCGAGGTTCACCGTCTTCACGACAATGTCCGACTGTAAACGGAGGTTTGCGGCGATTGTCTCACCTAGGAAATTCGGGCCGTAGGCTTTCTTCTGACTCGGCTGTTGCTGGTCCCAGATTAAGACGCGAATTGGCTTCGTGTCTGCGCCATTCGAAACGATGGGTGCGAACAATGACAGAGCTGCCAAGATTAGATAGTGGTGCTTCATGGGTGGGTAAATGGATAGGGCCTTGCCGGTGCCAGCGCTGGTGTTTACTTGTCCGCCTTTTTGCGTTTCAGCTTGCGCTCGGGCTTCGTCATTTCCTCATCGCCGGTGTCCGTGCCGCCGACGACGAACTTTTCCTGCGCATCCGTGAGATGCCGGTAGATCGGCTCGCCTCCGGCGGTGCGGACTCGCGTGGCCGTGCGCGCGGCCCAACCGCTCCACAGTTTCTCCAAGCGCGCGGCCTGCTCGGGTTCGGCTTTTGAGAGATCGCGAAGTTCGGTGCGGTCGGTGGCGAGATTGAACAGCTCCCACGGGCGGCCCCAGTCGGAGACGAGCTTCATGTCGCCAGCGATCACGGCACGATGATCGAAGAGCTGAAAGTAAAGCGTCTCGTGCGGCACCCGCTGGTCGCCAAGGAGAATCGGACGAAGGCTCTTGCCCGGCAACGGCGCGATTTTTTCGCCGGCAAATTCCGCAGGCCACTTGCCGCCGCCGGCATCCACAATGGTCGCCATGAGATCAATGATGTGCGCACGCTGATCGGTGATGCCGCCGCGTTGCTTCACCACGGCGGGCCAGGAAGCGATGCAAGCCGTGGAACTGCCACCATTGAACATATTGCGCTTGTAGTGGCGGAAGGGGGTCTCGCTCGCATTCGCCCATCCGAGTCCATAGCCGAGATTCGAGGTGCCAGCGAGCAGCGACTCGATTTTGCGGGCAGTGACCTTGCCGTGATCATAGGGACTGGCGCCGTTGTCACTGAGGAAGATGACGAGCGTGTTT
>JANNWY010000108.1:0-68616 GCA_031409335.1 Chthoniobacteraceae bacterium | reverse complement strand
ACGCCAACCACGCGATCAACAACGCGGGCACCTGGAACGTCTCGGGCGCGACCTTCACCAGCAACGTCACCGGGATCGCCTTCAACAACAGCGGGACGGTCAATGTGGCGAGCGGCGTTTTCTCGCTCACCGGCGGTTATACTCAGACGGCAGGAATCACGCGCGCCAATGGCGGCACTATAAACAGCTCAGCAATAAATCTGAGCGGGGGAACGTTTGAAGGGACCGGCACAATCAACGGAACAACACTCATGGCGACGGGTGGGATCTGGAATGTGCGAGGGACCGTGAGCGGGCTTTCGACGGTCAACAGCGGGACTCTTACGATCGGCAACCAAGGGAATCTCCGAGCGAATGGGGGGCTGAATGTGACGGGCAGCGGGATGATTGTAGCGGCGGGACCGAGCGCGACGATTACGGGGAATGTGAGTTACCTCTCTTCCGGCAGTAGCACGTATGGCGGAATCATCGCGGGCGCGGGGAAGACGTTGACCTTGAACAACTCGGCGGCGACGCTGACGCTCGCCGGTGCGAATACTTACACCGGCGCCACGACGGTCACGGCTGGCCTCCTCAAGGCGGGAATTGTCTCGGTTTCCGGGGCGAGCGGCGCGTTTGGCAGGAACTCGGCGGTCACCATGGCCAATAGCGCCAGCGCCACCTTGGACATCACGGGTTTCGACACGCAGATCGGTTCGCTGAGCGGCGGCGGGGCGAGCGGCGGGAATGTGCTCCTCGGAGCGGCGACGCTGACTTTCGGCGGGAGCAACGCGAGCCCGGCTGTTTATGACGGCGTGATTTCCGGCAGTGGCGGCATCACGAAGAATGGGCTCGGCACGGAAACGCTGACTCGCGCGAATACTTACACGGGCCGGACGACGGTCGGTGGCGGTACGCTGAGGCTTGATTTTGCGAACCTGGCGACGCCCACGAACCTGCTCAACAGCGCCTCGGCTCTGACGCTGGGCGGCGGCACTTTGAGCGTGCTTGGGAAGACGGGCGCGGGAATCGCCACGACGCAGACGCTGGGTGCGGTGACATTGAGCGCGAACACTTTCAGCACGATCGCGACGGACCCGAACAACAGCGGTGCCGGCGGCACGATGCTGACGCTCGGCAACGCCTGGACGCGCAGTGCGGGAGCGACGCTGCTGATTGACTACTCTTCCGCGAGCACGGGCACGCGGCGCGTCCGCACGCCCGCAGCGGTGACGGGCACCGGAGCTGCGGGCGCGAATGGCCTCTTCGCATACGCGCTGGTACGCGACAGCGGCGGCACCGGATTTGCGCGGCAGGACGGCAGCTTCAATTTCGTCCGCAACACGACCGCTGGCACCGTGCTGACGACGAGCAACTCCGTCGCGGCCACGACAGCGGTCGATTTCACCACCGTCTCGACCGACCCCGGCTACTCCGGCGTCGGCGGTATGCTGACGCTGGCGAACGTGGCTCATGCGGCGAGCACGCTTTCGATCAACACGACGGGCGGAGGCACGCTGAATCTCGGCGGTGCGGCCGGGGTCTTCGCGCTAAGTAGCAATGCGGTGCTGGTGCAAGGTACGGGGAATTTCACGATCCAAAACGGCGCGCTCGGCGCGAGTGGGTCCGAAGTGATCGTGCATCACATCGGCAGCGGCCTGCTCACGATCAGCAGCCCGATCAGCGGCGGCGCGGGCGGGCTGACGAAAGATGGGAGCGGCACGCTGACGCTGACTGGCCTTCAGAATTACGCCACGCTCACGACCGGCGGCGGGATCACGAATTTGCCAGTGCCCCTCGGCACCGGCAGCTCGACGCTCAATGCCAACGCGCGGACCAACCTCACCTTGAGCCAGACGCTTGCGGCGCTGAACATCGGCGACGGCGGCGTGGTGGCCCTCGGGGCAGTGGCAGCGCCAGCTCCGGCCGGGGAATTTCAAGAAGATTTCATCTTCACGGACAACGGTGGAGAGAATATCAGCCCTCTCGCTGTGACTGGGTCTTCCATTGCCCCGGTTCCCGAGCCGGGGGCTGTGAGTTTGTTGGTTTTGGGCGCGTTCGGGTTGCTTGGATGCAGGCGGCGAAATTGAGTGTCACGTTGACGTGAACTTTTCGCGGTAGCGAAAACTCCGGGGAGTATGGGCTTCCCTCACGCACTCGCTACTTCGGAGTTCGTTCACGTTTTCGGTGGTGCCACGTCACAAAAGTTCGTTTCGGCGGGACGCCGAAACCAACGCTCGGGACGAGCGTGTTACCCGGAACCAAACCGCGCGCCTACTCTTCCTCGTGCGCTTCCTCCGCGCGGGTTTCGAAGCGCGTGAACTCTTTCAAGAAAGTCAGCTTCACGTCGCCGACGGGGCCGTTGCGCTGTTTGGCGATGATGAGCGTCGCTTTGCCTTCGGCGGCTTTTTTGTCTTCGTCGGTGTCGGCGTAATATTCCTCGCGCACGAGCAGGCCGACGAGGTCGGCGTCCTGCTCGATGCTGCCGGATTCGCGCAGGTCGCTGAGGCGCGGGCGGCCTTTCGAGTCGCCGGTGCGGGATTCGGGATTTCGGTTGAGCTGGGCGAGGACGACGATGGGGAGGTTCAGCTCTTTCGCGAGGGCTTTGAGGCCGCTGGAAATTTCGGCGATTTCGAGCTGGCGATTGTCCTGCGCGCGGCGGGTGGTGGAGCGCAGGAGCTGGAGGTAGTCGATGAAGATCGCCTGGATGTCGTGCTGGCTTTTCAGGCGGCGGGCTTTGGCGCGGAGTTCGAGAATGGAAATGCCGGCGGTGTCGTCGATGAAGATTTTCGCGGTCGAGAGTTTCGAGGCGGCGGCGGTGAGCGCGGGGAAATCGCGCTCGCTGAGAAAGCCATCGCGGACACGACCGAGGTTCACTTTCGCCCGCGAGCAGAGCAGCCGCTGGACGAGCTGCTGGCTGCTCATTTCCAGCGAGAAAACGGCGATCGGTTTGCCGAGTTCCACGGCGATGTGCTCGGCGATGTTCATCGCGAACGCGGTTTTTCCCATTGATGGCCTGGCGGCGATGACGATCATTTCCGCGCCATGGAGGCCGTCGGTCATTTTGTCGAAATCGGCGAGGCCCGTGGCGAGGCCGGAGATGGTTCCGCGGCGATCGTATAGCTCCTGAATGCTGCCGATCGCGGACATGAGCTGGTCCTTCAGGTTCGCGGCCTTGTCTTTGAAACGCTCCTTGGCGATTTCGAAAATCCGCGACTCGACTTCATCGAGCAGCGTGTGGACATCGTGCTGCTCGTCGTAGCTGCGCGCGGCGTATTCCGTGCAGACGCGGATGATTTCGCGGAGGGTGTATTTCTCCTGGACGATTTCGAGGTAATACGCCGCATTTGCCGCCGTCGGCAGGAATGTGAATAACTGCGTGACAAACGCCGCGCCGCCACAGGAATCGAGCAGGTTTTTATCGCGCAGCCGCTGACAGAGCGTGATGACGTCGATGGGTGCGTTTTTGTCCCACATCTCGAGCAGCTCGGCGTAGATCGTCGAGTGGGAAGGGATGTGAAAGTTCGTCGCGGCGAGACCCTTTTCCGCACACAATCCGCCGACCTCGCGAGGGGCGAGGAGGAGCGACGCGAGGATGCCCTGCTCGGCATCCGGGGACTGTGGTAATAACCTGTGAATATCCGGGAGATAACTGACCTTCCCTTGAAGGTCCGTGTCGCCCCGGTTTCCCGCTTTTTTCGCGGGCTTCGCACTTTTCGTGGAAGCCTCGTCTGCCATCTGGGGTTACTTGGTGTGCTTTGCCTTCGGCCTGGCCTTGAAGCCTTCCGTCTTTTCTTCCTCGGCGGCTTCTTCGGCGACTTCCGGTCCGCCAATTGCCTTCACGTTCACCACGAGCTTCGCGACCACGTCGGCGTGCAGCTTGATCGTAACTTCGTGCGCGCCGCTTTCCTTGATCGGCTTTTCCAGATGGATGCGATGACGATCCACGGCACCCTTCGCGCCGAGTTCCTTCAGGAGACGCTCCGCGATGTCCGCCGCCGTGATCGAGCCGAACGCCTTGCCGGTCGTGCCGGTTTCGAGTTCCATTGAAATCTTGAGCTTGTTGATGCGGCGCGCGAGTTCCTCGGCCTCGTTCAGCTCCTTCGCCTCCCGCTCCGCGCGTTTCGCCTTGAGCAAATTGATCCGCTTCATCGTCGCCGGCGTGACTTCGATCGCCTTGCGCTGCGGGATGAGGAAGTTCCGCGCGTAACCGGGCTTGACCTTCACGACATCGGCTTCGGCGCCGAGATGTTCGATTTTTTCGGTAAGAATGACTTCAGTCAAAGGCATGGCAGTGGTGGGTAAAAAGTGGAGCCCGGTTTGAGCGGGGCGTGATGGAACTCGCGAATGGCGGGCTTGTCAACCAAGCGCGCGAGATTATTTGCCGGGCGAGAAACTCGGGTGGGAGACGTGTCGCGGAGTGTTCCGGCAGCGGCAGATTTGTGACGATCTCTCGACCGAATCGTTTCTCGTTTTTCACCGGATTGAAGCCGTCCCGTCAACTTCGTCCGGTAACTGGATTGCTCGCGCTCGGGAGATTTCCGGGGCGAATCAAAGTTTCACTGAAAGCCCATCTCAAACACCTCACGTCTCCAAATACCATGAAATCATCCATCCCATCCACCGGCTCCTCCTTGCTTTCCCGCCTCGTCGGCTTTTCCCTCGTGGGCCTGCTCCCCGCGCTCGCGCTGGCGGAGGGGATTACCGTCTTGCACATCGGCGATCAGGAATCGTGGCTGCTTTCGGCGCAGGGAAATCTGCGCGATACGCCGGCGGTGGCTGGCGGGGGCGGCAATGCGGCCTTTCAGATTCTTTCTTGGTATGGCGGCGTGGATCGGCTCGCCCAGGTCATCTCGAATGCGCAGACCGCTGCCCAGACGGCGGGAAGATTTGTCGTCAAGCTGAATGCCGGCGATTCGTTCCTCCCTGGTCCGCGCTTCACGGCCAGTTTCGCCAATCTCGCGACCGCCCATCCGGATGGCGGCCAGGATTTTTACGATGCGATCGCGTTGCGGCAGATCGGATTCGACGCTTCGATTTTTGGCAATCATGAGTTCGATCTCGGCCCGGGTGTGGCCGCCCGTTTCGCCGAGGTTTCTGGCAGTTCCTACCTCTCGATGAACCTGAACTTCGGAGCCACGCCGGCTCTCGCCGCGCTGGAAGCGGCGGGCAAGGTGGGCGGCTCCAAGGTGATCACCACGACGGGCGGCAAGAAGATCGGCGTCATCGGTGTGACGACGCCGCTCCTGCCCACCATTTCTTCTCCCGGTCCGGTAAATCTCACGGCGGGATTCAGCGCCGCAAATTCGGAGCTGCAGAACCTCCAGGCGCTGCTCCCGTTCGTGCAACAGGAGATCAACGATCTGCGGAATATCGACGGGTGCGGCCTGGTGTTTGTCGTCAGCCATCTTCAGAATGCCGAGAACGAGCGCACGGTGCTGGCCCCCGGCCTCACGGGCGTCGATCTGGTGGTCTCCGGCGGCGGCCACGAACTGATGACCGATCCCGACGACGCGATCATCACCCCTGGCAACAGCGGTGTGCCCGCCTCGTATATCACGCACCCGATTTACGCTAACGACGCCAGCGCGAAACCGACGCCGATCGTGACCGGTCACTTTGGCAACCGTTACGTCGGTGAAATCAATGCAACCATCGACGACACGACCGGCTTGCTGACTTCGATCGACAGCACGCGGATGCTGCGCGTCTCCGGTCGCACCGCTTTGATGACGAATGGGGCGACTGTTTTCGCCGCAGAACCGGATGCCGTGATGGGGAATGCCACGCTGAAGGCGAGCGTCGTGACTCCTGTGGCGAACTACATCAACGCGTTGAACGCACAAGTCATCGGCACCACCGCGGTATTGCTGAATGGCGCGCGCGGGACGACTGGCACGGCGGGAAATTACGTCGAAGGCGTGCGCAATGCGGAGACGAATCTGGGCAACCTGATCGCCGACGCAAACCGCTTCACGGGCGGGGCGGAAGTGGGCTTCCAAAACGGCGGCGGCATCCGCGCCAGCATCAGCGGTCCTGGCAATCTCTCGGTGGGCGACACCTTCAACGTGCTGCCCTTCACGAACCTGATCAAGACCGCGCCCGCGATGAATGCGACGCAACTCAAGGACATCCTCGAGCATGGTTTCGGCGGGGCGAATACCACGCCGACCGGCGCGCAGGAAGGTCGCTTCCCGCAGGTCTCCGGGATGAAGGTGTTTTACAACACGAACAACGCCCGTCGCACGACGATCGGCACGGGCAGCCGCGTGCAGCGGGTGGTGCTCGATGATGGCACGGTCCTGATCGACGGCGGCGTGGTCGTGAACCCGACGCGCACCTTCTCATTCTCCACGATCGACTTCACCGCGAACGGCGGCGACGGCTATCCTTTCGCGGCCAACAACGTGGTTTTTGCCAACAACGTCTTCACCGTCACCTATCAGGAAGCCTTCGCGGAATTGATCCAGACGCCAAAGGCCGACGGCGGACTCGGTCGCGTGAATGCGGCGGATGGCTCGACCGTGACGGGAAATGTTTATGGCGAAGAGAATGCCTTCGATCTGCATGGCCGCTTGATCGATCTGGCGGTGGCGGTCGCCAATGTGGGACCCGCCTTCAACGGCACCGCGGCGCGCGAAACCATCGTGGGCACCAGCGGCGACAATATGATCACGGGCGGCGGCGCGGGCGACACGGTGACCGGCGGCGCGGGCGGCGACACCTTCGTCTTTACCAATGTCCGTGATGCCGGTGACATCATCACGGATTTCACTCCGCACGCCGACAGAATCCAACTCACGGCGTTCCTCGCGAGCATCGGCTTTTCCGGCCCGAATCCCATCGCCACCGGCCACATCCGCATCGTGGACGGGCTCGGCGGCGTCAGCCTGCAATACGACACGGACGGCACCGCCGGGCCGAGTTCGCCCCGGCCACTGGCCACGCTGCGCGGCTTGGTCAAACACCAGATCGTGGCCGCGCGCGACCTGATCTTTTGAGCGAACCGCCGAACGAAAACAAAAACTCCAAAACTACTTATGACTATGAACCTCACCAAACTTGCATCCATCACCCTCATCGCCGTCTCGGCCACGGGAACCGCGCGCGCGCAGATCACAAATGGCAGCTTCGACACGGACCTGATCGGTTGGACGGCCGTCGGCGATGTCAGCGCGTTTCTCGGAGGCGCCTTTCTGACGACCGCATCCGCGACGAATGAAGACGACGCGCCGGCGGCGGCGGGTGCCTTCAATGAATCCGGTCTCGATGCGATCGTCGCGAGCAATGGCCTCGATGTTTTCGCCGGGCTGCCGGTGGATTCGCTCGATCCAGACCCCGGCAGCTTCATCTACGCTTTTGAAGGCTCTGGATTGACGCAGACCTTCAATGTCACCGCGGGCGACGTGCTCTCTTTCGACTGGAAACTCTTCACCAACGACCCCGGTGCCGATTTCGCCTTCGTCGCAATCAACGGAATCAGGACGAACCTCGCGGAATCGAGCCTCGCAAACTCCGTGTCCAGCCCGTTCGCCTTCGAGTCCGCCGGCAGCGTCTTTAGCCAGTCGTTCGCGACCGCGCAGTCCGTGACGTTCACCTTTGGCGTTGCGGACGTGAATGATTTCAGCGGGACGACGGCGCTCCTCGTGGACAATGTGCAGGTCGTTCCCGAGCCCTCAGCCCTCAGCCTCGGACTCGCCGCCGCCAGCGCGCTGTTCGCCCGTCGCCGCGCCCGCAAAATGAGCGCCTAAACGCGCCCGCCATCAAACCACGCCAAATCAAAAAGTCCTGTCCGCACCCGGGCGGGTCAGTCACGGAAATTTCACTTTTCTTTCCGTCGAATCCACCTAGTCTCAGTAGCAACAGCATAGCCTAGATTCGGAGTTGGAAAGTTTGTCAGTTGAAGTTTTTCAGTGACGATCTGAAACCCGATGACCGGGAACCGTCACCGAAATCTGCGCTTCGCACAAACAGACAAACAGCAAAATGGGTAACAAACTCTACGTGGGGAACCTCCCCTTCAACTCCACCGAAACAGATCTGCAAGATATGTTCGGCCAATGTGGCACGGTCAGCGAAGTCATGCTGATTCAGGACAAATTCACCGGCAAATCGCGCGGCTTTGCATTCGTCACCATGGGGACGGATGAGGACGCGCAGAACGCCATCAACCAGCTCCACGGCAAGGCCATCGAAGGCCGGTCGCTGACCGTCAACGAAGCGCGTCCTCGTGAAGAGCGCGCCGGTGGTGGTGGTGGCGGCGGCGGATACGGCGGCGGTGGTGGTGGCGGCGGACGCCGCGACTTCGGCGGAGGTGGTGGCGGAGGTGGTGGTGGTGGTGGTGGCGGAGGACGTCGCGACTACGGCGGCGGTGGCGGAGGCCGCGGGGGTGGTGGTGGTGGCGGCGGTCGTGGTGGAGATCGCCGGTAGTCGGCTGACACGCAAACCTGCAAGATTCAAAGCGCGGTCTGGAGTTCACTCCGGGCCGCGCTTTTTTTCTAAAAAATTCCAAGCTCCAGATTCCAAATTCCAAATAAATTCCAACCAAGGAAAAGGCGGAAAATTCCAGCGAAGACTCCCATTCGGCCATTGGAACTTGAAGCCTGGCTTTTGAAATTTATTTGGAATTTGGTGCTTGGGATTTGGAATTTCCGGGCCACCCGGTTACTACCACCGCGTGTCCGCGAATCTTTCCATCCCGCCCGGCGTCACCGTCGTCGATCATCCGCTCGTCCGCGTAAAACTCACGCAGCTTCGCGACGTGAACACCACCTCGCGCGAGTTCCGCTTTCGCCTCGCGGAACTCTCGACCCTGCTCGTCTTTGAAGTGTCGCGCGATCTCGCGGTCGTGCCGCGCACGGTCCGCACGCCGCTGGCGGATTGCCCCGGCGCGGCGCTCGCGCGCCCGATCATCGTCGCGCCGATCCTGCGCGCCGGGCTCGGCATGGTGGAAGGCATGTTGCGGCTGCTCCCGGAAGTCAGCGTCGCGCACATCGGGTTGTTTCGGAATGAGGAGACGCACCGGCCCGAGAGTTATTATTTCAAAACGCCCGCGCACATCGCCGACGCCGACGTGATCATCTGCGATCCGATGCTCGCGACGGGCTGGAGCGCGACCGCGGCCATCGCGCAATTGAAGGAAGCCGGCGCGAAATCGCTGCGATTCGTCTGCGTGGTGAGTTGCATGGTCGGCGTCGAGCAGGTGCGCTCCGCGCATCCCGACGTGCCCGTATTCACCGCCAGCATCGACCCCGAAATCAACGAGCGCGCCTACATCGTCCCCGGCCTCGGCGACGCGGGCGATCGGTATTTTGGCACGCAGTAGGCAACCGTGGACGCGCACTCGATTTCCAGTCTGAAAGCCGCCGCCGCCAGCGACCGCGTGGATGCGCGCGTGCCGGGGCAGATCGAGGCGCTGGCGCAAAAGCAGACGCGCGATGGCAAGCCGTTTTTCGAACTCACGCTCGCCGACGCCGAGGCAAAAGTGACGCTGCGCGCGTGGAGCGACTCGCCCGCGTTTTCCCTTTGTGAAACGCTCGCGCCCGGCGACTTCATCGAGGTCAGCGGCGAGTTTTCGCACAGCTCCGCGTACGGCGTGGAATCGAAGCGCTGGACCTGCGCGCCGCTTTCCAACGACGCCCGCGACGCGCTGCTCGCCGGCCCGGCAGCGCTGCGCGAACGCCAGAATGCGGACTTCGACGACATCCTCCGGCTGCTCGCGAGCGTGGCCGATCCACGCTTTCGCGCGCTCGCGGAAATCTACCTCGCGGATTACGGCGATCGTTTTCGCCGGACCGCCGCGGCCCGGCAAAATCACCACGCGCGCCGCGGCGGACTCGTCGAGCACGTCGCGCAGATGATGCGCTCGGCGGATGCGATCGCGGGCGTGTATCCGGCGCTGAATCGCGATCTGCTGCTCACCGCCGTGCTTTTTCACGATGCCGGAAAACTGTGGGAAAACTCGCTGCCCGCGAATGGATTTGTGATGCCGTTCGACGAGCGCGGCGAGATGCTCGGCCACATCACCATCGGCATCGAACTCGTCAACGCGCTCTGGCGGAAGATGCTCGCGAATCCTGATGCCGCCAAGTGGAGCGGCCTGCTGCCCGCGAGCGAAGACGCGCGGCTGCACCTGCTGCACCTCGTCGCGTCGCATCACGGCGAGCTGCAATTTGGCTCGCCAGTCGTCCCGAAAACGCCCGAGGCCTGGGCGCTGCATTACGTGGATAATATGGACGCGAAAATGGAAATGTTTGCCGTCGGCTACACCACCGCGCGGCAGCTCGCGCCACGCATCCAGGAGCGCGTGTGGCCGCTGCCCGGTCATCTCGTCACGCCACTCGCGCGCTTCGATCCCGCGGCGGACGGAGCTGCGTAAAGATCACGTCAACTTTCTTGACGTTCCGCGGAATCGGCGCTCGTTGTTACACTGTGATTGTGAAGTGTTTGATGGCTAATTTTTGCCGCGCCGCGGGTGTGGCGCTGATCCTCTCCGCTGGGAGCGCGAATGCCGCGCAACCCATCGAGGGAGCGGCTGTCAACCGCCTGGAATTGCTCGGCTTCCCGCTCGGCCCGGATGCATTCGCGCGCGCGGTCGCCACCAAACACCGCCCGCTCATCGAACTCTGCTTCGGCGCGGGGCTCGACGTGAACGCGGCAGACGCCGACGGCCGCACGCCGCTCTCCATCGCCGCGCTCAATGGCGATTGGGAAACCGCGAAGCGCCTGCTCGCCGCGGGCGCGGATGCCGCCACACCGGGCGGCGCTGGCGTGACGCCGCTCATGGGCGCGGCGATGCACGGAAATCTCGAAATGCTCCGCGCCTTCATCGCGGCAAAAGCCGACGCAAATTCCATCGACGCGAAAGGCCGCGCCGCGCTGCATTACGCAGTCGCGGGCGCCAAACTCGAAGCCATCGAACTCCTCCTCCCGCTCACCGCGAATCCCGGCGTCACGTGCGAAGACGGCAACAACGCTCTCGGCATGGCCTACGAAACGGGCGATCCAAAAATCCTCCAGCTCGTGACGGAGCACATGCCGTCCACGCTCGACTGGAACCCCGCGACGCAAAAGGCGCTGGCCGCGCTGCTCGGCACCGGCGACAAGGAGCGCATCCGTTTCCTGATGGGAAAACACGCCACGCCGCCGCGGCCCGAAGGCCACCAGGCCCCGATGCTCGCCTACGCGATCACGATGAATCAAACCCCGCTTTTCGACATGCTCCTGGCGTGCGGCGCGGACCCGAACACCGCGATCCCCGTGCCCTGCGAAAAGGAATTTCTCGCGACCATGCCACGGAATTTCCTCCGCCATTATCTCGAAGGTGACAGTGGTGTGACCGTGCTCATGCTCGCCGCCAGCCTCGGCCGGGAAGACCTCGTGAAAGCGCTGCTCGATGCCGGCGCCGTCCGCAACCGCGCGACGCCAAAGCACAAAATGATCGCGCTCTATTTCGCCACCCGCACCGATAGCTGGCGCAGCGCGCAGATGCTCCTCGGCAGCGGCCCCGATCCCGCGCAGCTCCGGATCGAAATCTCGCTCAATTCGCAGGAGGCCGTCGTTTTCAAAAACGGCGCGCCCACGTTCACGACGAGCATTTCCACCGGCCGAAAAGGCTTTCGCACACCGGCGGGGCGTTACGTCGTCACCGATAAGAATCGCGACCATGTTTCCTCCATCTACAAAGTCGCGATGCCCTATTTCATGCGCCTGAGCTGCCGCGATTTTGGATTGCACCAGGGCAATGTCGGCGGCGGACCCGCCTCGCACGGCTGCATCCGGCTGCCATCCGGAGCAGCGCGGAAACTCTTCGCGGAAACTCCCGTCGGCACACTGATTTCCATCAACTGACGTGCGCCGCCTCATCGCCCTCACGCTCGGGGCGCTTGCCTGTCTCGCCGGTGAAATCCGCGCACAGCGCGTCAGCGCGCTCGCTCCGATCCCGGACTGGAATGCTCTGGAGGCGTATCAGGAAACGATCACGCGCGGCGAATTCGCGCGCCTGCTCGACGGCATCTACGCGCCGAATCAAGCCGCCGCGGGGCTCATCGAGATCGGCGAGGATGCCGCCGTCATTCGCAAAAATCTCGCGCCCGGCGACACGTTTGTTTTGCGCTTCGCGAAAGATGCCGCGCACGAAAATCGCGCGCCGCGCTACTGGCGGAAAGTTTCCGAGATTCCGCGCAGCGCCGATCCCGCGCGACCCCTCGCCGGGGTGAAAATCGCGATCGATCCCGGCCATCTCGGCGGCGATTGGGCAAAGATCGAGGAGCGCTGGTTTCAGATCGGCGACACCGTGCCCGTCACCGAGGGCGACATGACGCTGCGCGTCGCGCAACTCCTCGCGCCGCAACTTTCCAAGCTCGGCGCGGAAGTGACCCTCGTCCGCACTGCGCCGGGCGCGACGACGCCGGAACGACCGGAAACTTTGCGCGACGCCGCGCGCGCAGAACTGCACCTGCAAGGCATCGCCGACCCGCCCGAAACCTACGCCGGCCCGGACGATCCGCTGCGCCGCGACAGCGTCCAGTTTCAAAGTGAACTGCTCTTTTTCCGCGCCGCGGAAATCCGCCACCGCGCCGAAATCGTGAACACACGCATCCAGCCCGACGTGCTGCTCTGCCTGCATTTCGATGCCGACGCGTGGGGCGATCCGAGCACGCCCGGATTCACGCCAAACATTTACCTCCACGCGCTCATCAACGGCACCTACAGCGCCGCCGAACTCCGCAACGACGACGTGCGCCACGACATGCTTTTGAAACTGCTCGCCCGTACCGCCGACGAGGAAATCGCCGCGTGCGAAACCGTGGTCCACACGATGGCCCGCCGCCTCGCGCTCCCGCCGCGCATTTACACCCGCGACACCGCCCGCCGCCCCGGCCCGAGCGCATACGTGTGGGCGCGCAATCTCCTCGCGAACCGGCTCTACCGCTGCCCCGTCGTCTTCCTCGAACCCTACGCGATGAACAATCGCGAAGTGTGGGAGCGCATCCAGGCCGGCGACTACGTTGGCGAGCGCGAAGTCGCGGGGAGCCGTCGGAGCAGCATTTTTCGCGAATACGCGGACGCCGTGGCGGAGGGAATGCGGACGCGGTTCAGCCGGTGATTTTCACGTCGGAGATTGGCGGAAATATTTGGCCGCGATTTTGTCGTGATTTTTCAAAAAATGCGTTCAGCGTCGGCGCGCCATGAAGCAATTTTTGACGATCGTTTGCTTTTTTTTCGCCGGAATGATTCGCGCGGAAGACACGCCGACGATCACTGTTTCCAAGACCGA
This sequence comes from Chthoniobacteraceae bacterium, assembly GCA_031409335.1. Taxonomy (GTDB): domain Bacteria; phylum Verrucomicrobiota; class Verrucomicrobiia; order Chthoniobacterales; family Chthoniobacteraceae; genus JANLQB01. Next base: position 55,358 of record JANNWY010000108.1, on the reverse strand, counting down.
CAAACTCAGCATCGCCATTGCCGGACTCGGCGGGGCGGACGCGAAAATCCTTCAGGATGATCTACAGCGCTCGGGATTTTTTTCCGTCGTGCCGGCTGCCAGCGCGGCCTTCACCGCGAGCGGATCGAGCGGCGGCGGCGCGCTGAACGGTTCCGTCGCGGATCGCGGCGGCAAGAGTGTGCTTTCGAAAACATTCGACGGCTCGGCGCGGGGAAGGATCCACGCTTTCGCCGATGAAATCGTGGAGACGCTCACCGGCAATCGCGGCTTCGCGAATACGAAGATCGCCTTCGTCGGCACGCGCTCCGGGAAGAAGGAAATCTACACCTGCGACGCCGACGGCTCGAATCTCGTGCAGCTCACCCGCGACAACGCGATCAGCGTCGGACCGTGCCTGAGCCCGGACGGACGCCGGCTGCTCTACACGGGCTACCACAGCGGTTATCCCGATGTTTACGCGATCGATCTCGGCAGCGGCGCGCGCAGCCGCATCATGAAATATCCCGGCACCAACACCGGCGCGGTTTTTTCCCCGGACAGCGGGCGCATCGCGGTGACGTTGAGCAAGGACGGAAATCCCGAACTTTACGTGACGGGCTCCGGCGGCGGTGGCGCGCGGCGACTCACGCGGACCGGCGGCTCGGAGAGTTCTCCGACGTGGTCGCCCGATGGCGGCGAGATCATTTATTCCAGCGACGATCGCGGCAGCTCCCAGCTTTACCGAATCTCCGCCAGCGGAAGCAGCGGACGCCTTCTCCAGACCGGACGGAGCAACTGTACCGAGCCGAACTGGTCGCCGGACGGAAAAAAAGTCGCGTTCAATACCCGCAGCGGCGGAGGCTTTGAAATATCGGTGGTGGATCTCGCCGGTGGCGGAGCGCGTTCGATCGGATCGGGGAACGATCCCGTGTGGGGCGCGGATTCGCGGCACCTGCTCGTCGCCAGCGGCGGCTCGCTGATTCTGCTTGATGCCGTCACCGGCCAGCGCACAACACTGCTGTCCGGAGTCGGCAAGATTTCCGAACCCACCTGGTCCCACTGATTCACTCCATCTCCATGAAAATCACGCAACTTTCCCCGCTCATCGCCGCCATCCTCGCGCTCACTTTCAGCGGCTGCGCAAAAAAGAACGGAGCCAGTCTCCCGGGCGGCGGCGCGGACGGCGATTACGTCAGCGGCTCCGCCCTGCCCGACCGGCAGGAAGGCGTCTCTTTTCTCGGCTCGAATGTGGACCGCAACAAATTCGCGCCGATCTATTTCGGATTCGACGCCGACAGCCTCGGCGGCGGTGAACAGGGAAAAATCGCGCAAGTCGCCGCCTTCATGAAAAGCGCGTCGAACACGATCATCATCGCCGGCTTCACCGACGAACGCGGCACCCCCGAATACAACCGGGCCCTTGGCGAAAAGCGCGCCCTGTCCGTGCGCGAAGCCCTCATCCGCGCCGGAGCACCCGGAGGCCGCCTGCAAACCGTGAGCTTTGGTGCCGAAATGCCCGCCGACAGCGGCTCCAACGAAAGCGCCTGGGCGAAAAACCGGCGGGCGGAATTCGGCGTCGTGCGCTGACGGGCGGGCTCCCGTCCCGTTTTTTCATGGTCGCCGCAGGCCCATTGTTTGCGGGGAGGAATGTGACTTTATTTTCGGCAAAGCCACACTACATTCCGCGCTCACATCCTCCCACATGTTAGAAGACAACGCCCTCATCTCGCGAATCGTCAGTCGATTCCACATCATCGTGACGGTGGTGGTGGCGCTGCTGGGCGCCGCCTTTCTGGGTGCATCTGCTGGTGAAGGTGATTTCTTCAATATCTACGCGGCCATTTTCGGGTCTGCCTTCATCGCGCTCATGCTGGCTCTCGGAAACAGATACTGGATGCTCATCCCCATTTCGTTCACGACGCAACTCCCCGCCGTTCCGATCAAAGGCAGGATGCTCGAACTTCCGGAGATCACGGCAGTATTATGCAGTGCAGTGTTTCTGATTCGCTACGCGGTCAAAAAACAGACCTTCGTGTTTTTCCGAAAGGAACATGCTCCTGTCCTTCTCTATGTTGGCTGGGTCGTTGTGATCTTTTGCCTAAATCCAGTCGGTTTAAGCAGTTTCAGCGAGGCGGGAGCGTCCCTTGGCGGGGCTCGCTTTTATGCGAAAATTTTGCTGGCCCTCGCCTCGTTCATCATCATGGCGAACCAGGAGATGACCGACAATGACTGCAAATGGATGATTATTCTTCTATTGATCGGAGCCTTTGTTGAGTCGGTTTACCAGATTGCCATATTCTTTCTTCCGCTCGGTTTTCTCGGTCTCGATGCGAGCGCCCAGCTCTTCGCGGACCCGGATTCGTTTTACACGTGGCATCAGGCGCTCGCAGGAGTGCCTCTGATCTTGGTGAGCCTTGCGTTCGCGCGTTTCAAGACTTCGGAACTGTTTTCGTTACATAGACTTTGGGTGGCAGTCGGGTTTGTGCTTTGCGTTTTGCTGATCGCGATGAGCGGAAAAAGGGCCGCCCTCGCCGCCATTCCGATGATTGCCATCCTTGCCTCATTTCTGCGCCGCGAATGGGGATTCTTCATGCTTTGGCTGGCCGGGGCGGTCATGGCTGGGACCGTTATCGTAATCGGGCACGGCGATCTGTTCCGCTTTCCTTTGACAGTCCAGCGCGCTTTCTCCGCCCTGCCAGCCCAGTGGGACTCGGAACTTGGATCTTTAGCGGGAGGAAAGGATCTATTTCGCGCCGAACTGCGCCGGCAAGCCATCAAGAAGATCGAGAATGATCCATGGGTTGGGGAAGGTTATCAGGTGAATCTAAGCCTTTCTCAAGCACTCATCGCGCAGTACGCCACCCGCGGCGGTGATACCGAATTGCAGGTCGCGCCTTTTGCCATGGGCTCGGCCTGGCACAACACATGGCTTGGTTACGCCGCAGATTTCGGAATTCCAGCGGCAATGATTGCCGCCCTGATTTTTTTCGCTGTTATCCGAGCCTCCTATCGGTTGGCCATGCGGTTTCCGCCCAACTCAATGCGCGCCACCCTTGCCGCTTACCTGTTCTTGACAATCACCATTTACCTCGTCCGGTCGCATACCAGTGGCCATAGTGCGATGGACGCGTTTGGACGCTGGTGGTCCTACGGTGCCTTGGTAAGCCTCGGAATCGCATATGCAAAGTCGTCAAATCCAAAAGCTCCCGGTGTTTTATCATCAAACGATCCCTCTTCAACCTGGGGCGCGAGTTCCATGCCTGCCCATGCGCTACCTGGCTCCCGACCTCGTGGCATTCACGCAGGAACCCTCGTAGGCGGACGTTCAACACGATGATTCCAGCCGGTCACTCCATCCCAGCCTTGAGCATGTTTCATCCGGGAAGTTGAGGCTAAACACCGCTACGTTTGAAGATTTTCACTGCGTCGCGCTGCGCTGCGTGAAAGGCTATCCGCGTGGCCAGCCCGCGTCCGCATGTTATGGATAACAGCCTGAAGGACTGATTCTGCATTTGACGATTCAGATCGAAGAAACTGGTAGGCGACAGACCCGATCGTCGATGGAACCCCAAGCGTAATTTCCGAAGGATGAAGCGCGCCATTTCGAAACTTTACGAGACCGTGCGCGCAAGGCCCACCGTCCGAAGCCATATCTGGCAAACTCTTGCGAATTACTTGCAGCAGGGATTCGGGTTGCTTCTGAGCATCTTCATGGCCAGAATCCTGATGCCATCTGACTTCGGGGATTTTGCCTACGTGGCCGCGACAGTGCTCTTGTGCTTTCTGCCAGCCAGTTGGTCTTTAACACTGCTCATTCTTGCAGACGGCGGGCGCAGCTCCGACCTTTTTCGCCGAATTCTGGGCATGTCGTGGATGATCATCGGTACCAAGGCATTGATTCTAGGCGGTCTGGTAGGCTGGCTGCTCTATTCTCAAAGTTGGCAGCTTGCGTTACTGGCATTCTTGTTTGGAGCCCCGGAGGCACTTCGGGAAATCGTCTATGCAAATAAAGCATGGCTTGAGGCTGGTGGAAATTTCAAACCCAACTCCATCACCGCCGGCATCACTGCCGCGATCGTGGTTGTGACCATGATTCCAGCCGCGCTTTGGGGCTGTGGCTCGGCAAGTCTTGCAATTCCAGGGATTGTGAGCCTGTTAAGCGATTTTTTTGTCTTTCGACACTACGGCAGGAAAGAATTGTGGGCTCCAATCGAGTGGACTGCATTGAAAAATCTGCTCGGATCAGGGTTTTGGATTTGGCTCGGGACGATCTCCGACATCGGCATTTTTCGCTTGGACAAGTGGTTTGTCGGGCACTTCACGGGATCAGAGACGCTGGGACACTACAATCGCGCATTTAATTTTGCTCCGTTGAGTCAGTTGGCGCTCGGTTCATTTCTCGTGAACCCGACGACTTCCGCACTGGTTCGCTCCGAAAACCAAAGCCAGCGGCGGAGACTCTTTCTGAAAACAACTGCGCTTGTCAGCTCCGGTGCCATAGTCAATTGGGCAATTTGGTGGTTCTACGCGCCTCAACTCGTCCCATTCATTTTCGGAAACCAATGGGAGGAATCCATCCCATTTTTCAAGCTATTCTCGGTTCTCAGCGGATGCTATGTCCTCTACATGCTTCCCGCAACGGTGCTGTATTCATTTCATCGCTACCGCGAACTGGCGATCGTGCGCCTTTTGGCATTTTCAATGTTTTTGGGCTTACTGATTGTTGGCAGGGACAGCCTCACGCCGGGACAAGTCGGGTGGCTGCTTCAGTGGACACTTGCTGCCCAGGGAGTGGTGCTTTTCGGGCGGGTGTTTTTTCTGTTGAAATGAACATCGCATCCCAAAAATGCCGTGGCCGTATTTGAAACACTGCCGCGCTGGCTTTTGAAAAACATGCGCCCTGACGCCCTCACTAGCGCCTGAACGCAGCAGCACGGTGTTGCAACTACGAGGGGTCGTTCCGGTCGAGCCAATGGCTCTGCCATCGACTCATGACGCAAATCGCCTTCGTTCGGGCGAACCGTCGATTGAGATTCGCAAAAAGACTGCCACATGCGTACGAAACGACTCATCAGTAGATGCCGGGAGGCAATGGTTTGACATGGACGAGCTTCTGCACATACATGGATCAAATGTCGAAAACTTCGGACGAATCGTGTACCGCTGAATTGCGGAGCAGCTATGTCAACATTTTGAAACGCACGCTCACCATGACCTTGTGGGAAGCGCAGGATGGATCTCAGAAAATACCGTCGAGCGAGGGACTCAAAGTGAGGGCAAAGAAAGCGATTGAGGATCTGATAGGCAGCGGCGAGAAGAAGAAGCTCGATCCAAAAACGCAGCGATTGGAAGGCCGCGACTGGCCGAACCTAGCGCACACGATGATCGGAATGAAGCGGATGGAGAATTTGCAGTTTTGTGTCGAGAGTGTCATTCGGGACAATGTGCCGGGTGATCTAATTGAGACCGGTGTCTGGCGCGGGGGTGCCTGCATTTTCATGCGCGGCATCCTCAAGGCCTACGGGGTCGATGACCGGACGGTATGGGTGGCGGATTCCTTCGCCGGCCTGCCGCCGCCGGATATGGAGAAGTATCCTGCCGACGCCGGCGATACTCACCATACCTTAGCGCCGCTTGCCATTTCCTTGGACCAAGTGAAGTCGAACTTCGAACGTTACGGTCTGCTCGACGAGCAGGTTCGATTCCTGAAAGGCTGGTTCAAGGACACGCTGCCCGGTGCGCCGATCTCAAAGCTGGCGGTGGTCCGACTGGATGGTGACATGTATGAATCCACGATGGACGGGTTTGAGAGTCTCTATCCGAAGCTTTCCGTCGGTGGCTATCTAATCGTGGACGACTATGGTGCAGTACCTGCCTGCAAACAGGCGGTCGAAGACTACCGTAACAAGCATGGAATTACCGACCCGATTCAAGTCATCGACTGGGGGGGCGTCTATTGGCAGCGCTCAAAATGAAGTCAGTCGGCTTTGCACTGCAGATCCATTGATCGAGGTGCAGCACGCGGTGCTTCGCTCGCAACTCCTGCTGATGCCTCACAATGGAAGGCATCCTGAGTCTTTTGAGTCGTTTTTCTTATGAGCCACACCTGCCGCATTTGTGCAAACCACGAGAGCCTGAAGGAGTATGTTTGTCACGAGAAGATGTTCGGGCTCGGAGATGTGTTCCTATATTTCCAATGCGGACGCTGCGGATGCTTGCAGATCGCGAAAATCCCTGAGGACTTAGGCCGTTATTATCCCCACCACTATTACAGCTTCAACGTGGCACCGATCCCGACACAGGGGCTTAAGGCTTGGTTTGCGGCCCGACGCGACCGGGTGATTCTCACTTGGCTGGGCGGTTTCGGACAGTGGCTGGCCCGTCGGGACAATATCCGCCTTGATATGCTAAGTTTGGCGCGACTGCGGTTGCGGCTCGACATGAAAGTCCTCGACGTGGGTTGCGGGCGCGGACAACTCCTCAGCTTGCTTCACCGGGCAGGGATTCGAAGTCTGCTGGGAATTGATCCTTACTTGCCCGACGACTTCGAGGTGTTACCTGGCTTGCACGTGCGCAAGCTCGCGATGGAAAAGCTCAACGAGACGTTTGATCTGATTATGCTGCACCATGTATTCGAACACTTGGCAGACGGTGGCGAGATGTTGCGGAATTGCCGGGAACGCCTGGCCCCAGGTGGCAGCATCCTGTTGCGCCTGCCGACGGTCGAGAGTGTGGCATGGGAGAGATACCGGGAGAACTGGGTGCAACTGGATGCGCCGCGCCATTTGTTCCTTCATACGCGCACGAGCTTGCAATTGCTCGCCGACAAAGCTGGCCTGCGGATCCGGGAGTGTTGGTGCGACTCGACAGAGTTTCAGTTCTGGGCGAGCGAGCTTTACCGGCGGGGTGTTCCCCACACCGACGCGGAGGGGCGCCTCGCACAACCACAGGACCACTTCAGCGCGATGGAATTGGCGGAATTCCGCCGGGAGGCGGCGGCTGCAAACCGAGCGAACCGGGGAGATCAACTGGCGGTGCTTCTGACCCGGAGCGATTCCGTCTGACTCCGTATGGTCCCGAGGAACTGAAGCCGAATGCGGCGAGCGGCTGGAAACCTGACGATGGCTTCGGACAGGTAAAGCGGTCGTATCACGTCACGCGTGCAACGATCTATCCCGCTGCATTCGTTCACGCTCGCTCCGGATTAAAGCGTAATCCTCACGGCGGCGCCGAAGCGTTTCGGGCAAGTGAAAAATATTCCAAGCCAAGCAGTATAAATCGAGTCCGAAATTGACGAGCACACCTCGCGGACGCAGGCGCGCGATCGTGACATTTTTCATGTCGCCTCGATAGAAGGGCCAGCAGCCTATGTAGAATATCTTGAGAATTGTCTTCATTCGTTTAAGCGGTCCATCGTGCTTGATCGACAGACGAATGCCATTGCGAATTGACAAATACGCCGCACGCAGGCGGTAGCGCGCAAAAGTGCCAGATGAATAGTGCCAAATGGGAACATTGGTTTGTGCTCGTACAAAACCGGCAGCCTCGGCGCGAACTTCAAGATCAACCTCTTCAGCGTAGGCCCAGTAGGCTTCGTCGATCATGCCGATTCGCCCAAAGAGCTGCGAATCGACGAAGAGCGCCATTCCACTGAGTAGTTCTTTGGTCTGCCAGAACTTGATTCCTTCCCATTCTGCACAAGCCTTTTCATAGTCTTCGATCGGCGCAGGAGCCACCGCACCAAAAACCGTGGGGCTCACAAAGACAACGTCCGGATCAGCCTGAAAAGCCGCGACGGCGGCGGTGATCCACTGGGAATGAACCCGGATGTCATTATTTGCCAACGCTACATACTGTGCGCCCCGATTGAGCGCATAGGTAATGCCCGCATTGTTACCGCCCGCCCAGCCGAGGTTTTTCCCAGTCTGCAGGACTTCCATTTGCGGAAACAACTTGCGCGAAAACTCGAGGGAATCATCTGTGGAGGCATTGTCCACGAGTAGAATCCGAAAATTAGGGTAGGTGCTCTCGAAAATGCTTGGCAGACAGTATTCAAGATGCGCCCGGCCGTTGTAGTTCAGGACAATTACATAGACCAGAGGGGCGGCATCTGAATGAAGACTCTGGGTAGTCACTGCGTGGTATTCCGTTAGAGCGATCAACGACGCATTCCTTCGTGCTCAGAGATATGCTCTCTTTCTGCCATTACCAATCAGGGACAACTGCAGCCCATCGCTTTTTCCAGTTACCCTTTTGATTGATAAACGGCCAGACTAGTGCCGCTAACTCCACAAAGCCGTCGCTCCAAAGCCAACTCCGCGAGCACTTCAGGAACGCGGTTATAGCCAAATAGATAATCCGAGTTGGCGTAATCGTGCCAGAGGATCACACCGTTTGGCGCGAGCACGTCAAAAGCCAGAGTGCTGTCCGCTCGAACAGCGCTTTCGACATGATTGGCATCGATAAAAATGAAATCGAATTTCTCGCCGTCCCGCAATCGTGCGGTGTCACTTTGCACATCGCAAATGTTGAGCCGGATTTGGGTCGAAGGAGGGTTGAGGGTTTTGAAATAACTCCCGGCGTTCGGGTCGATGTCGTAGGTGAAAATCTCCGCCGACGGGCAATTGTCCGATAGCAACAAGGTGGTCCGCCCGCGAGCCGTGCCAATTTCCATGATTCTTCGCGGCTTCGTTTTCCTGGCAATCGCACAAAGGGCCACGATGTCGTTATAGTTGGTATCCCAGGGATGCAGAGGCAGAATCCGGACAACAACAGAACCCTCCGGCTCACTGAGTTCGGTCAGTTCTACGGTTGGCAGTTTGAGCCGGTGCTTGGTCAGCACGTTGGCGACAAAACTTTGGACCAGGAAGTTGCTGGTAAGAAATCGTTTGATCCCAAGGTTCAACCGAAGGCGCTGTAGGATGCCGTTAAGATCGCTCATGTAAGGAATAACATTAGGTGGTAAACGAGTATTGGTTACGAGTTAAGTTATAGCGTCGCCAATCATCAAATCATGCGATCGGGCTCATGGCAGGGCCGTTTGACCTCGCAAGAGAATGGTTGCGTTTTGCTTTTGCAAATACCAACCCAAAACCACCACAGCCCACAGTTTTTGCCAGTGCAGTTTGCCGAGTGCGAACGATTCGAAGAGGTCTTGTGTGGTTTTATCGGAAAAGATGCCGTTTCTGACGGTGTGTTGCAGGCCGGCAAGGGTAAAGTCTTTCAGCGGGCCTTTGATCCAATCAGGCATGGGAAGCTCGAAACCCATTTTGCGCCGCTGATAGATTTCGGGCGGAAGAAGGTCCGCGGTGGCTTCGATGAGGAGCGATTTGACGACGCCTGGTTTTTCTTTCACGGAAGCTGGCAGACTGAGCACGAATTCAACCAATTCATGATCCAAAAACGGGACGCGGACTTCTAGGCTTACGGCCATGCTCATTTGGTCGGAATCGCGCAGCAGCATGTCGCGCATGTAGTGACTGAGTTCGGACCAACTGATCCGCGCAAAGTCATCGCACAGCTCCGGGCGCGACTCGGGTAAGATCGGGCGTGACTCGAATCCCGCCTTGCGCAGTAACACCGCGTTCCAGGAGCGGCGCCACCATTGATCGAAAACTCCGGCATCGGCGTCCCGCGGAATGTCGGACAGAAAATGGCGGCCTTTTCCGGTGTGTAACAGCAGTTCGCTGAGCGCTCGCGGGAGAAAAGCAAGGTATTTGAACCGGGGCAGGCTGCGGAACTGGGGATAGCCGCCGAAAAGCTCGTCGCCTCCGACGCCGGCGAGAGCGACTTTGTAACCCTGGCGGGCGACCTGTTTGGCGACGATGTAGGTGTTGATCGCGTCGATGGAAGGGAGGTCCATCTTCATCACGGCTTCCTTGACGGTTTCGATGACGTCGTCGGGCGAGAGTTTGATTTCGCAATGGTCGGTTTTGTATCGGGCCGCGATCATTCGGGCGAACGGGCTTTCGTCATAACCCGCATGATCGAAGCCAACGGAAAAGGTGTGGAGTTCTTTAGTTAGCTCCTGAGCAGCGAGCGCAGTGATAACCGAGGAGTCGATCCCGCCGCTCAAGAAAGAGGCCACGGGCACATCGGAGAGGATGTGCTCCCGAACGGATCGCTCGATCAATTCCCGCGTTTTCCGAACGATCGCCGGGCGATCCTGTTTGCAGACGACATTCGGAAACCTCGGGGGCGGCCAGTAGCGGACGGGTTCGCCAACGGCTTCGCGGGTAATGCGAAGATGGGAACCGACGGGCAATTCGCGAAGATCCGGAAAAAGGAGATCGCCGTGCGGACAACAGCCCCATTGAAGGTAAGCGGCGATCGACTCGCGGGTTGGCTGGCTGGCCCGCTGGGCCACGAGCGGCCGGGTTTCCGAAGCGAACACAAAGCCATCCTCGGATTGCCGAAAATAGACGGGCTTAATGCCAAAACGGTCGCGCGCCATGAAAGCCGATCCCTCCGTTGGATTGTAAATGGCAAAGGCGAACATGCCTTTGAGCTTTGGGAGCATTTTTTCTCCCCAGTAATGATAACCAGCGAGCAGCGTCTCGGTGTCACTGGTTCCGTGAAATTGTGCGCCCAGGGTGCCCAGCTCGGTTCGGAGTGCAAGGTGGTTGTAGATTTCGCCATTGAAGACGATGACGTTTCCCGTCGAGGCATCGAGCATCGGCTGGCGGCCGCTAGGGGAAAGATCCAGAATGGCCAGTCGGGCGTGCCCGAGCCAAACTCGACCGTCAGGCGAACGCCACTCGCCATGGGAGTCCGGGCCGCGATGATGGAGCAGTCGCATGTCCAGAGCCTCCGCCGATTTGGCGAAGGCTATCGTTCCAGCAATTCCACACATACGAGGTCGTTCATCAAGGCGGGAAAAGGGGAATCAACGGACAAAGGCGGGTAGATTCCCGACGAGCGCCGGCAAGTCAACCGTTCTTTGGAGCGTCAACCGCGGAGGCTTTTTCCCCCGATATCTGCGCGTATAACGTCCGGTGAAGCTGGGCGACACGCTCCGGCCCGGCGTAGTCTTTCACCGCTTGCAGAGCGGACGCGGCCTCGGAAAAAAAGTCCGTGGCCAGCGCCGTACAAATCGCGTCGGCGAGTCCTGGCGGATCGCTTTGGGGAACGACGGTGCCATTGCCGAACCGGCGGACGTTTTCCGCCATGGCGGTGCCTTCGGTGACGATTGCATGGGTGCCGACGAGCAGCGATTCGATGACCTGATTGCCGAACATCTCCTCCTGCGAAGGTGCCGCCAGAGCCGAGGCCAGCGTCAACCGTTTCGCCACCTCGAGAGACGGCACAATGCCATGGAACACGACGCGGTTTCCCATCAACTCATTCAGCAACGCTTTTTCGCGGACCTCGTATTCGAAAGCGCCGGTGGATTTATCCCCGAAAATCCAAAGCTGGAGATCCGGGAACTTTTTCTGCGCCAACGCCATCGCCTCGCGCAAGGTGTGAACGCCTTTCCGCTCCGTGATCGTGCCGACAAATGCCACGATGCGCCCCCGAATGGACGGAGGAATATCGAGCAGGCGCGCATCGAAAGTATTCGGGATCTGATGGAGGTGCAGGTGGGGGAACTGGGCCTTCAACTCGCCAGCCACGTATTCACTCTTGGCAATGACGTGGCGAGCCCGCTTCAGACAGAGGCGCTCGGCGATTTCCACAAGACGATCGCGTGAAATTCGCTTCGGCTTCAGGACGCGGTTGATGAGAAAAATCAGCCCTTGGACGGTGATCACGTAAGGCAGGCCACTTTCTTGAGCCGCAAGGCCGTAGGCGTCTTCGGTACCGTGGGCGTGGACAAGATCCGGTCGAAGCTCGCGGAGCTTTCTGGCGAGTCGGCGTTTGTCGAACCAGAACAGAGTCGCGGAGCGCAACTGCTCCGGAGCGGCAATGAAATGAACGGGGATGCCTTCCATCGTGGATTGATAATCCCCTGATGCGCCCGGGGTCTGAACAAGCAATTCCGGAGCGATGCCGGCGTGCTGTTGCTGAGCAAGCGCGAGATTCAGAACCCAGCGCCCGGGATGACAGCGCAGTCGCTGGCCATCGGGATGATCCGCAGGGATGGCAACATTACAGATGTGGACGACTTTCACGCCGCCAACTCTGCGCGTTGCGGCGTGACACGCAAGAACACGATCCGCATGATTCCGCGGATGTCTGAACGCCAGAATAACCTCCTCTTGATCACCGCTGCTGCGCTGCTCTTCGCGCTGATCGCCCTCTTTCACCTCGCCAGCGCGAAGGCAGGGCATTCCCACTACCGCGACCAGCATCTCGGGACCGCGATCGAGTTTGCGAAAAGCGGCATTGATCTGCTGGGCCCGGTCGTTGTCGGCTTTACCGCGACCGGCACTCCGACGCCGCTCGAGGTGCCATTCTGGCAGTCGCTCGCGGCGCTGATGTTCAGGAGCTTCGGCTTCTGGTTCGGATGGGCGAATCTGTTATCGCTCGCACTTTTCTCAGCGGGGCTGTGGCCGCTGCATTCGCTGGTGAGGACGTATCTCGGATCGCGTGGAGCGTGGTGGACGCTGATTTTCCTGATGGCACAACCGATCCTGATTCTCATCAGCGGTCAGGCTTCGGCGGATGGATTGGCGTTCACGTTTTCTCTGTGGTTTCTGTTTTTCGCCCACAATCTCGTGCGCACGGGCGCCGCAGTCTGGCTCGGGCCGGCAGCTATTTTTGGAGCGCTGGCGGCCGTGACGAAGCTGCCGCTCTTCATGTGTGCCGGTCTTGCCAGCTTCTTTTTCCTGCTGCTGCTGGCACCGCGTGATGGCCGGCGCTGGCTGCTGCTTGCCTCCGCCGGAGCGATCAGTGGGATTGCCTTCCTGCTCTGGACGCGGCACACAAATTCCTGCCTCGCGGCCGCCGAGTTTCCGCATGTGGACCTTCGGGTGATATACGGGAACGACCAGTGGTTTTGGTATTTCGGCGACTGGCATTACCGCCTCAATCCCGCCAACTGGGCGAAAGGCGGTTGGGCTGCGCTCAATGCCCTCTTTGGCAGCTTTGCGCTCGCGGGCCTCGCTGGCTGGGCGCTGTTCTCCCCGCGCCACCGTTTCGCCCATCTCTGGCTGCTCGCGGCATTCTGCACCACGCTCGTCTTCTCGCACCTCGTGCTGGTCCACCGGCATTACTTCATCCTTTATTCACCCGCGATCGCGATTCTTTGCGCGGGCACGATCCTTCAGCTCGAAGAACGCCTGGGCCTGCGCGGAGCTGGGCGGCAAGCGCTCGCGACTCTCGGAACTCTGCTGGTCATCCTGCTCGCCGCCGTGCAAGGCTTGATCGGCATCGAGATCGTGCTGGGCTACGATCCCTATCCCAAGAAGGTCGCGACCATCATCCGCGAGCACACGAGCCCGGAGGACAAATTGCTCATCCAAGGCGGTGGTTGGGGCGGCGAAGCGCTGATCCTTTCGCAACGGCGCGGGCTGACCATCACTAGCACCGGGATTTTGGAAAACGAGGAAACGCGTCAGCGTCTGCTGGAACTCGGCTACACCAAGCTCGTGATGATTTCCGAGTCACCGCTCCTGAATGCTCTGCAACAGACGAACCCGGGGAACGCTTCGAGGGAGCGCGCGAGCTATCGCGCTTCCCTCACTCCGGTCGCCGAGCCCTTCAAAACGAAGTTCGAATCGCCCGACGTAATTGTCAAAGATCTGCCGGTTCGCACTCCATGAAGGTTCTCATTTCCGGTGTTTGTGGATTCGTCGGCAGTTCTCTTGCCCGGATTTTCGTCGAGCAGGACTCGGGGATTGAAGTCGCCGGATTCGACAATTTCATCCGCGCGGGAAGCGAACTGAATCGGCGGGAATTGCAGGCGCTCGGGGTCAAGGTTTCGCACGCGGACTTACGCGTCCGGAGTGACATTGATGCGCTGCCCGCGGCGGATTGGGTAATTGATGCGGCGGCCAACGCGAGCGTCCTGGCCGGTGTGGACGGTCGCACCAGCAGCCGCCAGATCATCGAGCACAACCTGCTCGGAACGGTGCAGATGCTCGAATACTGCAAGGCGCGCGGAGCCGGCTTCGTTCTCCTCAGCACCAGCCGCGTCTATTCCATCCCGCCGCTTGCCGCGTTGCCGATGCGGGTGGAAAACGAAGCGTTCCTGCTGGATGCAAGCGATCGCCTTCCGGTCGGTGTGACCGCGGGCGGAGTAACCGAAGATTTTTCCACCGAACCGCCAGTCTCCCTCTATGGGACAACAAAACTGTGCTCGGAGCAACTCGCTCTCGAGTACGGCGAGACATTCAAGCTGCCCGTCTGGATCAACCGTTGCGGCGTGCTGGCAGGTGGAGGGCAGTTTGGCAGACCTGATCAGGGTATCTTCAGCTTCTGGATCAACTCATGGCTCCGTCGGCGTCCGCTGAAATACATTGGCTTTGGCGGCACCGGCCATCAGGTGCGCGATTGCCTGCACCCGCGCGATCTCGGTGCGCTGCTCCTTGTCCAAATGCGCGATCCCTCTCGCAAAGTGAGCCGGATTCAACACGCCTCTGGTGGCGCTTCGCGAGCGATGTCGCTGAAGCAGCTCAGCCTCTGGTGCGGGCGGCGGTTTGCCGCGCACGCGGTCGCCAGCGATGCCGGAGAGCGTCCGTTCGACATCCCGTGGATGGTCATGGATTCCAGCCGCGCGGAGCGGCAATGGGGCTGGCGACCGGAGATTTCCCTCGAAGCGATCCTCGACGAAATCGCGACGCACGCCATCGGGCATCCTGACTGGCTGGATGTATCCGCGTGATTTTTGGGACGGGGATTCGCTTCACAAGGGCGATGACCGGTGGCAATGATGGGAGCCCGCCGAACGCCACCAAGCCACTCTCCAATGCTGCAACATGACCAAACTCTTTACGTCGGTGCGCCACGCGGCGCCGCACTGTCCAAGACCGTCGAGTTGATCACCGGCAAGTTGCGACGTCTTGGTGATTTTCGGGGCGAGCGTTTGCTCGATGTCGGATGCGGCGACGGTGCCTTCACGCAGGTGCTCGGCAACGGTTTCCGCGAAGTTTGCGGGATTGATGTTCAGGAGACTTATCTGGAGATTTTTCGGGAAAGGCTAAAGGACAACCCCCGCTACGCCGTGGTCAATATGTCGGCTTCCGCGATGACTTTCCCCGACGCGCATTTCGATACCATCGTGACGATCGAGACACTCGAACATGTCCCTGATCTCCCAAATGCGGCTCGCGAGATTTGCCGGGTCATCCGCCAGGAGGGCGAACTACTCATCACGGTTCCAAATCGCTGGTTTCCCTTCGAGAATCACGGCGTAAAAATCGGTGCGTGGGAGCGGCACGGGCGCATTCCCCTGCTGACCTATCTGCCGTGGCTGCATCGCAAGATTTCGCTAGCTCGGGTCTTTTCGGTCACCGACTTGGATTCGCTGTTTGTCGCCGGCGGATTGAAGCGTGTCGCAGTCGATTACGCATGGCCCACCTTTGAACACGGTGGCAATCGTCTCCAGCCGCTCCTGCGCCCTTTTTACGGCTTGATGCGGGCGCTCGAGCGCTCTCCGGTGCGCTGTTTCGGATCGTCGGTGATCGTGCGTTACGTCAAGGAGTAGGCTGGCGCCCGACGACGAGAAACTGTTTCCCAAAGAACCGCCACGCGAGCGGAAGTTTCAAATAGAGCCGCAAGAAACTGACCGGGTAGCGCGGTCCGGTCGCCATTGTGTAAGGGAGGAATTTTCCGAGGCACAGGTCGATTTCAAACCCGCGCGTCTCCAGCGCCTCGCGCAGGGAAAGCTCGGTAAGAATGACGTAGTGATCCCAAAAGTCCCAATAGGAACCGGGGAGATATTTGATGTTCGGACCCATCGCAACGAGGCGACCGCCAGGCTTTAGGCAGCGCCGGATTTCATCCAGCGTCCGGCCGAGCGTCGCTTTGTCGGGCAGGTGCTCGAAAAAATTGCTCGTGAAAACGACGTCCAGCGAGCCGTCCGCGAGCGGCCAGCGGGCGGAGCAATCCTGGAGCAAAAACTCCACATCCGCGCCGAGATACCGGGGCGCGTCGGGATTCAAATCCATCGCATATTTTTTCCCCGCGCGGATGGCGTTGCTAAATTCCCCGTAACCGCAGCCGAGATCGAGGACCGTCGCCTGCTCGCCGACAAATCGCTGGAACCAGTCGCGGGTCAAAACTTCCCAGACATGCTTGCGATAGCCCACGCTGGCGGAAAAGCGCGCGTCATAGATGCGCTGAAGGTCTGAGGGATCGTGGGCGGCGCTCATGGCTATCGATCGTACCGTGGTTACGGCGCGAAACTCAATGCCCGCCAGATCCCACCGCTCCCAATATAGGCCGTCCCACCCACGACGATGAATCCGCCCTCCACGACGGTAGCGGGCAGGGCGGGTCGCTTGGCTACGATCACTCCGTTCACGTCCAAAGTTCCGGTATTCGTGTGAGGCGTGTAACCGTCCTCGCTCCTCTTGAAACCGATTGCCACCCGGGAAACTGAATCCACCTGAATCACCGAATCGTTTAGACCGTCGTTCAGATTCATGAGGAAAAAGTTCCCGGCATTCGTCCCATCAAGGTCGGTTCCCAGCCGCCATTTTTGATCGATCTGAAGCACGCTTTGGGTGCCCACGTAGTTGTCGATCCGCACCAGGGTTGCGCTTCCCGGCCTGATGTTTGCCACTTGGAACGCGGTTCCGTCCGTCGTGTCGCCGGAGTCATAGTTGTCCGTGATGACATTCATCGGCACCGTGAATCCCGCGCTTCCCCATCCACCCCGCTTCATCGTTCCACCCGATGCGGTCGCGTTGATCGGCGCGCCGCTATACCTCGGCCGAAACGTGAATTTCGTGGGGCTCAAGACGGCATGGACTTGGTAAAAAGTATTGGCGCTGACATTGGCGGCGCCGGTCAAATTGGTGAACTGGAAGCGAAGTCCCGGGATCAGATAGTCGTTCACTTCCGCGCCAGAAATAGTCACCTCACCGTTCACGATGGAGACTACGTTTGCCGTCGCGGATTGGGAGTATCCAAAGAGAAACGGGCGCACCGAACTGCCGTCGGTGAAATAGGCTTCGTGCTGAAATGTTTCGCCATTAAAAAAGTCGCGCTCGAGATGCAGCCCCCACGCAGATTCTGACGGAATGATTGGCGCGTAGCCAGTGGGCACGGCCCGCATATTGGGACCCATGATGAAGTGATCATGCCCGGGATCCAAAACGTCCGTGGACAATCCCAAACCGCAACTGCCAGCAGAGGTGGTGTTTTGAAACAAGATGTTTGGTGACTCTGCGGCGATAGTTAGGCTCGCGAAGGTCTGCGTCCCGGTCCAGGTATTCGCGGCGGAGCGGGAGATCTTATCGAAGCCGAGCACAGTGGCGTTTGTCGCGTCGAAAGTGCCCGTGCTTTTCAGGATTCCGGTGAAAGTGTTCGTCGCGGCATCAATCCGCGGGACATTTGCCGAGAGCACTGTGTCCGACAGCGTTCCCGACGAAAGGCTTGCTGCGCTCAGGGCCGTCAACCCCTGCCCGTTTCCAACGAAATTTGCCGCCGTCAATGTCCCGCTCACAGCAATGTTCGGAGCGAGTTGCGCGCTTCCCACCGAGCCCGGAGCGAGTTGGGATTCGTTCATTGGCTGCCAAGTCCCGGTGCCGACGTATTGCACCGCTCCAGTCGCCCCTTGCGAGCCAGACGGCCCGAGCCCCGCGCCAAATCCAGCGACGCTCTGCCCGGTATTCGGGACGATGGCCCAGCCGCCCGCTCCGACGCCTGATACCCGGACGATGTCCCCGGCGTTTGCGGTCGCGGGCAGGGTGATCGTCACGGCTGCGGCGGCGTTTGCGAGATAGCCGGTATTCGCCACGGCTTGCTGCGCGATTCCTGTCACGGTTTGCCATGAAAAAGTGCCCGCCAATCCAGTCAGCCCGGCACCGCTGCCGATGAAATTCGTCGCCGTGATCTCCCCCGCAGCGAAAGCTCCCCCGGCATCGCGCATGACCACCGCGCCCGCGGTATTCGCGGCGGCAGGGGCCACACCGCCGATTTTCCCGACGATTGTCGCGCCCTGCGCGCCGGAGACATCGCCGCCGAGCGGTCCTAAAAAATTGATGGCCGTGCCCGCGACGCCAGCGGCGGTCGCGGTGGTTGCGTTGCCGAGCAGATTGCCGGTGATCGTTTCCGCCGAAAATCCGCCGTTCGCATCGCGCAAAACGAGGGTGCCGGCGGTGTCCGCACTGGTGGCATTGCTCCCGATCATGACGCTCCCCGTGCTGCCGGACAAAGTGATCCCGCTTTCTCCCGCCAGCGCGGTCACGCCGGAATTGGCCAGCGAAATCGTCCCGCCCAGCGCCACCGTGCCGCCGCCTGTGAGGCCGGGGCCGGGATTCACGGTCATCGTGGCGTCGGCCAGTTGCGCGTTTCCGACCGCGCCAGTGGCGATATGGACGGCTTGGACGGCGCCCGCGGTGAGTCGCGATTCGTTCAGCGGCTGCCAGGTGGAATTTCCCACGAATTGCACCGCTCCAGTCGTCCCTTCAGATCCCGATAGCCCGAGTCCCGAGCCAAATCCGATGAGCGTCTGCCCGATGTTCGGGACGATGACCCAGCCGCCGGCTCCGACGCCCGACACGCGCACGATGTCCCCGGCGTTTGCGGTCGCGGGCAGGGTGATCGTCACGGCGGCAGCGTCCGTTGCGAGATAGCCAGTATTCGCGACCGCCTGCTGCGTGATTCCGCTCACGGGTTGCCATGAAAAAGTACCCGCCAATCCAGTCAACCCGGCACCGCTCCCGATGAAATTCGTCGCGGTGATCTCCCCCGCCGCGAAGGCTCCGCCGACATCGCGCATGACCACCGCGCCCGCGGTATTCGCGGCGGCAGGGGCCACACCGCCGATTTTCCCGACGATCGTAGCACCCTGCGCGCCTGAGACGTCGCCGCCGAGCGTCCCGGTGAAATCGGTCGCCGACAGCGCGGAGACGGCTGTCCCGGCGGTGAGCGCGCTGGTGGCGCTGCCCAGCAAATTGCCGGTGATCGTTCCGGCGGAGAAATTTCCGTCCGCATCGCGCCAGATCAGAGTCGAGGCCGTGTTCAGATTTGTCGCGGCTGCCACGATGGCAGCGGAGGCGGCGATGCTGGCAGCAGGCAAACCACCAACTTGATTCACCAGCGTCGCGCCCTGCGCGCCCGAGACATCGCCGCCGAGCGGTCCTAAAAAATTGATGGCCGTCCCTGCGACGCCAGCAGTGGTCGCCGTCGTCGCGTTGCCGAGCAGATTGCCGGTGATCGTTTCCGCCGAAAAACCGCCGTTCGCATCGCGCAAAACGAGCGTGCCGGCGGTGTCCGCGCTGGTGGCATTGCTCCCGATAGTGATGCTCCCCGTGCTGCCGGATAAAGTGATCCCGCTTTCTCCTGCCAGCGCGGTTACGCCGGAATTGGCCAGCGAAATCGTCCCGCCCAGCGCCACCGTGCCGCCGCCGGCGAGGCCGGGGCCCGCGTTCATCGTGATCGCCGAGGTGGCGAGCTTCGTGTTGTCCACCGCGCCGGGCGCGATTTTGGCCGAGGTAATCGCCCCGTCAGCCACGGTCTGCGCGGTGCCGGCCATGATGGCGTAGCCGACCGCTGCGATCCGCTGATCCGGGGTCAGGAGCTGAAATCCATTCTGCCCATCGCTGAACCAGACCCGGAGATGCACGTCCGGGTTGGCAAATACCGCGGCGGAAACGATCTGCATATTCGGCAGCGTGGCGTCGCCCAGGAGCACCGAGTAGAGCCCATTTGTGACCGAGAGCGTCACCGCAGAGGTGGGCTCGCTGCCGTCGGGATGAGTGCCGTCGTTCGTCCAGTAGGCCGTGGTGCCGGCGGCGTTCACCAGGGCAAATTTGAACGCTCCGATGCCGTTGAAATTCACCGTCTCCACAGCGACGCGACCCTGATAATTGATGAGCTGCGGTACCTGCGAAAAAGACGGGGCCGCGAGCAGGGCGATCGCGCTCAGTACAGCGGCGCAGGATGAATAGGACGGGGGGATTTTCACAAAGCGGTCAGCAATAACACTGAGAATGATGATAACGCAAGCAACGGTCGGTTCCTCATTTGCACAACGGGTGCGATCACGAGCGACCTGACATTTGCTCCGTTTGATTTTCCACCCGGACGGGCGGCTTCCGGTAGTCCCCGCGGCTGAAGTATTTCTCCAGCCAGATGTAGAGACAGATAAACAGGTAACGGCTGCCCATTTCGCGGATTTTCAGCTTCGCTTCACCGTGTCGGCGGTTTCTCCAAGTTATTGGAATTACGGTCCATGAATATCCGCGCACGATGGCTTTCAGCGGGAGTTCCACGGTGAGATTGAAATGCGGCGCGATGAGCGGGCGGCAGCCGTCGATCACCGTCTTCCGGTAGGCTTTGAAGGCGTTCGTGGTGTCGTTGAGTTTGACGTTGAAAAGGATGCGCAGGAAAAAATTCGCAAGCCGGTTCACCAGCAGTTTGATCCGCGGATAGTCGATCACGCCGCCGCCTTTCACGAAGCGGCTGCCGAACACGCAGTCGTAGCCCTCGTTCAGCTTTTCCCAATACCGCACCACGTCGTGGCTGTCGTCCGATTCATCGGCCATCATGATCGCTACGGCGTCGCCTTTCGCCCGATCGAGCCCCAGAATAATCGCCCGACCAAATCCGTGCTGCCCCTCGTTTTGCACGGGCCGGAGTTCGGGAATCCGCGCGCGCATCGCCGTGAGGACCGCCCACGTCCCGTCCGTGCTGCCATCATCGACCACCACGATCTCGTGCGGCACTTTGCGCAGCGCGAGTTCCGTGTGCAGATGCTCGACCATCGAAGGCAGCGAACCCTCCTCATCCCGCGCTGGCACGACGATGCTCAGCAGCGTGAGCGGCGGCAATGAAGGATCGCTAGCCGATGCAGGCGTCATGGATTTCTCGCAGGATTTCGGGGATGCCGTAGCGGTATTGCCAGGCCGGAAAGTGGCTCTGGAATTTCCGCACGCCGCTGATCCACCAGATGTGATCGCCGATGCGATTGTCCTCCACGTAGCTGTGATCGAGCTTCCTGCCGCTGATGCGTTCGCATTCGTCGATCGCTTCGAGCATCGAGCAATTCGAGTGGCGGCTTCCGCCCAAATTATACACTTCGCCCACGCGCGGCGCGTTGAAGTATTGCCAGAACGCTTCGACGAGATCGTGGCTGTGAATGTTGTCGCGCACCTGTTTTCCTTTGTAGCCGAAAACGCGGTACAGTTTTCCCGTCACCGTGCATTTCATCAGGTAGGCGAGAAAGCCGTGCAACTCGGTGCCTGCGTGCGCCGGGCCGGTGAGGCAGCCGCCGCGGAAGATTCCCGTCTTCATGCCGAAATAGCGCCCGTACTCCTGCACCAAAACATCCGCCGCGACTTTCGATGCGCCGAACAGGCTGTGCTTGGTCTGGTCGATCGACATCGTCTCGTCGATGCCTTCGCAAAACGGATGCGCGGGATCGATCTCCCAGCGTTTTTCCAGCTCCACGAGCGGCAGCCGGTTCGGCGTGTCGCCATAGACTTTGTTCGTGCTGGTGAAAATGAACACGGCTTCCGGGCAGAATAGCCGCGCGGCTTCGAGCAGGTTCAACGTGCCGGTGGCGTTCACGCTGAAATCCGTGTGCGGCTCGCGCGCCGCCCAGTCGTGGGAAGGTTGCGCCGCGGTGTGGACGATGACTTTCACCGCCGCGCCGTACGACTGGACGAGCTGCTTCACCGCGTCGAAATCGCGGATGTCGATGGCCGCGTGGCGATAGTTTTTCAGCGTGCTTTCCAGCGTTTTGCGCGTCCCGGTGGTCGAGGCTTCCGGGCCAAAGAAGGCGGCGCGCATGTCGTTGTCGACCCCGGCGATTTCCAAGCCCTCGGCATGAAAACGCTGGCTCGTCTCCGAGCCGATGAGGCCGGCAGATCCGGTGACGAGTGCGACGCTCATGCTTGTAGATTCATGGATTTGGCCCAGTCGGTGGAGCTAACTGCGTGCGCGATGACGGTGGAAAGTCCGGAGGGCGGGCGGACGGTAAAAGCGCTGGCTCGCGGTGGTAAAGGGGAAACCACCGGGGGCTGCCGTCAGGGTTGCGGGTGGACTGGCTTCGGCGCGGTGAGGAACTCGCTCAACTTTTTCACCGCATCGCCGCCGTCCGTTTCGAGCTGCGCGATGATCGACCGGGCGGATTCCACGCCGTGGCCTTGCGGAAAACGGCGAAGATATTCGCGAGCCGCCGCGATCGCCTTTGGTCGGTCCCGCATGACATCGGCATAGACGATTGCCTTGTTGAAAAGGCTGTTCTGGTGAAATGGATCCTTGCGCTGCGCGATGCCATATTCTTCGAGTGCTTTCTCACCATCGCCGAGATTTTTGTAAGCGGTGCCGAGGTCGGTGCGCAGATCGGGGGTGTCGAGCCCGGCGGCGATCGCGCGTTCGTAGTGGTGCACGGCGGCGGGCCAGTTGGCATGATCGTATTCCCAATTTCCCAACGTCGCCGCGGCCTGCGCGGCGGGCATCCGCGAGACATCCGGCCCGCCTTTCGTCCCCGCGGGCGGCTTCACGACGGGCGCGGCGGTGAAGAATTGCATCACGACCCACATCAGAAGCATCCCGCCAAAAAACGCGCCCACCGCGATCTCGCGCGTGCGTGGTTTCTCCGAGGTGACGACGAATTTTTCGACGGTGGATTTCCGGGACCGGCTCATGAATTTGCCGATGGCATAGCAGGGCCGCGGGGATTCGTCTTGGGAGAAATTGGGGGCGCGCACGCTGAAAAGTTTCGCAGTCCGCAACGCGGTGAATAGGAATGCGCGGGACATGCCCTTGTCTTCGCTTCCACGTTTGTTTTGGCGCGGCGCGCTCTTCGCGCTGTCGCTGCTGTACGATGCGTGGCGTTACTTGCGGGAAGTGCGCGGCGTTTCACCGGATGCGGAACGCGCGGCGCGGGCGGGCTGGCTGCACCGCTGCTGCCAGCGCACGCTGCGGATCATGCACGTCCACGTCACCGTGCGCGGGCCGCTGCCAGAGGGCGGATTGATCGCGGCAAATCATCTCGGCTATCTCGACATCGTAGCGCTGAGCGCGGCGTTGCCGTGTGTGTTCGTTTCAAAAATGGAGGTGAAGAGCTGGCCGCTCTTCGGCGTGTTCGCGAAGTATTCGGGCACGCTCTTTCTCGATCGCGCGCGGCGCGGCGCGGTGAGCGACGTGGCGGGGCAGATGCGCGCGGTGCTGGCGTCGGGCGTGCCGCTGGTCTTTTTCCCCGAGGGCACGAGCACGAGCGGCGATGAGGTGATTCCTTTTAAGACTTCGCTCTTTGAACCAGTGGCGGGACTCGGCTGCGAGGTCACGGCGGCGGCGATCAGCTACGCGACCGCCGATGGCGCGGTGCGCGAGGCGGTGCATTGGTGGGGGCCGATGCCGCTCGCGCCGCATTTGCTGAAGGTGTTCGTGAAGCGCCGGATCGACGTGACGATCCACTTTGGCGAGATGCGAAAACGTCGCGGTGATCGGAAGGAGATCGCGCGGGAACTGCACGCGGAAGTCAGCGCGCTGCGGACAGCTCGGTGAACGCGCGCTGCAATCCGGCGAGCAGCTCATCCCAGTCCGACGCGCGCGTTTCCCATCCGCTGCTGAAACGCAGCACACGTCCGGCTTCGTCGGGCGAAATGCCCATCGCGCTGAGGACGTGCGAAGGCTGCTCCTTTCCGCTCGCGCACGCGGAGCCGGTCGAGACGGCGTAGCCGAGTTTGTCCAGCTTCACGACCCAGCGCTGACGGCAGTCCGCGACTTCGGGCATCACGACGGATACCGTGTTCCAGAGCCGACCCGCGGCGATGCCGAGGATTTGCGCGCCCGGAAGTGCGTGGAGCAAAGTGCTTTCAAAATCGGAGCGATGCGCGAGTGGCGCGGACATCTTTTCGCGCGTCTCCAGCGCGGCGATCATCGCGAGCACACCGGCGACATTTTCCGTCCCCGCGCGGCGGCCTTCCTCCTGCGGGCCACCGACGATCAGCGGGCGGAAATTCGCGGGCACTTTCAAAAATCCAACTCCCTGCGGCCCGCCAAATTTATGCGCGCAGCCGCTCACAAAATCGGACGCGCCGAGTCCCGCCGCGGGCATCTTCCCGATCCACTGCGCGGCATCGCAAAAAAATGGGACGCCATTTTTCCGGCAGAGCGCGTGAATCTCGCGCCACGGTTGCAGCACGCCAGTTTCGTTGTTCGCCGCCATCACGGTGACGAGCGCGGGCCGGTTTTTTTTCAGCGCGTCCGCGAGCCATTCCACTTCCACGACACCATCGCGCGTCACCGGAATCCGCCGCTGCCGTTTCCCAAAATGCCGCTCCGTCGCTGCGAGCACGCACGGATGTTCGACGCTGGAAATCCACGCTTCGCCATCACCCGCCGCCGCCGCGTGGTGCAGCGCCGCGTTGTTCGCCTCCGTCGCGCCGCTCGTCCAAACGATTTCCCCCGGCGCGCATCCGAGGAAATTCGCGAGCGTTTCCCGCGCGCCGTTCAGCGCCGCATCCGCGCGCGCTCCGAGCCGGTGCGGGCTCGACGGATTTCCGATGAAACGCTCGGCCCCATCCAGCCACGCCGCGCGCGCGGCGGGGATGAGCGGGCTCGTCGCGTTGTGATCAAAGTAGAGCATCACCGCACCGTCAGGGCGCGCTCTTTTTCTCCGCCGACAGCACCGGCTTCCCGATGTCGCCGAGCAGATCGGTGCGCTCCGCGACGCGCGCCAGTTCGAGATACTTCGGACCTTCGGCGTAGTTGAGCGAGATCGTTTTGAAGACATCGCCGTCGATCACGAGCAGGTCCACTTTTTGCCGCGTCGTGCTGTCGGCGATCGCATCCTTTAGTCGCTGGCCGCTGAATTTGCGATCGTTCACCGCCGCGATCGTCGATGCGGGTGCGATGGCCGCCTTGTCGGCGATGCTGCCCGGCACGATCACGAGCACCTTTCCATCCTCCCCGACGGCGAGTCCGAGGCTGGCGGTGGCGTTGATGGATTTCCGGTCCTTCTCGCGATCGAGCACGAATTCGTTGGGCTTCGGATTGAACTGAATCCGGTAGCCGAGTGTTTCGAGAAATTTCACTTCGAGAAATTCCTTCGGCGCGCTGATGCGATCGCGGAAGAACTTGTCCCAGTCAGTATCCGCGAGATCCTTGAGAATGCCGGTGACCTCCGCGAGTTCGTAGCCCGAGACGGTGCCGCGTGCCTCCGCTTTCACGGCGAAGAACCTTTTGCAGAAGTCGTCGAGGCTGCGTTTGCCGCCGCTCTGCTGGCGGATGAGCGCGTCCACTTCGAGCCACGTCACGAGTCCTTCGTCGTAGTAATCCTGGCTGCGTCGGAGCGTGGCCCACGACGGACTTTTCGCGCGGAGCGTCCATGCCGCGGTCGCGGTGTCCTCCACAGAACGCCAGCGACGGCCCGCTTGATTGCGCAGGATTTCAATCTTCGCGGCGAGCGCGGGCAGATATTCCGCCTGCGAAAGCAGCCCGGCGCGGATGGTGAGGATTTCGCCGAGATACTGCGTGAGACCTTCATAAACCCAGAGCAACCGCGTGCGCTCGGGCGTGTGAAAATTCGTCGTCACCATGCTCGCCGGGCGGCGGAATTTCCCGCACCACGCGTGGACGAATTCGTGCGGCAGCAGATACGCAGGCCACGCTTTGCGCTTCTTCTCGTCGATGATTTCGCGCTCACCGACGGAGTTGAAACTGCTCGCCATGTGTTCGAGCCCATTGTTCGGCAGGGCGTCGCTGCACACGACGAGGAAGTGATACTCGGGAAACGGCGCGCCGCCAAACAGCGCGATGCTTTCGGCGATGAGCGCGCGGTAGTTTGCGATCAGTTTTTCGTCGATCGCAATGGCTGCGGCGGACTCGCTGACGAGATGCAGAAACGCGGGCGGCGTGCCTTTTCCCGCGATGTCGATGGTGCGGAAATTTAGCCCACAAATGAGCGGGCTATCGACGACGCGGCGCAGCGAGTCCGCCTGAAATGCGACGGTGTAAGGCGCGTCCTGCGGCGTGACCGCGGGCGCGCCGTCCGGTCGCAGCGCGGTGCCGAAACGCCAGCCGGCGGGCAGCGTCAGGCGGACCGTCGCGGTGGTGGTGTCGATGAGCGTGCTCTCGGGATAGACGAGGACGGTGTTCCAATTGATGACGCCGAGCAGCGAATTGCCGTAGCTGTCGATGCCGGAGGAGTTCGCATTCGGCTGGTTGCAGATGTAGTCGATTTTCGCGACCACGCGATCGACGCCCGCGGGCACGGTGAGATGAAAACGCGCGGGCTCATCGTCATCGCGGCGCCACGTCACGGCTTCACCTTTCACCGTCTCGAAACGAAGACCCGCGATGTTCGCCACCGGCCCACCGGGCGCGTGGATGCCGGGAATCCACTTCGGATACCACACGACGAATGCGCCGTGAGTCGCGGGAAATTCGACGGTCGAGTGCAGCAGCGCGCGAGAGATTTCGCGGGCGTCCACATGGATGGCGAGATTTGGCGCGGCAAAGGCGCGCGCGGCGAGCAGGACGATGGCGAGGACGCGAAGGAGCGTTTTCATGCGGGAGCGGAGTTTTGGATTTCCGGCGCGCGAAAGCAAGCGGCGCGGATTCGATCGCGCCTCGAAATCCGTCCGGGCCGAAAGCCTTCCGGCCCCGCTCATCGAAGCTCACTCACTACCCACCAGCTCATACCAGTTATCCCGCTGCCGCGCCTCGAAGCCCGCCTCGCGGATGAGCAGCTCGATCTGCTCCTTCTGCAAGCGGAAGCTCGTCCCCGCCGCCGACACCACGTTTTCCTCCATCATCACCGAGCCAAAATCGTTCGCTCCGTACTTCAGCGCCACCTGCCCGATCTTTGGTCCCTGAGTCACCCAGGAGCTTTGCAGATTGGGAATGTTATCGAGGTAAATCCGCGAGAGCGCCTGCATCCGCAGATACTCGGAACTGCCGACTGGCTCCGTGCCCGGCAGCATCACATTTCCCGCGCGATTTCGCCCCGGCTGAAACGTCCAGCAAATGAACGCCGTGAACCCGCCCGTCGCATCCTGCTGCACGCGCAGCCGGTCGAGATGCTCGATCCGCTCCGCCAGCGTCTCCACGTGGCCGAACATCATCGTCGCGCTCGAATTCAGCCCCAACTCGTGCGCGACTTCCATCACCTTCAGCCACTGGTCGCTGTTGCACTTCAGCGGGGCGATCGCATCGCGCACGCGATCCACCAAGATCTCCCCGCCACCGCCCGGCACCGAGCCGAGCCCCGCCGCTTTGAAACGCGTGAGCACTTCGCGCAGCGGCATTTTGAAAACCTCGGCAAAGTGCGTGAACTCCGGCGGGCTAAATCCATGGATATTGATGTGCGGATATTTCGCGCGGATATGCGCGAGCAGATCGAGATACCAGTCGATCTTCAGCGCAGGGTGATGCCCGCCTTGCATCAAAATCTGCACCCCGCCGATCGCCGTCAGTTCGTCCAGTTTTTGATCGAGTTGCTCGCGCGTGAGGACGTAGTGATCCGCGTCCTTCTCCGTCCGGTAAAACGCGCAAAACTTGCAGTAAACGTCGCAGACATTCGTGTAGTTGATGTTTCGATCAACGATGTAAGTGACGATCTCCTCCCCGCGCCCGCCATGCTTCCCGCGGCTCGCGAGATTGCGCCGGTGATTGGCGAGCTCCCCGAGTTCATTCAGCGGCAGGCGGTAAAGCCACAGCGCCTCGTCCCGCGCGATGCGTTCCCCCGCGAGGATTTTTTCGATGGCGTCGTCTTCGAGAATCGTGGCTGGCATGATTCCGCAACCATCCCGCATCCCGCGCCCGACTTCCAGCGCTCTTGATCGTGCTCACAATCCTGATCCTGATCCTCCGTCGCTCCCGCCGGAGTTGAGGATCAAGATCAAGAGCAGGATCAAGATCAGGAAATGAAGAGGACTAATACTGCCGCAGCCGCTCGATCGGCGTCATGTCGCGATCCTCGCGATCCGCCCGGCTCAGTGGCAGTCCGCCGCGGCTTTCCGGAAACCGATTTTTAATGTTTGGCCGCTCGCCCACGCCTTGCAGCGGGACCATGTCGTGATTGGCATTGTCGAATGGATTTTCGAACTGGCTGCAACCGGCGACAGGCAGGGTGATGGCTGCGAGGAGAAGGCGGATCGTATTCATGATGGTGGTAAGTCTTACGAAGAAGCGCGCGCCAGCAGCGCATCGCAAATGCGGCGCACCAGCCCCGGCCCTTCGTAAATGAAGCCCGTGTAAAGCTGGATCAGCGCGGCACCCGCGTCGAATTTCTCCAGCGCATCATCCGCCGAAAAAACCCCGCCCACCGCGATCACCGGCAGCTTCGTCCGCGCCGTGATGAAACGCACCACCTCCGTCGAGCGCGCCCGCAGCGGCCGCCCGCTCAAGCCGCCCTGCTGCCGCGCCGCCTCCGGCACGCTCGCGTGATCGATCGTCGTATTCGTCGCGATGATCCCCGCCAGCCCGTGCTCCTCCACCAGCCCCAAAATTTCCTCGATCGCGCTCCACTCCAAATCCGGCGCGATCTTCACCAGCAAAGGCCGCCCCGTATTCCGCCGCTGCATGTGCCCCATCAGCGAATCCAGCGCCGCGCGATCCTGCAACGCGCGCAACCCCGGCGTATTCGGCGAACTCACATTCAAAACAAAGTAGTCGCCAAAATGCTGCAACCGCTCAAACGAAAGCAGATAATCCGCCGCCGCCTCATCCAGCGGCGTCACCTTGGATTTCCCGATATTGATCCCCACGGGCATCGCCGGCCACCTCCCCGATTTCCGCAAATGCGCCAGCCGATCTGCGACCGCATCCGCCCCGTCATTGTTAAAGCCAAGCCGGTTGATCAGCCCGCCAATTTCCGGCACGCGAAAAATCCGCGGCTTCGGATTCCCCGGCTGCGCCCGCGCCGTGATCGTCCCGACTTCCGCAAACCCAAATCCCAACCCCGCCCAAGCCGGCAGCGCCACCGCATTCTTATCAAACCCCGCCGCGAGTCCCACCGGGTTCGGAAATCTCACGCCGAAAACGTCCCGCGCGAGCCGCGCATCGGAGGGCGGCAAGAGCGGCGCAATCCACCGCCCCGGCCCCGCCAGCGCCGCCATCGCGAGATGATGCACCTGCTCCGCATCGATGCGGAAAAGCAGCGGACGCAGCAGACTTTGGTAAGGCGAAAAACTCACGCGCCTTACAGTGCAGAGGTCGCGAAGGTTTGTGAATGGAGAATCGCTCCGTGTGTTTTGTGAGCTTGGCATTCCTCGCCTTCGCTTGGCTTAATCGAACCGTGAAGATCGTCGAAGCTCTCGCCAAAAACGCCGCCGCCGCGCAGCTGGAATTTCTCGTGATCGGGGGAAACGCGGTGGTCGCCTATGGCTACCCGCGCCGGACCGTGGATGTGGACCTTCTCGTCCGCGAAGATGACCGTCAAAAGTGGCACGAACTCATCCTCAGCCTTGATTACTATCCGCACCACATTCAGGGCGCTTTTCTCATGTTTAACCCGAACGGCGATGATCGCACGGGTATTGATCTGATGCTGGTGAATGACCGCACGTTCACCAAACTTTTGGACAAGACGACCGTGGTGAAACTCGGTGGTGCCGAGGTGCGAATTCCTTCCTTGAGAAACTTGATTGCTCTCAAACTCCACGCGCTGCGCCACGGCGACCCATATCGTTACTCCCGCGATTTCGTCGATGTGATTGAACTCCTTCAGCACAACCAAGTGGACCTTGCCGCGCCAGATTACGCGGAGATACTGCGCAGGTATGCCACACCCGCCATCGTTGACGAAATCCGAACTCGATATGCTGGACCTAGACCTGCCGATTCCGGATAAACCGGTGCCGACTTTGCCAAGCCTGCCCGTCGAAACGGTATATGCGGTCAACGCAGAGTTCGCCGCCGACCTGGCCGGAGACGAACTCGATTGGGCGCGTCGGAATTTGAAGGGGAAAGATGTGGAGCCGTTCGTGATGTAGCGGGCAGCGGTTCGGTCTGATCTGGCTCGGACTTTCCAGCCGGGCAGCCGCGGATCTCACGGGCCGGAAAGCCCGAGTCACTTCCCGATGCAAAACGTGCTGAAAATTTCCCCCAGCACGTCCTCGTGATCTACCCGCCCGAGGACATCGCCCACCGCTCCGAGTGAGCCGCGCAATTCCTCCGCCACAAACTCCGGCGAAAGCCCGCTGGTAAAAGCTTCCCGGGCCGCCTCCGCAAAACGCAGCACCGTTTGCAGCGCCGCCTCATGCCGCGCATTGATCGCCACCGACCAGTCGCGCTGCGCAGTTTCGCCGCCAGTGATTTTTGCGACGATCGCATCGTCGAGCGCCGCGATGCCTTCGCTCTTCAGGCAGGAAATGCGCACGCCTTCGACTCCGCGCCAGCACGCGTGTTCGCCGAGATCGCTCTTGTTCAAAACGAGCAGCGTCCGCGCTCCCAAATCCGCAATCCGCAATCCGCAATCCGCAATTCCCTCGCTCGCATCCACGACGTGCAGCACCAAATCTGCCCGCTCCACCTGCCGCCGCGTCCGCGCCATGCCTTCGCGCTCGATCTCATCCTCGCTCTCGCGCACGCCCGCCGTGTCCACGATTCGCAGCGGAATCCCGCGCACGTCGATCGTCTCCTCGATCACATCCCGCGTCGTCCCCGGCCGCGCGCTCACGATCGCGCGCTCGTAGCCGAGCAGCAGATTCAGCAACGACGACTTCCCCACATTCGGCGCCCCGTAAATCACCGTCCGCACGCCTTCGCGAAGGATTTTTCCAGGCCGCGCCGTCGCGAGCAGCCCGGACGCATTTGCGCGGACTGTGTCGATTTTCGCCAGCAGTAAATCGCCAGTCGCGGGGTCGATGTCTTCATCGGGAAAGTCGATGTATGCCTCGACGTGGGCGAGCACTTCGATGAGGCCTTCGCGCAATTCGCGGAATTTTTCGCCGAGCCGACCTTCCAGCTGCTCCGTCGCCGCCCGCAGCGCCAGATCCGTCTGCGCCCCGATCAAATCCATCACCGCCTCTGCCTGCGTCAGATCCATTTTCCCATGCAAAAAAGCCCGCTGCGTGAACTCGCCCGGCTCCGCCGACCGCGCCCCCTTTCGCAATAGCAGCTCGAGAATCCGCCGCGAAACCAGCACCCCGCCATGACACGCAATCTCCACCACATCCTCCCCCGTGTAACTCGCAGGCGCAGGAAAAACCGTGAGCAAAACCTCATCCAACTTCCGTCCACCATCATGGATCGCCCCAAAATGCGCGACCCGCGGCGCCAGCTCTTTCGCTCCGCGGAAAACCCCGCGCGCCACCTCCACTGCCTGCGGCCCGCTGAGGCGCAGCAGCGCTATCGCGCCTTCGCCAAACGGCGTGGCGATGGCGGCGATCGTCTCTATCATGCGCTACGCAGCCGCGGTTTCGCGGATGGCCAGATTCGGCAGCGTTTTCAGCTCTGCGAGGAAACGCTCGTTTTGCGGCATCGTGCCGATACTCACGCGAATCCATTCGGGCAGGCCGTAGGCGTTCATGTCGCGAATGATGATGCCGCGTTTCATCAGCGCGTTGAAGACCGCTTTCCCGTCACCTACTTTCACGAGCACGAAATTCGCGTGGCTCGGGATGTATTCGAGTCCCATCGCGGCGAATTCTTTTTCCAAAAACGCGCGGCCTTCCCAAGTCAGCTCGCGGGTTTTTTGCTGATGTTCGTCGTCAAGGATTCCGGCGAGCGCTCCCGCTTGGGCAATGCCGTTGGCGTTGAAGGGCTGCCGCGTTTTTTGCAGCACGTCGATCAGCTCGGGCTTCGCGAGGCCATAGCCGATGCGCAGATTCGCGAGGCCCTGGATTTTTGAAAACGTCCGCAGCACCACGACGTTGCGGCCTTCGCGCACAAACTTGAGCGTGTCCGGCGGTTCGGGCAGGAACTCGTAATAGGCTTCGTCGAACACGACGACGACGCTCTCCGGCACGCGCGCCATGAATGAGTCGATCTCGGCCTGCGAGACGAGCGTGCCTGTCGGGTTGTTCGGATTCGCGATGAAGATTTCCTTCGTGCGTGGAGTGATCGCGGCGAGCATCGCATCGAGATCGTGGCGAAAATCCGGGTCGGGCACTTCGATCGTCGTCGCGCCGAAAAGCGTGGCCATCAGCTTGTAAACGACAAACGCGTGCCGCGCCGCGATGATCTCGTCGCCGGGATTCAAATACGCTTTGCCGATGAATTCGATGATCTCATTCGAGCCGCAGCCGAGGATCACATTTTCGCGCTTCAACCCCGTCTTCGCCGCAATCGCTTCGCGCAAATAATACCCGCCGCCGTCTGGATAAAAGTGCGCGCGTTCCAGCATCTCGCGCATTGCCACCAGCGCCTTCGGTGAAGGGCCGAGCGGGTTTTCGTTCGACGCGAGTTTGATGATTTCGTGCGGCTTTAGCCCGAGTTCGCGGGCGACGTCTTCGATCGGTTTTCCCGGTTCGTAAGCGACGAGTTCGCGCAGCCAGGGATGGGCAAGATTCCAAAGTGACATAGAGCCGCAGACGCTAGCGCAGCCACGCGAAGATGCCAGAGCGCGCTCGGAGTTGGAGCGGAACGTTGTCCAAATGCCTACTTGGCGAGATTCGCGCTGTATGTATAATGTCAATGCCTTCCGAGCGAACATTCATGCGACTCAATCCGTTCCAGCCAGTGATTTTCCCAAGACGAAGATCGTGGGCTACCCATCGGACGAGTTTGCATCAGTGACCTGTCCCATGCAACCCTACCCGAAATCCATGAAATCCAGTGATTCCTCCGCTTCCCCGCGCGCTTTTTCGCTCGTGGAACTCCTCGTCGTCATCTCGATCATCGCGATCATCGCCGGCTTTGCAGTGCCCGCGGTCACCACGATGATCCGCGGTTCGCAGCTCACCCAAGGTTCGCAAATGTTAACGGATGCGTTTGCCCTCGCCCGCCAAACCGCGCTCGGTCGAAATCGCTCCGTCGAGGTCCGGTTCTACAAATATGGCGACCCGGAGATTCCCGGTGAGCAGGCGAGGAATCCGGAGACTGGCTTCTTTCGCGCGATGCAAGTGTTCGAGGTTTTGGACAATGGCGCGCTGCTGCCATCGGGTCCGGTGCAGCGTCTGCCGATCAATGTGATCATGAACGAAGGCGGGCTTTCCACGCTGCTGGATCGGAAGGAGGAGGAATTCGTCACCAACCCCGGTCCGAGCGATCCTGAGATGCCCGATGCGGAGATCGGACGGAAATATCACTACAGCGCCTTTCGTTTTCTCCCCGATGGTTCCACGGATCTCGCGCCGAATGGTACTCTGAACGGCCGGGAAGGCAGGCCCAAGGGCGACAGTTGGTACATCACCGTCCACGGCACCCAATCCAGAACGCGCGATGGCGAATCTGCCGGCGCGACGAGCATTCTGCCGGAGAACTATTTCACTTTGCAGATCGATCCCATCACGGGGTCCACGCGCTCCTACCGGCCGACGATGATTCGTTAAACGTCGTGCTGGGACAGCTCGATCGCATTTCCACTCGCGGCGCTTTCGAGCGCGGCGAATGACAGCGCCAGGCTCCGCAAATTTCCGCGCGCGGAATTCGCGGGTTCCCGGGATTCCTCGATCGCGCAAAGCAATTCCCCCATCGTTCCGATGAACCCCTCGCGGAACCAATTGCCCGCGAGTTCCGGCGCGGCCACTCCTTCCTTTGTGTGAAGAGTGACGCGCTGATCGAGCAGGCCGGGGCCTGAACTGCGCACACTTCCCAGGCTGCCGATCACGGATGTCCGATCCTCGTGGCCGTGCATCGTGTCCGCATTGAAACACAACGTCGCCTGCGCTTCCTCAAACTCGACGCAGGCGTGGGCGAGGAATGGCGGACGCGCCCGCTGCGACCGCGACCGGGCAGCCGAGGCATACACTTTCCGCGCGCCGCGGCCGCCCAGAAATGCGCACGCTAGATCAAACCAGTGGATCGCGAAATCCGCGAGGATCAGGTCCGGCATTGCCTCGAACGGCGTGCCGCAGATCCAGTGGTGATCCCAATGCACCGCGAAATCGACAGTGGAAACATCTCCGATCAGACCCGCCGCGATCGCCTCGCGAATCCACGCAAAATGCGGAGCCCATCGGCCGTTTTGATTCACCGCGAGCCGCAGCCCGCGTTCATCCGCGAGGTCGGCAAGATGCCGCCCGGTCGCCAGATCGAGCGCAAAGGGCTTTTGTGAAAGCACATGTTTCCCCGACCGCAGCGCCGCCTCCACGATCGGCGGTCGCACCGCCGCGTGCGTCGCGATATCCACCACCCGCACATCCTCGCAGGCGAGCAACTCGCGCCAGTCCTCGTGAATCCGCGCCTCCGGAAAATATTCTGCGCGCCTTGCCTCCGCGCGTTCCCGCGAGCGGCTCGAGATCGCAGTGACGCGGAAACCCGCCGCGCGGTAAGCCGCGAGATGGCTCTGCGTGATTCCCCCACATCCGATGAGCCCGATCGGCAGCGCTGTCGGATCGTGCGGAGTCGGCGGACGGCAGGGCAATTCGGGCGCTGGCACGCACTGCCCGGCCCGTTCCGAGGTCACCCCGTAGATTTCATCGCTCATTTTTTCCAAACGATGGAGCCAGCCCGCGCCCGTCAGCTTTCCACCAAAGCCACCGTTCGCTTCTCACGCGCGCTGAGCACTGCGCTGTCCACAATCTGCTGCCCGATCCGCGCGATGTTGGGCGCGAGCGGACCGGTCACCGGCGTTTCCGTTTCCAGACAGTGGATCAGATATTGGATCGGGTTGTGGAACGGGGCGGGCACTTCGTCCACCGGCACCTTTGCCCGCACTGGCACATCCGTGGTCTGGACACGCAAACGCGTCGCGTAATCGTATGCCGAAATCGTCCCCTTCGTCCCCGCGACGACAAAGCCGCACTTTGGCTGCGGCTGCGTGACCCACGGATCGGTGAACGTGCCCCAGCGCGTCTCGACCTTCGACAGCCCATGCGCGTAGCGGCAGACCGTGATGCTGTGCTCGTCCACTTCGAGCCCGGCGGGCTCATCGGTCACGCACGTCACTTCGAGCGGTTTACGCCCGCCCTGAAACCACGTCCCGAGCGTCGCGCCGTATCCCGCGTAGTCCAGCAGCGACCCGCCGCCCTGCGCCTTGTTGTAAAACCAACTCTTCGCCTTGTCCGCCGCAGTCGGCGAATGTACCGCCTTGTCCGCCCCGTGAAAAAGCGGCCCGCGATTCCCGCCATAATGATGCACGTTCAACACGTCGCCAATCACCCCTTCATTGATCATTCGTTTGGCCGTAATGTTGCAGGCAGACCAGCGCGTCGGCCAGTTGATCGCGAGCAATTTCCCTGTCGCCTGCTGCGCCGCGATCATCTCGTCCGCCTCAACCAGCGTCGCGGCGAATGGCTTCTCGACCATGATGTGAACGCCGTACTCCGCGATGCGCTTCGTCCACAGTCCGTGCTCCGCCGTCGCAGGGCAGAGGATCACCAGATCGGGCTTCGCCTTTTCCATGCACTCGCGGTAGTCCGTGAAAACGCGGTCGCGCGGGATGTTAAAATTGCGCACGGAAATCTCCATGCGCTCCCGCTTCTCATCGCAAATGCCCGCGATCTCGACTTCCGGGTGCTCGGCCGCATTGCGCAACAGGTCGCCCATGTGCATGTGGTCGAAGTTGATGCCTGCGATTTTCCATTTCCTGCTCATTGTTCAAAAGGGTTTTGGCGGACTGAATCAGGTGCTCCTATTTCAGGCAATGCGCCAGCGTTTGAAAAGCAGGACGCGGGGTTGGTTGATTCGCAGGAAGCCCCGGTGACACGGCACTTTTTCCACCTTCTTTCCACTTTCGCCTTCACTGCGGCATCCATCTTGATCAGCGGTGGCTACGAGTGTTTGAAACCTTCGCCGGGGAGTTTCTTCGTCGCGGGCGCGTCGGTTTGTCGCTCGCGCTGGGGTGCCCGACGGTAATTGAAAGTGGAACGAGTGGATGGAAGCAAGTAGCTCACGCGGTCCCCCGCATGATCGACCTGCGCGCGGAGCGCCTCTCCCAAGAGAACGCGCGCTCTTGGGAAGTTTGGCGTGGCGTGTGTGGGTGGGATTCATGTCGGGGCTGCCTGAGCTATCTGGCTGCCTCCATACGCTGGTTCCACTTTTAAGCACACCCGAAGCGCCCGGCGGTCTTTGGCGGAGAAGACGAGGCGAATGCAAATGGCGGAAAGGGATTAAGCTTTCGACAACCTTTTGTCGCATATGCAACAAAAGGTTGCGTTGGCTTTTCGCAGCCGTTCGACAATCCTCCCGCCATGCAACCCAAGACCGAGGAATTCCTGAACCTCCTGCTCTGGTCCGCCGAGCTGCTTGTGCGCCCGACCTTTCGCAACCTCACCGGCTCCTACGAAAGCTGGGCCTATCGCAACGGCCTCCTGCGCCAGGTCGCCACCTTGGAGCAACAACAACTCCTGGAGCGCGACACCACTGCCCCGGATGACCGGCTCTATCGGCTCTCCGCGCAGGGGCGCTTGCACGTCCTGGGCGGGCGCGATTCGGAGGAACGCTGGGCGCGGCCTTGGGACGGTCGATGGCGGCTGGTGCTCTTCGACGTGCCCAAGGGACAAAATGCCCAGCGCGAACGGCTGCGACGCTACCTGCGCGACAAAGGCTTCGGCTATGTACAAAACAGCGTGTGGATCACGCCCGATCCGCTGACGGAGGAACGGCAGATTCTCGGCGGCGGGAAGATCAATGTGGAATCGTTGCTCCTGCTGGAGGCGCGGCCGTGCGCGGGGGAATCCGACGCGGAAATCGTCGCGGGCGCGTGGGACTTCGAGCGCATCAACCGCCGCTATGCCCGGCATCTGAAAATCCTCGGCGAGCGACCGGGCGGCGCACTGCGGAATGACGCGACGGCGAAGGCGTTGCTGCGCTGGGCGGCGGCGGAGCGCGAGGCGTGGCTGGAGGCGGTGACGAACGATCCGCTGCTGCCGGGCCGGATTCTGCCGTCGGATTATCTGGGGCAACAGGCGTGGCGGCGGCGGGTGGAAGTGCTCCGGGACGCCAGCCGGCAACTGCGCACGTTCAAACCTGAATAGTCCTGTGCAACCTTTTGTTGCATATGCAACAAAAGGTTGTCATGGGCGCGGGCGGGAATGGATGGGTTGCAACCGCGTTGGAACTGACGGGTCATTTCCAAGTCTGAATGGCAATCTTCGCGATGGCCTTGGCGCGCTTTTGTATGACCCCTTCGTCCCACGTTGTCTCCTTGAGCAAGTCTTTGGTCATCGCAATTTCAGATTTGCTGTAGTGGTCCTTGCACTTGTCTGGAAACGACTTGTTCTGCGCCTTGGTGTTTATCCGCTTGCCGAGAATGGTGAGATTGCCCACATGCCAGATAAATGGTTCAAGCGCAGCGCGATTCGGCCATTCCTTACCGGCGTTCTGTGGAAAGACGTGTTCGACGTTGGCTTTGTCCATGCCGATTTCCTTGGTCTTGCTTTGTTGTGCGTTGGCTAGTTGGACCATGAACCAAGTTGCTTCGGACCTTGATAGCAGGAGTTTTTCAAACTGTTGCTCGACCAGCGCATCGCTCGGATTCAACTTCGAGAGCTTTGTTTTCACAGCTTTCAACGCTTTGCCACTAGAAACCTTCGACACCGTCTGTGCCCGCAGTTCGCGAGCCGAATCGTAGAACACAGTTTCCAGTTCGAGGGGATTTTGGTTTCCGATGAGTGTATGCCGAACGTAGAGAGACGCGGCTGATTTCACGAGCTTGGTGAAATCGGAATCGTTCAGGCATTGATGTGCCGAGAGCAATAAGGGCAAGCTATTCTGAACGCTCAGACAGCGGACCAAACCTTCCACATCTCGTTGGGCATCCTTGGGCAAAGATTTGTCCACGTCCAAAAGCCGAAGGTAATCTTCGCACGCCTCCGCACATGATTGAGCGAACTCAACGCTCGTCATCTTCTTTGCCGTGAGATGGCTTTTTATTTCGGAATAGAGACCTTTTGCTTTCAGGTCTCCGAATTGGGACAGCCAGAAATGCCGTAAGAACCGCGAAACATCCCTACGTCCCATTTGCTGAATCATTCCGTTCCATGTCTGCCGCACCGTTTTTCTAGTTGGAGCATCTGGGCATCGCTTCAGTAGGAGATTGACTACCAAGTCAGGAACGGAAAGACGAAGCCCGCGGTCATTCAACGCTTCAAAGATATCATACGCATCCTCCTCGTCTTCGACGACGATTGCGACCAATGCCATGCCTTTAGTTAAAGCTTCTCGGAAAGATTTTAGTTCCTGCACTTGCGCCTGCGGCGGCTTGCTCTGAATGGCAAGCCGCACCTCTTCAAGGAAAAAGTCGTAAGCAGCCTTCATCAACTGGTGAGAACGAAGAGCGGGCTTCGCGAACGTGGGTGGGTCGGACTTGATGGTCTGGAGGAAATACGGCTCGTCCAATTCACTGAGCGTTAGCGAATATGATCGAGGTGTCGTGTCCTTTTTCTCGATAAGCTCCCGCTGCATGTCGCGCGCAAAATAGTCAAGGTCCTGAAATGGGCAGGCTGCGTGGAGTTCGCGCGAGAGATTGCGTAAAACGGCTAGAAGAATCGTGGCTGTTGCGAGCCGCTGTTGACCGTCCAAAACCGTAATGTCGGTCTTGGATTCGATGACAACGATTGGCCCAAGAAAATAGGAAGCATCGACCGGACTTTTGTCGTAGCGCTCGTGGAATGCGCCGAGGTCTTCCCAAAATTTGGCAACCTGTGCCTTTTCCCAACTGTATGAGCGCTGAAATTCGGGCAATTTGATTTGCCGTCGTTCGTATTCGCCGAGCAATCCGCCAATGCTTGTTTTGCGTGGAGTCATAATTTGTCGCGGTCGATAAATGGTTCACTTCTGGTTCAAAAGCATTTCCACCTTCGCCTTCACCGCCGCATCCATTTTGATGAGCGGCGGCCAGGGGCGTTTGAAGCCTTCGCCGGGGAGTTTCTTCGTCGCGTCGATGCCGAGTTTGCTGCCGCTGGCGATTTCGCTGGTGGCGTGATCGAGCACGTCGGACGGTCCTTTGGTGAAGAGGCTGTCACGCTGCGGGTCAGTGTTGGCACAGAGGTGGAAAAGGACTTCGCTGGTATTGTGAACGTCCACGTCGGCGTCCACCACCACGATGTATTTGCTGAACATCATCTGACCCATGCCCCACAGGCCATGCATGATTTTGTAAGCCTGCATCGGGTATGTCTTTTTGATGCTCACGAAGACCAGATTGTGAAACACACCCTCCGCTGGCAGCGCGATTTCCACGATCTCAGGAAAGTTCATTTTGAAGATGGGCAGGAACAGCTTCACGCTGGCTCCACCGATGTAGAAATCCTCCATCGGTGGAATACCAACGATTGTTGCCGGATACACCGCTTCCCGGCGATGGGTGATGGCCGTGACGTGGAAGACGGGATACGGCTCGGGCAGGGTGTAGTAGCCGGTGTGGTCACCGAACGGGCCTTCATCGCGGAGTGGCTCGGTCGGGTCCACGTAGCCTTCAATGACAATGTCTGAGTTAGCCGGAACTTCGAGATCGTTGGTCTCGCACTTTACTAACTCCACCGACTTCTTTCTCAAGTAACCCGCCAGTAGAAACTCGTCCAAGCCATCAGGCAGCGGGGCGGTGGCCGCGAATGGGAACATCGGATCGCCCCCGATGAAAATCGCAACCGGCATCCTTTCGCCCTTTTCGTAGTAACGACGACCGTGACGCGCGGCGACTTTCTGGAGCTGCCAGTGCATTCCCGTTGTGCGTTCGTCGTAAATCTGGATGCGGTACATGCCAAGATTGCGCTCGCCTGTATCCGGGTCGCGCGTCACCACGCATGGCAGCGTGATGAAACGCCCGCCGTCGAGCGGCCAGCATTTCAGGATGGGGAGATTGAGGAGGGTCGAAGGCCGGGGGTCGAAGGTCGAAAGTGCATTCACATCGGGTGCGGCAGGCCAGCTTTCGATCTTTGACTTCGGGCCTTCGAGCAGATGCACCACTTCCTTGCACGCGCCATCCTTCACCGTCTTCGGCTTTGCGAAGCGCAAATCCATCGCGAGCGACAGCAGCTTGATGGCTTCCTTGAACCCCGTCGGCGGCTTCGCCTTCATCAACGCGCCGAGTTCGGCGGCGACTTCATCCACCGAATTCGCACCCATGCTCATCGCCATGCGCTTGTGCGATCCCATCGTATTGATCGCCACGGGAAAGGGCGACACGACGCCGTTGACCGTGGGCTTTTCAAACAGCAGCGCCTGGCCGCCGCCGGGCGATTTCATCTCACGATTGGCGATCTCCGTGATCTCCAGTTCCGTCGCGACGGGCGCGGAGATGCGGCGCAATTCGCCCGCACTTTCGAGCGCGGCGATAAAATCGGAGAAGGAGGCGTAGGCCATGCCGGGACGGTAACGGGATTCGCGCGCTTGGCCAGCGGATGCGCGATTGCGCAGGGCCGCGCGGCATTTACATTCCGCGCATTCCATGAAAACCCGTGATATCGAGTTCGACGAAGTGCTCCCAAAAGGCGCGCGCGTTTCCGCAAAGGATGACCCATTGATCGCGCTGCTCGCGCGGCTGATGGACAATCAATTCTCCATCCCCGGCACGAATCTCCGCTTCGGCCTCGACCCGCTGCTCGGCCTGCTTCCTGGCTGGGGCGACGCCGCGGGTTCACTCGTTTCCGCGCTGCTCATTTTGAAAAGCGCGCGCGCCGGCGTCCCAAAAATCATCGTCGCGCGGATGGCGCTGAACATTCTCATCAACGCCGCCGTCGGCGCCATCCCCGGCATCGGCGACGCGTTTTCATTTTGGTTCAAATCCAACGCGAAGAACTACGACCTCCACCTCAAACATGCTGGCACGGCGCAAAAACCGGGGCTGCGAGACCGCGTGTTGGTCGGGGCAATCCTCGGCGGCTTGATCGCGCTGATTGTCGTGTTCGCGCTCGCGACCTTCGGCCTCGCCATCCAGGCAGTGCGCTGGATTTTCGGCGGGTAGCGCCTGCTTTAACTCCTCCGCAGATGCGCAAAGCGGGTGGCCCAGTCCCCCGGCAGGCGTGTGGGTTTTCCCTGCGGCATCTGGATCACCGCGAGCATCTGGCGCGACTCGGCGATGAGCGCGTCGTCGGCGCGGCGCAGGATGCGGAAGGCGCACCAGAAACGCATCCGCTCGACGACTTCGAGCCGGCCATGCACGACCAGTTTGTCGCCGAGCCGCGCGGGTTTTCGGTAGTCGATTTCCGTCCGCACGACGACGGGATACAGCCCCGTCTCGGCCATGCCGACGAGGCCCATGCCGAGCTGATCCGCGAGCAGCGTGCGCGCGATTTCGATGAAGCGCAGGTACGCGATGTTGTGGACGACGGCGGCGCAATCGGTGTCGAAAAACATGACTTGGACTTCGGTTGCGATGGTCGGCGTGTCGGGCTCGGTCATGCGCGGACGATGGGGAAAGCGCTGGCGCGACGCAAGCCGCGCGCCTGGCTTCCGCATTGACCGTGGCACGGACGCTGCATTCACTCCCGCCGTGCCACCGGCCTATTACGCGTATTTGTTTTCGGCATTTTCTTTTGTGCTCGGTGCCTCGATCGGATCGTTCCTGAACGTCTGCATCTACCGGATGCCGCGCGATCTTTCCGTCAACAAACCGCGCCGTTCCTTCTGCCCGAAGTGCAATTACCAAATCCCGTTCTGGCACAACATCCCGCTCATCTCGTGGCTCGTGCTGCGCGGGCGTTGCGCGAATTGCGGCGCGGGGATTTCCTTCCGCTACATCGGCGTCGAGCTGCTCACCGGGCTGCTTTTCCTCGCGGTGTGGTGGACGCAGCATTGGGTGCTCGCGTTCCCGTACTGGATTCTCGTCAGCCTGTTCGTCATCGCGACATTCATCGACTTCGAGTTCTTCATCATCCCGGATGAAATCACTTGGGGCGGCGTGATCGCGGGCGTGCTGCTGAGTCTCGCGATCCCGACGATGATGGGCACCGATTCGCATCTCGCTGCGGCGGGTTTGTCGCTCGCGGGTGCGGCCTTCGGATACCTGCTGCTGTGGGGAGTCGTGGAGTTGGGGAAAAAGATGTTCGGGAAAAAGCGCGTGGTTTTGGAGAAAGCGGAGAGCTTCACCTGGACTCGAAACGGCGAAGACGCCGAGCTGCAAGTCGGCGAGGACAAGGACCAGTGGAGCGAATTCTTCTCGCGCGATTCCGACCGGCTGCTGATGGAATGCACCTCGGCGGAAATCGCGCGCGAGAAGGTTGAAAACGTGACGCTCGAATTCCACTTCGACCGCGTGAAGGTCGGTGAAAAAACGTGGTCGCTCGACAAGCTCGAAACGATCACCGGCCGCGTGAAAGAGATCACGATCCCGCGCGAAGCGATGGGTTTCGGCGACGTGAAATTCATCGCGGCGATCGGCGCATTCCTCGGATGGAAAGCGGTGCTTTTCACGGTGATGGCCGGGTCCACTTTTGGCGCAATCATCGGGCTCGCCACGATCGCCATTGGCAAGCGCGAGTGGTCCGCAAAAATCCCGTTCGGCCCGTATCTCGCGCTCGGCGCGCTGGTGTGGATGTTTTCCGGGCCGCAGATCCTCGACTGGTACTGGTCGCTGGCGCGCCCGGTCTGAGAGGGTGTACCCGAGGTCTGAAACCCCGGCCCATCATCGCGAAAAATTAGAGCGGACTTTCAGTCCTTACGATCGTGGACGGAATTTTCCTGGGGCGTTGCCCCAGGCTGGGATGGATGCGGGCCTTTGGCCCTCCGCGACTTCCGGCACACTCTTTGAGAGGGATCGCCTTAGCCGAGCCCGCTCTGCCGCCAGCAGTAGTCGAAGATCGCGTCAAATTCGACGCGTTGCAGCGCCCGCATTTCGCCGGTCAAATCGTCCGCGCCGAAGCGCTCCTGCTCGCATTGGCCGGTGAAAAGATACGGGTCCCAATTCGACTGGCGGGCCATCGTTTCTGAGTGGGTGCAGGCAGCGCGGTGCATTTCCGCGAAGAATGGCAGCACACCGGCGCGGCGGAACCAGTAGCGGGCATTGTCGAAATCACCTTCGCGGCGGTGCAGCATCCCGTGCCAGTAGGCGCCGGGATCGTCGGTGGCGTCCTGGAAAATCGCGTGCGCCTCGGGCAGCGCGTCGAGCGCGTAAAACAGGCCGCCTCTTACCAGCGCGAACGTCTTCGCATCGGCGAAAACTTTTTCCCCCGCCAAAACGCGGTTATCGCTCGCGCGCAGGCTGCGGACGAGGGCGCTGTCGAGCGGGCCTTTGGGGATGAGAGTTTTCAGCAAATCCTCCTGCGAGAGAAGCCGATCGACGAATTCCGAGTAGCGCATCTTGGGTGCGAGAATGGCCAGACCGGGCAGACGTTGTGAATCACTTTCTCCGCCGTCGCAAACCCGCTGTGACGAGCGACCACAGCAGCAGCACCGAAACGCCGGGCTCGGGGACGATTTGGATATGAAAAGTGGTCACATCGCTTTCGGTGAACTGGCCAGCGCCGACGAGCGAGCCGGAGGCGCGGAAGCCGAGGTAGTAGCCGCCGGGTGCGGTGAAGGCCCAATTGAAATGGGTGTGCGTGGCGGCGTTGAAATTGCGCGCGTCGCTG
This sequence comes from Chthoniobacteraceae bacterium, assembly GCA_031409335.1. Classification (GTDB taxonomy): domain Bacteria; phylum Verrucomicrobiota; class Verrucomicrobiia; order Chthoniobacterales; family Chthoniobacteraceae; genus JANLQB01. Next base: position 11,757 of record JANNWY010000108.1, on the reverse strand, counting down.
GCGGCGAAGGCGTCATCCGTGCGGAAGGAAAGGTGCGGGTCGCGGAAGCCATTCGTGCGGTAGAGGAAAAAGTTTCCGGAGCCGGTGAAGGCGGTGAGCGTGAGGGCGATGCGGCTGCTGAGGAAGGCGTTCGCGGGCACGCCTTTCCCGAGAAAATCGGATGAAACGCCGGTGCCCTGCCAGCCGGCGGCGGGGAGGTTTTCGGTGGAGACGCCGGGGGTGATGATCGTGTCATCGGTGGCCTCGGGGAGGATCCAGACGGCGGTTCCGGCTGGGCCGAGGAAGCCGTAGCGGTCGTCGTCGGGCACGGCGACGCGACCGTTCAGACCGGCGCTGAGGATGACGCGCTCGGGGTCGCTAGTGCCGGCGCGGGCACCGGCGTATTCATTTTGCGCCACGCCGTCGCGCATGGTGAGGAGCCACGGATTTGTGGCGGTGCCGACGAGGCTGCTGGCGAAGTTGACGGAGAGTTCGACGTCGCCGGTCGTCAGCGTGGTCTGCGCCGGCGCGGCGGCGATGAGGAGGAGAAATGGGATGAGTGGTTTGATCATGGTGATGGTTTTGCGGTATTGCGTTGGGCGAGGATTTCGGTGCGGAGCCAGGCGGCTTCGAGGGGCTCGACGTGGCTGTCGGCGCAAAGGTCGTTGTCCCAGCCGTTCCAGAGCGTGAACGATGGGAACATCGATTCCGTCGAGTCAACACGCGTGGGGTCGCTCGTACTTGCCCACGCACGCCCGCCTCGCGCTCCACGCGGACGGTGACGGTCGTAGGCGCATCAGGCAGCAACGCGACCCAATCCGACGTGTGCGTCCAGCCCACGGGATCGTCTCCGGGATTGAAGAGGCTGTTGTCTTCCCAGCTCCACGCGCCGACGTGGCGAGTGAAAGTGGCGCTGTCGATCGCGCCGAGTTGCGCGGTGAATTTGTAGCCAATGCCGCCTGCTTGCGGATCGGTCTGCGTGACGGTCGAGGCGTGGAGCGCGGCGGTGTCGAGCGCGGTGAGGGTGGCGATGAGGTGTGTGGTTTTCATGTTTTGTTTTGTTTTGTTTTGTTGTTTTCGGTTTGCTCTGGGGAAAGTGGGCGCGCGTCACCATGTGCGACGCAGGCGGTAGAAGCGTGCGGGCGCGGCAGCGAGGGACTCGTCAAAGCGATGCCAGCCTGCGCTGGTGGAAAGCGGCTGCGTCACCGGCAGCCACGGGCCGATGGGCGTCGCGGCCCACTCGGGCTGCCAGCCGGAGGGCGCGAGCGGCCATTCGAGACGCGCGTGCGCGGGCTCACAGGTGATGGCGAGCGCGGCGGCCGATTCGTCGCGGTCGTGGATGCCATCGTCATCGCGATCACCGGCAAAGCGCCGCCCTTCGCCCGGCGGCGTGCCGAGGAAAGTCAGCGCATCACCCGCGCCGAACAGCGCGAGCAACTGGCTGCGCGTGCGCGCCGCTTCGCCCGCGGTGTCGGCTTCGTAGAGTTGCGTCGAGCGATTGTAAAAAAACTCCGCGTATTCCCGCCGACGACGCCGCGCGCCACGAAATCGCACGCCTGCGCGCGCGCCTGCGTTTCCATCTGGTGGAGATCGGGGGCCGCGGAGTTGATGCTGGATGCGGTGACGGTGAAGCCATCGCCGACGCCGGGCTTCGTCTCCGTGGGAAAGCAGAGCACGAACGCTTTCGGTCGCCACGCCAGTGAAAGGGCGCGCCGCCGCCGAGCCCGCGCAGCGTCTGCGTGACCATCGGGCCTTTCATCGGGTGCATGGTGCGCGGGCGCGGCGTCGGATCGTGGACGACGATATTTGCGCCCATCACCGTGGCCATCTCGCCACTCGGATCGCCGAGATCCCACGCGGGCCCATCGCGATCCGCATCGGGATGACACGTCGCGCACGAAGTCAGCCCATTGCCCGAAAGGCGCGCATCGAAAAGGAATCCGCGCCCTTCCTTCACCGCGGCCGGCATCGGGTCAGGACTGTCGGCGGGCGCCTCCGCGAGCAGCGCGCCGCTGTCGGTGCCGACGACGTAAATCGTGTTCGCGAGCTTGTTCAATACGTAACGGCGCTGCGCCGATTCCCGCCACGCCAGCGCCCGCGGCCCGCGCATCTGGCGCGATGTTTCCCCGGCTGCGCGCAAGTCCACGCGCGCGAGCACGCCGCCGGTCGTGGCGGAGATTTGCGCGAGGCGATCCGACGCAAACGCGGCGACTCACGCCACCGCGCCGTCGCTGGAAAAAACCAGCGCCGTCGGCTGCGCGAGCGCGGCGTCCTGCGCGGCGGGATTTGGCAGCGTCGCGTAATCCACGCCGGGATTCAGATCAAAGACCGTCGCCGCGCCACTGCCCTGCGCGAGCCGCGTGAGCCGGTGATCCACCACATGCCCGCGCAGCGTCGGCTCGAAGCGCACGAAATTCCGCGCCTCGGTGTGGGTGAAAGGCGCAGCCAGCCCGGTGAGGGTGAGCGCGGCAAGCAGGAGTGAGAAAATGAGCAGGCGTTTTTGCATATGTGGAGCGGACAGAGTTCGAGTGGACGGGCGCGGGAAATGGGCGCGAGGGCGCGGATTTCACGGGCGAAACGAAACTCCAAACGGGTGCCGCGAGTGCGGCGCGTCAGACCACGCTAGAGCGCGCCCGGGATTGCGGGAGCGGTTCGCCCGATCAGGCGGACTGCGGTGGCGGCGTGAGCGGCGCTTCCATGCGCCGGGCCGCGGGATCTACCAAAACCGGCCAGCTCACCGCACCAGTCACGACTGCCCGTGGCACGATGGAATTCACCGCAGCCACCAGCTTCGTCTCCATCAGCTTTTTCAAGGAAGGCGCACCCGGCGTTTCCTTGCGCTCCTGATTTTGCCCGGTCTGCACGACCCGGCACAGCGCGCAGGGCGCTTCGCCGCTGAAGGTCGTCTTCGCGGCCACCGCGAGCCCGACTTCCTCGGTGCGCTCGACGAGCATCGTCGTCCACGCCGCGACTTGCAGCACTGCGAAGTGCGCCCCGCTCAGATAGAGCGCGCAGGCGGCGACCAGCAGTTTTTTGACGAGATTTTTCAAGCCGCCGCAACGAGTAGCGACGGCGCGGGAGCGAGGCAAGCGGTGTTTGGCAAGCAGAAATTTCCCGGCTCTGGCCCGTCCGATGCTCAGAATTGAATCATCTATGAATGCAAAAGCACTCGCAGTCGTTCTCACGCCGGTGATCGCAGCCGGCGGCTATTGGCTCTGGCCGCAGTCGAGGCAGCCTGCGCTCCAATCGCCCTCGATGGCCCAGGCCGCGATCGTCGCACTGGCCGCCGTTTCCGCCCTCGGTTCGCATGATTCCACCGCGCCCGCGCCCGTGGTTTCCGCGCCTGCCGAGCCGGTCGATCTCCAGGCCGCCATTGAGCAGGGCCGGATCAAGGCCGAATTCAACGGCAACGGTCGCGAAGCCATGCGCGCCACCCTTTCCAACACCGGAAACGTGACGCTCCAGGCCCGGGCGGAGGTGGGGCTCGTTTTTGAATCCGGACGCAACGCGGTCGTCGTGACGCGCCCGACCGAAGTCGAAATCGAACCCGGCAAAACCGCCCAGGCCACTTTCCAAACCGCCGCGACCCGCTCCGGCAACAGCGTCGGCAACGCCCAATACGTCATCACTTACAACCACGTCCCGCGCGTCGAGCTGCTCCTGACTTATGCGCAGGATCACCTCGAACTTTCACCCGGCGCGATCCAGACCGCGATCCTCGCGCTGAATGAAAACCTGCCGCTCAGCAGCGTCGCGAGATTCAGCTCGGGCACGAGCGAACTGGAGAGCCGCTTCAACACCGATGCCTTCCGCGTGGATACATACGACATCATCACCGCGCTCGCCGCGCTCCGCGAGCTGGGCGTGAAGGATTCCGGCGTCGCCATGACGCTCGATCCGCAGCTCCGCATCGAAGCGATGATCGAGCCGCTCTGCCGCCCCGCCGCGATGCGCTACTACGGCATTTCAGGGGACAACGAGTGGGGCTACTGGAAGACCGAACTGCTCTCCGGCGAACCCGCCACGCGCCACTACGCGCTCTACGGCATCGCCCGCTTTTACCCCGACATCGCAATGGAAATGTTGCCGAAATGGGCGCTCGAGACGAAGACGAATTCCGTCTTCCGGCTCTCCGCCCTGCAGGCGCTCGCCGAAACGCAGCGTCCCGAAGCCGTCAGCGTGCTCAACCGGCTCGCGGAAAATCTCGGACGTGAAACGGAACTCGGTCGCGCTGCCCGCGGGGCCGCGATGGCGCTCGACCAGCGCCTCAGCCAGCTCGCGACCGCGAAAAATGCGGCGGTTGCCTTTCGGACATCGCCCGTGCTGACGCAGTTTTGAGGAAGCGGGACGAGTGCCCAGAGTTCAGTTCTCGGAAACCCAGACCGCATTTTTCGCGGCTGCCTGAGAGCTGAATTCTGGGCACTTTCTTCCCAACCCCGGCGGGAGTTGGCGCGTCTGCAGCGTTCCAACTCCCGTGATCGCGTCCCGCTTCAATTCCATGCAGACACGGAAGCACGACGGCCCATAGGTCCGTGGCGATACTGCGGGGACCGGCGTAGCCCTGCGGGAATAACGGCGCGGGCTTTTCAGAGCCACCGTCCGGCGCTATCGTGCGCCCCTCTATGCGAGAACTCACCGACCAACTCCGCAACGGGCGCGACCTTTGCGAGGCCGATATTGATGGCGCTGTGGCGGGGCTGCTTGCCGCCGATGTCGCGGATGCGGACAAGGCGGATTTTCTAAAAGCGCTGCGCGAAAAAGGTGAGACTGCGGTGGAAATCGCGGGGTTTGTGAAGGCGCTGCTTTCCCGCGCGGTCGATCCGGAAATCGATCCGGCGCGCGTGCCGGGACCGATGATCGATGTGTGCGGGACCGGCGGCGACAAGCTGGAACTTTTCAACGTTTCGACCGCGTGCATGTTCGTGCTCGCGGCGGGCGGCGCCTGCGTGGTGAAGCATGGGAATCGCGCGATCACTTCGAAATGCGGCGGCGCGGATGTGCTCGAAGAACTCGGCGTGAAAATCGACCTCGCGCCCGCGGCGCTGCGGCGCTGCGTGGAGGCGCACGGCCTCGGCTTCATCTTCGCGCCCGCGTATCATCCCGCCTTCAAGGCGATCGTGCCGGTGCGAAAGGCGCTCGCCGCGCAGGGCATCCCGACCATTTTCAATCTGCTCGGTCCGCTGCTCAATTCCGCGCGTCCGGCGCATCAGCTCATCGGAATTTTTTCGCCGCTGCTTTTGCCAAAGTATGCCGAGGCGCTCGCCGCGCTCGATCGCGCGCGGGCGTGGGCGGTGCATGGGAGCGGGATGGATGAGCTGTCGCTCGCCGGACCGAGCGAGGTGCGCGAGGTGAAGGCCGGGGTGATCCGCGAATTCAGCGTGGATGCGGCTTCGCTCGGGTTTGCGCGTTGCGAAGTCGCGGATCTTCGCGGCGGCGATCGCGCGGAGAATGCGCGCATCCTGCTCGCGATCCTCGATGGCAGCGAACGCGGGCCGAAGCGCGACATGGTGCTGCTCAATTCGGCAGCGGGATTTGTGATCGCGGGACTCGCCGCCGATCTCGCCTCTGGCGTCGAGCGAGCGCGCGATCAGCTCGAGTCCGGGGGCGGGCTTGGAAAACTGAAAGCGCTGCGGAGTTTTGAATTCAGCCGCGCGTAAGCACGGCGATCGAGCGCGGTCCGAGTTCGTATTCCAGTTCCGCCACCACCGGCGCGTCGGCGCGGTCCACGATGTCATTTGGCGACGCGAGGCCGGTGTCGATGACGCGCTTCCACGCGCCGTCCACGCCTTCCTGAATCGCAAATTTCAGCGGCTCGCGCCAGCCGTTGATCATCACATAAAGATCGATGTCGGCGAAAGATTTGCCCTTCAAACAATAGGCGATCGAGCGTGAGTGCGGCGAAAAATCCGGCCCGCCGTCCGCTCCATACCAGCGCACTTCCTTTCGCCAAAAGCGATTGCGGCACAGCGTCGGATGCGCGCGGCGGAACGCGATCATCCGCTTGAAAAACCGGAAGTGATCCGCGGAAAGCGTGATGCGCGACCAGTCGAGCCACGTCGTTTCGTTGTCCTGATTGTAGGGATTGTTGTTGCCGCGCTGGGTCTGGAGAAATTCGTCGCCAGCGAGAAACATCGGCACGCCGTTCGCGAGGAAAAGCAGCGCGGCAAAATTTTTCGCCTGCCGCAGCCGCAGCGCGCGGACTTCTGCGGGAACCTTGTCGCCACCTTCGTATCCGCAATTCCACGAAAAGTTTTCTCCCGTGCCGTCCGTGTTCTGATGCCCGTTCGCGAGGTTGTGGCGATGGTTGTAGGAGACGAGATCGTTCAGCGTGAATCCGTCGTGCGAGATGATGTAATTGATCGAGTGCAGCGGGCGGTAGCCTTCGTCGTCGGGAAAAAGATCGTCGCTGCCGTAAAGGCGGCGCATCAGCGCGGGCACGCAGTCTTCATCGCCGCGGACGAAGCGGCGGATGTCATCGCGAAACATGCCGTTCCACTGATGCCAGAGCCGTCCGGGAAAGCTGTTGCCGAGCTGATACGCGCCGCAGTCCCACGGCTCGGCGATGAGTCGCACATCGCGCAACACCGGGTCCGTGCGAATGTCCGCGAGCAATGCCGGGGTCTCGTTGATCGAGCCGTCCTTGTTGCGCGTGAGCGCGGAGGCGAGATCGAAGCGGAAGCCATCGACGTGCATCTCGGTGACCCAATAGCGCAAGCTGTCCACGATCAGCGCCTGGACCGCACCGTTGCTGCAATTCAGCGTGTTGCCAGTCCCGGAATGGTTTTGGTAGGGATGAGCGACGTTTCCGCTGAGGATGTAGTAGGTCTCATTGTCGATGCCGCGATAGCTGTAGCAGGGTCCGGTTTCGCCGCTTTCCGCAGTGTGATTGTAAACCACATCGAGGATGACTTCGATGCCCTCCGCGTGGAGCGCCTTCACCATCTGGCAAAACTCCGTCTTCGCGTGCGCGCGACTCGCGGCAAACTCGTGATGCGGCGCAAAAAAATTCAGCGTCATGTAACCCCAGAAATTTCCCTCCTGCGGATCGAACTGCTGCACGGGAAGCAACTCGACCGCCGTGATGCCGAGTTCCTTCAAATGCGGAATCTTCTCGATCACTCCCGCGAAAGTCCCGCGCTTCTCCGCCGCCACGCCGCTCGTCTCGCTGCGCGTGAAACCGCGGACGTGCATTTCGTAAATGATCAGGTCGCCACGATGCCGCGGCCGCTGGTCGTCGCCCCAGTCAAACGGAGGTTCATCCGCAAGCATACCGAGCGGAGCCTTGCCCGCATTCGAGCCGGGATCGCGCGCGGCCTGGCGGTCGAAATTCGGCGGAAAAAATACGCTGCGCGCATAGGGGTCGAGCAGCACCTTTTCCGCGTCGAACGCATGCCGCCAGCCGCTCTCGATCGCACTCGGCCCGTCCATCTGGTAGGCATAGTAGCAGGCGTCGCCGAGCAGCTCGGCAGGAAGGCGGCAGTGCCAGATTTGCGTCGTCCGATGGATGAGCGCATCGAAGACGAACTCGAAACACGGGTTCGTGTGATCGTGCTCATCAAAAAAGAGCAGCTTCACCGCGCGCGCGTAGTGAGTGTAGATGGAAAAATTCCAAGCCGCCTCCTGCGGAACCCAATGCGCGCCGAGCGGCATGATGGAACCTTCGTATAACTGAATCGCGCGAGTTTCCGGTGAGATCATCGCAGCGAGCGTAGCGGAAACGCGCCGCGGCATTCCAGTCTGCGGTTTGGAAATTCGATCGACAATCGGCAGTCACTTCGGTCGCCTCGCGGCGAACAGACCATCCGCCGCCTAGCCGGGGAGCTGGGTGAAAACCCCGATGCGCTACTGGCGCTGGCCGGGAAGGTTTCGAGCGATCTGTTCGAAATCATCCGCGAACGTCCCACCGTGGTCGCGGAACTCCTGCGCGCGATGCGGAGCCTGTCCGCCAAACGCGTCTCCACCATCTCCCGCCAGATCCGCGATGGCGACTGGTGAGCCCTTCCGACCCACCCGCCCATGATCACACTCGCAGACGACCGCCTCTCGTTCACCTTCCCGGAAATCGCCCGGCAACTCCGCGCCCACGTCGAGCGGCAGATCAGACACGTCCTCCCCTGCGCGCAGCGCCGCATCCAAAAATGTCATTCTGAGCTTGTCGAAGGATCTCATGCTTCCGCGGGCCGAGGAGGAGGAGGGGAATCGCGGGGGACGGTGGATGGGCGAGAAACAGGAGGCGGGGAGTGAGCGCCGTTCCGAACCGGCTCCGCATCGCCGCTGGCCGCAAAGATCAGAGGTTCTTCGACAAGCTCAGGATGACAGGGTTTTCGTTTAGCGCTGCGCAAATGCTCCGGGTGCTGACCCTGACGGCGGACGAGATCGAGGCCGCCCTGCGCACCGCCGCTCGGCGCGCCGCCGGATTGCCCGACGCATCGTTCCCGGCCCTGACCATCGCCTTTCAGCGCACGCTGCGGATTCCCGACGACGGCCGGACTTACCCGCTGCCCGCCGGCCTCGGCGCGTTCCCACTCCGTTCCGTGGACAACTTTCCCGCGACGGCTCCGGCCTCCTGGCTCCAGCGCGGCGGAGTCGTTTTGCCCATGGATCAGAGCGAGGCGCTCTGGATCAGCTTCTCGGCGTCGTATCCGTTTGCGGTGAAGATCGCGGCGAGCAAGATCAACGCCGTCTCCGGTGCAGCGTGGACCGCGGAGCTGCACAGCGCGCCGCAGGATGACGTCGTCGTCCCCGGCCAGCCGTGGCTCGATGGATTCTCCGTCGGCGAAGGCCTCATCCGGCAATTCGTCGCCATGCTTCTCGGCGCGGGTCAAAGCCGCGCGCTGTTTCCTACGGCAAGACCACCAGCCCGGCAGCCTTCGCCATCACGGCCTTCCGCCCGTCAAACGTGCAAAATTCCGTCGCTCCGAGTTCCAGCGCGAGAGCGACGTGGAGCGTGTCCAGCGAACGACATAAGTTGGCGGCCGCATGGGCGGTTGCGAGGTTCTCTGCCTTCGTAAAGACATCAGCCCAAGTCGGATTGGTCCCCGCGAAAACACCCACCGCGAGGTCGTTCTCGAAACTCGCCAGCACCGCATTGCGTTCCGTTTCGGTGATTTCGCCGCGCCCGTGTTTCTGGCCGAATGCCGCCTTCATCTCCAGCCGATGCAGCGCCGTGATTGGCGGCAGGCCGCCCTGCTCCTGAACGAGCGCCACGGCCTGCGCCGAGTTCGGTTCGCTCAGGAAGAGCTTCGGCAAAACACCCGAGTCGAAAGACCGCATCAGACCCGTTCCGCCCGCAATTCGTCGAGCACCGCTTGGGAATCCGGCAGAACCCGTTCGCCGAAAAGCGCCTTCTGCCTGGCGAGAAAATCCGGCGTCTTCTGTGCCGACGGTGGAACGGAGACGGTCGTTGCCGTTCGCGGCGCGTGCGCATCCATCCAGCGGCGGACTTCCATCCACTGCGCGGGCGGCAGTTGGGCGATGGCGGCTTCGATTTCGGCGAGCGTGCTCATGGGCGGAACATGCCCGAACCGGGAGCCACCGGCAACCGTTCAATCATCCTCCGCAAAGCGGGCCGCGCGCTTTCGCGGGGTCGGGTTCACGCGCCGCCGCACTGGCTCCAGGCTCCCGCCCCTCACGACAAAGCTCAGGCTGCGCTCAATTCCGCCCGCGCCAATGCCGCCTCAAACACGCCGATGAGCTGTTCCTTCTGGCGGACGACCGACTGGCTGGCATCGAGCTTTTTTTCCAGTGACAGCCCGGATTGCGGCTCCGTGAGACGCAGCAGCCGTTCGCCACTGACCAGCTTGATGAAGTCGATCTGAATAGTGCTGCGCTCGATCATGGCTTCATTCTTCACCGAAGCCGTGAAGTTGCAACATGCGGTTCAGATTCTCCGGCGACGCCGCGCCCAATTCATCGTGCATCGCATAGGCGGTGCGTTCGAAATCCGCCTCGTTGAAATCCAGCACGCTCGCGGGTGAGTCGGCACTCGCAACGGCGGCGGCCTCCAGGATTTCGTGATACAACGTCACCGACAATTCCCGCTCATCCAATCCGGCCCGAATGAGCAGGTCGAACTTCCTCCCGACGATCCCCGTCTTCGCGATCGCCTCGCGTCCGAGCGCATCCACCATCGGTTCATCGGTGAACTCGACGCCCACGATGACAAATCCACCCCGCAGCCGGGTATTCTTGAATGTCGCCGAGTCAGTCATTGCCTCGGGTATAGCGTGCAAGCTGCGGAAACGAAGACGAAATCCCTCGTTCCTTCCCGTCTTTGGGCAGTTGCTCTAGCCGAATATTCTCCGCTTCAGACGAAGAGCCGATTCTGACGGGCTGCGATCAGGGCCTTCTGAATCGAAAGAACTGCTGCCCATCATTGCCTTGGAAGGTATAAGACCCTGGCGTGAGGATGGTTGTCCCCACGTCGGTCCAAGTGGAGAGATTCGGAGATTCCTGCAGGATCCAGCCCACCGCGTTGATATCCCAGGAGACGAGCATTCCATTCTGCACCTTGGAGTACTGCATCTGGGGCGTCGGTAGCTGCGTGTTGGCTTCGATCCAAGCCTTAACGCTAGGCTCACCAAGACGTAAGTGTGTCGTGCTTCCCGAGTTGGCGATGTAAGTGGTTCCTGCAATCATAATTCCCACCAGCTCTCCCAAAGTGTTAAACGCGGGGCCACCTGAATCGCCATTAGCCCCACGTGCGTTTAAGGTAAGCCCACTCAAGTTGCCAGTGCCAAATAGGGTTGTTTGGTAAAAGGGTGCAGATCCATAATCAACATGATCATTAACCCTGGCATCGAATGCACGGAGGTTTCCGTCTCTGGTCGTACCTAAAGAGGGCGTTCCCCAAGTGCCATATCCGGCATAATAGACAATATCGCCGACGACCGCGGTTCCGATTACTTTATCCGGGCTGGCGAGAAACGGTTGAGCGAATTTTAGAATAACAAGGTCTTGAGTTGGATGAAGGATATACTCAGAAATCGCAACGACGTTGCCCCTGTTTGTAATATAGTTTGGACCATCGGCTACTTCTAGCCCAGTAATGTTTCCAACTGCTCCCGAGAAGCCGTGGTAGGCTGTAACTGCATACCTGCTGTTTATGAACGTTGCAGAAGTATTCTTCTGCCCCACGGGATTCCCGGTATATAGTGGAGAGTAAATCCTGAATGAGAGAGCCTTCCCCTGAAACTGCAGCCCCATGGTTGTAGTCTGCGCGCTTGTTGTGCCGTCTGCATACAACGCGCCGTTACCGCGGATTGGAAAGGCCAGACTTCCAAGTCCAGCCGCTGCCGCTCCGTAGCCAAGCAATCCTTTACCCAGTCGCCTGACAAATTGGGACCGCGTCAGATTCTCGTCCCTGCCGACGAGTCCGCCCGGCGCCCTGGCATCCTCCGGCGTGATCCTGCTCATAAAAACGGGCTCATCATCAGTTCCCCGGGTTCCATGAGAACGGTCGGCGCACCGAACTCATCCGCGGACCAGTGACCGAGGACGCCCGTGCCCGGACGTCGGGGATTTCAAGCATCAGGGGTGCGGCGCTCATGGCGGTGAGGCTAGCTGAGACGGTAGCCGCGTCAATTTGTGAATGCCGTTCGGGGGCCGAACTAGAATCTCGATCCGTCCGGAGAGTGATGTCGGCGCTCGGCGTTTGATCGAGATGGAGGCGGCTGGGGATCGCACCCATTGGCCGCGCCGGGTTTTGCGCGTTGCGGCTGGCGCAGCGGCTCCTCGATCCGGTGCCCGCCGGGAACTGCAAGCTGCAAACCCTGCGCC
>JANNWY010000107.1:0-33562 GCA_031409335.1 Chthoniobacteraceae bacterium | reverse complement strand
AACGCGTAAAGCGGATACCAATACGCGCGGCACAATTCATCCAGCGCCCCCGCCGCGCCCGGCGTCTCGCGCTGCGTGGCGGCGAGCACGACCGACCAGCGCGTGTTGGGAAACGCGGGCGATTGTGCGGTGGAGGGATGCGGATTCATCGGCGCGATAAGCATGTCCCCCTTTCTTACCGAAAACGAATCCGATGTTACGGAGCGGAGTGGCGAGGCGGAAGAGTTTGAAATGCGGCGCGTAGGTAAATGGATCGTGAGCAACGCCCGTTCGCTCTCATATTTCTCGGCGTGAGGTTTTCGGATGGGTGGCAATTCTGCGAAGGCCGTCGAGATCGCGAAAGATGCAGCCGCGGCTAGCGGGTCGGCAATCGCACCGGGGCGGCGCTGATTGCATTCCCGTCCCACGTCTTCCGCGCTGCCGCGCCGAAGAAGACCGTGGCCTTACCGTCCTGCGTGTGCAGGAACGGTGTGACATGGCCAAAGCGATCGTCTTCGCCGCCGCTCAGCGGAAGCAGGAGGCCGCGGGAAATCCACGTCAGCCCGTCATGGCTGTCAGCCCAGCGGACTCCGGCGTGTGACTCGATGACCATAATGAGGCTCCCGCCGACGCGGGAAACGTGAACGGCTCCCGCGCCTTCGCGGAAGACCGGTTCGGGACGGCGCTGCCACGCGGAACCATCCCGCGATTCCGCATAGCCGACGGCGCGGCTTTCGCGCTTCACCGCTGCTGAGATCGGGTTCGCCGCCGCGGCTTCCGGCGTCGTCTGGCCGTCGAACCACATGCGAAAAACACCGCCTTCATGCAGCACGGAAGGGCGGCCCACTTTCCACGAATCCCACGCGCTGCCTTCGCCGCGCTTCAGCACGACCCCGCGCCTCTCCCATTTCACACCATCGGTGGAAGTCGCCGCCGCGATCTCGTCGAGTTCGCCCTTTTCCGCGACGGTGTAGAACATCCACCACACCGCGCCGACGCGCACGACCGACGGGTCGTTCACATGGTTCGCCGTGCCGCAATCGAGCACCACGCCGCGCTTCGTCCATCGCGCGCCATCGGTGGAATCCGCGAGATGAATGCGGTCGTGTCCATCGCGGCCCTGCCCGCCATACCACATGAGCCAGCGTTGGCCGTCGCGATGCACCTCGGGCGCATAGACGTTGCCGCTCCCGTGCGGGGCGAGTTCGCTCCCGGCTTCGCCGCGGAGAAGCACGCGCACGGCGTCGCGCCCGACTGCGGATCGCTTTTGGAGGGCCGCAAAAATCGCGTCCGCAATGGCGCGCATCCCTTTGTCGCCGGGATGTCCCGCCACGCCGGGATGCCCGATCTTTCGCTCGGAACTCGCGGCGTTCGACGCATCCGCACCCAGCGCTGCGATGTCCACGAACGCGGCCCCGGCTTCCGCGCCCGCCTTCCTCATGATCCCGTCTTTCACCGCGCTCGGCCAAAACGAACCGCGCACAAAAATCGCCGGTTGCCCGTGCTCCTTGAGCGCTGCGAGCAGCCGCGCATACGCAGCGGCGAACTTTGCCCGCGCTTCGTCCGTCGTCGGCTCCGGGACGTTCTCGCCGATGGCGAGCACCACGATGTCCGCGCGGAATTCCAGCTCCGCCTTCAGTTCCGTCGCGAGGTCGAACGTTTCATACTCGCGCTCAAACCCGGCGAGATTCCGCACCAGCGTCCGTGGCGTTGCGCCCGCGGCCTTCGCGATGTCCGCCGTGAGCAAATGCACGTAATCCTTTTCCTCCGCGCTCGCCGCCATGCCCCAATTTCCCGTCCAGCCGATGTCCGGCTTTGGCGCGTGAAGCGTGATGCTGTTGCCGAGGAAGAGCACCTTCCCGGCTGGCAGCCTCCCGATCATCGAAGGTGCGGGCGGCGGATCGTCTGCGTGCGTCGCGGCGGACGGGAGCAGCGGCAGCAGCGCTGTGAAAATCCGGGAGAGAAAAGAGGCGAATCGCATGGGGCAGGCGTGACCCATCGGCTTTCGACAATCAATGCTTTCCACCGTGCCCGTTCGCGCGGGTGATTTGGTCGGCGGGCCTGCGTGGCGATGGCGAATGGGCGCACGAATGTCGCTCCCAGGAGATGGCGGGACAGGCAAATGGGGGTGCGATTCAAGTTGGGTCCAGAATGAGATCGTCCTCCTAAGGGTGTAACTAAAAGTGGTGCAAACGCTGCGCTGCTCTTTGTCCCGGAGGGACAGCAGAAATTAGCCGGTGGTAAAGCGAGTCCGCGAGCGAGAACCACCGGGATTCTGGAAGAAAACGAGTCCGCCCCGGAGGGGCGATGGGATTCGCTCGCGTGCTTGCTTCCATCGCCCCTCCGGGGCGGGTTGCATTTTATGTGAGGGTCCGGTGGTTGCGCTCGCGGACTCGCTTCACCACCGGCTAATTTCTCGTGTCCCTCCGGGACAGACTGCCAGCGTCCGATTTTGCACCACTTTTAATCACACCCCTTTCTCCCCTTCGGCACAGTTAAGGATTGGTGATGCGGTAGCGTTGTGACACATTCTTTCGCCATGTCTCTTGCCGAAGTCCTTCCCAACGCCCGGGCACTGCCCGCGGCGGACAAACTGCGTCTCATTCGCTTCCTTGCCGAGGACCTGGACTTGGAGCCAGACATTGCGCCCCTCGAACACGGACGCACCTACCACCTCGCGACTCCCGTGTTTGAAGCCGGTGCAGCGGCGGCGCTGATGCAGGAACTCGATACCGCACCTCAGCCATGACACCATGCAGTTTGCCTATTCGCCCGCCGGAAAGCCGCTCCTGCCCCTGACGCTGGCGCTCGGCGGCGAGAGCCTCGTGGTGGAAGGACTCCTGGACAGCGGGGCCGACGTGAACGTGCTGCCCTGGAGTGCAGGTCAGACACTGCGCGCGACGTGGGACGATCAGCGGACCACCATCCGACTGGGCGGAGCCCTGGCGGGGACTCCCGCGATGCCATTGCTCATTCAAGCCCGCGTCGGCGAATTTGCGCCGGTGCGGCTGGCCTTCGCCTGGTGCCGCACCGATGAAGTGCCATTGGTGCTTGGACAGACCAATTTTTTCATGGAATTCGACGTGTGCTTCTTCCGCTCGCGCCTGGAGTTCTCGGTGGCTCCAAACGGCCGGAGTCGAACCATGTGATGTTGGTGACCGGGGACAAAGCCACGGGAGGGAATTTTCTTGTCGAAGCGAATCGCGATCGGGACAGCGAGATTCTCGCGCTGACCCCATCGCCCCCACGATCGTGCGGTTCAAAAGCGTCAGCGCCCATTGCCGGTCGAACGCCGCATCCGCCGCGTGCCCCGGCGCGGCATCCGCGGCGTAGCGACTCTCCGCGATCGCCGTGTCGAGTTGCAGCGGCGCCTGCGCGCCACCGCGTTTTTCCGCCGAAGCGCGACGCCACTCCTTCGCCATGAAGTTCTTGAAAGCCACGATGAGAAACGTCCGCAGCTTTCCCTTCTCGCGATCCGCATCCGCGAGCCATCGATGCGCCAGCAACCGCGCGAAAAACTCCTGCGTCAAATCCTGCGCATCATGCGCCGCGTGCCCGCTGCGCCGCGCGAACGCGTAAAGCGGATACCAATACGCGCGGCGCAATTCATCCAGCGCTCCCGCCGCGCCCGGCGTCTCGCGCTGCGTGGCGGCGAGCACGACCGACCAGCGCGTGTTGGGAAACGCGGGCGATTGTGCGGTGGAGCATTGCGGATTCATCGGCGCGACAAGCATGTCCTCCTTTCTTACCGAAAACGAACCGGATGTTACACCGAGGGCGCTCCCGGATGTGATTAAACGTGGTGCACGATTCTCGCCGGGCCGAAGCCGCCACTCACTTCTTTTCCAAATAGCGCGCCCGCGCCTCGTCGGTGAGTGAACGGGCGGAGGCGATCCAGTTGCGCGCGGCGTTCGGGTCGGTGCTGAGCCAGTGCTGCACGACCGTGTCCACGCTCGCGGTGCGCTCGCCTTCATTGGCAATGGTGGTTGCCCATTCGACGGCGCTGACCGGGTCGGTATCGCGCACGCGGCGGGCGAAGGTGCTCACCGCGGTGTCGCGTGATTGGCCGGCGGGGAGGCGCTGCAGCCAGGTGCCGGCGGCGGTGGGATCGCCTTCGACCCAGTCTTCGAGCATTTGCGCGTAGGCGTGTCCGCGCACGTTGCTTTCCTCGGGCAATTTCGCCGCCCACTGCGCGGCGGCGGACGGGTCGCTCTTTGCCCAGGCGCGTGCGATCTGGCCTGCGGCTGTGGGTTGTTGGGCGAGCGGCAGAAGCTTGAGTTGGGCGGCGGCGGCTTGCGGATCGGTGCCGGCCATGCGCGTGACGGCGCTCGCGAGAAAGTTGTCGCGGCCCGCACCCGCAGGCAGTCGCTGACCCCACGCGATGGCAGCGGCGGGATCGGTGCCGGCCCAATGCTGGGCGATTTGCGGAAGCAGTCCGGTCTCTCCGCTTTTCCCCAAAGTCAGCGCGAAAGCCGCGGCTCCAGACGGGTCGTTCTGCGCCCACATCCAGGCGGCTTCATTGATCGAACTGCGTTGCGCATCGCCGGGCGGGAGTGACTGCGCCCACGCGAGGGCGGCCGCCGGATCGTTGCGCGCCCAGCGTGAGGTGGCGTTGGTGATGGCCTGGTTGCGCGCCTCGCCGGGAGGCATCTCAAAGGCGTAACCGGCCGCCGATTGCGGATCGCTGACGGCCCATTGCCCGATGAAATCGCGCATCGTTTGATTTCGCAATGCGCCTGCGGACATCTGCTCGATAAGCGCGCTCGCCGCAGCGAGGTCGCCTTGGCCGACCGTGCTCGCGATGGTGGAAATCGCGTGATCCTTTTGCGCGCCGGACGCGAGCGTGCCGATCCACGCGGACAAGCCCGCCGCGTCGTGCGTCGCCCAGGTCGTCAGCGTCGAGCCGAGTGCGGTGCTGCGGGCCGCAGGGTCGGTGATGGACTGCGCCCAGGCGATCGCGCCCTGCGGATCGATCAGTGCCCAGCGTTGCGCCACCGGTCGCAGCGCGCGATCGCGATCCGGCGTGCGGCTCAGCGTCATGGCCTGCGCAGCGGCGGCGGCGGGATTCGCGCTCACGAGTTCGTTGAAGACGACGAGGTAAGTATTGTCGCTGACAATGTCGCGCGGGAGCGACGAGAGGTAGCGGTAGGCGGCAGGCGCATCGTTCTTCGCCATGGCACCAGCGAGCCCGTAGATGGCGTTTTCCTGCATCTTCCCGCCAGGAAGTTTCGCCACCCAATCCATCGCCGCCAGAGGGTCCGCCGCCGCCCATGCGCTCAGCGCCGCCCGCGCTGCCGCGCCGCGAGTGATAGTCTCCGGCAGAGCCAGCGCGTAAGCCGCCGCCGCCGCGGGATCCGTCTCCGCCCATCGCGCCACGAGCATGGGCAGGAGCGCATCGCGATCCCGCACCGACAAGCTCGAAGCACGGGCAATGGCTGCGGCAACCTCCGCGGGTGTCATCTTGCTCACCGCCTCATAGAAATCGTGATTGCGTTGCATCTCGGTATTGCCCCGCATCGCGCCAGCGATCGAGTCGCGGACTTCCGATGAAAGCTCCGGATGGCTTTGCGAAAAATCCCGTGCCCGAGCCGCGGGCGATGGCGCCTCAATACTGGAACCTGCGAACGCACCGGAACGCGACGGCGCTCCGTCATCCATCAAATACCCGATCACCCAGCCGGTGAGGAGCGTGCAAAAACACGCGACAGGCCAAAACAGGCGATGGTTGTGAGAAGTGAAGGTCATCTTGCGTGGGATGACCCAGCGCGAGGAGCGCGATTAGACATCCAGCGCGAATATTGCGTAATGTATGGTGACAGGCAGGCCTCGCGTGGAGCTTACGCATCATTTCCACATCCGCGCTTGCCCCGCCGCTGCCGCGCAGGCTCAACCCGCCCGATGTCGCCTTTGCTCCCGATGGCTCGCTGCTCGTCCTCGCCCGCGCCGCGACGTTGCATGACGGGAACATGAAGCTGCGCACCGGGACGCTGTCTCGCATCCGAAGCAAGTAAGCTCGCGGTGTCGGTTACTTCGCGTCCTCCGCGCTCACCGCCATGCCCCAATTTCCCGTCCGGCCGATGTCCGGCTTCGGCGAGTGAAACGTGACGCTGTTGCCGAGGAAGAGCACCTTCCCTGCTGGCAGCCTCCCGATTATCGAAGGCGCGAGTGGCGTATCATCCGCGCGCGTCGCGGCGAACGGGAACAGCAGCAGAAGCCCTGTGATAATCCGGGAGAGAAAAGAGGCGAATCGCATGAGGCAGGCGTGACCGATCGGCCTTCGACGATCAATGCTTTCCACCGCGCCGGATTGCGCGGGTGATTTGGACGGCGGGCTGCAGGGCGATGAAGAATGGCCGCATGAATGCCTCTCCGGGGAGATGAAGAAGGAGATAAAGGGACAGGCAAATGGCGTTCCTATTTTGCGCAGCGCCCGACACGAGGTTGAAAGTGGGGCTCGCACCGCAAAGAGCGAATTTCAAGACGCGCCCCCTTTCTTCCTTCCCTCCGCCGTCTCGTCTTGCTCGACGTCGGCTTGGAGATCGACGAGACGCCCGAAATGCTCGCCGCCATCGACGCCGGCATTGCGTCGATGGAGACCGGCCCCGGCGTGACGATCGAGGACGCGCGCCAGCGCCTCGCCGGATGGATTGCCAAGTAATCCTCGGCCCGCTCGCCCTCGCTGATTTCGAGCAGATCGTCCGTTACATCGCCTCGCGCGATCCCGCCGCCGCCGCCGGGCAGCTCGGCACGCGCCTGCTCAACAAGGCCGAAACCCTCTGCCGCCTGCCGCATCGCGGCGGCCCGGTGCGCCGCCGCCCCGGCGTGTGCAAACTGGTGCTCCGGCCCTGGCTGATCTCGGGAGTTTGCTGGACAGGTGCTGCGGAGGTGGAAATGCGTGAGTGAACGCTCGACGACGGAAAGCGAAGCGCACAGACTGATGCAAATTCCTCCTTCACCCGATGCCTCGAAAAATCCGCGAACTGATCTCTGAGTTGGAAGCTGCCGGTTGGCGCGTCGAGAGCGGCGGAAAAGGCAGTCATCGAAAGTTTGCTCATCCTCGCTCGCGGCGTAAGGTCATCCTCAGCGGCGCGAGCGGAGCTGACGCTCATCATTACCAGGAAAAGCTCGTCAAATCTGCCGTCCGCGAAATCCGAACATGAAATCTGATTACCTCAAATTTGTGCAATGGAGTGAACCCGACCAACTGTTCGTTGGCTATTGTCCCGACCTTTTCATCGGCGGCGTCTGCCACGGTGCCGATGAGCAAAAGGTCTATCGTGAACTCTCCCGTCTCGTCGCCGCTGAAATCACCGAAAGCCAGCGCGTCAAACGCCCGCTGCCCCGGAAAGCCGCACTGGTAACACTACCGGTGGCGGTCTAAATCCACTCTTCGG
Organism: Chthoniobacteraceae bacterium; assembly: GCA_031409335.1. Taxonomy (GTDB): domain Bacteria; phylum Verrucomicrobiota; class Verrucomicrobiia; order Chthoniobacterales; family Chthoniobacteraceae; genus JANLQB01. The sequence continues at coordinate 26,189 of JANNWY010000107.1, read as the reverse complement.
ACCCGATGAGCGAGATTCTAGAACCGACCCCACTCACTCGCTGACCCCATTGCCCCTATTTTCTCCGCCAGAGCGAAATGCGAGAAGCGACCCCTTTCTACCCACTTCTCCCTTTCTCCCCTTTGGCAAAGTTAAGGATTGGTGATGCGATAGCGTTGTGACACATTCCTTGACCATGTCTCTCGCCGAAGTCCTTCCCAATGTTCGGGCACTGCCCGCGGCGGACAAACTGCGTCTCATTCGCTTCCTTGCCGAAGAACTCGACTTGGAGCCAGACATTGCGCCCCTCGAACACGGGCGCACCTACCACCTCGCGACTCCGGTGTTTGAAGCCGGTGCAGCGGCGGCGTTGATGCAGGAACTCGATACCGCATCTCAGCCATGACGCCATGCAGTTTGCCTATTCGCCCGCCGGAAAGCCGCTCCTGCCCCTGACGCTGACGCTCGGCGGCGAGAGCCTCGCGGTGGAAGGACTCCTGGACAGCGGGGCCGACGTGAACGTGCTGCCTTGGAGTGCAGGTCAGACACTGCGCGCGGCGTGGGACGATCAGCGGGCCACCATCCGGCTGGGCGGAGCCCTGGCGGGAACTCCCGCAATGCCATTGCTCATTCAAGCCCGCGTCGGCGAATTTGCGCCGGTGCGGCTGGCTTTTGCCTGGTGCCGCACCGATGAAGTGCGATTGGTGCTTGGACAGACCAATTTTTTCATGGAATTCGACGTGTGCTTCTTCCGCTCGCGCATGGAGTTCTCCGTGGCTCCAAACGGCCGGAGTCGAACCATGTGATGTTGGTGACCGGGGACAAAGCCACGGGAGGGAACTTTCTTGTCGAAGCGACCGGAAAACAGTTCGGCGCGAATCGCGATCGGGACAGCGAGATTCTCGCTCTGACCCCATCGCCCCATCGCCCGAACTGACCCCATCGCCCGAACATGACCCCATCGCCCGCATCCATCCTTCACCATCCTTCACATCCTTCATCCTTGATGAACAAGCGTGACACCCAACTCGTCTCTCCCACAATGCCGGGATGCTCACCGCCACTTCCGAATCAGTCGAGGCACTCGCCAATCACTACGCGGGAATCGAGCCGCTAGGGAAAGCCTCGGGACTTGCGGAAAGTGCTGAGTGAGCGAAAGCCGGAAGGATGATCGAGCGCGCCTTTTTCCGACGTGATCCGCTGACCTGCGCGCGCGAACTGATCGGTTGCGAACTCGTCTGGAATGAGTGCGCCGGGATGATCGTGGAGACGGAAGCCTACTTCGCGCTCGGCGATGAAGCGTGCCATACGTTCGCGCGGCCGTCGGCGCGGGCTTTTGTGGAGAAACACGACGCGGGCGCGGCGTATGTCTATTTCAACTACGGGATGTACTGGCTGCTGAATGTGCTCGTGAAAGGCGGGAGCGACGATGGCTTCGTGCTCATCCGCGCGATCGAGCCGGTGCGCGGGATCGACGCCATGACGCACCGCCGCTTTCCCAATCCGCTATCCGCAATCGCCAATCCGCAATCCCTCTGCTCCGGTCCCGGCAAACTCACCATCGCGCTCGGCGTGAGCGGCGCGGATCACGGGCGCGATTTGTGCGCGGGGAAAAGCGTGGGCTTTCGTGCGCCAGCGCAGCCGGTCGAGATCGTCGAAGACGTGCGTGTCGGAATCTCAAAAGCGGCGGATCTGCCGCGGCGCTTTCTGCTGCGCGGGAGCCCGTTCGTCAGCGCGAAAGTAAAAGGCCAGACCGCCCGCGAGGGACGGCCTGGCCTTGAAAACGGAAACTCCCCGTAAGCGCGGGCTTACTTGGAATAGCCGGTCGATGACGACGATGACATGGGCGCTGGCGCTGGCTTCGAGGCGCAGGCTCCGAGGCCGAATGCGACTGCGACGAGTGCGATGATTGCGAGATATTTCATGGTGATGTGTTTCCCCTCCTTTCTATGCGGGTTGCTTTGAGCGGCAGAAGATGGGCGTTCGCGCGCAGGTGACAACGAGAAAGTTTTGGAATGAAACGGCGCGACTTCACTCCGCGTCGATTTGCACGGTCGCGCCGACTTCCACGCGCGCGTAGAGATCGCAAACGTCGTCGTTGCTCATCCGCACGCAGCCGTAGCTGGCGGGCGTGCCGAGCTGCGATTCGGCGTTGGTGCCGTGGATGTAGATGTAGCGCTCGAAGGTGTTCGCATTCGCGGGGTCGAGCCCTTCCAGCCAGAGGATGCGGGTCTGGACGTGATCCTTTTCATCGCCCTCCTGGCCGATGCGCCCGGTCGCGACGCGGCTGATGAAAATCTCTCCCGGCGGCGCGCCGTCGCCGTGTTTCTCGGCGATGCGGAAGCATCCGGTCGGCGTGCGATTCGAGCCGGGCTCGGTGCCGAGTCCGAAGCGCGATGTGGAGATGACGTAGCGGCGGCAGAGCGCGCCGTTTTCCAGCAGATCGAGGGTTTGCGAGGGAACGTGGATGCGGATTTGCATTGCGAACGCGCATCAATACAGTGCGCGGCCCTTTTTATGAGCAAGAATTTGCACGTCGCAATCGTTGGAGCAACCGGAGCTGTCGGCATCGAAATGATGAAGACGCTCGAGAAGCGCGGTTTTCCGGTGGGAAAAATGACGCTGCTCGCCTCGGCGCGGTCGGCGGGAAAGACGCTGCCTTTTGCCGGCGAGGAAATCGTGATCCAGGAATTGACGGCGCATTCATTCGATGGCGTGGACATCGCGCTGTTCAGCGCGGGTGGTTCGATTTCAAAAGAGTTTGGACCGATCGCCGTGAAGGCTGGCGCGGTGGTGATCGACAATTCGAGCGCCTTCCGGATGGATCCGGACGTGCCGCTGGTGGTTCCGGAAATCAACGGCGCGGACATCAAGAAACATCGCGGCATCATCGCGAATCCGAATTGCACGACGGCGATCACGCTGATGGCGCTGTGGCCGCTGCATAAGGAATTTCGCGTGAAGCGGATCGTGGCGTCGAGTTATCAGGCCGTGAGCGGCACGGGCGCGCAGGCGATCGAGGAGCTGCGGAGTCAAGTCGCGGCCTTGGTCGCCGGGGAGCCAGTGGTGAAGAAAGTGTATCCGCATCAGATCGCGTTCAACGTGCTGCCGCACGTCGATTCGTTCCTCGAAACGGGCTACACGAAAGAAGAGATGAAGATGCAAAACGAAGGCCGTCGCATCATGCACCATCCGACTTTCAAGGCGTCCGTGACTTGCGTGCGGGTGCCCGTTTACCGCGCGCACAGCGTTTCGGTGAACGCGGAGTTTGAGCGGCCGGTATCGATGACGGAAGCGCGCCAGGCGCTCGGGAATGCGGCGGGGCTCGACGTGGTCGATGATCCGTCGAAGAGCGAATATCCCATACCGCTTAATGCCGCCGGGCAGGACAACTGTCAGGTGGGCCGGCTGCGCTACGATTGCGCGCTGGAAAACGGACTCGCCTTCTGGGTCGCAGGCGATCAGCTCCTGAAAGGCGCGGCGCTGAATGCCGTGCAGATTGCCGAGGCGCTTTAGACGGCGGGATTTTCCGCGGCGGCGGCGAGGGCGCGCTGGAGCCGCTTCACCGTCGCGTCGTCACGCAGCTTGTTGCCGATCATGTCGGTGATGTAAAAACTGTCGATCGCTGCGCCCTTCTCAGTGGCGATGCGCGAGAAGGAGATTCGCGCGCCGACTTTCCCGAAGCCCCGGAGCACATCGTAGAGAAAGCCGAGGCGGTCGGGTGCCTGGATATCGACGAGCGTGTAGGCCGGGTGGGATTCGTTGTCGATCCGGATGCGCGTCGGGAAATCGAGCTCATGGGAGAGATGGAAATCGCGGCGCTTTTTCACCTTCGCGAGGTCGGCGGTGAAATCGAAATCCTCCCCCAACAGCGCCGGCAGCAGCCGGCGCTCGACGGCCGCCATGTCACGCTCGTCAGTGACGGCTTCCATCTTGGTGTTGCAGACGCGAAAGATGTCGAGCACGAGGCTATCTTCGCGGGTGAAGATGTCGGCGTTGAGAATGTTGATCTGCGCGCTGGCAAATGCGCCGGCGATGCGCGCCAGCAATTCGCGGCGATCCCATCCGCAGAACTGCACCTCGCTGTGCCCGCTGTGCGGATGCGCGATCCATTTGATCGCGGGCGTGAGCGGGGAATTGTCCGGGTTCGCCCACCCCACCAGAAATTTTCGGAACAGCCGGATGTGATCCACGATTTCGGGGACCGGGTGTTTGTGAAAATAGCGCTCGGGCATGTGATCGAGGTGCGCCTCGATCTCGTCCTCGAAATCAGCGCCGAGCTTCTTTGAAATTGCCTGCCGCAAGTCCGCGCGCTCGACGTTTCGCTGCCGGAAAAAATCCAGTCCGTCCTCGAGAAATGCCGTCGTGTCGCGATAGAGCTGCCACACGAGGCTCTCCTTCCAGTCGCTCCATTTTTCATCGCCGGTGCCCTGCCCGTCCACGAGCGTGAGCAGCATCAGCGCGTCGAGATTTGGCTGCGATTTCACCAGGCCGGCAAATTCCGCGATCGTCGCCGGATCGTCGATATTGCGGCGTTGCGCGATGCTCGACATGAGGATGTGGTGATCGACGAGCAGCACGAGCGAGCGGCGCTGCTCGGGCGGGAGCTGCAGGCGGCGTGCGACTTTTTGCGCATACATCGCACTCGCCTCCGCGTGGGAGCTCACATTCGCGGCCTTGCCCGTGTCGTGCAGCAGCAACGCGAGATAAAGGACGAGCGGGTCGTCGAGTTTTTGGAAAAGCGCCCGGTAGAATTTCAGCTTCGGATCTTCGGAATCCACGAGCCGGTCCAGCTTTTCGATGCAGACCAGCGTGTGCTCGTCGGTGGTGTAGCGGTGGAAAAATTCGTGCTGCACGAGACAGGTGAGCTGCCCGAATTCCGGCATGTAGCGCCCGAGAAATCCGACCCGATGCATCGCGCGCAGCACGGCGGCGACTTCGCCCTTTCGCGAGCAGATCGCGAGGAAAGTTTCCCGCGTCGCCGTCGCGTAGCGGAAAGTCGCATCGACGAGGGGCAGCCGTCGTTCGATGAGTCTTTCGAGCTCCGGACTCAGCCGCAATCCGCGCTGCTGGAGATGCTGGAAGAGCCGCATCATCCGCGCGGGCTCCTGCGCGAAGATGTCGCGCGTCGCGAAATACATCCGCCCATCGACGCTGTAGAAATCGTCGAAGCGCTCGGTCTTCGGCGTCGCGGGCTGCTTGCGCATGAAGCTGAGCAGCGGGCGCTTTTTCGGCGCGTCCGGATGCTCCGGCACGTCCAGGCTCAGCCGTTCCGACAGCCGTTCGGTGATGAAGTAAATGTCCTGGGCCTTCAGGTAGTAGTCGCGCATGAACGCCTCGGAACGCCGGAGGATGTTCTTCTGCGCGTAGTGCAGTTTGTTCGCGAGCTTGAGCTGCTGGCCGAGCACGATCACGTCCGGGGTGACCTTCGCATCCTTGTTGATGAAGTGCAGCTCGGTGCGCACTCGGAGGAGGAAATCATAAGCGGTTTCCAGCGTCCGGCGCTCGCGGTCATCGAGCAGTTTTTTCTCCACGAGCCCGGCGGTGGTCTGGATGCGTTCCTTGAAAAAGCTGATCCACAGGAGGTTCTGGTAGTCGCGCAATCCGCCGCAGCCTTCCTTGATATTCGGCTCCTGCATCGCGATCGTTTTCCCGAATTTCTCGTGGCGCTCCTGCTGGTTCTTGATGCGGTCGCGGATGTATTCATCGAGAAAACCGACGACACACTTTTTCAGGAACTGCTGCTGGAAATCCGCGAAGAGCTTCCCGTCCCCCGTGACGAGCCGGGCCTCGAGATACGAGGTCTTCGTCTTCATCTCCGCATTTGCCTCCTTGATGGTCCCCGCGATCGTCCGGGTGGAAATGCTGGCCTTGAAGCCCATATCCCACAGCATTCGCACCATCAACTCGATGACTGCCCCAACCCGCGGATCGAGTTTCCCGCGGGCCTCTTCGACCAGGAAAGTGAGGTCGATGTCACTGAGTGGATTGAGTTCGCCGCGACCGTATCCGCCGTAGGCGACGAGTGCGATCCTCGCCGGTTTTTTTGCAAAGCTGGGCTCGTGCGATACGAGCGCCTCGAACAAATGCCGCACGACCACATCCACGAGGTTCGCGCGTTCGCCGCAAATTTCCCGTCCGCCGCCGCCCGCATTGTGCCGGACTTGAATGCGGTAGCTCTCGATTCGGACGAACTTTTTGTAAAGCACCGCAAGATTGGCGGGATTCGTTCGCCCGCCCGCGCGCAATTCCCGCTCCGCGTGCGCGAGGATTTTTTCCCGGTTGCGCGAGGTCGTGGGGGAGATGGAAAGTTTGGGCGGCACGCTAAGATGGGGAGGCTTCGAGGGCGAAGAATCGCTGCTTTTGAGTTTCCGTCCAGTCCGCTGCGCGATCGGAAATCACTCCCACGCGCACAACGTCTCGACGTGCGCGGCGCTGCCGTCGCGCAGCCAGCCGTCGAGTTGCGCCTGATCTTTGAGCTGCTGCCCGCGGCGGCGCGGGACGACGATGAAGCGGCTGTCGATCTCGGGCAGCGCGGTCATGTCACCCCAGAGTTTTTCAAATTGCACGACCGGGAAAATGTCCTCCTGGCCGTGGCCCCAGCGTTTTTTCACTTCCTTGATCGTGATGTAGGTGGGCATCTTCGCGGCGAGGTTGCGGATCGCGGTGGTGATCTTTTCGTCACTGTCCGCGCCGGGCGCGAAGTCTTCGCGCGTGAGGTCGAAGGCAGCGAGCAGCGGATCGAGCGCGATCCAGGTGGTGAGCGTGTTGTAGTAGGTGAGGTCGAATTCGATTTCCTCGCGCGGCATGGCGAGCCCTTCGACGAGGCGCGGGCGGCCGTTCACGCGGGCGAGTCCGCCGCCGCGATCTTCAAGCCGACGCGCGATGACTTCGAAGGTGAGGCACGCGCCGCTCTCGATGTGATGCCCGAGCAGCGCGGGGTCAACGTCCGCGCCGAGCGTGTCGATGTTGTGCAGGAGCAGGTATTTTAGGTTGGGCTGCGTCGCGAGCAGTTGGGCGAGCGTGCCGTTGCGGAAGAGGTTCGGGATTTCAAACCAATGGCCGACGGGATGCAGGCATTGCAGCGGGAGATTGTCGGTGTAGTCGTCCGCCTCGCCCGCACCGCGCGCCCAGCCGATGAGCGCCGCACGCAGGCTGTCGCGGACTTTTTGCTGCTGCTCGTCGAGCATCTGCTGCGGCATTTCCTCCCACGCGAAACGCAGATCGCGCTCGGTCGGGATCATGCGCAGGCCGACGCTTTTGCCGCGCGAAAGCAGGAGCGGGCCTTCGTAGCCGTAGTGGTTTTGCTTTTCGAGAAACGCGGCCGTCGGCTCGTGCGTGAGGTAGCTCGTGGTGAAAATGTGCGGCAGCGGCGTGCCGCACAGGCGCGCGATGCGGCGCGATTTTGCGAGGTGCGTTTCGAGGAAAGTGCGGTGGCGTCCGGCAAGCTTGGCGAATGGATGCAGCGCCTTCACGACGCCCGCGCCCTGCGTCCAGCGCGAGCCCGCGCCAGCGGCGAGTGTGACGACGGCGATTTCGCCATTTTTGAGGGCGGCGAGCCCGCAGAGTAGGGCAGGCGCCCCGCCTGCCAAAAGTCCCGCGGGCGCCCCGCCCGCAGTTCGTGCAGGCGAGGCGCCCGCCGGACGGTCGGCAGGCGGGGCGCCTGCGCTACTTCCGATTCCCACACGCGCCGCCCCTGGCGGTAGTCCCGCTTTCACCGGATTGTTCTCAATATAATCCGCGAACTTCCGAAGCTGCTGCTCGTCCCGCACGATGTGATCGAAGCTCTCTTCCTGCCACACCGCTCCGCTGCGCCCGAGCAGGCGGTTGATCGCTTTCGCCGTGAACGATTTCCACGAGTGCATGATGCCCGCGAGATCGTGCTCGCCGAGCGGACTAACCAGCACATGCACGTGATTCGGCATGATCGCGTAAGTCCCGAGCTGGTAACGGTCGGCATCGAATTTTCGCAGCGTTTCCTCGACCACATCCGCGGCGCGCGCCTCCCGCAGGACGCAGGAGCCGAGGCCGCGATCGAGTTCCTGCTCCATTTTTTCGCGGAAGAATTCCTCCATCTCCTCGCGCTGCTGCCGGTTCGCGTTCGACGGCAGCTTTTGGAAAAAGTCGGCGCGTTCCTGCTGGTGGGCGCGGAGGATTTCCAGGGGGATGGAGTCGGCAAGGCGGAACGTGATGAAATACGTCGCGCCGCTTTGCCGCCAGTGGGGCATGCGGCGATGCGTGATCGTAACGGTTTGCTTTGGGTCGAAGGCTTGGAAGCGGACAGGAAGTAGCGCAGGCGCCCCGCCTGTCGTCTGTCCCGCGGGCGCCTCGCCCGTATGATTGGCGGGCGGGGCGCCCGCCGGACTTTCTGCCAGGCGGGGCACCTGCCCTACTTCGCTCACGTCCCCCGGTTGCACGTCCTCGATCACGGAGTTGGCCGGCAGGCGGCTTTGCGCCAGGCCAATGCGGCCTTCGCGGAGTTGCGCGCGGATTTGCTCGTGCAGACGCGCGTCGAAACCGTTGGCAGCGAGAAGTGCCGCGAGGCTTTCATCGCCCGCGCTCTCGGCTTTTCCGCGCGGAAACATGGCGTCGAAAAGCGTCTGCACCACGCCACGCAGCTCGGGCTTCGTGCGACAGGCGGCTCCGAATTTATCCAGCTCGGTGCGGCGCAGCGGCGAAAGGTCACGCCGGTCTTTTCGCAAAAGATCGGGAACAGTGAGCGAATAATATCCGGCAGGCATCAGCGCGTCCGCGCCGTCGAGCAGATCGGCGAAGGTGCCGTTTTCATTGATCGCAAAATCGTACACGACGGGCTCCATCGCGAACGGCAGCGCGTGCTGCAATTCGCGTTTCGTCGCGCTCATGATTTCCGCGAGCCGCTGCTGCGCCTCCGCTTTTCGCGCGGGCGCGAAGATGAATCCCATGCCGCCGCCGCTCATTCCGCCAAGCATCCAAAAGCCCCAGAAATCCGCGCCGAATTCCGTGCGCACCTGCTCGATGAGCCGCTCGGTGTAATGCGTCGAGGCCCACGGAATGATCGTCTGGATCGGCCCTTGAAAATTGCGCGTCGTGACCGCGCCGACTCGCGCGATGTCGCCATCACGGAGCGCGTCGAGGATTTGCCCGAGAATGCCGAGCGCCTCCTGCCGCCCCTTCCATTCTTCCCCGGAACGCAGCAGATATTTCTCCGTCACCATCTCCAAAATCGGCCCGACATTTTGCGCCATGCCGCCGTGGACGAGCACGAGCGAATCCTGCAATCGCTGCCGCGCTTCCTGCGGAATCTCTTCGCGCGAATAAACGTGATGCGTCGGCATCAAGCGCCCGCGCGAGATGCCGTGCTCGGGATCGCCCGCCTGCGACGCGACGCCCTCGATCAGCTTGATGCCCGGCCACACGCCGCCCGAATCCTGCCAGCCGCCGCCGCTGCCGCCGATCCATTCGCCGAGCAGCGCGCGCGCGAGCACGAGCCGGCGTTCGCTTTCCTGCAAAGGCCCGGTGAGCGATTCGGCCTGGCCCGTCGCGCGCATCAACACGCCGATGAGCGCGGCGAGCAGATTGGTGGAAACGGCGAGGCGCGAGCCTTTCGGGATGTCATTCACGGACGAGACGAGTTCGAGCCCGCGGCCCGGCCCGAGCATCTCCGCGAGCAGATCGCCGAGGGACTGACCCGAGCCTTCGATGCCCGGCGGGACGACGCCGGAGGCGATGACGGCGGCTTTCAAAAGGCCGAGATAATCCTTCGCGAAATCGAACACTTCCGAGAGCTGCGAAATGTCCGCGCGCGCATTCAGATCGACGCTCACCAGCCGCAGCACCGGCTCCTCGATCACGCGCAGCCACGCGCTCACCGGCGGCTGCGTGGTGGTGTCGCGGCCATGCACGCCGAGATCGACGGAGACATTCAGCACCCGCGCGCCTTCGGGAAAATCCATGCCGAGAAAAAAGATGTCGCTCCACGCCGAGTGCGTGAGGTCCATGCGCACCGGCGTGCGCTCGCGGAGGATCGGGAAGGAGCCGTCCGCCGCGGGCTGGAGCAACTCGCGCCGGAGCCGCAGCGGCTGATCTTTCGGGTGGCCCATGCGAAACATCCACTGATTCCCGCGCACCGTGCGGACGCTGCGCCGGACTTGATCCGCGAGCGTTTGAAAAGCGAGCCGGTGATACGCGGCGGCGAGCGCGCTGCTCAGCGAATCGCTCGGCCCGTCGGCCTTTTGCGCTGCGGAAAAAATGTCGATCGCTTCCTCGAAACGGCGGTGGAGCAACTGCTCGTAGCCACGAAATGGAATCTTTCCACTCGCGCTCAACTCCGCGCGGGACGGCAGATGGAAACGGTGGATCGCGTAGAGAAAAAACAGCGCGCGGACGCGCTCGTACAAGTTCTCGCTGCGGTCGCGAAAGGCGTCGAGCGCGTCGCATTCAGCGAGCAAATCCCCGAATGACATTGCTGCGCAGATTTCGTCGAGCGAGCGATTGCGGGTGGCGTCCTCGGGCGACGTGATGAGGTCGATTAGTGAGAGAGACATGGCTGGCAAAATGCGGGTGGCAGCGAGTTCCGGGTAGCACGCTCGTCCCGGGCGTTGGTCTTGGCGTCCCGCGAAGACGGACTTCCCGGCAGCGTTGCAGCGGGACAAGCGCGTGAAGACGAAAGGACGGTGCAGAAAGTTCGTCTCGGCGAGACGCCGAGACCAACGCCCGGGACGAGCGTGCTACCCGGAAATCTCTGTGCGCGCCTCATCGGGTGGCGAGCAACTCAACTAAACCGCGCAGCACCTCGTCACGTTCCTTGCCGGAAAGGGCGAGCGCGAGCTGCGCGGTGAGCAGGCCGTATTTCACGCCGAAATCGTAGCGGCGTCCGTCGAGTTCGCAGGCAAGGTATCGCTCCTGCGTGGCGAGGCGGGCGACGGCGGCGCGAAAATTCACGGAATTCTCGTGGCCCGACGCGGCGGCGAGCAGTTCGCCGAGGATGCGCTGCACGGCGGGCGTGAGGACGTGCATTCCAAAAAAGCACAGGTAGTAGCCCGCGCGGAGTCCGGGGACGGTGAGCTTTTGTTCGGCTTCCGTCGGCGTGGGTTTTTCGAGGACGGCTTCGATTTGGTAAAGGCGCTGCGCGGCGTTCACGAGCTTGCCGCCGATCGCGCCGTAGTACGGCAGCTTGCTTTCGTGCGTCGATTGCACCGCCGACACCGCGCAGTTTTCCGCGCGCGCGATTTCCACGAGCTGCTGCGCGCAGCCCTTCTCCGTGGCGCTCAAATACAAGTGATCGCCAACGAGCAGGAGAAACGGATCGTTTCCGCAAAACTCCGCCGCGCAATGCACCGCGTGCGCGTAGCCGAGCGACGCGGGCTGCTCGATGAACGTCAGCCGCTCAGCGTGTTTCCCCGCCGCGGCGCGATACGGCTCCGCATCGCCGGGGCTGATGACGACGCCGATCGTCTCGATCCCCGCGCGCAGGATTTCCTCGATGATGATGGCGAGCGCGGTTTTTGTGACGCCGTCACGATCGACGAGCGATTGCAGCGGCAGCGTGCGCTGGTTTTTGCCAGCGGCGGTGATGAGAGCCTTGCGAATGTCCATGAGCAGGCCGCGAGAGTTGCTAAAGCCGTGCCAAGCGTCAATCGGTCTGCGGACTTTGCGGCGGCACGCCGACTTGCGTAACATCTGCCGATGAATCAGCACCAGCTCGACGAATTCCTCGCCTACCTTCGTTTTCCCAGCGTTTCCACCGATCCCGAGCGCAAGGCCGATGTGGCGGCGTGCGCGGATTGGATCGTGGCGAAATTGCGCGCGATTGGGCTGATGACAACGCTGCATCCGACGGCGGGGCATCCGATCGTGATCGCGAAAAACGAGCACAAGCCTGGCCGGCGGACGGTGATGATTTACGGGCACTACGATGTGCAGCCGGTCGATCCGGTGGCGCTGTGGGATTCGCCGCCGTTCGAGCCGCGCATTGCGGATGGATACGTCTTCGCGCGCGGCTCGGCGGACAACAAGGGACAGCACTTCGCGCATGTGCTGGGGATCGAAGAGACGCTGCGCGAGAAGGGTGAGCTGCCGGTGAATTTGATCTTGCTGATTGAGGGCGAGGAGGAAATCGGGAGCGAGCATTTGGAGGAATTCCTACACACGCACCGTGAGGAATTGCGCTGCGATCTCATCGCGATTTCGGACACGGGCATGGTCGGGCTCGGCGTGCCGACTTTCACCTACGGGCTGCGCGGGATCGCGGCGATGGAGGTGAAAGTCATCGGGCCTTCGAGCGATTTGCACTCGGGCATTTACGGCGGCGCGGTGATGAATCCGGTGACGGCGCTCGCGCGACTCATCGCGACGCTACACGACGACGAGGGACGGGTCGCGGTGCCGGGATTTTACGATGGCATTCCGCCGCTGGAAACATGGGAACGCGAGGCGTGGGCGAAGCTGCCGTTTGGCGATGCGGACATTCTGAAAGTCAGCGGCGCGGGCGAGCTTTTCGGCGAGGCCGGATACTCGAGCATTGAGCGAACTTGGGCGCGTCCGACCGCCGAAGTGAACGGCATCGGCGGCGGCTTTCAGGGCACCGGCACGAAGACGGTGCTGCCCAGCGAAGCCTTTGCCAAACTGACTTTCCGGCTCGTGCCGCCGCAGCAGCCCGCGGAAGTGCTGGCGAAAGTGAGCGCGCATTTGCAGGCGCATTGCCCGCGCGGCGTGAAGCTGGAAATCAAGACCGGCCATTCCGGCGAGCCGTACGTCACCGATCCGAATTCACCCGACGGTCTCGCCGCGCGCCGCGCTTTGCAGCGAGCGTTTCCCGGCAAAGACGTGGCGCTCATCCGCGAAGGCGGCAGCATCCCGATCGTGAATACTTTCAAGCGCGTGCTCGGCGCGGAGACGCTGCTGCTTGGCCTCGCGCTCCCCGATTGCCGCGCGCACGCGCCGAACGAAAACTTCCCGCTCGAAAACTTCTTCGCCGGCATCCGCCTGAACCGCGCGCTGCTCGAAGAACTCGCCGCCGTGAGCTAGGCGATCGCGGCGGACTTCGGGGATGGTCGCGGTTGAGACTTGGGAACTCTTCGCTATCGTCCCGCCACCCCGATGTTCAGCCTATCCCTCCTTCCTCACTCGCTCCGCCGGTTGCTTGTCCTGCTCGCGGTTTTGCCCTGCGTTCAGTTTCCTGCCAAAGCGCAGAGTATCGACCCGGCGGATTACGGGAATATCACGCTGCGGCTGGTGGCCGACTCGCTTTCCCAGGCGAACAACAGCGCCGTCACGTCATGGGGAACGATGACGGCTGCGGCGGGGACTGCGCCCACTTTCATCACCAGCGATGCGCGGTTTAATAACAAGCCGGTCGTCCGCTTCGATGGCACGAATGACGTGATGACTCGTGCGGCTGCCAATGTGAATGCGCGGACGATTTTCGCGGTGGTCACGGGGGAAAGCGCCGCAGTCAGCCTGGCTGGGCTGATTTCCCGCGGCGACGACGGGCTCAATATCCGGCGAAACGGCACGTCGAATGTCTATCGCTCGCCGCTTTCCGGGCAGGACACCAATGACTTCTCCGGGGTCGGATCGCCGACGGGGAATCTGTTTGTGAACAAAGTCCCGAGCGGCACTTACACGCCGGGCACGCCGCACATTGTCATGGCGGTGGCGGGTACGAATCAGGTTTACACGAACTTTTGGATCGGCAGTGCGAGCGCGGCGCTCGGCCGGTATTGGAATGGCAGCGTGGCCGAAATCATCGTGTATGACGGCGTGCTGACGGCGGAGGGGATCGACCGGGTCGGCTGGTATCTGCAAGACCGCTACAACATCGCCGGAAATCCGTACCCGACGCCGACGCCCGTGATCAGCAGCTACACGGCTGAAGCGGGCGGGATGACTGCGGGCACGGGCGTCCTGTCCACGGCGGGGGCGGTGGTCACGCTGGCGTGGAATGTCGGGTCGGCAAACACGATCGCGATCGACAACGGCGCGCTCGCGCCCACTGCGAGCGCGACGGGATCGGTCACGGTTTCGCCGACGGTCACGACGACTTTCACGCTCACCGCGACGAATGGCGCGGGCTCGGTCACGCGCCCCATCACCGTCTATATCGGTCTCGCGACGCAGCCGCTGGTCTTGAACGAATTCCTCGCGGACAACGATGCCAGCATTTCGGATGAAGACGGGACGAAGCAGGACTGGATCGAGGTTTTTAACCCGAACCCCTTCGCCGTTTCGGCGGCGGGCTGGCAGATCGTGGACGGCACGCAGACGTGGACCTTCCCGAATGTCCCGGTCGAAGGCAGCGGCTACAAAGTCGTTTTCGCCTCGGGCAAAAACCGCACGAATCCCGCCGCGCCGCTGCACACGCAGTTCAGTCTCGGAAAGGGCGGCGAATATCTCGCGCTGAAGCAACCGGACGGCGCGATCGTGACGGAATTCGCGCCCGCGTATCCGCCGCAGCGGACGAATATCGCGTATGGATTGAGCGGGGGATCGGCGGTGTTTTTTCCGATCCCGACGCCCGGCGCGGCGAATGGGCCGTCGGTGACCGGATTTGTGGCGGACACGGAATTCAGCGTGAAACGCGGCTTTTTCACCACCCCGCAAACGGTCGCGATCACGTGCCTGACGCCCGGCGCGACGATCCGCTACACGACGAACAACAGCACGCCGACCGAGACGAACGGCACAGTTTATACCGGGCAGCTCACGGTGAATTCCACCCGGGTTTTGCGGGCGCGGGCGTTTGTCCCAGGGCTGCTGTCGTCGAATACGGACACGCAGACGTATGTGTTCATCGCCGACGTGCCGAACCAAGGCCCGTCGCCCGCGGGCTGGCCGGCAGCAGGTGCCGCGTCGCTGAACGGGCAGACGATGCGCTACGGTTTCAACGCGACGCTGAAGGCGCAATACACCGCGCAACAACTCGCGAACGCGCTCAATCAGGTGCCGAGTTTTTCGATCGTCACCGACCAGCCGAATCTGACGGATCAAACGACCGGCATTTACAATAACGCGCTGCTGAAAGGCGATGCGTGGGAGCGCGCGTCGTCGCTGGAATTGCTCAATCCCGATGGCAGCCCCGGCTTTCACATCAACTGCGGGCTGCGCATCCGCGGCGGATATAGTCGCAATGACGGGTACGCGAAGCACAGCTTTCGGTTCTTTTTCCGCAATCAATATGGCGAGGGAAAACTGACGCATCCGCTGTTTGGCACCGCGGGCGCGGACGAGTTCCAGACGATCGACCTGCGCAGCGAGCAAAACTACTCGTGGGCGAATGATGGCGGGACGGAAAACACGGCGGTGCGCGAGGCATTTTGCCGCGACATCTTCGGCGCGATGGGCCAGGCGACGACGCGCTCGCGCTACTATCACGTCTATCTGAATGGCCAGTATTGGGGCCTCTACATGACGGAGGAGCGCGCGCAGGAGGATTACGGTGCCACGTATCTCGGCGGCGCGGCTGACGACTACGACGTGGTGCAAACCTCGAACCACACGGCGTTCACCTACGAACTCGGAAGCGGCACCATCGACGCATGGCAGCAGACGTGGAATCTCGCCCGCGCCTGCGCCGCCAGCCCCACGAACGCGAATTATTTCGCGCTGCTCGGGCGCAATGCGACCGGCGTGCGCGTGCCCGCGATGCCGGTCTATGTGGACCCGGAGCATCTCGCGACCTACATGGTGCTGCACTACTACACGGGCGATGGCGACGGGCCGTTGTCGAATTTCCTCAGCATGAATCGCGCGAACAACTGGCGCGGAATGCGCAACCGGCTGACCGACGCGGGCTGGCGTTTTTTCCCGCACGATTGCGAACACACGCTGCTCGCGCCGAGCTGGGTGAATGCGCGCGCGACGAACAACACGACCACCGGCGCGAACCGCACGAGTTTCACCTACTCGAACTCCGAGTGGATCCACGAAGACCTCGCCACCAACGCGGAATACAAACTGAAAATCGCCGACGTGGCGCAAAAGCATCTCTTGAACAGCGGGGCGCTGACTTCCGCGAAAGCGCAGGCGCTTTTCGACGCGCGCGCCGCGCTGATCGCGCAGGCTGTGATTGCGGACTGCACGCGCTGGGGCACGAGTGCGACGAATCACACGCTCGCGCAGTGGAACGCGCGCCTCGCGAATATCCGCACGAACTTTTTCCCATCGCGCGCGGCGACGGTGATCGCTGCGCTGAAGACGCGCGGGTTTTATCCGAACTTCAATCCGCCCACCTTCTCGCAACGCGGCGGGCAGGTCGCGCCGGGTTACTCGCTCGCGCTGAGTCTGGGCGCACAGACGGGCACGATTTACTACACGCTCGATGGCACCGATCCGCGCGCGATCGGCGGTGCGGCTGCTGGCACGCTGTACGCCGGGCCGATCGTGGTGAATTCGCCGATGGTCGTCCGCGCTCGCTTTCGCAGCAGCGGCGCGGTGTGGTCCGCGCTCGATGAGGCGGCGTTCACGATCTATCCGCCCGCGACTTCCGCAAATCTCGTGGTGAGCAAACTCCACTACAATCCGCCGGCGGCGACCGCTGCGGAAATCACCGCCGGATTCGCGACGGACGATCAGTTTGAATACATCGAACTCCTGAACATCGGCGCAAACGGGCTCGATCTCACCGCGGTCACGCTCAGCGATGCGGTGACTTTCGCCTTCGGCGGCTCCGCGATCACCTCACTCGCGCCCGGCGCGCGCGTGCTCGTGGTGGCAAATGCGGGCGCGGCAGCGATGCGCTACGGCCCCGGGCTGCCGGTCGCCGGCACGTTTGCGGGAAGTCTTCACAACTCGGGCGATCTCGTGCGCGTGCTCGGCTCGGGCGGCGCGACCATCGCGCAATTCACGTACGACGATCTCGCGCCATGGCCGACCGCCGCGGATGGCAGCGGCGCGGCGCTCGTGCTGGTAAATCCAACCCTGGCTCCCGATCCATACGTCGCCACGAATTGGCGCGCGAGTTACGTCCCTGGCGGCGTGCCCGGCGCGGCGGATGAATGGACGATCGCCCGCTGGCGCGCCCACGTTTTCGCCGCCGCGGACCTCGCCAATCCCGCGCTGGAAGCCACGCTCTGGGGCGACCACGCCGATCCCGATGGCGACGGCTTCCGCAATGCCGCCGAATTCACCATGGGCGGCGCGCCGCTCGATCCCGCCTCGCGCCCCGTGCAAACGGCCTCGCTTTATACCGACCCCGGCGACTCGCAGACCTACCTGCGGATCACCTGCTCCCTGCGCGAAGGCATCGCCGGCATGACCCACGTCGCCAAAAGCTCCGACGACCTCGCCGCGTGGAGCGCCGGCCCCATGTCGCTCGGGACGACCCCGCAACCGAACGGAACTGTGCTCACCGTCTGGCGCGACGACGTGCCCTTCAGCAGCGCCCCGGAAAAACGCTTCCTGCGCATCGAAATCACAGTGCCATGACCGGCCAATCCCATCCGCCGCTGATAGCCGAAGGCCCTGGACTGCGGTGATTCCTTCACCGCTTTAGCACGGAACGGTGCTGCCCCGTGGAGCGATCCACTCTCCCAAAGCGGTGAAGGAATCACCGCAGTCCCAGAGCCTTCGGCTATCAGCGGCAGGACTGATGAAACTCGCCTCAATTCCCGTCGAACATCCGCCCGATGCCGCCGAGCACCGAGCCTTCGCCCGTCGAGCCGCCGCCACCGCCGGGCGCATTCGCGAGGATGCGGTCCGCCATGCGGGAAAAGGGCAGACTTTGCAGCCACACCGTGCCGTGGCCAGTCAGCGTGGCGAGAAAGAGGCCTTCGCCGCCAAAGAGCATCGACTTCAGATTTCCCGCGCGCTGGATGTCATACTGAATTCCGGGTGTCATCGCCGCGAGGCAGCCGGTATCGACGCGCAGCGTTTCGCCCTTGAGCTCGCGCTTCACGACCGTCCCGCCGACGTGGAAAAACGCGAGCCCATCCCCGCGCAGCCGCTGGAGGATGAAACCCTCGCCGCCAAAAAGTCCGGCCCCGAGCTTCTTGTTAAACGCAATGCCCACCGAGGTGCCTTTCGCCGCGCACAGGAACGCGTCTTTTTCACAAATCAACTCCCCGCCGAGCTGCGCGAGATCGACCGGAATGATCTTCCCCGGATACGGCGCGGCAAAGGCGATCTTCTTCTTCCCGGTACCGCGATGCGTGAAATGCGTCATGAAGATCGATTCGCCCGTGAGCACGCGTTTGCCGATGTTTTTTAGCGCGCCAAAAAAACCGCCGCCTGGCTCGGAGCCATCGCCCATTTTCGACTCGAACTCGATCTGCTCCTCCATGAAACACATCGCCCCAGCCTCGGCGATCACGCTTTCGCCGGGATCGAGTTCGACCTCCAGGAGCTGCATGTCGTCGCCGTGGATATGGTAGTCGATCACGTGCGAATTGCGCGTGATCGAAGGAATGGGTGGCGGCTCGGGAGGCATCATAAACGGAAGTGTGTGGGAGTCGGAAAAATGAAGAACGAACTTGAATTTGATAACGAACTCGCTCGTGGGATTCGGCAATCACGATTGGTGATCTTTTCTCAAATCCCATATCGGTTCGTCAATTGTCTTGCCGGGTTTTTGGCGATTCGTCGGCTCCTCGCTCGCGACTCTTTTGGAAAAATACAACCTGCAACGCCAACTCGGCACGAGCCACTCGGATTCCACGGGTGTGATTCAAATCAGGTCCAATGACCGGCTTTGCAACGCTCGTTTTTGAGGGCCGAAGGCCCACCACCATCCCAGCCCGGGGCGACGCCTCAGCAATCGTGGAAAACCAACGCAGGGAATGAAAGTCCGCTTCATCCATTGGTCCGAAAGGGCGCGGAGATGGAACAGGCTTTCAGCGCAAGAATATTACGCCCATCCATAGCTTGGCCGTCCTCCGATCAATACCCATGGCGTTGCCTTGGGCTGGCGTTTTTTAAGGCTCTTCAAGCCTGTGGACCGAGCTTGCATCCACGCCCTGAAAATCAGTGCTAACCTCCGATTTCTAAACTTACAATTTGCAACGGCGGATAGTATTACGCGAATCAGAAAACCCATATGAAAAGCGTTGAACCAAAAAAGGAGTTGTCGCCACAACAACGTGAAGCACTGCTCAAAGCACTGAAAAGCCGCTTCGAGGAAAACATGAACCGCCATCAAGGTCTCGAATGGGCTAAGGTAAAAGCCAAGCTGGACGCTACTCCCGATAAACTGTGGTCACTCAGCGAAATGGAAAGAACCGGCGGTGAACCGGATGTGGTGGGTCAGAGTAAGAAGACGGGCGAATACCTCTTTTTTGATTGTTCCGCGGAAAGTCCCAAAGGTCGCACCAGTGTTTGCTACGACCGCGAAGGGCTGGAATCACGGAAGGAACATAAACCGGCGAATAGCGCGATGGATATGGCTGTGGCGATGGGCATCGAGCTTTTAACGGAAGAACAATATCGAGAACTGCAGGAACTTGGCGGGTTTGACACAAAGACATCAAGCTGGGTGAAGGCACCTGCTGACATTCGAAAACTTGGCGGCGCCCTTTTTGGTGATCGCCGGTTCGGCCACGTCTTCATCTATCACAACGGTGCGCAGTCTTACTATAGTGCCAGAGGGTTCCGTGGCTCGCTATGGGTTTAGATTTGGACCTGCCCATTGAGAAACGATGAAGGCCCCAGCGAGACGCGCATCGCGCGCCAGCGAAGAAGGCATTGGCTGGCCGGAAGGGGGTTAGTCTTCCACACCGGCATCGCGTCCGCGGATTTCGCGGAACTGGCGGCTGCTCACGATCAATTCGATCGCGTTGTGGATGCGGTAATCTTTCGCGGCGAGTTCGGTGAGCATGTCTTTGATTAGTGGCTCGTCGGAAAGCTGTACGGCACGGCCGAGGGAGTAGCCGAGCAGCTTGCGGCAGAACTGGCGCAGAAAGGCGTCGCGGCGTTTCGTCAGCAGGTAATCGCGCAGTCCGTCGATGCCATTCAGCTCGGTGCCATCGAATACTTTGGAGCGCGTGTCGATCGGGCGGTTGCCGAGGTCGCGTTCGCGGAAATGTCCGATGGCGTCGAAACTTTCCAGCGCGAAACCGAAGGCGTCGATGCGCACATGGCAGCCGGAGCAGCGCGGGTCGGTGCTGTGTTTTTCGGTGAGCTGGCGGACGGTCAGCGTCTCGGTCGCTTCGTCTTCGGGAAGACGCGGCACGTCTTTCGGCGGACGCGGCAGCTTGTCGCCGAGCAGCACTTCCGCGACCCAGTTTCCGCGCAGGATCGGGCTCGTGCGCGAGGCGCCGGATTGCTTCGCGAGAGTCGCCGCCTGGCCAATGATTCCGCCGCGCGAAAACTTCCGCAGCCCATCGACACGCCGCCATTCCTCACCGTCCACGCCGGTGATTCCGTAATGCTTCGCGAGTGCGCCGTTCACAAACGTGTGGTCCGCGTCGAGGATGCTCGGCACCGCGCGATTCTCCTGAAAGAAGTCCGTGAAAAAGCGGATCGATTCCTCGTACATCGCGCCGCGCAGCGCGGCGAATTCCGGGAAGTGGCGCTCGCTCTTTTCATCCAGCGAATCGAACCCGTGAATGTGCAGCCACGCGCAACCAAACTCCGTCGCCATCCGCCGCACGCGCGCATCGCCGAGCATCCGCCGCGTCTGCGCGACGAGCACTTCCGGCTCGCGCAATTTTCCCGCCGCAGCAACCGCGCGCAGTTCCGCATCCGGCTCGGACGACCACAGGAAATAACTCAGCCGCGTTGCAAGTTCCCAATCACTCACCGGCGACTGTTGTTTGCCAGGCCCCTGCCGCTCCACCTTATACAAAAATGCCGGGCCCACCAGCACCCGCGCGAGCGTCAGTCGGATCGCCTCCTCGTGCGGCAATTCCTGTTCGCGCAGCTTTCGGTAAAGCTCCCGGAGTTGCGCTTTTTCGCCATCCGCGAGCGGGCGCCGATACGCGCGTTCGGCAAAATCCAGCGTGGCCGCGACGTGCCGCGGCTCCGTGCTAACGAGCAGTTTCCGGAATTCATCCGCGCGCTGTTTGATCGGCTCACGCATCGGCGTGAATGCGCTCGGGTCGGCGTCCTGCGTCGCGAATTGCCAAAGCTGCTCGAACGCATCGACGAGCTTGAACGCATCCTGGCTGACGAAATGCAACTCCGCCCAGAGCCGTTCGAGTTCCGCGGTCTGCGCGTCGTCGAGCAGCAGCCGCCGGAGGTGATCGTCCTCGCGATAGAAAAGCGTGAGCGTCACCACTTCATCGACCGGCACGATTTTCGTGTAGCAAAGCGCGGCGGGGAAAAGCTGCCGGAATTCATCGAGCGCGGCCTCGATGCGCTTCCGCGCTTCACTCGCGTCGCCCACGAGGATCGGCGAATCCGAAATCACCGGACGCTCGCCATCCGACCACGTGCTTTTGCCGCCCTGTTCTTTCGCGACGCCCGGAGCGAGCGCCGGCGTCGCGGCTGGTTTCGTCGTGAGCACTTGCATCTGCACACTTCCCTCCGCGCCCGTCTCGCGGTGCAAAGTCGCCGTCGCCACGAACTCGCAACCTTCCACTAGATCGGCAGGCAAACGCACTTCGATCACCGACGGAGCGCGCGCTCCGAGACTCGCGCCGGTAAAGATCGAGGGATCGAGTCCATAAGCGTCGCCGTCGGTCGCGGGCGACGCGGGATTCTTCAGCAATTCATTTCGCGCCGCGGAAATCAGCGGTCCGCTCAACGACGTGAGATCGCGATACAGCGCGGCGTCCGGCGAGTCTTTCGCGAATCCCCCCGCGCCGCCGAGCAGCAGCGCCTGCACTTGCCCGGCGAGCTTTTGCTTCTCGTCCACATTTGCGCTCGACTGCCATTTCGCGAGCAGCGATCCCGCTGGCAGCACCGGCCCGTTCCCGGCGCCATTGTCCGATTCGCTGTAAAAATGCCACACGTTCGCATTGCCGAGCCGGTCGGTGTGCGGATTTCCAGCGAGGATGTTTGGCGAGACATCCTTCGCCAAATCCCACTCGCGCGCGCCGTCGGTCAGCGTCAAATCCACCGCTGTTAAATCACACGAATGATTTCCCTCGCGCGGCGCGATGACCACTGAAACCAAGTCGCCGGGCTGCATCGCGAGGTTCTCCACCGGCCCGATTTTCACTGCCGCCGGGCCGTGCGCGATGCCGCTCGCGAGCCGCTGCCGCGTGTTGCCGCGCCGCAATTCCAGCGTCCACGCCACGCCATTTCCGCACTCGGGATGCGCGTGCTGCGCCACTCCCTCGACGCGCATGGTCGCTGCGACCGGACTGCGCCAGCCCACGACCACGCGCAGCTTCGGCGCGGGATGCACCGCGATGCCGTGCGGTTTCATGTTCCCCGGAATTCGCACCTGCTGATCGGAGGAATTTGCGACGACACTCAACGCATCCGCACCCGTCCAGCCCTTGATGAAATCGTAACTCTGCGCGCTCTCCGCCTTCTGCGTCATGTGCCCGTCGATCCACGCCTCACCCGCGCCGATGCCGAGAAAATCCAGCCACGCCGCGAGCACGATCTTTTCCACACCATGCTTTAGCGCGAGCTGCGCGACATTGTTTTCGGTCGGCGATGCGCCCGCTTCCGCCGCTGCGGCGAGGCATTTCGCGGAGGTGGAAAAGACGCGCTCGCGATGCGTCGTGAGCGCGGCGACGGCGGCGCGCACATCGCGCAGTGCGAGATCCGGCCGGCCCGGCGCGACGAGGCGCGGATTTTCCCACAGCGCGAAATCATGCTCTGCGCCATCGCCCGCATCGGAAGTCGCGAGATACAAACTCACGTCTTTTCCCGCAGTCGGCGCCGGGATTTTCAACCGCATTTCGCGCGCATTCGCGAGCGGTGTCACCGGCACTTCCCACGCTTTCGGGCCATCGCGTTTGCCGATGTGGCCGACCGTGGTGAAGCGCCAGAGCGCCCTCTGCCATTGTGCAATTTCCGTTGCGATCACCGCCGAGCCCTCCGGCTTCGCGTCGCGCCACCGCGCGCGGATTCCGTCGAGCACGAGCGACGGTTTGGCGTTGTTCAGCGCGGTCCAAAGCGCGCCGAGATACTTCGCATTCAACCCACGCTCGCGCGCGACGACTGCGACGGATTTGCCACCGCTTTTCAACGCATCGCGCTCCGCGAGCGTGGCTGCGAGATACTTTTCAAAGGGCAAAACGCCGCCGTCTTTCGTGTCGAATTTAAGGCCCTGCAAATCCACCGCCGAACCGCCACCGATGCTTGTGAACTGCGCGTAAAATCCGCGAATCGCCGCGAGCTTTTCCTCGGTCCAATCGCGCTGCGACGTGCTCGGCGAAAAACGAATCCCATCCGGCAGCAGCACCGCGTGCGCCGCGATGCCTTTCGCCGCATCAAGATATTTCGTGACCAGCGACGGCGACATCACGAGCGACTGACCCGTGTTCGTGAAGCCCTCGCCCGCCGCGCCATCGACGGGAAATTCCTTCGCCGGATCGAGGGACTCCATCCCCGTCAGATCGCGAATCGTGTAAGTGTATTCCGCGTTGGAAAGCCGCCGCAAGACGACCGGCCCCGGATCGCCCGCACGCTCCAGCGCGATGGCATCCAGCGACGCGCGCACCCATGACATTAGCTTCGCTTTTTGTTCCGGCAAAAGCTGCGGTTTTTTCTTCGGCGGCATTTCGCCATCGGCCAACTGCTGCAAAACCATCTGCCATGGTTTCGGATGCTTTTTCATCGCGGCGAGCGAGGCGTGCTGCTCCAGATCGAAGTCACCCTTTTGCTCCACGGTCGAATGGCACTTCAGGCAAAACTCATCGAGCAGCGGCTTGATGTTCGTGTCGAATTCATTCGCGCGACCGGGCGACACAAGCGCAGGAAGCAACCAGAGAAACGAAAGGATGGAAGGCGCGAGCTTCATGGGAGCAGACATTCAACCACGCTCGGGCGGATTCCGTTAGTCATTCAGATCACGCAGCAGCCGTTCCCTTCCTCTCCTGCTCTTGATCTTGATCCAAAAACGAACCGCGCGGGACGCGGTCCAGATCAGGATCAGGAGCAAGAGCAGGAGCAGGATCGAGAGTAGGTTTGGGGAGTCGAGCCACATTCCCCTTGCCGCAGTGCGCCCACTTTTCTACACAGCAGCCACTATGAGCAGAAAAATTCGTTACGGCATGATCGGCGGTGGACGCGGGGCATTCATCGGCGCGGTGCATCGCATCGCGGCGGCGATGGATGGCCAGATCGAACTCGTGTGCGGCGCATTCTCCAGCGACCCCGCGAAATCGAAAGCGTCCGGCGGCGATCTCTTCCTCCCTGCCTCGCGCTGCTACGGCAGCTTCGAGGAAATGATTAAGTCCGAGGCAAAATTACCCGAGGGAGAACGCATGGATTTCGTGGCGATCGTCACGCCAAACCACATGCATTTCCCTCCCGCGAAAATGGCGCTCGAACACGGCTTCCACGTCCTCAGCGACAAGCCCGCGACCTTCGATCTCGCGCAGGCCCGCGCGCTCGGAGTGCTCGTGAAAAAGAGCGGCCTGCTCTACGGACTCACGCACAACTACACCGGCTACCCGCTCGTGAAGGAAGCGCGCGATTTGGTGAAAGCCGGGAAGCTCGGGAAAATTCGCAAGGTCGTCGTGGAATATCCGCAAGGCTGGCTCGCCACCCGCATCGAAGCCGCCGGGCAGAAACAGGCCTCGTGGCGCACCGATCCGAAGAAGAGCGGCGCAGCGGGTTGCATCGGCGACATCGGCACCCACGCGGAAAACCTCGCGGAATACATCACCGGCTTGCAGATCAGCGAGCTGGCGGCGGACATCACGGCCTTCGTGAAAGGACGCAAGCTCGACGACGATGGCAACGTGCTGCTGCGTTTCAAAGGTGGTGCGAAAGGAATCCTGCACGCCTCGCAGATCAGCGTCGGTGAAGAGAACAACATCAACATCCGCGTGTACGGTGAAAAGGGTGGCCTCGAATGGCATCAGCGAGAACCCAACACCATGCTGCTGAAATGGCCCGACCAACCCATGCAGGTCTATCGCACCGCCAATGGCTATCTAGGCAAAGCCGCCCTCGCCGCCGGACGCACTCCGCCCGCCCACCCGGAAGGTTATCTCGAAGCCTTCGCCAACATCTACAAAGCCTTCGCCCAAGCCATCCACGCCCGCATTGATGGGAAGAAGCTGGCAAAGGATGACCCCTCGCTCGATTTCCCCCGCATCGAAGATGGCATCCGCGGGATGGCATTCATCGAGGCCGTGGTGAATTCGTCAAAGCGGAATGCGGCTTGGACTAAGCCTGCGGCGTAACGGGATGTTGGGCGACTTCCACGCGTTATGAATGAAGCCGATGGATGGTTCGGAGAGATGGTTGTGATTCTGGGCGCTGACTTTTACCGATGCGAGCAGCTTTTGCATAGCAATGACAACGATTTCTGGAGACGCACCTACATTAAAACCGGTTTTTCCATGTTCGAGGCGATGAACGAGATGATGAGGCAAGTCGCAATGGCGGTGGCGTGCGTCCGAACGGAATCTTACAATATGGCGAGACTCATATTTCTCGGCAACATCTCCAACCGAATTCTCAAGAATGGAACAATCGAGATGGAAGAACTCCGGGCTCCGTTCATCAACTATACTGCGTTTATTCTTCGTTCCTTGGCCAAGGAGTGTGGCACCGATGCCACGTTTTTCTCTGACCACAGATGGGAGCGATTCCAGCGAGTGACGAAGGTAAGAGACAGGCTTACACATCCCAAGACCAAAGCCGATCTTATTGTTACGGACGACGACCTCGTGCTGATGCGCGATGCTGTGGACTGGTATTGGCACGCTATTCGAGATGCCAAGAATGACCCGTCGTTCGGGAAAGGAACCGATGATCCATCATTCATTAAAAAGGGAGAACAGCTTTAGAATTTCGCTCTAGCAGCCTGTTGAAAACCCCATTTTAGCGACGTAGGCGCGACATGTTTATAGACCCTCGTGGGAATACTGGGCTAGCTCTGTAGGAGCGGCATGGATGCTTGGTTTGCGGGCACATGCCGCTCCTACGAAGCTAGCCGGTTTGTTTCGGATGGACTCTAAAAACATGTGCGCCGACGGCGCTGGAATGGGCGTTTCTACAGACTGGCAGACCTTCGCGCCCGTTAACAGCCTGTTGAAAAACACCCATTATTCGTCAGGCGAGGGTCAAGTAGTGGATGGTTGGAAAAAGATCGAGTTGTGGCAGGCGTGAGGCGTCGGAGGTGGCACCGGGGCAGTAACAAGGCGATAAACCACGCGACAAGA
>JANNWY010000106.1:0-9026 GCA_031409335.1 Chthoniobacteraceae bacterium | reverse complement strand
GAGTTGACCGATGGGCTTCCCAGTAGCCATCAGCGCGACGGCCTGCGCTTTGAACTCGGCTGTGTATTCTTTGCGTTCTTTGGTTTTCATTCTTGTTCCTTCTTTTAGTGGGTTCCGGTCCAAGAATCTAGCGCACCTCAGACCCGCGCCCGTCGTTCCTGCGCCACAATTAATCACACCCTTTTCAACTCCGGAGGCGAAAGAACTTTTCCGCGGTCGCAGTCGTTTCCGCCGCGAGTTCCGCGATGGGCTGCCCGCGGAGTTGCGCGATGAATTCGGCAGTGTGGCGAGTGTGCGCGGGCTCGCAACGTTTTCCGCGGAACGGGACTGGCGCGAGATAGGGGCAATCGGTTTCGACCATGAAAGTGCCCGGCGGCAGGCGTGCGGCGGTTTCCTGGACGACGGCGGCGTTTTTGAAAGTGACGATGCCGGTGAAGGAGACGAGGTGCCCATCGGCGAGCACCGCTTCGGCGTGCGCGAGGGATTTCCCGAAGCAGTGAAATTGCGCGCGCACTTTTCCCGCGAACGGCGCGAGGACCGCGAGTGTGTCATCCCACGAGTCGCGTTCGTGGATGACGACGTTCAGGCCAAGTTCCGCGGCGAGTGCGAGCTGCTGCGTGAAGACGGCGGCCTGCGTGTCTTTTTCGGCGGCGACGCGCTCCGGCGTGCGGCGGAAGTAGTCGAGCCCGGTCTCGCCGATGGCGACGACGCGCGGATTTTGCGCGAGCGCGCGGAGGTCGTCGATGAAGCCGGGCGCGGCTTCCATCGCGTTGTCGGGATGAATGCCGATGACAGCGAAAACAGTCGCGTATTTCTCCGCCAGCGTGACCGCCAGCCGACTGCTCTCGACACTCGTGCCGATGGTGACGACGCGCGTCACACCCGCCTCAGCCGCTCGTGCGAGGATGCCTTCCAGGTCGTTCGCAAAGTCGGGGAAGGTGAGATGCGCGTGGGTGTCGATGAGCATGAGGCCGCGAATGGACGCGCGGCGGCGGGCGCACGCAAGCCCGGTCCCGCGTGAGACTGTCCCCATCCCAGCGCGCTTGTTTTTTGACCTGCCTTTGAGAATGTCGATGGAGTGACGCCCGGGGCACCGATGCACTCAATCCCAAAGACTCGGCGGTAACTCAGCGGCTGAACCGGCGGAAACCCGCCAATGAGACAACGGAGAGCAGCAGCATTGCCGATGACGGCTCCGGCACCGGCTCGGGCGTGTAGGAGACGACGCCTAGCGAAATCCCGCTTTCGATTGGATCGAAGCTGCCGACTGTGCCAGCGCCGGAAGTGAACGTCGTCGTGCGGACGAGTTGCGAGCCGAATGACACCGATGCCGAGCCGTTGTTCGAATCGTCAGCCGCTTCACTTGTCGCCGTGAGCAATTGCGCGAGGCCGGTTCCGGTAATTTGGAAAGTGGGACTCGCGCCGATGCGGAGCAGCGAGGTCGGCGCGAAATTTGGCAGCGTGTCGCCCGTGGCGGAAATGCCGCGCGCTTCCTCCTGCCACGAGTTGAGGGTGCCATCGATGTCATGGACGAAGAAGTTCACATCGCGCACGCCCGCGAGGTAATTGAAGTCGATCCGCACGACGATGGATTCGAGATTGGTCGCGAAATTGGTGACGAGTTGGAGGGTTCTGTTTGTCGGCGAAATGCCCCCGGTGATCAGCGTCGTGCCGCTCACAGGTTGTGATATGCGCCCTAGGGTATCCGTGATGGTGACGGTCACATCGTTGCCGGGATTGTTGGGGTCGATGTCAAAACTCTGCACCAACTGACCGGCAGTCCACGTGACCTGATTCCAATCAAGGACGATCGGTGCGGCGTGGAGGGAGATCGGCAAGGTGAGAGCCGCTGCGCCGATAAAGCGCCCAAGGATTTTGCGAGGATTCATGGAAGTCATGCTCGGTATCTTTTACGGGCCGCACATCGGGTCAAGTGACAAGACGGCTGCGTTGATTTTGGAGATTGGAGTAAAGCGCGGCGACCTGCTGCGCGATGGCCCGCCAACTGAACAATTCCTCCGCGCGCTTGCGGCCCGCTTTTCCCATGCGCTTCTGTTTCGCGGGATCGCTCATCACTTCGTTGATCCGCGCGGCGAGGTCGCGGGCGAACTGCTCGGGTTGCTTCGCTTCAAACGGGCTCTCGTCCATTTGCTCCAGCGCGATGAGATAACCCGTTTCGCCTTCGACGACGACTTCCTTGATCCCACCCACGGCGCTCGCGACCACCGCAGTTTCGCAAGCCATCGCTTCGAGACTGAAGATGCTATATACGGGAATGGAAACTGCGGATTGCACGGATTGACGCGGATTCGGAGCTATTTGCAACCAATGTGTCTCTCACCCATTTGGTGGGCGTCTTGCCCGTGGCTTTCGGCACGCAAGTCTCTGAATCCGCGTCAATCCGCGAAATCCGCGGTCATCTCAATTCCCGGATTTAGGATGACGCCGAATGGCTCATAGATCGACGGGCAGCGGAAGACCCCGGCATGGCTGCAGAGTTCGATTTTTTCGGGAACGCTGCCCATTTGCTCGATCCAAATCACGCCGCGCAGCCCTTGCCATCCCGTCACCAGGTCCGCACTATCTCCTTGGATTCGTGAATCATCCGCATACGTGAGGCGGTTGATTGCACAGCGGTTTCTCCATGAGCCACTATCTCTCCCCTATCCACGTCGTCACTGGACGGCGTCGGAGAAGTTTTGCCGGAATGGAAAGGATGCAATTCCCATCCCAAAATTGCATTGCCGGGGTGCGTCAACGCACGACCTCTCGTGCGGTAGTGATCGGCGGCTTCTACCGCAGGCACGATGGCCTTCCTGCCGCAGGCCAGCTCGGAAACAGCAGCGGCGATCGAACCCATCACGGTTGCCCGCGGGCCATGCACGCTCGTCCCGCGCCACGGCCTTTCACCGAACACCCATCGCGCACACCGATTCCGGGTGCGAGGCGAGACGCAACTTTGATCAATCTTGTACCAAACTAACTGAGGAACACTAACGATGAATACGCAAACAGCGGTGAAACAGGTGATTTCAGCATGGACAAAAACCACAACGCGATTCCATCGCTGGCTTCTCGCGATCAGCCTGGCGGCTCTGGTCCCGGTCGCAGCACGAGCTGCCACGTTTGACATCCCGAACGGCGACGTGGCGGCGCTGATTGCCGCGCTCAATACCGCGAACGGAAACGGGGAGGCGGACACCATCCATCTCGCTTCCGGCGGAACTTACACCCTGACCGCCGCACACAATACGGGCTACTTCGGACCCAACGGTCTGCCCGGCATCACCAGTCCGATCACGATCAATGGCCAAGGCGCGACGATCCAGCGCAGCAGTGCGGTCGGGACGCCCGACTTCCGCATCTTCATCGTCGGCAGCGCCCCGGCGCATTTGACCATGGACGGCGTGACTGTCCGCGGCGGCACGGCGCCGAGCTGGGGTGGAGGCGCCTTGCTCAACACGGGCGGTGCGCTGCTGAAAAACAGCACCCTTGCGGAAAACACCGGCGGACTTGGCGGTGCTATCTTCAACTACTGCGGCACGTTGACCGTGCTGAATAGCACCATTTCCCGCAACACCAGCTTCTCGGGATATGGCGGCGGCGGCATCTTAAACTTCTCGTCTTACTGCCAGTCCACGACCGCGATCATCAACAGCACCGTTTTTGAAAACCGGGCTGACGGACCCGCGGGATTTCAAGGCCGGGGCGATGCCATCGCCGATTCCTTTGGCGGGGCGGGATGGGTTGTCGTGAAGAACAGTATCCTAGCCAGTCCCACTTAGGGCCTCGGCGACGACTTCTATCACACTGGCGGCAATCCGCTCCCGTGGACCTCATTGGGTCACAACATAGTCAGCGACGCATCCGGCGGACTTACCGGTACCGGCGACTTGAACAATACCAATCCGCTGCTGGCCGCTCTGGCCAGCAATGGTGGCCCGACGCAGACCCACGCGCCGCTCCCCGGCAGTCCGGCCATCAATGGCGTGCCAGTCGCCAATTGCACGGATGCCAACGGCATTCCCATTACCACCGACCAGCGCGGCATTGCCCGGCCTCAAGGCGTCGCCTGCGACATTGGTTCAGTTGAGCGAGTGAATCCAACCGGAACGCCGTGCTTCCAAGTCCTCAAGAGTTTTGCTGTGGTGGATGGCAGAAATCCCCTTTCTGGGCTCATTCAGGGGGTGGACGGCGCGCTCTACGGGACGACATATCTCGGAGCCAGCAACGACGACTCCGGCACGGTATTTAAGATGGACCTGGATGGGACCGGCTTCACCGTCCTCAAGGTTCTGGACACGCCCACCACTGGCGGTCGCCCCATTGCCGGGCTGATTCAGGGGACGGACGGCGCGCTCTACGGCACGACGTGTCTGGGTGGCAGCAGCGGCGGCGGCACTTTGTTTAAGCTGAACCCGAATGGGACTGGCTTCACCGTCCTGCATCACTTCGTCAATGCCACGACCGGTAGCGGCCCCGACGCCGAGCTCGTGCAGGGGACGGACGGCGCGCTCTACGGCGCGGCGTATTATGGCGGTACCAACGGTGCCGGCACGGTGTTCAAGCTGAACCCGGACGGCACCGGTTTCACCGTGCTCAAGCACTTCGACAATACCGCGACCGGCGGAAACCCCTACGGCGGGATGATTCAGGGGGTGGATGGCGCGCTTTACGGCACGGCCTCGGGGGGCGGCAGCTTTGGCTACGGGACGGTTTTCAAGCTGAATACGGATGGCAGCGGCTTCGCCGTCCTCAAGCACTTCGACAATGCCACGTCTGGCAATACGCCCTACGCCGGGCTGATGCAGGGAGTGGACGCCGCGCTCTATGGCACGACCTATCTGGGCGGCAGCCACGGTGACGGCACAGTGTTCAAGCTGAACCCGGACGGCTCTGGCTTCGCGGTCATCAAGCACCTCGACTCTTCGACGACGGGTGCCAACCCCTTGGGCGAGCTGATTCAGGGGTCGGACGGCGCGCTTTACGGCACGCTCTACGGCACGACCCTTCAGGGCGGCATCCCCGGCTTCGGCACGGCGTTCAGGATGAACCCGGATGGGAGCGGCTTCACCCTCCTCACGAGCTTCGAGAATGGCTTGAGTCCCTTCGCCAGGCTGCTGCAGGCGACGGATGGCAACCTGTACGGCACGACGCGGTTCGGCGGTGCTGGCAATGTCGGCGCCGTGTTTCGCATCGTTCTGAACTGCGCGTCGGATGTCACTCCGCCGGAGACGACCATCACCAGCGGCCCGAGCGGCATCGTGGCGGGGACCGCCGCCATCTTCACATTCGCTGGCTCCGATAATGTGACCCTGCCTGCCGGGCTCACCTTCGAGGCCAGCCTCGACGGCGCGGCCTTCACGCCCGTCGTCAGCCCGAAGACCTACACCGGTCTGAGTGCCGGCCTGCACACCTTCCGGGTTCGCGCGATCGACGCCGCCGGCAATCCCGACCCGACGCCCGCCACGCGCAACTGGACCGTGGGGCAAACCGATCCACCCTGCTTTGAAACCCTCAAGAGTTTTGCTTTCGGGGATGGCACCAATCCCGTTTCTGGGCTCATTCAGGGTGCGGACGGCGCCCTCTACGGGACGACGTATCTCGGAGCCAACAACGACAACTCCGGCACGGTCTTCAAGCTGAACCCGGACGGCTCCGGCTTCGCCGTTCTCAAGTACATGGACACGCCCACCTCTGGCGGTCGCCCAATCGCCGGGCTCATTCAGGGGACGGATGGAGGACTCTACGGCACGGCGTATCTGGGCGGCAGCAACGGCAGTGGCACGGTGTTCAAGCTGAACCCGAACGGGACCGGCTTCACCGTCCTCAAGCACCTCGATAACGCTACGACGGGCAGGGAGCCCCAAGGCGAGCTGGTGCAGGGGACGGATGGCGCGCTCTACGGCGCGGCGTATTTGGGCGGCAGCAGCGGCTTCGGCACGGTGTTCAAGCTGAACCCGAACGGCACCGGCTTCACCGTTCTCAAGCACTTCGACAATTCCACGACTGGCGGTTACCTCTACGGCGGGCTGATGCAGGGGATGGATGGCGCGCTCTACGGCACCGCCTCTCAGGGCGGCAGCAGCGGCTTCGGCACGGTGTTTAAGCTGAACCCGGACGGCAGCGGCTTCACGGTCCTCAAACACTTCGACAATACCGCGACCGGCGGGACGCCCTACGCCGGGCTGATGCAGGGGGCGGACGGCGCGCTCTACGGCATGACGTATTTTGGCGGCAGCAATGGTGATGGCGCCATCTTCAAGCTGAACCCGGATGGCTCCGGCTTCGCGGTCATCAAACACCTCGACGCTCCCACGACGGGTGCCAACCCCGTTGGCGAGCTGATTCAGGGGACGGACGGCGCGCTCTACGGCACGGCCTATCTGGGTGGCATCCCCGGCTTTGGCACGGCGTTCCGGCTGAACCCGGACGGGACCGGCTTTACCGTCCTCAAGAGCTTCGAGGACAACGGGGCCGGCACTCAACCCTATGCGCGGCTGCTGCAGGCGACGGATGGCAACCTTTATGGCACGACCCGGTTCCGCGGCAATAACACTGGCGGCGGCACCATCTTTCGCCTTGTCCTGAACTGCAATCTCGATGGCGCGCCGCCGGAGACGACGATCACCGCCGGCCCGAGCGGCACCGTGGCGAGTGCCGCCGCGACTTTCACCTTCACCGGCTCCGATAATGTGACGCCGCCCGCCGGGCTCACCTTCGAGGCGAGGCTCGATGGCGCGCCCTTCGCTCCCGCCACCAGTCCGCTGAACTACACCGGTTTCACCACCGGTTCCCACACCTTCGTCGTCCGCGCCCTCGACGCCGCAGGCAATGCCGATCCTTCCCCCGCCACGCGCACTTGGACGGTCGATCTCGCGCCGCCGGAAACGACGATCACCACCGGCCCGGATGGCGTGCTCGCGGATTCCGCCGCCACGTTCACCTTCACCGGTCTCGACAATCTCACGCCGCCCGCCGGGCTGACGTTCGAGGTCAGCCTCGACGGCAATCCCTTCACGCCCGTCGCCACCACTTCCGTGAGCTACACCGGCCTCGCCGCCAGCCTGCACACCTTCCGGGTCCGCGCGATCGACGCCGCAGGCAATATCGACCCGACGCCTGCCACGAGCACTTGGACTGTGGTAGCAACCGCAGTCTTCAGTTGGGGCAAGAATTTCGATGGGCAGCTCGGGAGCGGCACGACGAACAACGCCAACATCCCTGGGCCCGTACTCGCGAGCGGCGCGCTCGCAGGTAAGACCGTCACCGCGATTGCGGGTGGCTTTTCGCATAGCGTAGCGCTGACCTCCGACGGGAAGCTTTTCGCTTGGGGAAGAAATGCCGCGGGCGAACTGGGCAACGGCACCACCATCGGTAGCCTTGAGCCTGTGGCGGTGGACATGGACGGGGTGCTGGCCGGCAAGACCGTCACGGCCCTCGCCTGCGGCGGTTTCCATACGCTTGTGCTGACCTCCGACGGGCGGGTTTTTGCCTGGGGCGACGCGGTTCTGGGCGACGGTGGGCCGCCTAATTCTCCAAGACCGGTAGCAGTGATCATGAATGGGGCGCTCTCTGGCAAGACCGTGACGGCCATCGCCGCCAGCTACAATAGATCCCTCGCCTTGACCTCCGATGGGAAAATTTTCGGGTGGGGCGCCCCGCCAATTGGCGATGGGACGGGTCACTCTCGCTACGAGCCGGCGCCAGTGGTCATGGACGGGGCGCTGACTGGCAAGACCGTTGTGGCGATCGCAGGAGCGAACGTTCACAGTGTCGCGCTAACCGCGGACGGACAGGTCTTCACTTGGGGCTCCAACGATTTTGGCCAACTGGGCAACGGCACCACCACCGAGAGCCTGGAGCCTGTGGCCGTGAAAAGGAGCGGGGCGCTGGCGGGTAAGATCGTCACCGCCATTGCGGCCAGCGGACTTCAAACAATGGTCCTGACGTCCGACGGACAGGTCTTTTGCTGGGGTTCCAATGAATCTGGCCAGCTCGGCGACGGCTCCACCACCCGACGCAACGAGCCGGTGCCGGTGATCACGAACGGTGCGCTGGGCAACAAAGCAATCACCGCCATCGTGGCGGGGTATTCCCACGCCGTTGCGCTGACTTCGGACGGACGGCTCTTCGCCTGGGGCTGGAATCTCTACGGCCAGCTCGGCGACGGCTCCACCACCCAGCGCAACGAGCCGGTGGAGGTGAACATGGACGCCATGGCAGGCCGGAGCGTGATTGCCATTGCCGGGGGCGGTCTCCACACCCTCGCGCTCACGGGGGTTTTCCCCATCGACACCTGGACCACGCAAACCTTTGGCCCCGATGCGAATAACCCTGCCATCGCCGGCAAGCTCGCCAACCCGGATGGCGACGGTTTCAACAACCTCCTCGAATACGCGTTCGGCACCGATCCGCTCAGCCCCGGCTCCTCGCCGCCGCTGGGACTGTCGCTCGAGGGCGGCCTGCTCACGCTGACCTTTCAGCAATCCGTCGCCGCGACCGATATCGAGTTCAGCGTCGGAGAAACCGCCAACCTCTTGACTTGGACCGAACCCCCGTTCGTCGGGCGGATTTTATCTGACAACGGCATCATGCGCACCATCCAGCTCGGCGTGCCGCTCAGCCCCGGCCCCGCGCAGTTCATCCAAGTGCGCGTCAAAAAAACCGAAAAGTCGGTAGGCACAAAGGGAGTCTCCGGCCTCTGAGGCGAAATACCACAGTCGCAGTGGAGGAACTCACCAGACAGATGGCGCGTCCAGGAGCGGCGCGCTTCCCAGCCGCCGAATGACCCATGCGCGCAGCGCCACTCTCTCCGGGAACAATTTGCGCCTCGCGTTTGTTTTGGGTCGGCGGCTGGAAGCGCGCCGCTCCTGGACGCGTCATCCACGGGCGAGGTTTTGCCGCGCTGACCGCCCATTGTAACATCTCGCACCAATAAAGGGACCGGTGCGCTTACCAAAGTAGGCGAGGTTTTAAACCTCGCACGGGGGGCGGAAAAAGGGCCCGGTGGGTTGCGTTGGGGG
>JANNWY010000105.1:0-13747 GCA_031409335.1 Chthoniobacteraceae bacterium | reverse complement strand
CGAATCCCCGCCGCGTGTCCCGCTCGCCGCTGGAGCGGCCAGCCACGGCTCGGTATCCTCCGCTTGACGCCCTTCGCCCTCTCCCTGCACTCTCTCCCCGTGTCTTCCCTCTCAGACTTTCGGTTGTTCACAGGGTTTCTCGTGGCGCTCGCGCTGACGCTGGGAAGCCACGCCGCGCCGCCGGTGGTCACAAATGTGAATACCTCGCAATCGTTCCTCTCGAAGCAGGTCGAAATCCGTTACGATTTGCAGGATGCGGATTCGGCGAGGGTGCGAGTTTCGTTGCTGGTGTCGGAGGATGGCGGGGGCACCTGGAATGTGCCGGCGCAGAGTCTCATCGGGTTCGGGTTTGGAGCGGGCGTCACGCCCGGCAGGGACCGTTACATCCTCTGGAATGCACCTGCCGACTGGCCCGGCCACCAGTCGAGCCTCGTGCGCTTCCGCGTCGTAGTGAACGACGATCCGATCCCGGCGGACATGGCGCTTATTCCGGCGAGGACCACGCCGATGTTTTGATATTGAACTCGGTCACTAAAGCGGCAGGACCATGGATTGCGGCGTCAAAACTTCGCCGCTACCCGAGAGCACTTCAAAAATGGTGGTGGCTCGTTTTAGCCACATCCATACTGGGAGTTAGTTGGTCAGCGTGGAAAGACTTGGCAAAGCCTGAACTGTTCATGTCAAGGGGTCGCGTTCTTGCGAGTGGGATGGATGCCGTTTTCAAGAATGCAACGCAGGCCAATCATCCCAAGGTGCCCGCGGGTGCTCAAGGTAAGCTGATGGGAGGCATTCAGGTTCGTCAAAAAGCGGCGGCAAATTTGGAAAAGAAATCGCCGGAGTTACGTGCGTGCCCTGTAAACATTGTTATCGGACACGAACCTTCCACTTCCATTGTTGACTTCATCGCAACGGGTGAAGAGCCAGACTATACGCAAAATTTTTTGAACGCGTTTATGGAGAGCAGTGTTGCGGTTTTGCAGGAGTTAGGGCTCGCGGAAACCGACATTAGGATCACGGATTTTGCTTCAAGTCCTGAGTCCACAAAACCCAAATTAACCAAAACGCTAACAATAGGCGGATTTGCCGGGATGATTGTAGGATTGGAGATCGTCTTTTTGATTGCTCTGTTTGACGGGCGTGTAATGTCGTCTGCGGAGCTTGTGGAGAGATTTTCCGAAACCATATTAGGGCAACTTCCTCATTCGGTGCTGCTGCCCGGAGATTGGATAAATGTGCCTTCTGCAGATACTCACAAAGGCAGGACACTGAACGCTTACAGAAGATTGCGTTCTACCCTCCATTTTATGGCGTTCGAGGGGTTACGGCCAAAAGCATTCCTCGTTACGAGTGCGGCGTCAGGAGAGGGAAAATCCTCGGTTGCAGCGAATCTCGCAATCGCATTGGCCGCTGCTGGGTCGCGCACCTTGCTGGTCGATGCGGACTTGCAAAATGGCGTGTTACACAACCATTTCTCGCTCAAGGCAGAGCCCGGCGTGTCTGAAATCGCAAGAGGAGTCGCTCAGTGGCAAAACTGTGTCGTGCCAACCAACGTTCCCAACCTGACATTCCTTCCGCGCGGCAGAACCGACGTGAAGATGAGCGACTACTTTGTATCGAATTCTTCAGATCGCTTTCTCAGAGAAATATTTCTCTCGGACTATGAACGAATCGTTTTCGACAGCTCTCCGATCTTCGCCGGTGCCGACACTGTATCCCTCGCCCCGAAAATTGATGCGACGCTTTTGGTCATCCGCGAGGAAGTGAGTTTAAAGAAAGGAGTTCGCCAGGCATTGGATGCCCTTCGCAAACGCCAGGTCAATGTCATTGGACTGATCTACACTGCGTGAACATCCACCAAGTTTGCAAAAGGACTTTCTCCTCTTCTTTCTGACCGAAGCAACGGGACAGTGGAAAGCAGCAAGCAGGCGACCCAAGATTCGTTGATCGGTCGTCCACTTTTGTGGTTTGACATCTTCTGCCCCGCTGAGAATTCTCGCCGCTATGCAAGGTTCCCCTCGGCATCGGTGTAGATTCGCGGGCCTAAGCCTTTGGTGGGGCTTGGCTGTCGTCGCGTTTCTTGTGGGGGCGGACGTGAGAGGGGCGGCTCCGGTGGTTTCAAACGTGCGGGCTTCGCAATTACCAGCTTCGCAACTGCCGACTTCGCGAAACGTCGAAATCTTCTACGATTTGGAGGACTCGGACTCAACCTCGGTGCGTGTTTCGCTTCTGGTGTCGGATGACGATGGAATCTCGTGGAATGTACCCGCACCGAGTCTCGGCGGATTTGGTTTTGGAGCGAATGTCACGCCTGGAAAGGATCGTTACATCCTCTGGAATGCCCCTGCGGATTGGCCCGGCCAAATATCGGATCAAGTGATTTTTCAGGTCATAGTGAGCGACGATCCGATCCCACCGGGAATGGTGTTCATCCCCGCCGGAAGTTTCCAAATGGGCAACTCGATGAACGCCGCGGAGGGAAGCGCGATCGAATTGCCCGTTCATACACTGAATCTGGGCGCGTTTTACATCGAGCAGTATGAAGTGACAAAGGCGCTGTGGGACACCGTGCGGAATTGGGGCTTGACGCACGGTTACACTGATCTTCCTTCAATTCCGGCGCAAAGTGGAAAGACGCCGACCCATCCGGTCCAGACGATCTCATGGTTTGCAGTCA
Organism: Chthoniobacteraceae bacterium; assembly: GCA_031409335.1. Taxonomy (GTDB): domain Bacteria; phylum Verrucomicrobiota; class Verrucomicrobiia; order Chthoniobacterales; family Chthoniobacteraceae; genus JANLQB01. The sequence continues at coordinate 11,073 of JANNWY010000105.1, read as the reverse complement.
TAAAATGGTGCAACGCACGGTCGGAAAAAGAAGGATTGATGCCTTTGTATTACACCAATAGCTCACAGACGACGTTGTATCAGACGGGAAATCTGAATATAACGAACTCCAGCGTGAAATGGAGTGCGAATGGGTATCGGCTGCCAACGGAAGCAGAGTGGGAAAAGGCGGCGCGCGGAGGGGTGAGCGGGCACCGTTTTCCGTGGACAAACGTGGAGACGATCTCGCATTCGCAAGCAAACTACTTCAGCTCGGCGGCCTACGGCTATGACAACAGCCCGTCGCGGACATTCCATCCGACGTATTTCACGAATCCAGTGGGCTCAATTCCCGGAGCACCATATACGAATCCTGTAGGGGCTTTTGCGCCGAATGGATATGGCGTGTACGACATGGCCGGCAATGTGTGGGAGTGGTGCTGGGACTGGTTTGGATCGAGTTATTACAGCACGTCGCCAAGTACAGATCCGCAGGGGCCGCTTGTCGGCTCAGACCGGGTGATCCGCGGTGGATGCTGGTTTGAACTGGCATTCAGTTGCCGGTCATCCGGGCGCTATAACTTGCCGCCCAGTCTTGGCGTCGATTGCATCGGATTTCGGACCATCCGCAGATAACAATTCAATTCTCCTGATCTCATGAACAATAAGCACCCATCGCGGCAAACTTATGAAGCCTGTGACACCTTCCCATTCCGTCACCGGGCGATGTCCCAATGACTTCTCTCCGCACATTCACTCGATGGGTCTGCCTTCTCGCCATGGCCGGCGGAGCCCGCGCAGCAATAGTACCCGCATGTTCCTGGAGAACTTTCGTGGATACGCGTAATGCCGCCACGCAACCTACTATCGCGGTCACAATGCACAGAGTTCCGTCCGATGTATTCGACAATGCGGTGCCGGGCGCACTGATCGACGACCCTTTGCGTGTGAAGGGGTCGGCTTTGGGGACCTTGGCACCCTCCACAATTCTTCAGGGAGAAGTCATACCGAATAACGATCCCGGCATCTCTTTTTCCGTTCCACAAGGAGGATTGGTTGCGGATGGAGTAACACCCCTGTTATTCAAGATCACCGCACCAGCGAACTCTCTTCCAACCGAAGGCATCGCCTATGAACTGGCTGTGAAATCGCTTGGTTATGGAAAATACACGGGGACTGGGGGGCTTGTTGCGCTACTGAGAGTGGTGGATGGCGGATTCGTTTATTTGAAGCCTACCATCCGGCTTACTCCCTCCCAGCCAACAGCGTACGCGGTGCTCGGTCCGGTGGACCCCGGGAAACTCGATACGACGTATCTTGGCTATGCACCCGTGGTGGCCGACTTGGAGGTTCGTGAATTGGGTCTCGCGAAGAGAGTTTCGGTATTTAGATTCGGAATTCGCAAGCCACCGGTGGCGCTAGTGCATGGATACAACACGGATACAAGCACTTGGGGTGACGGTTTTCTCGGTGCAATTCGTGCGGATCGAGGAGCGGATTTCGTTGTGCCGGTGAGTTACGGGACGGATAACAACGCGTCAGCGGGAACTGATAAGAATTCGCAGAATACCAACGATGCGCTGATCACGCTTGCGGGAGTGCTCGATGGAGCGCTACGGATGCAGGTTGAGAAATCGTCGGCCTTCGCAAATTGGGCATTCACGCGCTGCGATGCGGTCGGACACAGCCAGGGCGGAGTGTTGTTGCGGATGCTGTGCTCGAAGAAGGAACTCGCGGGCGGCGGCGACCTTTCCACCAGAGGATTCGAGGCGTTCCGCAAGGCGGATAACTTCTACCGCGGGCGGTTTCGGCGGGTGGTGACGATCGGCTCGCCGCAGGCGGGCTCGACGCTGGGTGAACTGGGTTTTCAACTGCGCAAGAAACTGGGTGTAGATTATGGCGACCCGCGGGCCAATAAGCACAAGAGCGAACTTGACCCGCTGTTGCAGCCGAAGTTCCGAATCGGAGCGAACACTCAACTGGACAACATCAACACCACACTTACGTGCGATGAACAGGCACGATTGTATTTAGTGGCGGCAACCATTTACGGCGGGCAGGCGCCAGATGCGAACGGCTCCGCGTTTGACTCACAGTTGTTTTTTTACAAAGCGCTCTATTTGGATCGCCCGACGCCAACGACCTTAAACCCGACGACGGGGCAACCCGAAACACCGGGAGTTCTTGTCGCGCCAAATGGGTCGGATGGTGTAGTGGATTTTAGAAGCCAGACCGCCGACGGTGGGAGCACCCACGCAATCACGGGACACAATATCTCGCACGCGAAGCTTGGTGAGACGGAGACGTCCTCTTCCACAGTTGCTCAACGAGTCATCACACTTCTGAACGGATCGGCGTCGGAATTCGGACCCGTGACGATTCCGCAAAGCCTCAAGGATTTCATGCAGGATCGGCGCGTGCGGATCGAGACGCTGGCGCAAAAAATCTATGAGCAGCAACGGCGGGAGCAGAATTCTATGTACTCGGAGGGGACATTTGTGGTGTCCCGAAAGCCGGCGCTGGCGGCTGCGGGAGATCAGCTATTGAACTTTACTCTACAGCCTCCTGCGGGTGAATCGCCGAATGGCCCGGTGGAATGGACTGCTGTCGTTTATGGGCCGGCCGGCGTGAATACCACGGGGCTGACTTTGGCGATGAGTGGCACTTTCGGCGAGCAACTGGCGCTGACCGTCGCGGCTTCGGTGCAAGGGCAGGTGGTGCTGAGTGTGAGCTTTCTCTCAGTCACTGGAAAGACGGTACTCGGCACACCGGGCGTGGTGGTGAATCGTCCGCCGGGCAGCGTACTGACGGGTATCGCGCTCGTACCAGCAGCCATCCAATCGCAAGTCGGCGCTGAAGTGCCGTTGAGTGTGACGGGCATTTACGACGCGAGCGTTTCGAGCAGCCTATTTGTGTCTGCGGCGAACATCGCGTTTCAATCATCGAATCCAAACGTGGCTACGGTAACGGCGGATGGACAGGTGCAACTCGTGGCCATTGGAACAACGACGATCACGGCGACCTACAACGGAACACTGACGGGGACGACGGCGGTGACGGTGCTGGATGTCGCGCCGGTTGTAACGAGCGCGGGGAGTGTGGCGGGCACAGTGGGACAGACGCTGAATCATCAACTGACGGCTTCGCAGACGGTGCAGACCTTTGCCGCCGCTCCGCTGCCGCCGGGCCTGACGCTGAATTCGCAGACCGGGCTGATCGCCGGGACGCCGACGGCGCAGGGTGCGACTTCCGCGCTGGTGTCGGCGACGAATGCGAATGGGACGGGGAGCAGGCAGGTGGATTTCACGATCACTGGGCCGCCGGGTGCGCCGACCGATGTGGGGCTCGATGCCGGCGGGGTGAGCGAGCAGAAGCCGGTGGGAACGCTGGTCGGAAGGCTGGTGACGATTGATCCGAACCCGCTCGATACTTTTGCGTATCAACTGGTGGCGGGAACGGGGGCGACGAATAACGCGAGTTTCGCGATCGCGGGCGATCAGGTCTTCACTGCGGCGGTGTTGAATCGCGCGGTGACGCCGACGGTTTCCATCCGTGTGCGGACAACGGATTCGTCAGGGGCGACTTTCGAGAAGGCGATCGTGCTGGCGGTGATGGCTCCGCCCGCGATCACGCGGCAGCCCGATCCGCGGCGCGTTTTTGCGGGCGATCCGGTGGTGTTCGCGGTGGAGGCGACGGGATTGGAGCCGCTCGCTTTCCAATGGAAAAAGAACGGCGCGAATCTGGCCGGGGCGAACAGCCGCATCCTCGATCTCGGCAGCGCGGACGCGTCGCAGGCGGGGAACTACAGCGCGACGGTTTCGAACGGCGACGGGACGGCGGTGAGTGCGCCCGCGGGTTTGATCGTCGATCCGGCGTCATATGGGAAATGGCTGTCGCAGGTGGCTGGTGCCACGAGCGCGGCGAGGTATGAGCCGACGGGAGATTTCAACAAAGACGGCGTGGTGAACTTCCTGGAGTTTGCCTTCGGCGTGCAGCCGGGCGGGTCGGGAACCGCGGCGCTGCCGGTGGTCTGGCGGGATGCGGCGGGCTTGGTCTTCACCTATCGGGAGGCCAGCGGCGTCGAACCGCTGACTTACGAAATCCTCCAGAGCACAAACCTCGTAACGTGGACGCCGTTCGTGCCAGCGGGCGGTGACGTGAGCCGGGTGAACGTGGGCGCTTACGATCTGGTGAGCGTCCGCGTGCCGTCGCCGAATCCCAATCTTTACCTGAAGCTGCGCGTCTCCACTGGCATTGCGTCGAGCGCGGATGCGGATGGTCTGCCCGATGAGTGGGAAATTGCGAACTGGGGCACGACCGGCGGGCACGGCCCGCTGGATGACTTCGACCGCGATGGCGTGGCGGAACTGCTCGAATACGCCTTCGGCGGCAATCCCAAGAATCCCGATTCGGCAAACCTCCCGAACGCGGTCAACGAAGGCGGCTACCTGACGGTAACACTCACCAAACGGTCCGGCGTGAGCTATCTCGTGGAGACCGCGCTCGACCTTCGGTCCGCATCGTGGAGCGCGGCGAATACGACCGTGCTCATCGACAACTCGATCACGCTCAAGGTGCGTGACAATGTGCCACTCGGCGGGGCGACGTCACGTTATCTCCGGGTGCGGGTGGCTGCGCCTTGAGGACTGGCAGCGGGGCACGCAAGGTCGAGCAGCAGGCATTTCGCCGATGCGCCGCGGATCAGCGGGACGCCCCCCGGCAGGATGTGCAGCAGCGCGTTCACTCGCGCGAGACCGCAGAGATCGCCGGAGCTTTTCCATGCGAGCGGGTGTGCGTGCAGGCCGCCATTTTCGCTCCGGACTCGGCATGGCCAGTAGGTTTCGCGGGGATCGGACTGTGCGGAAAAATCGCCGTCGAGGGTGGCATCCGCGAGCGGCCAGGAGTGCGGCGCGGCTTGCAAACATTCGAGAGCGAGGCGGACGGCGAGGTGGAACGTGACGAGATGCGAGACCGGATTTCCCGGCAGGACGAACGCGGCTTGCGCGCCGCGCGTGGCGAAGATGAGCGGCTTTCCGGGACGCAGATTCAGGCGGTCGAAGTGGATCGTGAAGCCGAGTTCGCGCAGTGCCTTCGCGCCGAAATCGTAGTCGCCGACACTCGCGCCGCCGGAGATCAGCAGCATGTCCCACATCGCTTCGTCCACGCTGCGGACGCGCGCGACGGTTTCCGCGAGATCGTCGCCGCACCGGCTCTGGTGCTGCATTCGCGCGCCGCGGTCGGCCAGCATCGCGGCGACCATGGTGGAATTCGTGTCACGGATTTCTCCATCGCGCGGCTCGCGATCCGGCGCGACCAATTCGCGTCCGGTGACGATGTGAAGCACGCGGGGCAGGGGACTCACGAGTGGAGCCAGGGCACCGAGTTGCGCGAGCAGCGCGAGTTCGCTCGCATTCAGCAGAGCACCGCTTTCGAGCAAAACCGCGCCCGCGACAGCGTCCTCGCCCCGGCGGCGAATGTGCGTCGAGCCGTCGCGGCACCGCGGGATCATCCACTCGCCATCGCGGCGCGCGTTTTCCTGCATGATGACTTGCGACGCACCCGCCGGAATCCTTGCGCCCGTGAAGATGCGCGCGCATTCGCCGGGAGCCAGCGCGCGTTCGGGCGACGCGCCGGCCTGCACTTCCATCACCACGCGGAAGCGCTCCGCGGAATCGTCCATCGCGACCGCATAGCCATCCATCGCCGAGCGATCGAACGCCGGAAAATCGCCCGGCGCGGCCACGGCTTCGCGCAGCGTGCGGCCGCGTGCATCGGCGAGCGGCACGCGTTCTGGGGCGAGCGGTGGCACGGTCCGCGCGATCATCGCGCGCGCTGCGGTGACGGAAATCATAGCGCACCGTAAAAAGCGGGCGCTTCGTTCGCCAGCCGGGATTGGCGTGATTTGCAAATCGCCGCGCGCTGTCAGATTCTTCCGGCCCGATGCAAGCCACGCGACTTCACGATCTCCCGTTTTCAGAAGTCGAGAACGCGCTCGTTTCCGACGGGCTCGCGCGGGTTCATGCGCGGACACTCTGGCGCGGGCTGTATCGCGGCGAGTTGGATGAAAGCGAACGCTTTGAGCCACCGCTGCGGCGTTGGATCGAGGGGCATATCGGCAAGGGAAAAGCATTCATCCTCGATGAAGTGGAAGTCGTCGCCGACACCGCGAGCAGCGACGGGCTCACGCGCAAATTCCTCCTCCGGCTCGAAGACGGCCAGACGATCGAGACGGTGCTCATGCGGTTTCGCGGGCGCTTCACCGCGTGCCTCAGCACGCAGGTCGGTTGCGCGATGGGCTGTGTTTTTTGCGCCACGGGGCAGATGGGATTTGCGCGGCATCTGCGGCCCGGCGAGATCGTGGCGCAGGTGCTCCACGCGCAGCGCGCCTTGCGCGCGGCCGGCGGCGCGGGGCTGCGGAATCTTGTGCTGATGGGCATGGGCGAGCCGCTGCACAATTACGATGCGGTGATGACTGCGCTCGAAATCATCGCCGATTCCCGCGGCCTCGGCATCGGACCGTCGCACATCACGATCAGCACGGTCGGCGTCGTGCCCGGCATCCTGCGCATGGCGGAGGAAGGCCGGCCCTTTCACCTCGCCGTGAGCCTGCATGGAGCCACCGAGGCGGATCGCGGCGCGCTCGTTCCGGTCAGCCGGCGCTGGCCGCTCGCGGATTTGATCGCCGCATGCCGCACCTACTCCGAGCGCACCGGACGTCGTATTTTTTTCGAGTGGACGCTGATCGACGGCGTGAACGATTCGATGGAACACGCGGAGAAACTCGGCTCGCTGCTCGCCGGACTCGCCGCGCACGTGAATCTCATCCCGCTCAATCCAACCGCCGGATTTGCCGGAGCGCCCACCGCAACGTCCGGCGCATCCGCGTTTCAAAAAACGCTGCGCGCTGCGGGCATCCCGAGCACGGTGCGGCAGCGGCGCGGAATCGACGTGGCGGCGGGGTGCGGGCAATTGCGCGCCAAAGCCACCGAAGTGACGCAAACGAAATGACACCAGCGCCAGTCAGCTCGATGGCGGGAGCATCACCCCCGTAAAACCCACTACGAAACCGCAATCACGCGAAAGCCATCGCGCGAGCCTCCAGCCTCGATCTTCAGACGATCGCCCGCTTTCGCACCCATGAGCTGCCGCCCCAGCGGCGACTGCGGCGTGATGACGAGCACGACTTTTCCCGCATGGGAAATCTCCGTCCCGCCCGCGCGCGGTCCGATGAAATAGCGCGCGCTCTCGCCGCCGCGATCGACTTCCACCAGCGCCCCCAGATCAATCGCCTCGTTCGCATCGAATTCCCGCAATGCCATCCCGCGAAACTGCCCAATCGCCTCTTCCATTTCCGCCGCCTGCCGCGATTGCCCGTGCGCGAGATACGATGCCTCCAGCCCGCGCGTGTCGTATTTGTTTTCCGCCTTGCTCTGCTCATCCGTCGCCTCCGCCTGCGCCGCCCGCGCCGAGCGCGCGTATGAGTCCATCTCCTCGGCGAGGTGAGCGATGATTTTTTCGACGAGCGCGCGTTTGTTCATGCGCAGAATCAAACGGCCCGCGCACCTGCCACGCAACGTTCTTCACCGCGCCGCGAATGGACGCCCCGCAGCGCGTGTGCTTACATTCCCGGCCCTATGCTGAAATTCACGAAAATGAACGGAGCCGGAAACGACTTCGTAATGCTCGACAATCGCGACCATTCCCTCGCCCTCGAAAAATCCGCGATCGAGCGAATCTGCGACCGCCATCGCGGCGTCGGCGCGGATGGGTTGCTCGTCGTCGAGCCCGCGCAGAATGGTGCGGATTTTCGGATGCGCTATTACAATAGCGATGGCGGCGAGGCCGAGATGTGTGGGAACGGCGCGCGCTGTTTCGCGCGTTTTGCGCAGCGCGTCGCGGGGAAAAGCGGGGACGTTTCCTTTGAAACAATCGCCGGTGTGATCCGCGCGAAGATGATCGGCGAAAACGTGCGCATCCAGATGAGCGAGCCGCATTCCCTCGCGCTCAATCAATCGCTGAGCGCCGGCACCGCCAGAATCGCGGTGCATTCGCTGAGCACTGGCGTGCCACACGCCGTGGTTTTTGTCGGCGATTCCGCGGCACCGAGCGAGCGCGCCTCCACGCATCCGCTGCTCCATTCGCTCCGCGAAAACCTCGACGCAGTCGATGTCCGCACGCTGGGAAATGCGCTGCGTTTTCATCCGCACTTCGCGCCAAAGGGAACCAACGTGAATTTCGTGACGCAAACCGGGCAGGATGCGATCGCGATTCGCACCTACGAGCGCGGCGTCGAAGACGAGACGCTCGCCTGCGGCACGGGCGTAGTCGCCTGCGCGCTCATCTTCGGTGAACTGGCCGCTGCCGCCTCGCCGGTAAAAGTGAAAGTGCGCGGCGGCGACACGCTGGAAGTCGCGTGGGAAAAAAGCGGCGACACCTGGCGCAACGTCACGCTCACCGGCCCCGCCGATTTCACCTTCGACGGCGAACTCGCACTGGAGAAGACGGGCGCGTGATCGCCGCCCGCCGCGCCAACGAGCCGGGGATGTGCGTGGGGTCGCTCACATCCGTTGGATGTTATGCTGCCGGTCCTCACAATTTGTGATTTCCGTCTGAGAAGTCCGGTCGTGTGTGCAGACTGCCATTTCAGCCAGCTCCAAGGGCTGGCTTGTTTCGGCTCTTCGAGCCTGTGGACCGAGCTTATCCCCAAGCCCTCAAAGTCAGTGCTGATATCCCAACTCAAAATTCACAAATCGTAACAACGGACAGTATGGAACCTATCCGACAAATGCGATGGGTTCAGCGACATGGGTCAAGCATGGCTAAGGAGAACCGCCCTTATGCACATATGCACGGACTTACCCCTTTGCCGCTGACAATATCTATCAGTAGTTGACACTACCCCAATGCAAAAAATACTTCCGCCGCGCCTTCGGGGAATTCTACTCGCCGCGTTAATGGTCGGCTCCATGATTGCTGCCTCGCCCGCGGCGGATCCGGCTTCCGGCAGCGACGCCTCCAGTGCTGGTAACGAAGCGGCGAACAAGAAGGCTTCTGCAAATGCCGCGATCACCGTCGTGCCCGGCGGGCTGCCGATCATCCTTACCGCACCGCACGGGGGACACGCGGCGCTCCCTGGCGTGCCGGAGCGCAAGGGCGATGGGTCAACCGGATTCAATCCCAGAGCTGATTCAAACACGGATATTCTCACCGGGAAGCTGGCGGACGCTCTGGAGAAAAAGCTGGGCAAACGACCCTACGTGGTGATTGCGCGCTTTCACCGGAAATACATTGATGCCAATCGCCGCCCGCAGGATGCCTTCGAATCGGTGGAGGCAAAGGCGACTTACAACGCCTACCATGCGGCGATCGCCGAGGCTTGCAAGGAAGTGACTTCGCGATGGGGGCGCGGTGTCGTGCTCGACATTCACGGGCAGGCCTCGCAGCCAGGCGTGGTGCTGCGTGGCACCCAGAATGGCAAGACAGTCACCCATCTGCTCAAGCAGTCCGGCCGTGAGGCGGTATTCGGCGAGACGAGCCTTTTTGGGCAACTGGCGAAACAAGGCTTTTCTGTTTTCCCAGCAGTCGGATCGAGCGACCCCGAGAATCCCGAATACTCCGGCGGCTACACCGTCGGCAGGCATGGCAGCAGTTCCGGCGGAACCATCGACGCCATTCAACTGGAACTCGGAACAAACTATCGCGACTCCAAAGCCATCGGAGACGGAGCGGAAAAACTGGCCAACGCCATCACCGCATTCGCAAAAAGTTACCTCCCCGCCGAAGAACAAAAGCCAGGGTCTGGCGATGCGTCGAAGCGAACAGGAAAGATCGCAGTCGGCGTCTATCTCGACAAAGGAGCTGGCCCAAGCGTGAACGATCTCCTTCGCGCGCTGGGCAAGTTTGATCAGGTTTCCGTGACGAAGCTGACCGCCGAGCAAATCCGTTCCGGCGGGCTGGCCGGGCTGGATATCTTGATGCATCCGGGCGGCAGTGGCGGTGAACAGGGGCGGAATCTCGACGAGCCTGGACGGGAGAAAATTCGCGGGTTTGTCCGGGAAGGTGGCGGTTTCATTGGCATCTGCGCAGGAGCCTATCTGGCTTCCTCAGACTACAAGTGGTCGCTGAACATCCTTGATGCAAAAGTCGTCGATCGAGAGCACTGGGCGCGCGGCATCGGAACCGTGGACATCGAGCTGACTCCTGCGGGACACGAGACCCTGCGCACGACGAACCAGAAATTTCCGATCCACTACGCCCAAGGCCCATTGTTGGCCCCGGCGGGTCGTCCGGAGATCGAAGACTATGAGGAGATGGCGACCTTCAAGAGCGAGATCGCAAAAAACGGCGCGCCCGAAGGCGTGATGATTGGCACCACCGCGATCGCCCGTGGCCGCTTCGGACAGGGCCGCGTCATCTGCTTCAGTCCCCGTCCCGAAATGACCGCAGGTCTCGAAGCCTTCGTGCAGGATGCGATCGACTACGTGAACCGGAAACGGGCGGGGAAATAGGCGCGGCCATCTGACAAATTCAAAGTGCCATTCAGTGGCGGCCGCTTGCGAAAGTGCTCAGCGGCATTAGCCGTCGAATCACCTGCCGAGCGTCAAAAGCAAATTCCCGTCAAACCGGCACCCCGATCGAAGTGCCCGCTGCGCCCGACCCCACGCCACCCGCGCGGCAGAAGCCGCTCATGGATTCCGTCACCGCCACCCCCGACGAATTCGCCACCCACATCCGCGAGGCGCTCGAATGGACGAAAGCCAACCGCGACTTCAATCCGAGCAACGCAGTCATCATTTACGGCTGGAACGAAAACGACGCAGGCGGCTGGCTCCTGCCCACGCTCGGTCCGGCCGGCCGGGCGGATGAAGAGCGCATCAAGGCGGTGGGAAATACACTCCTGCTTCGCAGGCGACGTTGATACGCGCTCCGGCCATGTTGGGCTGAACGCGTTCCCTGGACCTGTCCAAAAGTTTGTGTTTAAGGGCGGGTTGATGTGTTGATGGATTGGCTAGGGAGCCTGCGTTGTGGACGAGGCAGCCTGGCAGAAGCGCGGGCCGAATTGGATGGCGAATTGGTTGGCTGCGGACTTCCAGTT
>JANNWY010000104.1:0-19725 GCA_031409335.1 Chthoniobacteraceae bacterium | reverse complement strand
CCGACGCGGCAGAAAGTCCGCGAAGGCGGGACGCCTTCACCAACGCTCGGGACGAGCGTGCTACCCGGAACATCCGCAGCGCACGGCTACTCATTTCGTCGTCGCCTCCTTCACCAGTTTGTAGCTCCAGCCGTCCGTCGTCTGCGAAAGTGTGACCTCCGACTTGAACCGATCCACGAGCCGCACACTCGCGACACTCGAAGAACCAATCGCGCCATCCGCTTCGATCTCGATCGCTTCCACGATTCCGCCGCTCGCCGCCGCCTTCTCGACCTCGATCTGCACGTCGGGATTCATCGCGTATTCACGCGCCCGCGTTTCATCCGAATCAAAGCCGGCCTTTGGCTCAATGCCGTACCGCTGCGATTTCGCGTCGATCCAGACGACCATCGGCACGCCTTGCGAGACGGCTTCGTCACGGGCGTATTCGGTCAGCGCGAGGAGGCGCGTCGCCTCTTCATCGAGGTTCCGCTGCCGCATCGAGCGCGATAGAGATGGCACGGCAAGCGCAGCCACGATCGCGAGCAACGTCATCACGATGATGAGTTCGACGAGCGTGAAACCTTGTGCTGACCGGGCGCGGATCATTACTTGTCGTCCCAGTTGGTGATGTCGTCCTCGCCACCGGCGCGGCCATCGGGGCCGACCGAACTCAGGTCGAAACCCTTCGGATTGTTCTTGCCCGGATAGCTGTAGATGTAGGCGCTTCCCCACGGATCGAGCGGGATGGATTTCTTGGAGAGATACGGACCCTTCCAGTTCTGCTCATTGCTCGGCTGCTCCACGAGCGCGTTCAATCCCGCGCTGCCTTGCGGATAGCTGCCCGTATCGACTTCATACGCATCCAGCGCGAGGCCGAAGCCGGAGATTTCCGTCTTTGCCGCGGTCTCTTTCGCCTGCTGGCTGCGGCCCGCGAATTTCGGAATCACGATCGCGGCGAGGACCGCGAGAATGACGAGGACGAGGAGCATTTCCACCAGGGTGAAAGCGCTTCGCTTGAACGTCGAACATCGAACATCGAACATCGAACATCGAAGTCGGAATGGGTGTGCGTCGCGTCTTCCGAAAGTTCGATGTTCGATGTTCAGTTCGTTGGTTTTCATTTGATGTAGTCTTGAATCGTAAAAATCGGGATGACCATCCCGACGAAAATCGTGCCGATGAATCCGGCGATGGCGAAAAGCATGAGCGGCTCCGCGAGGGCGACGGCGGTCTTGAGTTGGCGGTCGAGCGTCACTTCGCTCACCCCGGCAAGCCGCACCAGCTCTTGATCCAACCGCCCGCTTTCCTCCGCGACAGCGATCATTTCCAGCGTCGATCCGCCGAAAAGCGCGCGGCAATCCGCGAGTGCCGCGCCGAGGGGCTCGCCTTTTTTCACGCGCTCTGTGGCGTCGGTCACGAGGTCGATCAGCGTCTGATTTCCCAGCGAACGCCGCGACACCGAAAGCGCGCTGATCAGCGAGACGCCGGCTCCGAGCAGCGTGCCGAGCATTCGGCAGAAGCGGGCGAGCGCGAGTTTCGAGGCGAGCGGACCGATGACGGGCATCCGCAGCAGCCACGATTCCCAAAGGCGACGGCTGCTTTCCTTCGCAAACCACGCGCGCCCGAAGTAGATCGCCGCGCCGATTCCCGCGAGCAGGAAGAGGCCGTAGTGGCGGACGATGTCGCTGATGGCGACGATGACTTGGGTGAGCGCGGGCAGCGCGGCGTCGAATCCCGCGAAGAGCGTGGTGAAGCGCGGGATGAAAAAGACCATGAGAAAAATCAGCACCGCGATGGCGAGAAAGAGCAGCACCGCGGGATACATCAGCGCCGCCATCACCTTTGCGCGCAGTTCCTTTTCGCGCGCTTGAAAATCCGCGATCTGCGCGAGCACGACATCGAGGAAACCGCCCGCCTCACCGGCCTCGACCATCGCGACATACACACGCGGGAAAACATCCGGCGCGCGGCTCATCGCGGTGGCGAGCGGAACGCCGTCGATCACGAGATCGTGCAGCTCCTTCCACTTCGCGGAAGCGACAGGATTCGACGATTCCTTGTAAAGAATCTGCAGCGCGCGACTGAGCGGGACGTTTCCGGTGAGCAGGCTCGAGAGCGAGCGGGTGAAATCTTCGAGCGCGGCGAAATTGACCTTCTTCGACTTGAAGGAGAACTGCGTCGCCGTCGGCAGCTTCAGCGCGGGCCGCGAACCGTTTTCCGGGCCAGCGTCGGATTCGGTGATGCGCACTGGCGTGAGGCCGCGCTCTTCGATCAAGCGCACGGCATCCTGCCGACCGCCCGCGTCGATGCGGCCTTCGATCGTCGCGCCGTTTCCTTGCACTGCTTTGTAGGTGAAGGCGGGCATGGCTCTAAAATCGGGACATCGAACGGCGGGAGTTTGATTGATCGGGATGGCCCTGCCGGGGGCTGAACATCGAACATCGAACGTCGAACATCGAACGTCGAAGTTTCGGAACACGCGACGCACGCTCATTCCGACTTCGATGTTCGATGTTCATGCCTTTGAAAATCATGCGCTCACAGCAAATCCATCCGTCCCTTCATCCTTGGAAACCCGCAGCACCTCCGCCGGCGTCGTCTGCCCATCCGCGACCACGCGCCAGCCGTCTTCGATCAGCGTCTTCATGCCTTCCGTTTTCGCGGCGTCCTTGATTTCGATGCTCGATCCGCCGCGCAGCAGGATCGCGCGGATCGGCGTGCTCATCGTCATCAGCTCAAACAGCGCGCGCCTTCCGGTGAAGCCAGTCATGCGGCAGTTCTTGCAGCCCGTCTGGCGAAAGATCGTGGTGCCGCGCAGCGTCGGCACGCGCTCGCGGAGCAGGCTCGTTTTTGTGGAAGTGTCCTCCGCTTTGCAATCCGGGCAGAGCACACGGACGAGCCGCTGGGCGATCACGGCTTCGAGCGACGATGCGACGAGATACGGCTCCACGCCCATGTCCACGAGCCGCGTCAGCGCACCGGGCGCATCGTTCGTGTGGAGCGTGGAAAAAACCATGTGGCCGGTGAGCGATGCCTGCACGGCGATTTGCGCGGTTTCCTGATCGCGAATTTCCCCGATCAGCACCACGTCTGGATCGTGACGCAAAATCGCCCGCAGCCCGCGCGCGAAAGTCAGCCCGGCCTTCTCGTTCACCTGAATCTGATTGATGCCCTTGAGCTGATATTCCACCGGGTCTTCGATCGTGATGATCTTGCGCACCTCGTCGTTGATCTGATGCAGCGCGCTGTAAAGCGTCGTCGTTTTGCCGCTGCCGGTCGGCCCCGTGACAAGCGCGATGCCGTGCGGCATCTCCAGCACGCGCTCGAAAAGTTCGCGCTCGCGCTGCGCCATTTGCATCCCGTCGAGCCCGACCACGCCCGCATCCTGCCGCAGCAGACGCATCACGACCGCTTCGCCGTGCAGCATCGGGATGACGGACACACGCACATCCACCTCCGTGCTCTTCACGCGCAGCTTGATGCGGCCATCCTGCGGCACGCGTTTTTCGGCGATGTTCAAATTGCTGAGAATCTTGATGCGCGAAACGATCGCGGGCTGGAAACGCTTGATCTGGCCGGGCACCGGCACCTCTTGCAGCAGACCGTCGATGCGATAGCGAATGCGCAGCTCGTGCTCGAATGGCTCGACGTGAACATCCGACGCGCGCAGTGAAATCGCGTCGCTGAGCACTTGATTGACGAACCGAATGATCGACGCGTCTTCCGCCGCCTTGTCGAGATCGCCGTCGTCTTCCCGATCGTCCGAGACGACCTGGAAGCCTTCCTCCTGTTCGAGCAGATTCAGCGTGTCCGCGCCGACGCCGAGATGTTTTTTAATCTCCCGTTGCAGCGCCTCGCTCGGCGCGAGCACTGGCTGGAGTTTCAGCGTGGTGGCCGAGCGCAGGCTGTCGAGCCCCGGCGTCGCGAAGAGCCGGCTCGCGGCGACTTCGATCACGCCGTCGATTTCGCGGAGTGGCAGCAGCTCTTCTTTGAGCAAGATGCGCGCGGAAAATTGCGCGAGCAGCGCGCGATCCGGCTCGATGTTTTCGAGCGTGGTGAAAGCGAGCCCGTACTCCGCGGCGAGCCACCGCAGCACTTCCTCCTCGGTCTCCGCGCTGGCCGTGCCCGCGAGGCATTGCTGCGCCAGCGCCTCGGCATCCATAGAAGTGAGTTGCGCGCGCTCGATCATCGCGGCCAGCAGATCCTGGCGCGGAGCGGAGGTGGAGGTGGAGGGCGCTTCGGTCATGGAAGCATCGTGGTGAACCCGCCGCCGCAGGCCCAAGGGGCCGTGACAACACAGCCCAGGGCAACGCCCTGGGTATTGGCCGTAAAGCGCGTCAGCCCTGAAAGGGCGGCACAAAAATGCGCGTGTGGATTGTCCCGCCCTTTCAGGGCTTTTCCGTTTTTTTGCACAAACCCAGGGCGTTGCCCTGGGCTGCGACGTGTCAGCCTTTCAGGCTTTTCGGAAATGGCGGGGGCTTTGGTCATCGAGCTATTTGGCGGCGGCGTTCGTGAAGCACCACAGGCTCTTGTCGGTGCGGAGGAAAAGCGCGCCGTCGCTGGCGGCGAGCGAGGCGTTGGTGGATTCGTTGACGGAATTCGTCGCGAGCAACTCGAACTTCGGCGCAGCGCGCAGCACGAAGACATCGCCGCCCTGGTTTGGCACAAAAATTTTCCCGTCGGCCAGCAGGATCGAAGACCACGAACTGCCGCGACTGCCGGAGCCTTTGAGCCGTTCTTCCCAAACTGTCGCGCCCGTTTTCACATCGCTGCACGCGGCGACGCCATTCTGGCTGATCGTGTAAAGATGGTCGTCGGTGATGACGCCCGAGCCGATCGCGCTTTGAAAACGATCCAGCTTCCAGCTTTCGCCACCGCCGGGTTTGAGCGCGACCGCCGCGCCGCCGCCAGGTCCGCTGCTCGTCACGACGAGCGCGCCTTCGCCGAAAACGGGCGTGGTGTAGCTCGCGCCGCCGAGTCCTTTTGCCGACCAAAGTTCCTTGCCGGTCTTCGGATCGAGCGCGGAAATTTTGCCGGGAAAATTCACGATCAATTCCTCGCGCCCGCCGCTCTGGATGAGCAGCGGCGTGCTCCACGACCCACCGGGCCCGCGTCCGCCGCCATCGCCGCGCCCGCCTCCGAATCCACCACCGCCACTACCGCCGCCGCCGCCGATTTGCGGGCGCGGCAGCGCGGCATCGAGCCCGGCGCGGAGTTTCACATTGTCGAGCGCGCCGGATTTGGCGGCATCCCATTCGCCGAACCATTTTGAAAATGCGCCGCTGAATTCCTCGCGCGTCAGCGAGCCGTCGCGATCCGCGTCGGACGTGCTGAAAAAGCCGAAACCGAAAGCGCGCATCGGACTGAATCGGCGTCCGCCGGGCTGGTCGTTGCCGCTGGGTTGCGGCGGGAATAACTCGGCGAACCGCTCGCCAAACGTGCGCGAATCGAGCTTCCCGGCCTTGTCTCGGTCGATCTTCTCGAACCACGCCTGCGCGAGTCCGGTGAATTCTTCGCGGCTGAGTTTCGCGTCGGCGTTCTTGTCGGCCTGCGCGAGGATGGGCGGCGCGAGCATTTCGCCGGGAGCGAAAGTGCGGACGGGTTCGGGCGGCGGCTCCTGCTGTGAAGGTGGTGGCGGCTCGCCGCCGTCGGCTTTCGGTGCGGCTGTTTCCCACGCGATCTCGCCGGTGCGTTTGTTCACGGCGACGACGCGCGCCTTTTCATCCGGCCCGAAATTGAAGACGCACAAATCGCCCGCGAGCACGGGCGACGAGCCGTTGCCGAATTGATGGCTCATTTTCCCGAGGTCGCGCTTCCACAATTCCTTCCCGGAAAAATCGTAGCAAAACAGCCCCGCCGAACCGAACGCCGCGATGACGCGCTCGCCGTCGGAGACGGGCGTTGCCGTGCAATACGGATTGTCGCGCTGCGTCTGCTCGCGCTCGGTGTAGGTCACGCCGGACTGCCAGAGTTGTTTGCCAGTTGCGCGGTCGAGGCACAGTAGCGTGCGCCGATCGCCGACGGCCTGCGTCACGAATACACGCTCGCCCCATACGATCGGCGACGAGTTGCCGCGCTCCGGCAGGTCGATGCGCCATTTCACATTTTCAGTCGCGCTCCATTTGAGCGGCAGATTTTTTTCCGAAGAAATGCCGGTGCCATCCGCGCCGCGCCAGCCCGGCCAGTTGGCGGCTTCGGTGGAAAAAATCGCCGACGCGACGAGCGCGCTGGCGAGGATGCGTGTGGATGCGTTCTTCATGCGCTATCGTTTTGGGGTGGCTTCCGGTTCGGTCGCGGCGACGAGTTTTTGAATCTCGGGATGCGCGAGCAGATACGCGCGGCGCTGCTCGGCAAAAGTTTTCAGGCTCATCCCGCGGCCCGGCCCGCGCTGCGGCTCCGGCGCGGCTTCTCCGCCAGCGATGCCATCTACGAAAGCCTCGTAGCTGCCGAGCTTGCGCGTGTCGGCTTTCACCTCGTCGGCGAGGAATGCCTGATACTGCTGCGCGATCGGGCCGAGCTTGTCCCAGTCGAGCCAGGTGCTCGCGATTTCGCGGACATGGCGGAGGAAGCGCGTGCGCAGCGCGGGCGCGGCGAGCAGTTTGGAAAGCAGCGGCTTTTTCGCATCGTCCGCGCCGGCCAGCGGATCGAGTTCCACGCCGCGTCCGCCACCACCACCACCACCACCGCCGCGCATTCCCGGTCCTCCCGCGGCGCGGAAGGTTTCATTCACATCGTGAGAGATGACGTGAAAGCGCCCGTCTTCATCGCAGTAGAGGCTGTAGTCGCTGGCCCGCGTCCAATAGCCGTCGGTGTTGATGAAGACGTTTTCGAGCGCGAGAAATTTCAGCGCGCCGTCGATGTCGAGGAGCGGCGCGAGCTTTTCCTCGAGCTGCCCGGCGGGCGTTTGATTCAGCACGCGGCACAGCTCGATGAGCGCATCCCACGATTCCGCATCGTCCTTCGATTTGATCTCGTAACGCTTTTTGTATTCCGCCGCGTCGTCGCCGAGAAATTCGAGACCGCTGTTGCCATTCGGGCGGCCCGGCGCTTTCCAGCGCGCGCCTTTTTTCGAGCCGAACCATTCCGCGACGAAGTCTTTGTTGAACTGCTGGACGTTGATGAAGACGCCCCAGCTTTCGCCGTTGATCGCCACGCGCGCCCAGTTCGCTTTGGGTGCCGCGATGTATTCGCGGGCGATCTGGTGGTAAAGCACCGCGCAGAGCAGCGTCGGGTCGCCGGAGGAGTTCAGCAAATTGAGCGTGCGATAACCGCCGAGGCGCTGACTTCCCTTGGCGTGATCGATCGAAAGATTGATCGAATGCTTGCGCCCTTCGCCGACTCCGAACGACGACGCGCCGCGAAAATAGACGCCGACGTCGTCGTGAATTTTGCCGTCCACGGTCAGCTTTGCGGGCACCTCGACATCGGTGCCGTGGAAATCCAGCAGCTCTTTTTCCCAGTCCGCATTTTCAAAATCGAGGAAGTAAGTCCGCAGCGTCTGCGCGTCGTAAAGCGGCGTCGCGCGATACGTTTTCACGTCCGCTGGCGAGAGCTTCACACCGGGCTCCGGCGGCGGCTGATTTTCCCGCGGGCCACCGAAACCGGATGGCGGACCACCGGCTCCCGGCGGCTGACCACCGGGAGGACCGCCGCGACGACCCGGCCCCATGCCGCGCCCGAGCCGACCTTCGGCGCGTTCTTTGTTGAGAAATGCGCGCGCCGCTTTCCGCTCCGCGGTGTCCAGCCGCTTGTCACCATTTTCATCGAACTTATCGACGAGCTTGATCTCGCTCTGCATCGGCGGTCCGCCGGGACCGCCGCGGAATCCGTCCGGCGGTCCCGCAGGCGGCGGAGTCTCCTGCGCGGGGCGATCCGCGGGCGGTGGATTCGGCGGCTGCTGCGCCAGCGCAAAAGTCGCCGTGGCGAAGAAATTGCAGAACATGAGATTGAGCGGTGTCATTTTCAAAAAGGAGGCGGGTGCGGTGTGAAAGCGGAACGTGACCACCGCCACCGCCGCCATGGAAGAGTGCCGTTGGCACGCAACCATGGCAGCGGAAAGGCGTATGGTGCCAGCGCGGGACGGCTATTCGAGAATGCCCATCGAGAAGAGGACGGCCTCTTGACGCGCGGTGACGACTTTCTGGAGATCGGCGCGCACCGCGGCCAGTTCGGCTGCGGACTTTTTGCGAAACTCGCGCACGGCAGCCAGCTTCGCCGCGATGTCGGTCGCGGCCGTGCCTTCCTTTTCCAACGCATCGCGGAGCGCCTGGCTTTCCGCCGTGCCTGGCCGATCCCCGCCCGATCCGCCGCCGCTGCTCGATCCGCGATCACCCCCAGATCCACCGCTGCTGCGACCGCCGAATCCGCCAAATCGGCCGGACATGGCATCGCGTTGTTTGGTGGTCACTTTTTCGATGAGCGGCTGCAGCACGGTCCATTCGTCGTCTGTCACTTTGAGTGAAGTCTTCAGGCGCTCGGACATGCGTGCGCGCCATTCTTCAGGCGTGCCGCCGCGATCACCGCGATCACCGCGATTGCCACGATCGGGCGGGTTGTCTTGCGCGGTTGCGAGAAATGCGGAGGCTGTCAGCGCGACCGCGCTGAGGAGGATTGTCAGTTTCATTTTCATGATGTCAGTTTTTTTGTTTTGCGGCCGCGGGGGCCTTTGTTGTTTGCGAACCGACCGTGATTTCGCGGCTGGTTCGACTCTCAATAGACTTGGTCATTGTTAATTGCTCATTTGGGCGGAAACGGAGAATTGTTAAGAGAGAGTTAAGTTTGCGGCATGGCCGAAGCGGCAAATTCCAAGCTCCAGATTCCAAATTCCAAATAAATTCCAAGGGCTGCAAATGAAGAACATTTCAAGGAAGCGGAACCCGCGGCGGACGGGTGCTTTGAAATTTGGAATCTGAGCTTTGAAATTTATTTGGAACTTGGAGCTTGGAGCTTGGAAGTTTCCACCACCCATGTCCCTCTCCACCTCTCATCCCATTCCGCGCCCGCCTTCCGGCGGCGCGACGCGCGTGCTGGTGATCGACGATGACCGCGAACTTTGCACGCTGATCAAGGATTACCTCGAACCGATCGGCTACGAAGTCTTCGCCGAGCATGAAGGCCCGCACGGCGTCGAGCGCGCGACAAGCGAGCATTTTCACGCGGTCATTCTCGACGTGAATCTGCCTGGTATGGATGGCTTTGAAGTGCTCAAGCGGCTCCGCGCGGCGTCCGATGTGCCGATCCTGATGCTCACTTCGCGCGGCGAGGAGACGGATCGAATCGTCGGTCTCGAAATGGGCGCGGACGATTACTTGCCGAAGACATTTTCCTCACGCGAACTGCTCGCGCGGCTGCGCGCCGTCACCCGTCGCAAAGCGCGCCCGGCGGCTGGCGACGGCGATCGCGAGCAGGCGGAAATCGTCGTCGGCCCGCTGCGCATCAATCCGAACGCACGCGTCGCCATCCTCGGCGAGCAGCCGCTCACGCTCACCGCGCTGGAGTTTGAATTGCTCGCCAGCCTCGCCCGTGCGCGGGGTCGCGTGAAGAGCCGCGAGCAACTCATCGAGACGATCGCGGAGCGCAGTTATGACGGCCTCGATCGCTCGATCGATGTCCACATCTGGTCGCTGCGCCGGAAGCTCGGCGACGATCCGAAAAATCCGCGCTTCATCCGCACCGTGCGGGCAGTGGGATACATGCTCATTAACCCGGATGCGGAATGAACGCGGAACAGGAATGAACATCGAATCGATGTTCAAGATCCAGCACCCAAGGTTCGCCGTATCATCCTGAGCGATGCGCCTTCGGCTTCCACTCTACGGCAAAATCCTCGCGTGGTTCTTCCTGAATCTCGTCGCCGTCGCCGCCGTATTCGTCATCCTGTTCAACGCCCAATTCCGCTTCGATCTCGATTGGTTTTTCGCCAGCGGCGCGCGCGAACGCATTGAGGCGGTGCGCGATCTGATCCTGGGTGAACTGGCCATCACCGCGCCGGACGATTGGAACGCCGTGATGCGGCGCTACAGCGAGGCGCACCGCGTTCGTTTCGCGTTGTTCGATGATGATGCGAAGCCGTTCCTCGGTGAGATCACCACGCTGCCCGATGAGGTGCGCGAGCGCATCCTCACACGGATTCCCATCCGTCCCCGCAGACCAGGCGAGCCACCTGCCGCGGCACCTCCTCTTCCGGCTGAATTCTCCACGGAAGCCCAGCGACCGCGCTGGCCGCGCCTGCCGCTGCGCGCGCTCATGCGCACGACCGCGCCGACGCAATACTGGCTGCTCGCGAGCGGTCGGCTCGAAAATCCGATGATCGGCGATTCCGTGCGGATCGTCCTCGTCGCGAAGTCCGACACGATCAGCGCCGGCGGGCTGGTGTTCGATCCAAAGCCGTGGTTCTGGCTCGGCATCGGCATCCTCGTTTTCTCGCTGCTTTTCTGGCTGCCGCTCGTCCGCGGCATCACCCGCACGATCGGCCAGATGAAAACCGCGACGCGCAAAATCGCGGACGGACGCTTCGATGTGCGCGTGAACCTCCGCCGCCACGATGAACTCGGCGCGCTCGGCGAATCCATCGACCAAATGGCCGCGCGGCTCGACGGTCTGGTGAGCGGGCAAAAGCGTTTCCTCGGCGACATCGCCCACGAACTCTGCTCGCCGCTCGCGCGCCTGCAAATGGCGCTCGGCATCCTCGAACAGCGCGCCGCCCAGGATGAGATGAGCTACGTGCGCGCGGCGTCGGAAAAGGCCGAGCAAATCGCCGGACTGGTCGGGGAACTGCTCTCGTTTTCAAAAGCCTCGTTCGGTGCCGCGTCGATTCAGCTTCGCAAAGTGCGCCTCGCCGAAATCGCCAGCGAAGCAATCCGCCGCGAGAAAACCGACGCCGTGGAAATCATCGTCGATATCGCCGACGATCTAACAGTATCCGCCGAGCCCGACCTGCTCATCCGCGCGCTCGCAAATCTGCTGCGCAATGCCATCCGCCACGCTGCCGCGAGCGGTCCCATCGAGCTGCGCGCCGCACGCGACGGCGAAGACGTGACGATCTCCATCGCCGATCACGGACCCGGCGTCCCCGAGGAAGAACTGCCGAAAATTTTCGACGCCTTTTACCGCGTGGACAGTTCACGCGCGCGAGACACCGGCGGCACCGGCCTCGGTCTGGCCATCGTGAAAACGTGCATCGACTCGTGCAGCGGCACA
Organism: Chthoniobacteraceae bacterium; assembly: GCA_031409335.1. Taxonomy (GTDB): domain Bacteria; phylum Verrucomicrobiota; class Verrucomicrobiia; order Chthoniobacterales; family Chthoniobacteraceae; genus JANLQB01. The sequence goes on along the minus strand of JANNWY010000104.1, from coordinate 8,544 downwards.
GTCACCGCGCGCAATCGCGAGCCGCACGGACTGGAGATGCAGATTCGCCTGCACGCGGTATCCGCCGATTCGGTTGCGGCACCATTGACTGGTTTGCAAAAAGGGAGTTTTTGAGGTGCCTCGCAGCCGGTCAGGCAGCGCCGCGGAAAGCAACCTACTTCATCAGCGTCACGTGGCCGACGTACTCTTTCTTGCGCTCCTTGGGTTTGGTCTTCGCGGAGACCTCCTGCCCGAGGGCCGGGCTGTAGGTGCCGCCGGGGCAGTTGAAGAGGCCGCTTTCGGGGCTCCAGATGCATTCAGGTGCCAGCCAGCGAAAGCCGCTGAGTGAACTGCTGGCACCTTGCCGGACCACGCCATCGCTGGTCAGGAATATCGGCTGCCCGCCGTCGTCGAAATCAAAGCGTTCGAGCACCGCTCCGATGCCGGTGGTGAGGCATTGGGAAACGTCCTCCACTTCATAGGATGGAGGCTGGAATGACGAAAGGTATCCGCCACTGGCACCATCGACCTCGATGTGAAAGTTCGACACCGCATAGTGGCCCGCCCTGATCGACCGGGCTAAAAAGGCGCTGCTGCCATGCGGATAAATGGGATCGCCATTGATCGGGATGATGCACAGGCCCATCGCGGCGAACGTCATTTGCGGCTCGCCGAGTTCGTTGAGTTCCTGGATGCAGGCATCCCCATCATAGATGAAGAACGTGATCACCGGCGGCAAGGCCGCGATGATGTTCGGAATGGTGCGTGAAACCAGGCGGTCGCAGGCATCGTAACTGTAACTCGCCAGGGCAACGCCTGTATTCGGATCCACCACGGACACGAGTCGGGAGTAAGCGTCATAGACGAAGTGTTTCGTGCCCGTCGTGCCGTCCGAAAGCAGGGTGAGGCTGCCATTGTCACCCCACTCCAGCGGTCCGCCGGGCCACGATGAGTATTGGTTCATCTGACGGTCGCCGGGGGGATTCAGATCGTTGGAAGAGTAAGCCCCGGGATGGGATCCGCCGGTGGCGGAAAGGCGCTGGCCTTCGAGATCCAGCGTGTAGGTAACGTCGGATTCGAGCGCGATGGCGGTGCCTGCGTTGCGCCGCGCGCCAGTGACCATGCGGGTGAGGCGGTTCAGCCGATCGCGGGTGATGAGTTGCCGGCGCAATGGGGCGGACGTGTTCGGTCCCTCGCCGAAAATCGTTTCACGGCGGATCAATTGCTGATTCGCATCCCGGCTAAAGAAACTGCGCGAGAGCACGGTGCCAGTCGGTCCGGTGACGAGACTCTGGACGCAGGCATCGACGGAGAAATCCGGTCCGGTGCCCTGTATCGGTGGATCATTGATCCCGCGATAGCCGTAGCTGGTGACGACGCCATTGGCCCGCGTCTCCTGGGCCGGGCGATAGCCTAGATACTGGATCGCCGCAACCGGCGTCCCCGCCGCACCCTCGGCGGCTACCGAAAGGAGCAAGCCTTGCGCGTTGCGGGTTTCATTGTAACGCGCGCCGCTTGGGTAAGTGGTGCTGGCGCGTCCGCGGTGCGTGTAGGTGTGCTGCACGATGTGCCCGTTCTGGCTTTCGCTCACCATATTTCCGCAGGAGTCAAAGCTGCGGATAACATCCGAGGTGCCTTGGGTGAGCCGGGTGCAGTCGCCGCGGCCATTGTAGTGGAGCGAGGTTGCCGCCACGGCGATGTAATCGCATAGGTAGGGTGGTCTGCACGGACCGGTATAGATGCTCGTTGCCGCGCCATTCAGATTGTATTCGCTGATGAAGGTCGCTCCGTCCTGCCGGGAATCCGACACGAGGCGTCCCAAGCTATCGAACTGGCGAAACTGCTGGGTGCCATCCGGGAAATCCGTCTGCACACAGTGGTCCCGGGAGTCGAGCGTGAAGGTCGTGGTGTGACCGTTTGAGTTTGTCACCGAGCGGCCGAAGATGGGTGGGCGCGGCGGGCCGATGTCGATCTTGATCTTGTAGCGCTTCGGGCAGGCGCGGGCGTAGGAGCTACCCAGCGTTTCAGGCGATCCGTTGCCATCGACATCACACTGCGTTTGGACGCTGTAGGGTCCGCTGGCGTCGGTGCCATCGTAGTTGCTGTAAACGGGGGCTCCCACTGGCGGCTGGAAGCAGGTCTCGCGGCTGAGGGAGTCGTATTGATAGGCGGATACATTGGCGCGTTCCGACATCTGCACCGCCCGGCCAAGCGCGTCGTAAGTCGCAAGCCGGACCAGATTCACTGCGGGACTTCCGCCCCCGCTCGGGAAATCCGTGCGAGTAAGGGAAAGCACATTGCCACACGCATCCAGCGTGTATGCCACGGAACAGGCGCCGTTCGCGCAAGAGAGCAGACGCCTGGCGGTGTCGTAGGTGTTGCTCTCCAGCGTGTCGCCATTGGTCGAAATACTCATTACGAATCCCGCCGGTGAGCGATTCACCGTGGTGACTTCCTGTGCGGAACTGGTGGCCGTGAAGCGATCCACGGTCATGGTTTCGTCTTTGGTGAAGACGTCGAAGAAGGCTGAATCGTGCGGTTTCGGAACGAGTGGAGTCCAGCGGCTGGTAATACCTTGGAGTATCGGGCGGCCGACCGCTGGTCTAGCCTTTCGTTCCTCGCTTGAGCAATCCCAATGGAATTTCACCTTCACGCGGGAAAGGAGGACATTTTCACCCGAGCCGGGTTGATCGTCGAGTTCTCCAAAGAGCGAGCACGTCACATAACCTTGGTTGTCATATGAAAATGTCTCCACATTTCCCATCGGATCCGTGCTGAAGGTGCAGCGGCGGAAACCATCGTAGGTGAACGTGACGGTGGGATTCACCGCTCCGGGCAATCCGCCTGACGCTGCGAGCGTGGCGCAGCGGCTGAGATCACCCGCGGGCGTGTAATCGCATTCCGTGGTCGTGGTCACGGCATCTGGAGCGCCCTGCTGGCCATCGATGCAGCGATGGAGCAGGCGGCGCTCGTCGTATTGGTAACTGGTCACGGAGTCGGTGGGCTGGGCGCGGCAGACAGCGGGTGTGCTTTCCTGAATGCACTGGCCGGCGGCATCGAAGAGAAAGTCGCAAACATCGAAGTTCGCAAGGCCGACGGAGGCGATGTCTGTGCTCCCGGCAGGAAGCGCGACGGGGCGATTTTCCACCGCCACGCGGGAGACGAGGCGCGGGCGGCTCGGGCTCTCGCGGAGGATGCGGGTGCTGTAGGCGGGATTGGCGGCGACCAAGGCTCCGGTGGCATCCCGATGCTCGATATCGCAGCCCGAAGGCAGCCCGCCGGCGTCGTAAAAGTAGGTGGTGGTGATGCGCGCGGCGGCACCGTTGCCGACGGGTGGTGATTGCACGGTGACACACTGGTCGAGCGGATTGTAGGTAAAGAGCGTGTCGAAGCCGCGAGGATCGGTAATGCTGGTGACCCGGCCCAGCGCATCGCGGGCGCAGGAAGTGGTGAGGTGCAGGCCGGGGCTGTCGCTGATGAAGCTTATGCAGAAACCGCTGTCGGCATCATAGACGCACTCGTCGATGAACGTGGAGCCGGGGCCGTTCAGTGTCCTCACGCTGGTGACCTGGCCGAGAGTGTTGTAAGCGATGTCGCATCCCGCTCCGGCGATGGGTGATCGGCTACTCGTGCGGTTGCCCGAGGCGTCGTAGCCCCAGGAGAACTGCTGGCCCAGGGACGTCCGCAGACTGACGCGGAAGTTGGCGCACAGCCACGCCTTTTGTTTCGGGCCTATCTTTGCCGCACCCAGCTTGTGATGGCCGTGATTCGTGCAGTCCTTGCCATCGCGATCGACCCCGCGCGCGGACTCCGTGCAGCCACCGTCGCCGTCACCGCCATCCCAGATGCCACCCATGACGGGTTGACCGGGAGGAAGTCCGTTAAGGCTGATGCCGCGGATGACGGGTTGGCCGGGTGGCAGACCGTTCAGGCCGATGCGGCGAATGATGGGTTCGCCGGGAGGAAGTCCGTTGAGCCCAGGCTCAGCCGACCCGAAGCCCGGCAGATATTCCATGGAAATGGTGCGTTGTTCGCCTGCTGGAGACACCAGCGTGCAGACGCGGGGATTGGCGCGCTCGCGCAGCGGGCAGGCGGGCTTCAGGTCGTATTCGTAAGTGGTGCGCTCCTGCACTCCATCCGGCATCGTGACTCGCGTGGGCAGGTGCTGGCCATTGTAGAGGCAGGTCGTTTGGTAAAAGTCAGGGTCGGCAGCGCGGAGCTTTCCGGTGGGGCGATTCGTCGTCGCTGTGACGGGCGCGCCCGGCGTGGCGAAGCCAGTATATTCCCGGACGGAAGTGGGCCGGTGCATCCGGTCGCAGGTCGTCTCCGTGACGCGGCCCAGCTCATCGTTTTCATAGATCACGTAAGCTTGAAGATCGTCGTCGCTGACACTGGTAGGGATTTTGATGTTCTTCACATTGCCGAGGAGTTCCTGGCCTTTGCGGACGGAAGCCACGGCATCGAACTCCAGTTCCGCTGGATTCGCAGATAACGAGTAAGTGAAGGCTCCGAGATTCCGGCCCGCACCGTCCGTGGCACTGGTGAGATTGTGATTGAGCCGGTCGTCGGCAGAGCCACTGGTGTAGGTGTAAGTGGTCGGGCCGCTCACGGGAGGCAGGCCGCCCTCTTGCGGACAGGAGACGGATTTCAAGTCGCCCGCGCTCCCGCCAGGTTCGCCACCGAAATAAGAGTAGGAAACCGAGCGTCCGGTGGAATCCGCGACACTGCTGATCTGCCCCGTGGGACCCCACGTCACCGACAGGCTGTGGCCAAAGGCATCGCTCACCGTGGCGAGCTGGCCGTTGTTGTAAGTGAAGTTCAGCGCCACGCCATTGCGATCGGCGATGCTGCCGATGCGGCCCGACCACGGCGCGCCCACCAGCCGGCAGAAAATCCACGCCCCTTTGTCCGCAAAGGTCAGCGTGAAGGAGGTGTCCGGGTTAAAGCGCCCTTCGCGGAACATGCCGTTGCAGCGGTAGCTCCCATCCCCTTGACGGACAAACTTATCCGTCCGCCCACTGCCATCATGGACCAGCACGACGGGCGCATTCACTCCCGCCGCGAGCGGGACGGGCTCGATGTAAATGTTATAGGAAAAATCCCAGCCCGTGCCATGACCGGAGGCGACCGGTGCCCTGCTGCGGTAGCTGCGGACCCACTCCAAGGGCGGACCCGCCGGACAAGGCAATGCGAGGTCGCATTGCTCGGCGGAAACTTCGCCGGGCAGACCTCTGTGGACTGCGAAGTGGAAGTCTTGTAAGGATACCTTTCCCCTACCCATTCCAGAATTCCGTGCCACGGAGTCACTCATTGGGATATCGCCGTCGTCCTCCCCGCCATTCCCTGCCGCCATCGCGGAAACCATCGAACCTGAGTTGCTATTTTCTTTGAAAGCCGGATTGATGTGCGCTCTCGCACTGCTCATGTCCGATTGTGCCATGTAGTATTGGTATCCCTTCCTGCTGAGCCAGAGCCCCGACGCGTCGTCGTCCATGTCATCGCAATCATCATCGGAGCCCGGGGTCGCGCGATGGGCATATTTTTTCTTGGGATTCCTTTTGACGACAATTCCAATCCCCGGGATCGGATTGCTTTGCGCCACGGGCACTGGCGCCGCTGGTGGCAGCCACGGCGGCGCATCGGAGGCATAGCCCGTCTCCGTCACCTCGATCGTCTGATTCACGAGCGCCACCGTCGTGCCATCGGAATCCGTCACCCGCGCGGCGATGACGATTCCGGCCACGACACCGCCCGCGATTCCGCCAACGCTCGCGCGCCACAGTCCCGGTTGACCTGCGACCGGCACGAGCGGGACGAAAATCGGCGCTTGCCCCGGTATCTCCAGCGCCAGGAAAGACCCGGCAGGCAGGCACTGACCGCGCACGAAAATGTCACCGCCCGTCGTCGAGATCACCGCAGGCTCCAGCGCAAAGACTTGTGGCCCTGGGATCTCGATCCGGTAAAACGCTTTCGTCGCGGCCGCTTCCGGGTCCACCCACTGGCAGGCCGCACTTTCCGCCGTCACCAGCGCCACCGTGGCGAACCCGCCGGGCGAACCCATCACAGCTAAACTTGCCGATTTCTGGACGACATACTGCACCCCCGGTTGCGCCACCCAGCGCAGGCACACCTGCTTCCCTTGCAGACCCTGGGTGAAATGGATCGTCGGTGGAAGACCGCTCAAATCCGCGGACAGACGGGAGGGTGAAATTCCGAACAGTAGCGCCGCACCCGCGAGGGCCAGGATGAGCGTGTGGAATGGACGCAGGCACGCTGGAGCGCGCAGGGAGGAGTGGAGGGAGTTCATAGGGTGATTTTGAGGCAACTGACTTTTAGGAAGATGCGTTCTCGGCTACCGGACTCGAAACCGTCAGATCGGAAGATGAAGTTCCCGTTCCTGGCGGAAGACTCACTGGGGCACGTTTCTGTCACAAAACGTTTCAGTCGCTCAGCACGACACAGTCGAGCATTCATATCCGCTCGGTTTCGACAAGTGCTATTTTAGCCGCGGTTTTTTTGAGGGAGCGATCAAAGATGGAGACTGCGCAGGCCCAGCCGCTGCCGCGCACTTTCATTCGACAGTCTGCCCAATGGACGCCGAAGGCTCTGGACTGCGGTGATTCCTTCACCGCTCTTGAGAAGACGCGGCACCCTGCATTGTTCGCCAAAGGCTTGGCAAAAAGCGGTGAAGGAATTACCGCAGTCCAGGGCCTTCGGCTTTTCCTCGTTCCCAAGTTGCGAGACTGTGTGAAAACTCGCAGGCATCGGAGCGGGGCGCGGGGCGCGGCGGGATTTTCACGCGGCCAGCGGCCATTCGGCCTCTTCGGCATCCCATCGGGCGTGCAATGCCTCCAAAAGGGCTTCGAGCAGCCGCGCCGTCGCGACCGCAAGCCGCCGCACCGCTTCCAGCAGGCGCTCCATCCCCACGAGGTTGATCGCCCGCTTCATATTATAGGCCAGCGCGCTCAGGTGGAATTCGCCGCGCACTTTCTCCAGGCCGCACATCATGAAGGTTCGCTGCTCCTGCCAGAATTTGATGCTGCCAAAGGGGTGCTCGACGATCGCTTTGCGCTGCGCGATCACCTCGGGATGGGCCGCCACCCGCGCGTGCATGGCTTCCACGATGGCTTCGCCCTCCCAGCGGGTGATGCGACGGTAGTCACCCGTGGTGCATTGCGCTTTGAGCGGGCAACTCCGGCAGGCCTCAGGGTTGGCATAGGCGAGGTGCGGCTCGCCGCGCTTGAGCCATGCGGTTTCCCGCGAAAGGGCGTGGCCCTCGGGGCAGCGGTAGGTGTCGCTGGTGGCATCATAGCTAAACTGCTCCTTGCCAAAGCGTCCGCCCGCTTCGGCGCTGCCTTTCTTTGGCCGGGGGACATAGCTTTCCACGCCGATCCCGGCGCACGCGGCGATCTGCCCGTGGTCGTAGTAGCCCCCGTCGGCCACCGCCTTGAGCTTCTCCACACCCAGCGCCTCCTTCGCGGCGGCAGCCATCGGCGCGAGCTGTCCGTGGTCGGTGGGTTCATTGACCACCTCGGCCGCGGCGATGAGCTTGTGCCTGGCATCGACGGCGATCTGCCCGTTGTAACCCACACCCACTTTGCGCATCCGCCGGCTGTCGGCATCGGTCAGCGAGACCTGCGTCGCGCCGCTTTCCTCGATGGCCGCGAGCGCCTCCTGGTAACACTGCTGGCGCGCGCGCAAGGCATCGATCTTCTCCTGCAAGCCACCCCTCACAGGCGCGGCCCCGGCAGCCGAGGGCGGCGGCTCCGCGGAGTCGCCCGCATCCAGCGCGGCGAGGAACTCCAAGAGCCGTGCGTCGATGCGCTCCAGCGACGCGCGCAGCTTCTCCGGGGTAAAGTTGCGCGCCACATTGTTCACCGCCTTGAGCTTCGTCCCGTCGATGGCCACCAACTCCCCGCCAAAGAGCCCCAGATCGCGGCAGAGCAGGTTGAACTGGCGGAAGACCTTCTTGAAAGCACCCGCGTTCTCCCGGCGGAAATCGGCGATCGTCTTGAAATCGGGCTGGAGCTTTCGCAAGAGCCAGAGCACCTCCAGATTGCGCCCGCACTCCAGCTCCAGCCGGCGGCTGGAGCGCACCTTGTTGAGGTAGCCCCAGAGATAGAGCTTCAAAAGATCGCCCGGCGCGAAGGGTGGCCGGCCGGTCTGCGCCGGCTCGGTGCGCCCAAAGCCGCAAGCCTTGAGATCGAGCCCTTCGACAAAGGCATCGAGGAAGCGCACCGGATGCTGCGCCCCCACATAATCCTCCAGGCTTTCCGGCAACAGCAGTGTCTGCGAGCGATCCATGCCAGTGATAAAGGACATGGCTCGGCAGCCTATCGCCGCGCCCCAGGAAGGGGAAGAGTTTTCACACAGTCTCTCCAGCTTGGGAACGAGGCCGACGAGACCGGAAACTTTACGGCGCGGGCGGCGATCAATGTCACTATCTCCAACGCCGCCTCGACCGGCGGCTCGTTTGTCGCGCGCGTCTGGACGCCGACGCTTTCGCCTTCGCGGATCAATATCACGGATTTACTCGTGCAATTGAACGGCGGCAATGTGGTCATC
>JANNWY010000103.1:0-5963 GCA_031409335.1 Chthoniobacteraceae bacterium | reverse complement strand
GCCCACTCCCCAAGACCCGCAGTGGCCCGACATCCTCGCGGAATACCGTCTTTAGCCACCTTGAGCATCAGGAGCCGCCCGTCCACTTTTGCTCAGACAATTAAATCCACTTTTGCTCAGTCGCCGACAAACTGGCCCCTTCCAGTTGACAGAATCATTTGATACCACGCAGAACTTCGTGAAGCCGATAAGGATCGGCGGAGAGGTGGATCACAACGTTGCGGCGGATGCGGAAAAATCAAAGGGAGCGATACGATGAAAAAAACATTAATTTTGGGTTTTTGGTTGCTGGTCGCCGTTCTGGCAGCCGCCGGGGAGCGGGTTGCGCTCTGGCCGGAAGGAAAGATTCCTGATTTTCAGCCCCAGCAGATCGCGGCGACCACCCAGGAGGTGAATGCGCCGGGATTCAAGGCGGCGGAACATACGATGCCGTATCTCGACTGGTACGAGGCGCCGGCGACGAAAAACGGCGGATGCATGTTGCTCATTTCCGGCGGCGGTTATCAGAATTGCTGCGACGGGGTGTGGATTGACCGGGTCGCGAAGAAGTTCACCGAACTCGGGTTCGTCTGCGTGAGCCTCACCTACCGTACGCCGCGTCCGCAAGGGTTGCCGATCTACCAGAGTGCGTGGGATGACGGGCAACGCGCCGTCCGTCTCGTCCGCAACGATGCAAAGAAGCGCGGCTTCGACCCGGAGAAGATCGGTGCGTTCGGGTTCTCCGCGGGCTCGCATCTGACGGTCCTGCTCGCGACGAGCGCGCTCACACCGGCGTATGGGCCGGTCGACGGACTCGACCAGCTTCCGTGCCATGTCAACTGGGCGGTGCCGATCTATACCGCCTACGCGCTCACGGACGGACTCACCGGCCCCAACACGCGCGACGGCGATGCGGTCGACGTAAAGCTCTCGGACGTCTTCAAGTTTGACGCGAAGACTTGTCCGATGGCGCTCTTCCACGGCGGGGCGGACATCTATTCTCCGAACGGCTCCACGCAGATCTACCGCCAGCTCCGCAGGATGAAAATCCCGGCTGAGATCCATCTCTTCGCAGACCGCCCCCACGGGTTCATGGGCGACCCGGGAAAAGGCGAGGACGGCACCGCCTACGACCACTGGCTTGACCGTGTCGCCGAGTTCCTCCGCCAGATGAATTTTGACGGGAGTCTCGGTGCGGAAGTCGATCTGATGACCCGCTATCCGGACGACGTTGCGCGTGGTGAAACCAGCAAGGAGCCGGTCTGGCCGGAAGGCAAAATGCCGGATGTGCAGGCGAACCAGTGCCAGCCTTATCTCGAGTGGCACATACCGAAGGAACTCAAGACCAAGGCGATCCAGATCATCTACTCGGGCGGCGCCTACAGTGGCAACAATCCGGACGGGTTCGAAGTCGCGCCGGCACGGCGTTACCTGAATGAAAAGGGGATGGCGGTCGTGACGATGAAATACCGCACGCCGCAGCCGAAGGGTGGCCTGGCCAAGCACGCCACGGCCTGGCAGGATCTGCAGCGCGCCGTCCGGATCGTCCGCAGCGAGGCGGTGGCGAAGGGCCTCGATCCCGATCGCATCGGCATCATGGGTTCCTCGGCCGGTGGACATCTGACGCTTATGGGTGCGACCAGCTCGAAACGCAGTTCCTATTCGCCTATCGACGACCTTGATAAGCTTTCCTGCAACGTGCAGTGGGCGGTTGCGATCTATCCGGCGTATGCGCTCACGGACGGCGCACAATCCCCGAATGCGAAGGGCGGCAACGAGGACGACGCGAGGCCCGTCCCTGAGTTCTCGTTCGACCTTGCGACTTGTCCGATGCTGTTCATCCACGGCGACGCGGACGGTTGGGCGGCGATGAATTCGGTGAAATGCTGGGAGCAACTTTGCCGGATGGGAATCCAGTCCGATCTCCACACGCTGGTCGGACGCGGTCACTGCTTCCAGAGGACTGCCGCCCCGGGCACGGGCAGCTATACCTGGATGGGGCGCATCTGGGAATTCATGAACCACAAGGGGTTCAATAAGTAAAAATGCAAACCAGGGAACTCTTCCGCCGCCCTATTCGTTGGGCTCCTTTTCGAAGGGACAGGCAAACTTGCAGGCGGGCAAACTTGCAGGCGCGGGCAAACTTGCGGAAATAACCGCCCTTTGACTCGCGTGCTGTAACGCGCGCATCGCTGTGCGTATTGTCACTGGAGACACCGCCCGCTGATGCCGACCTCCTCCACCCCCGAAAGCACGCCGCTCTTTGCCACGACCCGATGGTCGGTGGTGCTCGCGGCGCGCGATGGAGTCGCGGGCGATGCGGCGACGGCGCTGGATCATTTGTGCCGGACCTACTGGCCGTCGCTCTACGGCTATGCGCGGCGGCGCGGTTACTCGCCGCACGATGCCGAGGATGCGACCCAGGCCTTCTTCGCGCGGCTTTTGGAAAAGGAGTATCTCCAGGCGGTGCGGCGCGAACTCGGGCCGTTCCGCGCGTTTCTCCAGATGGCTTTCAAACGCTTTCTGGCCAAGGAACGGGACAAGGCCGCCGCATTGCAGCGCGGTGGCGGATGCACCCAGGTCTCGTGGGATTTCCCGGGTGCCGAGACCCGCTTCGCGCAGGAGGCGCCGCACCTGCCGGCGGATGAAGCGTTCGAGTTGCAGTGGGCGATGACCGTGCTCGCCACGGTCATGCAGGCGCTCCGGGAGGAGTTCCGCGCGGCGGGGAGGGAGCAGGATTTCGAGGTGCTGAAAATCGCGCTCAGCACGCATCGGGACGGACTCCGCTACGACGAGATGGCTGCGGGCATCGGCGCATCGCCGGGGGCCGCCCGCGTCGCGGTGCATCGCCTGCGCAAACGTTTCCGCGAACTCTTCCGCAACGAAGTCGCGCACACCGTGGCGCAGCAGGAAGGCGTGGACGAGGAACTGCGGCATCTGGTGTCGGTGCTGGCCCGCGCATGAAAAATCTTCGCAACGTCGGTAACGGGTCGGCGCGCGTCCGTATGATGAGGGTTGAAACTCCACTACCATGAGCGACTCCACTTCATCCTCCAGAACGTGTGCAAACTGCGGCGCACCGGTGGCCACCGCGGCACCGGAAGGCCTGTGCCCCCGGTGTGTCGCCGCGCTGAATTTCGGCGCCGACACGGCATTCACCGGCGACGGCCACACCACCGCCACGATGGCGTCGCCGACTCCGGAGGAACTCACGCCGCATTTCCCTCAACTCGAAATCATCGAATGCCTCGGGCGCGGCGGCATGGGCGTCGTTTACAAGGCGCGCCAGAAATCGCTGAACCGCCTCGTCGCGCTCAAGCTCCTCGCTCCGGAGCGCGCGAACGATCCGCAGTTCGCAGCGCGGTTTGAAAAGGAAGCGCACGCGCTCGCAGCGCTGAATCATCCGCACATCGTCGGTGTGTATGATTTCGGGCAGGCGGGCGGCTTTTACTTCCTGCTGATGGAGTTCGTCGATGGAGTGAACCTGCGGCAGGCGATGAAGGCCGGGCGCTTCACGCCGGAGCAGGCGCTCGCGGTGGTGCCGCCCGTGTGCGAGGCACTGCAGTTTGCGCACGAGCACGGCATCGTGCATCGCGACATCAAGCCGGAGAATCTGCTGCTCGACAAAGACGGCCGGGTAAAGATTGCCGATTTCGGCATCGCGAAGATGCTCCACGCGGAGGGCGCGGATGTCGGCCTCGCGGAAAGCCAGCCCGCCGGCACGCCACAATACATGGCACCCGAGCAGAAGGCGCATCGCGTCACCGACCACCGCGCGGACATCTACTCGCTCGGCGTGGTGCTCTACGAATTGCTTACCGGCGAACTGCCCGCCGACAAACTCCAACCGCCATCGCGCAAGGTGCAAATCGACGTGCGCCTGGACGAGATCGTTTTGCGAGCGTTAGAGACCAAGCCTGAGCTGCGCTGGCAGACGGCGGCAGATTTTCAGACGGGCGTGGAAACCATGATCGCGCGCCCGCAAACCCACGCGGAGGCACCGCAGCGGCTTTATCATTTGATGGGCTATCACACACCGTGGGGTCAGCGGTTGCTGAAGCTTTCGCTCATCGGGCTGCTTGGTTTTCTCGGCTTCGTGCCGGGGCTGGAGTTCATGGCGGTGTGCAGCGTTTTCTTCGTGTTCATGGCTTTCGCGAGTTTGATCGAATGGCGGCATCGCGGCAGTCAGTTGGATCGTTCGCTCCCGGTCCGCAAATGGTGGCAGAAAGCGCTCGTCACCGTGATCATCGCGATCGTGATCGTGATCCCGCTCCGCGCCTGGGTTCTGGAGGCTTACGTCATCCCGGTCACATCCATGGAGCCAGAGCTGCCTGCGGGCAGCCGCGTGCTGGTCTGGAAGCTCACGCGACAATTTGCGCCGGGCGACATCGTCGCGCACAAGCACGGCGACCGAACCTGGGTGAGCCGCGTGGTGCGCGAGAAGAAGGAGCAGCTCATCGTGCAGCGCAACCGGTGGCCCGAAGAGAAGCTGCCGCGCGCGGATGTCATCGGCAAAGTGGTGAGCGTGTTCTGGCGCGCATCGCCCGCGCCGAGGAGCGCCGTGCTCAGGGCTTTCAAGACGACGGATTCCCCGATCTCCAAGCTAGCCGTGCTCGATGGCGAGGCGTGGCGCGTGGATGCCGCCGAGGCGCAGGTCGTGAGCCTGTTCGAGCTGCCGCTGCCCGACATCGACGACTGCACGATCACCTACCGCGCGAAAATGAAATCGGAGGATGTGAAGGGCCGCGCCTTTCTCGAGATGTGGTGCCGTGTGCCTGGCTTCGGCGAGAGCTTCTCGCGCGGCCTCGACAAGACCATCACGGGCAGCAACGACTGGGCGACGTTTGAAATCCCGTTCTTCCTCAAGAAGGGCGAGAAGGCGGACCACTTGAAGCTCAACCTCAACGTCGAAGGAACTGGCCGTGTGTGGATCAAGGACATCGAGGTGATCGCGAACGGCGCGGGTGTGAAACCATGAACGTCCACCCCACCCGCAGGACGCCCGTGCGACAGGCGCGCGGCGATGACATGGCCGCGAAGCAGGCGCTGAACGGTCTCCGCGCCGCCTACCGCAGGCCCTTGGTCGCGTTAACCTAGAGGGGAAGTTGAGAGTTGAGAGTCGATGGTTAATCCAGAGGACCTTACGTCGAGGTTTTACCTCATTCTCCGGGTGGTCCAAGGATCCGGCACAAGCGCCTCATTCTGAACTATCAACAATCAACCATGGACTCTCAACTCGGTCTTTAGGGTTAATCACGCGCATCGCTTCCTACCTCTCCGACGCCGGCTTGGGGTTCATCGCGGCATCGAGAGCGTTGTTGACCAGGGTGGCGTTCTCGCCGGTGAAGCCCATGGCTACAATGCGGCGGGAGAGGATTTTGAAGTCGGAGGCTTTGAATTCGTCGCTGTTGCTGCCGTCGGGGTAGCCTTTTTCCAGGGCCGTTGCAATGAGGCGGGCTTGTTCGGCGGGATTGCGAAGAATGGAGGCGATGGAGGTGAGTCCTCCAGTTCCGGAGTAAAAGGAACACCGGGCGGCGTGCTCCAGTTCGCTGACGGTGAATTCGACTCCCTCAGGGAGAAATTTCGCGAGATAGGCGGCGCCATCGGGGTTGTTATTGACTGTTTGCCGTAAGATGTTTTCGACGAAGACAGCTTTTCCCTCCCCGGGGGAGGCTGCGAAGGTTTCGCGCAGCCATTGGCTTGCGGCTTCCTTTTCTCCGCGCTCAAGTAGGGAAAGGGAGGTGACGAGGCGGATGGAGTTCTTTTCCCCGCCTTCGGGGAGCTTGGAGAGCCATTCCTTTGCGGCGGTGGCATCATAGGAAAGGGTGCTGGCGAAGAGGTGGTCAAAGCTTATGCCTCGGATTCTGCCATCGGTGATGCGCTGGTGTATGCCTTCGAGGAGCTTGATCCGCTCGTCTGCGGGGACGGGCTCGAGGATGTTGAATACGCTGTTTCCTTGCTTGTTGACGGGGAGTGAATCGAGG
>JANNWY010000102.1:0-26077 GCA_031409335.1 Chthoniobacteraceae bacterium | reverse complement strand
GAATGGGAACGACATGCCGTGGTCGCCGGCCCAGAAAACGACGAGCGTGTTGTCCGCGAAGCCCTCCTCCGCCAGCACCGCGAGCACCGCGCCGAGCGCGTCGTCGAGGCGGCGCACATTCGTGTAGTAGCCGGCGAGCTCGCGGCGGATGTCGGGCAGGTCTTCGAGAAAGCCGGGCACGCGGGTGACTTCCTCCGGCGTCGCGCGGCGGCTCGGTTCTTCGCCGCCCGCGAGGTCGTCCGGGCCTTTCATGCCGATGAACGGGCGGTGCGGGTCGTAGCAGTTGACGTTGTGAAAAAACGGGCGGCCCTGCTCGCGCGCGGTCTTGAACAACTTGCGCGTGGCTGCCGCGAGTTGCGTCGGGCGACGGGCGATGCTGTCGTCCGCGACATCCGCGCAGAATTTTTCCGCCGGCTGATGGTGCGGATTTTTGCCGAACGCCGAGATGAGATAGCCGGCGTCATGCAACTGCTGCTGCAGCGTGCGCACGTGCGGCTGGAGCGGAAAAAATCCCATCGAGCCGCTGCGGTGCGGATAGCGCCCGGTGAACATCACCTGCCGCGATGGCTGGCAGACCGCGACAGTGGTGTAGGCGCGCTCAAAGCGCAGGCCCTGCGCGGCCAGCCGGTCAATGTGCGGCGTGAGGTCTTTGATGGGGCCGCCATAGACGCCGCTGGAATCGAAATTCATGTCATCCGCCGTGAAGAGCAGGATGTTCAACGGCGCGGCGCGCAGCGGCGTCAGCACAAAGAACATCGCAGCGAGCAGATGGAGGATGGGCTTCATGGCAAAGGATGAGCGGTAGAAGATTCTTGCAGCACGCACATGGCGGCATTGCGTCCGGGGATGCCGCTCACGGCACCGCCGCGGAGGGCGCTGGAGCCAGCGCGGTAGATGCGCGGATGCCGGGTCTCCACGCCCCAAGTGCCGGCCTCCGCCTCGTCGTCGGCCCAGAACCATGACGGCGCGTTGTGAAAGATGTTGCCTTGGTCCAGCCCGATTTCGCGCTGCAAATCCTGCGGCGTTTTGATTTCCATGCAGAGCCGTCCGTCGCGGTCGCGCGCGATGCAGTCGGCGAACGGCTCATCGCACAGGCGGTCGAGTCCCTCCAAATAAAGGCGCGCGATCTCGTCGCGGCGTGCATCGTGGTCGGCAGTGAAGAGCCGCCACGGCATGTCGAGTCCGAAAAGGGTAAGCGTGTGAAAGCCCTGCTCACGCAGCTCGGGCGAGAGGATGGAATCATCCGTGAGCGTGTGGCAGTAGGTCTCGCCGGGAGCGGGATTGGGGAGGTGCCCGTCGCGTGCGGCAGCCCACGATTCCTGCATCTGCTCGTAGCCTTCATCCACATGAAACGACCCCGCGAATGCCTCAGATGCGCTGATGCCCGCAGCCTTCAGCCGCGGCAGCCGCCGGAGCAGCAGATTGATTTTCACCACCGAGCCTTCGTCCTCCGCGCGCGTCTCGCACGCCTCGCCGAGCAGCGCGGCCAGCGTGCCCGGCCCGGCGTTCACCAGCACATGCCGCGCGTCCACGCATTGCTCGCGTCCGCCGCACTGGAACGTGACGCGGTGACGCTGCGGGCCTTGCTCGATGTGCTGCGCGGGAGCGTCCGCGAGGAAGTCCACGCCGCGCGCGCGGCAGCGGTGCAGCAGCGTGTCCACGAGGCTTTTCATGCCGCCGACGGGCACGCGCCATTCGCCCGTTTCGTTGCCGATGACGTGGTAGAGAAAGCAGCGGTTTTGTAGCAGGCTCGCGTCGTGCGGATGCGAGAAGACGCCGATTTTTCCATCCGTCATCAGCAGCCCGCGCAGCGCGTCGTGGTCGGCGAAATGCTCGATGGCCTCGCCGAGCGGACGCTCGACAAAGAACCGCCACGCGGTCTTCTGCTCGTCCGTGCGGAGTTGCGATTCGAACCACGCGCGCGACCGCAGCGGCTCCAGCAGCGTGAGCCACACCAGCTTCGCAATGGAGGTCTCCAGCGAGAGCAGTTGTTGATAGCGCGCCCACGCCGCATCGCCGCCCGTCATGCGCCGCATGGATTCGCGCGAGCGGCTTTCGTCTTCGTTGGAAAGAATCAACGCCTGCGGGCGGCCCGCGCCGTCTGTGTAGGGCGTGAAGGAAGCCGTGCGCCGCCGCCGCGTCTGGAAGTCGAGTCCCAGTTCGCGTGTGATGCGCTCCGGGAACAGCGATACGAGATAGGAATAGCGCGAGAGCAGCGCGTCGTAGTCGGGAAAGACGCGCTGCGACGCGGTGGCTCCGCCGAAGCTCCCGTTCTTCTCCAGCACCAGCACCGAGCGACCCGCCAGCGCGAGATACGCCGCGGCCACGAGTCCATTGTGCCCGCTGCCGATGACAACGGCATCGTAGGAAGTATTCATCGCGTCGGTGCCACGCCCCAGAGTTTGACGAGCAGGGCGAACATCTCCAGGTCGAAGTCGTGAACGCCGGAGAACTCGACGCCACGCGCCATGCCGGGGTCACGCCCATTTTCGCGCAGCCAATCCGCGCTCGGATGGAACTCCGCTCCGCTCCGGCCGGGCTGGTAGGCCAGAGAAAAATAGAGCGGCACTTTGCGCGTCTGGCGCGGGATGGCCGGCGCAGGTTCGGCGGCGAGGGTGTGGCCGCACAGCAGCGCGGCGAGCAGGTGGCAGATGGATTTCATGGTGAAAGATGGATGGTAGAAGAATTGGAGTTGTTGCTTCAAATGCAAGACACCGGGCTCCCTCAGATTTTTCTCTGCGCTCATCTTTCTTCCGCGGTTCATCGCGTCATTCACTCGCTCCGACTCACTCTCGCGTGGCACTGGGACGCCTCTTTCATCCAGCCCTTATTGCCGCCCCATGCACCACATTCAATCAAACCCCCGAGCTGACGAACCGCACAAATCCCCTTCCCCCCGGCGCTAGGTGCGGCTACAAAAACTTCAGGAATGAATCACGCATCGCGCCCACTTTTCCGAATCCCATCGGGAATGCCGTTTGTGAACATGCTCTTCGGCGGCTGGTCGGCGGTGGTGATTCTGTTCCTTTACGCGCCGATCGTTCTGTTGATCGTTTATTCGTTCAATCAGGCGGAATACGGCATCGCCTGGCAGGGCTTCACGCTGGACTGGTATCGCAAGATGCTCGCCGATTCGGTGTTGATGTCGGCGCTGAAAAACAGCGTCATCATCGCGCTGATCAGCACGGTTTTCTCCCTGGTGCTCGGGGTCACCGGCGCGTGGCTGCTTTACCGCTACAAGTTTCCCGCGCTGCGCTGGCTGAATACGCTGATCTTCATCCCGATGGCGGTGCCAGAGATTTTGATGGGTGTCAGCCTGCTGGTGCTCTTTCGCATCGTGATCAATTGGCTGAACGGATTGCAGGCACTGCCAAATGCGCCGGAGTGGTTTGCGAATCTCGACATCGAGACCGGCTACACGACCGTCATCCTCGCGCATATCACGTTCTGTTTTCCCTTCGTGCTCATCGCCGTGCAGGCGCGGCTTTCGGGCGTCGATCCTTCGCTGGAAGAGGCCGCGATGGATCTCGGTGCGCCGCCGCTCACGGCTTTTTTCAAAGTCATGGTCCCCTACATGATGCCCGCCATCATCTCCGGCGCGCTGATGGCATTCGCCTTGTCGCTCGATGAAATCATCATCTCCATCTTCGTCTATGGACCCGACGCACAGCCGCTGCCAGTGGTGATGTATGGCCGGGCAAAAAAAGGCCTCGATCCTTCGCTCAACGCCGTCTCAGCCATCTTCATCCTTGCCACGATTGTGTTAGTCTTGATTTCAGAAACCGTAAAACGCCGCAACCGCTAAAGGGCTGACGCCTCTTCCCCACCGAAGCCGTCCGGCTTCAAGAGGCCTTGGTGAAGGGTTCACGCGCTTCCGAGTCATGATCTTTTGCGGTGAGGGTGAGTTGGTAAAAACCTTCCTGCTCCCTGGACAAGCGCCGCGCGCTGGTTCCACTTACAATCACACCCGTTCTTCCACGCCACACCGTTTCCGCCTTTGCGGTCACGCGGCGGGATGGTAGTTGAACGGGTCGTGTCCGCCCGACTTTACGATTGCCCGCAATGCGGAGCGCCTGTCCCTTTCGGATCGAGCATCGCCGTTTTTGCGGTGTGCGGTCATTGCCATTCGATGGTCGTGGTGCGCGGGGCGAGCGTGGAGCGGATAGGCGAAATGGCGGCGCTGCCGCCGGATCTCAGCCCGCTCCAGATTGGTTCGCATGGGGTTTGGAATGGCGTCGCGTTTGAGCTGATCGGGCGCATCCGCGTCGAGTACGACGGCGGGAGTTGGACGGAATGGTTCGCGGAATTTGCGGACAAACGCACCGGCTGGGTCGCGGAAACGCAGGGGTTTTTCGCGATCAGCTTTCCGACCGACTCGAAGGACAAACTGCCCGCGATCGAGCAGGCTCCGCCGGGTGCGAAGATGCAGTTCGCGGATCATGCGTATCAAGTGATCGACGTAAAATCCGTGGTGTGTCTGGCGGGCGAAGGCGCGCTGCCATTCGCCGCGCCGCCGGGGCTCACGCGGCAGAGCGTCGATCTCATGGCGGAGGATGGTTCGTTCGCGACGATCGACTATCCGCTCGGCGATCCACCCGAGCTTTTCGCCGGCGCATACGCCACGGCGGAGTCGCTCCAATTTACCAATCTCCGCCCCGTGCCCGGCTGGGATGGCGCGGTCGCGCAAACGCGCCACGCCACGAACGCGCTCGGTTGCCCCGTCTGCGGCGCGGCAGTAAATTTGCGCGCGAGCGGGCTCACGATGGCCGCGGTCTGCGGCTCGTGCGGCTCGGTCATCGACACGGCAAATCCGAACCTGGGCATCATCCAGCAGGCCGATGAAAAAGTGCGCGCCATCCGCCCGCTCATCCCGATCGGCCAGCGCGGGAAAATTCGCGGCGAGGAATTCGAGTGCATCGGCCTCATCCACCGCGCCGACAAATACGCAATGTGGAGCGAATATCTGCTCTTCAATCCGTGGCGCGGCTTCCGCTGGCTCGTCACCTACAATGGCCACTGGAGCCTCATCGACCGACTGCTCGAAATCCCGAAAGAAGACCGGCACCGTGTCACGCTGCGCGGCGGACGCACCTTCAAACATTTCGCCAAAGCGGACACGCGCGTGACGGCGGTGCTCGGCGAGTTCTATTGGAAAGTCGGGCGCGGCGAGCAATCGCTGCTCAACGATTTCGTCGCGCCGCCTTTCATCGTGTCGTCGGAAAAATATCCCGGCCTGCGCGAAATCACGTGGTCCACTGGCGTCTATTTGGACGCGAAGGAAATCGCCACCGCCTTTGCGTTCGAGCGCGCGCCGAAGCCCGATGGCATCTATCTCAATCAACCAAACAAATACGCCGAACGCTGGCAGACGCTGAAATGGCGGGCGCTCTGGCTCATCGTCTTCGCGTTCGTCGCGCATTTTTTCTTCCGCGGAATCACGCCGATGAAAACCGTCGCCTCGGAGGAATTCCCATACCAGCGCGCCGCTGAGTCGGCGTCCGTGGAATCCGATCCGTCGCGGACGAAAGTGATGAAGGAATTTCAGCTCACCGGCCGCTCGCAGCCCGTCACCATCGAGCTGCACGCGCCCGTGCAAAACGCGTGGCTCGGCATCGGCTTCGATCTCGTGAACGCCGACACGGGCCAGACTTTCGAGGGCGGAGTCGAGGTGGAATATTACGCGGGAATCGACGAAGGCGAACGCTGGACCGAGGGCAACCAGACTGAAAACGTGCGCATCCCCGCCGTGCCCGCGGGCCGCTATTTCCTGACGCTCGAAGCCGAGGCCGACCCGCAGATTTCCGCGATGTCCTACGATGTCGAAGTCCGGCGCGGCGGACTTTTCACCATCAATTTCCTGCTCACCCTCCTCTTCATCATCGCCTATCCCGCGTGGGTTTTCTATCGTCGCATCCGCTTCGAGCTATCGCGCTGGGCACAAAGCGATCACGCCTCCACCGACTGATCTTTTTCACCATGAAACATCCCATCTACCTCGCGCTCACCGCCGCCGCCTGCGTCTGGATGATGACCGCCCACACGCGCGGCCTAAACCCACTGCTCAGCCTCTTCCACGCCCGCTCCGGCCCGCCCGGCTCCGGCCTCAACCACAAATAAACCATGAACCCACTCGTCATCGCCAACTCCGTCATCTACGCCCTCATCGGCATCGTCATCTTCGTCGTCGGCTTCATCGTCGTCGATAAACTCACGCCGTACGACCTCTGGAAACAGCTCGTGGAGGAAAAGAACCTCGCGCTCGCCATCGTCGTCGGCTGCGCCGCGCTCGGCGTCTGCATCATCATTGCCGCGGCGATTCACTAGCCGCGTGTTCACGAGGTCGGCCCGCCTCCTTTTTCTCGCGAGCGTCTTCACGATCGCGACCTGCGGGCTCGTCTATGAGCTGACCGCCGGCACGCTCGCGAGCTATCTGCTCGGCGATTCGGTTACGCAATTCTCCACGATCATCGGCGTGTATCTTTTCGCGATGGGCGTCGGGTCGTGGTTCTCGAAATTCATCGAGCGAAACGTGCTCCTCGTTTTCATCCGCGTGGAATTCATCATCGCGCTCATCGGCGGCTCGACCGCCGCCGTGTTGTTCGCGCTGTTCGGTTTGGTGGAATCCTTTCGCGTCCCGCTCTACGGCATCATTTTCATCGTCGGCGCACTCGTCGGATTGGAAATCCCGCTGCTGCTCCGCATCCTGCGCGACCGGCTGGAATTCAAGGATCTCGTCGCGCAAGTCCTCGCTCTCGACTACGTCGGCGCGCTGCTCGGCTCGCTGCTTTTTCCACTGCTGCTCGTGCCGCATCTCGGCCTCGTGCGTTCGTGTTTTCTCTTTGGAATTTTGAACTGCCTCGTCGGCCTCGCCGCGCTCTGGATGCTGCGCCGCGACCTCCCGCGCGTGTGGACGCTCGCAACCGGTGGCCTCTCCGTGTTCGCCGTGCTGTGCGCGGGTTTTATTTTTGCGGAAAAATTCACCGACTGGTCGGAAACCGCCGCGTTCACCGACCGCGTCATCTTCGCGAAATCCACGCCTTATCAGCGCATCGTGCTCACGCGCAGCGGCGACGATCTGCGGCTCCATCTGAATGGCAATTTGCAGTTCAGCTCGCGCGATGAATACCGCTACCACGAGGCCCTCGTTCATCCCGCGCTCTCGCGCCTGCCGCACGCGCGACGCGTGCTCGTGCTCGGTGGTGGCGATGGCCTCGCCGTGCGCGAAATCCTCCGCTACCCGCACATCGAAAGCGTCACCCTCGTCGATCTCGACCCCGCGATGACGCGCCTCTTTTCCACGCAGGAACTGCTCACACCACTCAACGCCGGCGCGCTCACCGATCCGCGCGTCTCCATCGTGAATGCCGACGCCTTCATCTGGATGAAAGCCAACCGCGAGTGCTTCGATCTCATCGTCGCCGACTTCCCCGATCCCTCGAATTTCTCGATCGGCAAACTTTACACCACCGCCTTCTTCGAGCGCGTCCGCGGCGCGCTGAATCCCGACGGCGTCTATGCCGTGCAATGCACTTCGCCCTACGTCGCGCGCCGCTCGTTTTGGTCGATCGACGCCACGTTGCGCGCCGTCGGTTTCGTCACCGCGCCCTATCACGCCTACGTCCCGAGCTTCGGCGAATGGGGCTTCATCCTCGCATCGTCCGCGGCCTTGGGAACTCAGCCGCAACTGCCGGAAGGCCTGCGTTTCGTAACGCGGGAAAATCTCCCGCAGCTCTTCGACTTCCCGCCCGACATGTCCGCCGTTCCCGTGGAAGTGAACCGCCTGAACAACCAGGTGCTCGTCCGCTACTTCGAGGCTGAGTGGGCGAATTTCGTGCATTGAGATGAAGATGCGCCGACGCCAATTCATTTCGACTATTGCAGGAGCCGCGCTCGCCTCCGGTTGCAAGCGGACGGCGCGCTGGACCGGCGGAATCATTGGGGCAGCGCACGCCACCGGCCACCGTCTCCGCGATGGAAAATTCCCCGCTCCCACGCGCACCGAACGCACGGACGCCGTCATCATCGGCGGCGGAATCGCCGGCCTCACCGCCGCGCATCGCCTGCAAAAAAGCGCCCGCAATTTCCTCATCCTCGAACTCGAATCCTCGCCTGGCGGCAACTCCACCTCTGGCGAAAACGTCATCTCCGCCTATCCGTGGGGCGCGCATTACGTTCCACTCCCAAACGCCGAATGCACCGAAGTCCTCGCGCTGCTGGAGGAATTTGGCGCGATCACCGGCTGGCGCGACGGCCTTCCCATCTACGACGAGACGATGCTCTGTGCCGATCCGATGGAGCGCCTCTTCACGCACGGGCGCTGGCAGGACGGACTCATCCCGCAAATTGGCCTGACCGCCGATGACCGTCGGCAATACGAAGAATTTTTCGCGCAGATGGAAACGTGGCGCACCGCGAAAGGCAGCGACGGACGCCGCGCCTTCACGATCCCGCTCGACCTCAGTTCGCGCGATCCCGAGTTCACCGCGCTCGACGCGCAAACGATGCGCGCCTTCATGGATGCACGCGGCTGGACCTCCGCGCCGCTGCGCTGGTACGTCGATTACTCCTGCCGCGACGACTACGGCGCAGGCATCGAGCACACGTCCGCGTGGGCTGGCGTACACTACTTTGCCGCGCGCGATGGCCGCGCCGCGAACGCCGAACACGAGGCCGTGCTCACCTGGCCCGAGGGCAACGGCTGGCTCGTCCACAAACTCGCCAACCCGCTTCAGGACAAGATTCGCAGCGGGTGCATCGTGTGGAATGTCGAGCCGCACGACGGCGGCGTCCGCGTGGATTACTTCGACATTTCCAAAAACGAATCCGTCCGCCTCGAAGCGCCCGCCGCGATCTGCGCCGCGCCGCGTTTCATCGCGCAGCGCATCGTGCGCGGCCTCGCGCCGGTGAACGTAGAATATTCCCCGTGGATGGTCGCGAACATCACGCTCAATGCGCTCCCCGGCGGCACCGGCGTCCCGCTCGCGTGGGACAACGTCATCGAGCACAGCGACTCGCTCGGCTACATCGTCGCCACGCATCAGAGTCTGCGCAGCGTCCCGCGCGAAACCGTGCTCACGCACTACTGGCCGCTCGATCGCGAGCCGCCGCGCACCGCCCGCGAACGCGCCCTCGCGCGCACTTACGACGAATGGTGCGCCCTCATCCTCGCCGATCTCCAACGCGCCCATCGCGACATCACACAGCACATTCGCCACCTCGACGTGTGGCTCTGGGGTCACGGCATGATCCGCCCCGCGCCCGGTTTCATCTGGGGAAATTCGCGCGAGCAAATGGCTGCACCGCACGGCCCGATCTACTTTGCGCACTCCGACATGAGCGGCATTTCCATTTTCGAAGAAGCCTGCACCCGCGGTGCCCAAGCCGCCGCCGCCCTCCTCACCGCATGATCCCGCTTGCCCGCCACACCCTGCTCGAACTCCACGGCTGCAACGCGGCGCTCCTCGCGAACACCGACGCCCTCCGCCCGCTCCTGCTCGAAGCCGTTCGCGCCGCCGGAGCCACGATCGTCACCGAAGTCTTCCACAACTTCAGCCCGCACGGCGTCAGCGGCGTCATCGTCATCGCCGAATCGCACGTCGCCATCCACACTTGGCCAGAGCACGCATACGCCGCCGTCGATGTCTTCTCGTGCAGCCTGAAACTCGACCAAACCACCATGTCCAAAAACATCGCCGCCAGCCTCGGCGCGGAGCGAATGGAAAGCCGCGTGATCGAGCGCGGCGTTTTAGGCTAATGCGCGTTCAAGTTGCGATCGACGATCCAGGGCCAGGCGCAGATTTTTCCATGCCTTCCATCACCAGCGAGACGCACCCTGTGTAGCCGGCCTCGCGGAGGATTTTGGCGAAGCGTTTGTAGTCCAGATCGAGCGTGCAATACCCGTCGCGATCGGTGTTGGAGGGGTACTTGCATTGAGAACCCTGCTCACGTAATCATCCGCTAACATGAAAACACGCCGTTTCCTCTCCGTCGTTGCCGCAGTCTCCGCCGCGGTCGTCTTTCAACCGATGACCGTTCACGCGCAGAAAAAACCTTCGCTGAACATCTACTGCTGGTCGGAATACATTCCGCAGTCGGTGATCGATGGCTTTTCCAGGCAGCACAAGGTGAAGGTCAATGTCGAGAACTATGCCTCGAATGAAGAGATGCTCGCGAAGCTCCAGACCGGTGGCTCGAAGTATGACCTCATCCAGCCTTCTGAATATGTCGTGGAGGAATTGGTAAAGAGCGGTGGTCTTGAAGAACTGAACACGGCCGGCTTGCAGAATCTCAAGAACCTCGATCCCAAATTCCTCAAGCAAGCTCACGACCCGGAGAATAAGTATTCGGTGCCATGGATGGCAGGCACGGTGGGGATCGTGTTCAACTCGCAAAAGGTAAAGACGCCGATCACGGGATACGGCGATGTTTTCACGGATGCGCTCAAGAAACGCATCGTGGTGCTGGCGGATGCGCGGGAGGCGGTTTCCTGGGCGCTGAATTCACTGGGAATGCCAATCAATGAAATCAACCCGGACAGCCTCGCGAAGTCGAAGGAAGTGCTCGCGAAGTGGCTGCCGCTGGTGAAGGTGTATGACTCGGATTCACCGAAGACACCGCTGCTGAATGGCAGCGTGGATGTCGGCATCGTGTGGAGTGGCGAGGCCTCGATCCTTTACAAGAAGAACAAGAAGTTTTCCTACGTCCTGCCAAAGGAGGGTGCGCATCTTTTCATCGACAACCTCGCCGTGCCGAAGGGTGCGAAGAACAAGGAGCTGGCGGAAAAATTCATCGACTACGTGCTCGATCCAAAGGTCGCTTATGAAGTGTGGAAGGAGTTCCCCTACATCACCGTGAACGCCGAAGCTCGGAAGCTGATGACGAAGGACGAACTGGCGATCCCCGCGAGCAATCCACCTGCGGATGCGAAGCTGGAAATCTTCCGCGCGATCCCGGTGGAAACCTCCCAGCAGATCGACAAGCTGGTGACCGATCTGAAGAACAAATAGCGGCGCGCAAATGGCCGCAGCCATCGTCACTACTCCCGTCAACAAGGGACACCAGCGTTCGCCCGGCTGGCGCGGATGGCTGCTGCTTTCGCCGATGGTCCTGTGGCTGCTCGCCTTCGTCATCGTGCCGACAGGCATCCTCGCGGTGTATTCGTTTTGCGAGCCGGGCGAGGGCGAGATGGTGCGGTATGCATTCACCACGGAGCACTACCGGCGCATCTTCGATCCGACGGAAGGTTACCTGAAAATCTTCGGTCGTTCGCTGGGTTACGCGGGGCTGACCACAGCACTCTGCATCCTCATCGGATTCCCGGTGGCCTACTACATCGGTCGCGCCGATGAGGCCCGCCGCAATCGTCTGCTCATCCTCATCATGGTGCCATTCTGGACGAGCTTCCTGATCCGCACTTATGCGTGGGTGAACATTCTCGCCGATGAAGGCATGATGAATGGGTTGCTCATGTATGTGCGCGTGATTAGCGAACCCTGGTCGCTGCTCTACACGCCGTATGCCGTCATCATCGGCCTCGTCTATTCCTATCTGCCGTTCATGATCCTGCCGATCTACGGCAGCGTGGAGAAGCTGGACAACTCACTGATGGAGGCTGCCTTCGATCTTGGCGCGGGGCCAGTGCGGGCATTTCAGCAAGTGGTCATCCCGCTCACGCGCCCGGGCATCGTGGCTGGCGCGCTGCTCGTGTTCGTGCCTTCGATCGCGATGTTTGCCATCGCGGAACTGATGGGTGGCGGCCAGGTGCCGATGCTTGGCAATGTGATTCAAAATCAATTCCTGGCCGCACGAAATCCGCCGTTCGGTGCCGCTCTCGGGATCACGCTGCTCATGCTTTTCATCCTCGCCTTGTGGATCGCCGGACGCAAACAACCGGCTGGAAACGTCGTAGGCTGACACAAGCCAGTGATTCGCCCGAACTATACTGCCCGTCATCACAAATTGTGAATTTTGAGGTCGGAGGTCGCGCTGACTTTCAAGGCTTACGTGTAAGCTCGGTCCATAGGCTCGAAGAGCCGAAACAAGCCAGCCCAGGGCAACGCCCTGGGGATTGATCGGAAAACGGCCAAGCCCTGAATCGGCGCGACCATCCTTGCGCGAAGCCCCTGTCCCGCCCTGTCAGGGCTCGCCTTTTCGATTCCCAAACCCAGGGCGTTGCCCTGGGCTGGGATGTCTCAGCCCTTCAGTCTGGCTGAAATGGCTGTCTTCAAACACCCCCGAACCGCTAACCCGGAAATCACAAATTGTGACGCCGGGCAGTATAGTTCAGTGCGCCACATTTTATCCTAGATTCGGCAACGGGAACCGCGGATTTCGCGGCTTTGCGGTGAATGTGGAGTGCGGAGTTTGCTGGGGGCGGGTTTTCTGTCTTCCACGTTCAAATTCGACTCTCGGTGCGTTTCGCATCCACCCATCATCCACAGGCCCGCACGCCTGCTGTTCACAATTTGCGGCGCACTACATCAGTGCGCCCGAAACTTTCCACCGGCTCCAGCGGCGAACGGAGCGTCTTGTGCGGTAGGCAGATTGTGGAGTGCTTTGTTTGACACTCCAACTGCCGGGCGATTATTTATCCGCGCAATGAAAAGGTTCCTATTTCAGCTCGCGGTGCTCGCATTTGCCGCGACCGGATGGAGCGCGCCGCCGCCGCGGCTGCTCGACAAGGCGCGGGTCCTGCCGCTTGCCTTGGACGACTCCGTCCAGTTCCGGAAGACCAAAATTTACTTCAACGATCCCGCGATCACGAAACCCGTGGTGTCGCAGGAGGAGATGATCACCTTCGAGCGCCAGCGGGTGTTTTTCGGCGCGATCACCAGCAACGATCGGCGCGAGCGCTACGGCCAGTATTTCAGCTTCTTCTGGCGCACCTCGCGGAAGACCGATCTCACGATGCGCTTTGAATATCGGCAGGCAAATCTCGGCTCGTATGTGCAGGCACGGGAGCGGACGTATCCGGCCGCAAAGGGTTCATTCAAATCGGAATTCAACATCATCGGCGACGATTTCATGGACGAGGGGAAGGTGACCGCGTGGCGGGCGCTGCTGATCGAAAACGGGAAGATCGTGGGGCTCAATCAATCGTTCCTCTGGAACTGACCTCGACGATGGGAAAGCGCGAAAGCGATCCGCAAGGACTTGAACAAGTTTCCGGGATTTGGCGTCAAAGTTGCGTTATCTAAATTTGCGAGAATCAATATAAGCATCCGTGATCGCTCCACCTTCCATCCTCGTC
Organism: Chthoniobacteraceae bacterium; assembly: GCA_031409335.1. GTDB lineage: Bacteria > Verrucomicrobiota > Verrucomicrobiia > Chthoniobacterales > Chthoniobacteraceae > JANLQB01. The sequence continues at coordinate 12,828 of JANNWY010000102.1, read as the reverse complement.
GGCGTCTCGAATCGCACTGTTTGGGTGCGCGTCGAGGGGAAGGGTTCGTTTTCAAACAGCACGGGGCTGATGCAATTCAGCAAGGAAATGACCAATCGGGGCTACCGGCAGTTCGTCATCGACTTGAAACAGTGCCCGGTGATGGATTCGACGTTCATGGGAACTTTGACCGGAATGTCCCTGCGGCTGCGCGAGCTCGGCTCGGGGCAGCTTTGCTTGGTGAATTTGAACGAGCGCAATCGCGATCTGCTCGGCGGCTTGGGTTTGGACCGGTTTTTCACCATGGATCAAACGCCGGAACCGGGCGCTGCGGACCAAACGCTGCCGTCCAGCGAGGAAGGCAGAATGGCGCGCACGGAGACGATGATCGAAGCGCATGAGGCGGTGGTGGCGGCAAACCCGGCGAATGAGGCGAAGTTCAAGGATGTGCTCGATTACCTGAAGCAGGATCTGCATCACACGCGCTGATCGTCAATGTGGACGGGCATCACACTGGGTCTCGCGGCGGCGCTTGGTGCCATCTTTTTCATCGTCTATCGCAGGCAGCGCGCGCAGATTGATGCGCTGGAGGCGGCGCGGGCGAAAATCCAGCTCGAAGAGACGCGCGTGTTCGATTTCCTGCACGGACTCGGCACCGCGCTTTCGGAGGATGCGCGCTCGGATGATCTGCACCGGCTGATCGTCGAAGGGGCGATGCGCATCCTCGATGCGCAGGGTGGCGCGCTTTACATCGCGAATGAGAAAAGCGGCCAGCTCCGGCCCGCATTCATCTCGAAAAACTGCCCGGCGCTGTTTGAAGTGCCGGCCAAATTTGCGGCCTCCGCCGAGACGCTCAATCGCCATCTCCGGCTGCACGCGATCGCGCCGTGGGATGGCGTGCTCGGCTCGGTGTGGACTGCGGGCGAGCCGACGCTGCTGGCCGGCGACGACGTTCGGCTCAATTTTGGAAAAGGCACCGGCCCCGCGGAGAAACCCGCGACCGTCGTAGTTGCGCCATTGATTTATCACGGAAAAAAGATCGGCCTGCTCGCCGTCACCCGCCGCGCGCCGGGCGGGACGTTTACGGCTGGCGAATTTCAGGCGTTCAAAGCCATCGCGGAACAATCGGCGTTCGCGCTGTACAACGTCTTCATCGCCGCGGAGGCGGCGGAGAAAAAGCGGCTCGATCAGGATTTGCAAGTCGCCTACGAAATCCAGCGCATCCTGCTTCCGTCGAGTTCGCCGGAATTCACCGGTTACCAGATCGCCGGCATCAATATCCCGGCCAAGCAGGTGAGCGGCGACTACTACGACTACGTCACCGTCGATGATTCGCATCTCGGCGTCGTCGTCGCCGATGTCTCGGGAAAGGGCGTGCCCGCCTCGCTCATCATGGCGATGTGCCGCAGCGTCCTGCGCAGTCTGGCCTCGGCGCAGATATCGCCGTCGGTCGTGTTGCATCAGGTCAACGCGCAGATTTTTCCCGACATCAAGGAGGACATGTTCATCAGCATGGCCTACGCGATTCTCGACAAGCACACGTCCACCGTGACGCTCAGCCGCGCCGGGCACGACGCGCCGCTTTTCTACCGCGCCAGCGATCGCACGGTTTCGAAAATCAACCCGCCGGGCATGGCCGTCGGCATTGACAGCGGAGACGTGTTTAATAGAGTCACGGGCGATTTTTCCCTGACCCTTGATGCCGGTGATTGCCTCATCCTTTACACGGATGGCGTGACCGAGGCGCTCGATAAAAACGGGGAGGAATTTGGGATGGAGAACGTGATCAAATCCATCCAGGCCAGTGCGCCGGAAGGCGCGGCCGCAATGATCACGCGACTGACCGATGACCTTTGGACATTCGTCGGCGCGCGTCCGCAAAACGACGACATCACTTTGATCGCAATCCGCAAGAAATGACTGAACAAAACACCGACGAAACGCCCGACACGCAGCCCGCTGAAACGCCCGACGACGCCTCCGAGGAATCGCTCCTCGCGCAAATGCAGGGCGACATCGTGCGTTTCAAAGACCTCGCGCTCCGCACCCAGGCCGACTTTGAAAACTTCCGCAAACGCGCCGCGCGCGAAAAGGAGGACGCCTCGAAATACGCCAACGCCAGCTTCCTCGAAAAGCTGCTGCCGATCCTGGATAACTTCGAACTCGGGCTCAACGCCGCGCGCAATGACGCAAAGGATTCCCCGATCCTCCTCGGGATGAACATGGTTTCCAAACAACTCAACGACTTCCTGACCGCCGTCGGCGTCGATGAGGTGAAAGCGGAGGGCGAAAATTTTGACCCCAATCTCCACGAAGCCGTCGCGCAGGAAGCCAGCGCGGAGGTGCCGGAAGGCATGATCGTGCGGCAGCTCCGCAAAGGCTACAAACTGCGCGACCGCTTGCTGCGGCCCGCGACGGTCACGGTGTCGAAGGGGAACGCGGAGTAACCGGCCAGCGTCCGGAAGAATCCTAATTCCTAAATCCTAATTCCCAATTCCCGCCGATGGCCACCAAGCGCGATTATTACGAAATCCTCGAAGTCACGCGGACTTCCAACGGCGAGGAAATCAAACGCTCCTACCGCAAGCTCGCGGTGAAATTTCACCCGGACAAAAATCCGGGCGACCACACGGCGGAGGAGAAATTCAAGGAACTCGGCGAGGCCTACGACATCCTGAGCGACGGGGACAAACGCGCCGCTTACGACCGCTTTGGCCACGGCGCATTCGCGCAGGGAAATGCGGGACCGCGCGGCGGCGCCGCGGGTGGGATGCACGATCCTTTCGACATCTTCCGCGAGGTCTTCGGCGGCGTGTTTGGCGGAGCCCAGGGCGGCGGCGCGCGCGCCGATCGCGAGGGAAAACAGCGCGGCTCGGACCTGCGCTACGACATGCAGATCGGCCTCGAGGAAGCGGCGTTTGGGTGTGACAAGGAGATCGAAGTTTCCAAACTCGAAGCCTGCGCGGTCTGCGAAGGCACCGGCGCGGAACAGGGCTCGCGCGCCGTCACCTGCCCCGGCTGCAACGGCCGCGGACAGGTCATCAGCTCGCGCGGATTTTTCCAAGTCTCCCAAACGTGCGGACGCTGCCGCGGCACCGGCACCGTGATCGAGCGGCCGTGCCGCAAATGTGGCGGCGAAGGCCGCGCGGAGCTGACCTCGCGGATCAAACTGAAAATCCCGCCAGGAATCGAGGACGGCTCGCGGCTGCGCAGTTCGCGCAACGGCGAGGCCGGCATCCGCGGCGGCCCGCCGGGCGATCTTTATGTCGTCATCCACATCAAGGAACACGAGATTTTCGAGCGCGATGGCGACGCGCTGTTCTGCGAAATCCCGATCTCCTTCACCACCGCCTCGCTCGGCGGCGAAGTCGAAGTGCCCACGCTCGAAGGCAAGGCGCACCTCAAGATTCCCGCCGGGACTCAGGGCGCGACTGTCTTCAAGCTGCGCAGCAAGGGCATTCCCACGTTGAATTCCACCACCCGCGGCGACTTGATGGTCCGCGTGCTTGTCGAAGTGCCGACGAAACTGAACTCCGAGCAGCGCCGAAAACTGGAGGAATTCGCCGAGCTGATGGGCGACGACAACTCGCCGATGCACCGGAGTTTTTTCGACAAGGCGAAGGAGTTTTTTAAGTAGTGGAGTGTTGAGAGTGGAGTGTTGAGTGACCCGCCATCTTCCGCCATGCACCGCTTTTTTCTCCCACCTGCCAACTGGAACTCCGAACGACTCGCGCTCGACATGGGCGAGTCGCACCATGCGATCGGGGTGTTGCGGCTGGACGCGGGGGAGAAGATCGTGATTTTCGACGGGCAGGGAAATGAGGCGACGGCGGAGATCACGGTGGCGAAAAGCAATCGGGTGGAAGTGCGAAAGATCGCGCAGTCAAAGAGCGCGCCGCTGCGCTGCCGGATCGTGCTCGGGCAGGCGATCCCGAAGGGGAAGAATATGGAGTTGATCGTGGAGAAGGCGACGGAGCTCGGGGCGTCCGGGATCGTGCCGCTGCTGTCGGAACGGACGGTGGTGCGGTGCGACGAAGACGAGGCGCTTTCCAAGCAACAAAAGTGGCGGCGCGTGGTGCTGGAGGCGGCGAAGCAGTGCGGGCAGAACTGGCTTCCCGCCGTGGAGAAGCCGGTGTCGCTGAAGACATTTTTCGGAGCGAATCCGAACTTCGATTTGATGCTCATCGCTTCGCTCCAGCCCGACGCGAAGCCGCTGAAATCCCTGCTCGCCGAGCGCGACGGCCCGCCGCCCGCGAGCGTCCTCATCCTGGTCGGGCCGGAGGGCGATTTCACGCCTGCGGAAATCAATCTCGCGAAGTCGGAAGGCTGCCGCCCGATCACGCTCGGGCCGATCATCCTGCGGACCGAGACGGCGGCTATCTACTGTCTGAGCGTGCTCTCGCACGAGCTTTTCGGCGCGGCCTGATGACGCGTGCCCGTCTCGCCATCGCCTTCATCGCGCTGGCGTCCGCCGCTTTCGCCGAACCCGCTCCCTACACGGCCCCGACCGCGCCGGATGCGAATGCGTGGCCGCGCGAGAAGCTGGTCGCGTTCATGCGCGAACTTGCGGACTTCGTGTATAAAAATCACGTCGTCACGGACCCGCAGCGGAAGACGTTTGGGATGACTTACGAGTTCTGGAAAGACGGGCGGCAGATTCAGGAGTTCGGGCTGGATTCGATGCACGATGGCGCGTGGTTCATGAGCGCGATGATCACCGCGCACCGCGCCGATCCCGACGGTGGGTGGCTCGATCGCGTGCAGAAATATCAGGTGCCGTTTTACACAAATCTCCTGCTCAACAGCGACCGCCTTTTCCCGAAAATGGAGCCGACCGCGGAAGACAAACGACCGTGGTCCGCGCCGATGAAAGGCTGGGCGCCGCGCGGCTGGGATGACGGTGGCGGGTTCGATCGGAAGACGGGGCAGCCGCTGCCGGACGGATACTTCACGGGGTCGAATCATCTCGCGCAGGACATCGCGGATGCGCTGCTCGATGTCTGGCTGACGACGCACGATCCGCAGGTGGCCGCGGCGCTGAAGGCGTTGAACGAAGCGCGGACGGCGGCGTGCGGCGCGATCCAGGGGCTCGAAATCGGCGCGGCTTTTTCCGCCGGTCGCGCGGACCCGTTTCTCCGCTACAAACTGCCGGACTTTTCGCCGGAGGCGATGAATCCGTATTACACGGGCATGTTTCAGCAAAAGGGAAATGGCATCCCTCCGTACGACGACGGGCTCGCGTGGCTTTACCGGCAGGCCACGGCGGCGGCGCAGATCAGCGGAGAATTTCCGCGTGGGTTTGCAGCGTATGCGATTGCGCGGTGCCACGGTTATCAGGCGGCGATGGAGCTGTTTTTCGACGCGCCGGGCTACGAATACGGTGTCTGGTTTTTTGATCTCCAGCGACCGCCGACATTCGTCGAGGGCACCGGGGCGCTGGATTTTTACGCCAGCGCTTCGCGCAATTTTTTCGGCGCGCGCGGGCTTGGGATTTCATGGACGGCGGCGGGCCTCCTGCCGGAGCTGAAGGCGGACGGGGAACTCTGGGACGGCAATGTGCGTGGAAAATCCGCCGCCGAAACGCGCGTGCCGATCGTGGACGAGCCGCCGCCGACGGATGCGAAACGCGAGGCCAACTTCGTGAAGCTCGCCGCCACCAACGGCGACGACGTGTGGCTGCTCGCCGACCCGCGCAATTTGCACATCTTCGTGGAGTCCGCAAAGCCGGAGGTCGTGCTGACATTCCAACATGCGCTGCCCGCGGCCCCGGACGTGCGCACCGGCAAGATCACGATCAAGCGGAATGGCTCAGTCGCCGGCGCGAACGATCGCGCAGCGGCTTTGCTAGCAGTTTCCGCCCACGCGGAGGGCGAGCGCTGGTGCGCTGAAGCGCGCATCCCCTACTCCGCCGCGCCGGGGCAGTCGCAGTGGATCAATGGCGTCGAGCACGGTCGCTATTTCGTCGGCTGCAACGGCAAATCCCAGACCGTGTATTTCCTCGGCAACTCCGCGCGGGTGCGGCAGCGTCTGGAAAATCTCGCGCTCGGCTCGATCGACTACTGGCACCGCATCTGGAAACGAACCGGCATCATCCCGAGCGGCGCGAGCGCCCCGACCGCGCAGGCGGGATCATGGGAAATCAGCGACGCGGGAAATTGCGCGCACCTCATCAAAACGATCGCGCTCTGGCTGATCTACACGGCTGGCGAGCGCGAATGGGCAATCATCCAGAATAGTTTTGCGAAAGAGCCGCGGCCTGCACCGCCATTGCCGCCGAGCGTCTTAAAAGCGCAGGGCTTGCCGTGATTCGCGCGGGCATCTTTTTTGAACGTCTAATATCGCGGTGCCTCCGTGCGTATCCGCAATGATCAATCAATCGTGCCGACGCCAAAACGACCGTCAACGGCGGGTTCGGTAACATTGACACCCGCTTTCCCACGCACTAATTAAACATCACTCATATGGACGCCGCTCCCGAACAAAAATCCTTTGCCCAAAAACTGCAGGAACGGATCGCGGAATCGCGTTTCTTTACGTTTTCGCTGCTGCTGCACGTGGTCATCATCGTCCTCGGCGGCAGCGTCGTGCTTTTCACCAAAACCATCGACGCGCCGGATTTCACGAGCGAAGGCGACGGCCTGATGAGTGCGGAAGCCAGCGTGCAAGCGCCGGTGGAACAACCGCCCGACGTGTCGCAAGAGCAGAGTTTCACACCCGAAGCACCCTCGGTCGCGGCACCGACCGTGAGCGCGATCGTCACCAACACGACGAACAACTCTAGCTTCCAGATGGCCAGTATTCCGATGCCGGTAAAAGCCATCGCGGGGGATGCAAAAATGGTGACCGATACCAAGTCGTTGTCAAAGACAGTGGGAAAAGGGCTGCCGGGAACGATGGGCGGACGGATGGGTGGCTCGATGCGGAGTGCCCTGCAGATGAAGAACAATCAAAAGGACAAAAGCGAAAAGGCCGTGATGGCCGGACTGCGCTGGCTGAAGGATCACCAGAGTCCAGACGGCTCATGGAGCAATGAGCACCGGCCTGCGATGACGGGCCTTGCCCTCCTTTGTTTTCTAGGGCACGGCGAACTTCCCGAGTCACCCGAGTTTGGGGTCACCGTGAAGAAGGCGCTGGACTGGGTGCTGCAGCGCGGCACGGAGTTTCAGGGACGGATGTCGCTGACCAAGGACGGATGGGGCGGCAATGCCGGCGTCTATGAGCATGGAATTCTGACCTATGCGATCGGCGAATACTATTCGATGACCAAGGACGAACGTTTCACCGAGCTGCTGAAAATGGCCATCGGTCACATCGTCAACGGGCAAAATCCTGCCGGCGGGTGGGACTATGGATTTGCGAAGGGGCCGCGAAACGATCTTTCCGTGGCTGGCTGGCAGATTCAGGCGCTGAAAGCCGCGCACCTGACTGGCCTCGGCCTGCCCGGCGTGGACGAGGCTTTGGACAAGGCGATGCCATACCTCAAGAGCATGCAAGGCGACGAGGGCGGATTTGGCTACACCAAGGCGGAAAACAAATTGAGCCTCACTGGCGTCGGCGTGCTCTGCACCTATTTTTGGAAAGAATCGAAGGATCGGTCCGTGAAGGCGGGCATCGACTTCATCCTCGGCAAAGCCGAAGTGAAATACAAAGGCGGCAAGTCTCCTGCCGATTTGTACGCGTGGTACTATCACACGCAGGCTTGCCTGATGTTTGGCGGTTCAGCGTGGTCGAAATGGAACCGGATGTTTCAGGATGAAATCGCCGACAACCAAAGCCCCGACGGAAGCTGGCCACCCACTGCCGGCGCGCACGGCCCTCAGCCCAAGCCCGACGGTGCCGGACCCTATTACCGCACCACCCTTTGCATCCTGATGCTCGAAGTATTTTACCGCTACATGCCGAGCAACAAGTAACCGCTGGCACACCCTAAATTTTCAAGAGCCGCGCTCGAAAGGGCGCGGCTCTTTTTTGCGTCCACTCCCAGGCACCCGGCGGTCTAATATTCCCGATGCGGCATCCGTATGTTCCAGAGAATCCTCGTTCCCCATGACTCCAACTCCAAACCGGCCTCCCTTCTCCACGCGCTTGCAGGAAAGAATCGCGCAGTCGCGATTCCTCACCTTCTCGCTGCTGCTGCACGTCGTCATCGTCATCATCGGCGGCGGTGCGGTCCTGTTTCATCGCATGCCACCAGCGGAAGATTTTTCGCCACCCGGCGAACTGGTGAAAACGGATGAGCCTAACATCGAATCCAATCCAATCGTCCCAACTCCTTCCGATGAGGAATTGCTGCGAAGTCAGGAACCCATTGCATCGCCGCAAGTCCAAAACCCAATCACGGCAACCATCCCGGTAACACCGGCAAGAATCGAACTGGTCCAAGCCACCGCCAAAGTGCCCGGACTCGTCGCGCAGATCAATGCCACAGCGTTGCGCAATCCGGCTCCCGCAATTTCCGGTGTATTCGCCGGTCGGAATGGAGCGACCGCGCGCCGGAAAGCGGCAATGAAAACCGGTGGCACCGAAAAAAGCGAAAAGGCCGTGGTCGCCGGACTCCGCTGGCTGAAGCAGCATCAAAACCCGGATGGCTCGTGGAGCGACGAATTCAAACCCGCCATGACGGGACTCGCGCTGCTCGCCTTTCTCGGCCACGGCGAACTCCCCGAGTCGCCGGAATTCGGCCCGACCGTGAAGCGGTCGCTCGACTGGGTGCTCGCGCGCGGCCAGGAATTTGACGGGCGGATGTCGCTGACGAAAGACGGATTTGGCGGCAACGCCGGCGTCTATGAACACGGCATCGTGACTTACGCGATGGGTGAGTATTACTCGATGACCAAGGACGAGCGCTTTGAACCGCTGCTCAAAAAAGCGGTCGGCTACATCGTCGATGGCCAGACGCCAGTTGGCGGTTGGGATTACGGATACGCCAAAGGCCCGCGCAACGATCTGTCCGTGGCTGGCTGGCAGATTCAGGCGCTCAAAGCCGCGCATCTGACCGGGCTCGCGATTCCTGGCGTCGATGAGGCGCTGGATCGAGCGATGCCATTCCTGAAAAGCTGGCAGGGGAACGAAGGTGGCTTCGGCTATACCAAGGCGGAGAACCGATTGAGCCTCACCGGCGTCGGCGTGCTCTGCACCTATTTCTGGAAGGAGGACAAGGACCGCGTGGTCAAGGAAGGCATCGCCTTCCTGCTCGGCAAAGCCGAAGTAAAATACAAAGGCGGCAAGTCCGAAGCGGACCTCTATGCGTGGTACTATCACACGCAGGCTTGCCTGATGTTTGGCGGCTCGGCTTGGTCGAAATGGAACCGGATGTTTCAGGATGAAATCGCCGACAACCAAAGCCCCGACGGAAGCTGGCCGCCAACGCCAGGCGCGCATGGCCCGCAGCCGAAACCCAACGGCGCCGGCCCGTGTTACCGCACGACGCTTTGCATCCTGATGCTCGAAGTGTTTTACCGCTACATGCCGAGCACCAAGTAACCGCTGGCCCACGACGAAACTTTCAAGAGCCGCGCTCGAAAGAGCGCGGCGAGACGTGCATCGCACGCCGACTACTTTGCCGCGGCACTCGCACGCAGCGATTCCGATGCGATCCGATCTTGATGGCAAATGGGTACTACCAAACACCGCAGAGGCGGGATGAACGCGGAGTATCAGGGAATTGCGGAGAGAAATGTGGACCGTGCGGGGGTGACCTGACCCATGAGCCGGACGCGGCGCATTCCTTCCTGAACCTCTGCGATCTTCCCGTCGCTGCGGTGTTTCACCGCGTTTTTTAAGTTCAGGGAACCGGTTCGACGATCCCGCCAATCCTCGCCCAGCCCCGTCGAGATGAAGCCTTCATACACGGGGGAAAAATTCACACTTTTCTCCGTCTGGCGCCACTGCGGAATACTTGTCGTTCCAGTGCCGCGCCGGTTACGGCGAGTCGTTGGAAGCGGGCGGTGCATCCGGCTTTGGCGCAGGACGGCACCGTCGCTTTCGAGCCGGGCGATATTTTCCTGCTCTGCACCGACGGCCTCTACGACAGCCAGATTCTCCAACGCCTGCGCACGCCCGACGCCACCGAGTCGCTGGAAAATCCCGCCGCGCGACTCGTGAGCGACTCGCTGGAAAGATCGGGCCGCGACAACACGAACGCGCTTTATCTCGACCCGCCGCCCGTTGCGGCGGCGGTCTTCATTACGACCCGCACTTCCTTTTTCTCGCCGGGCTTGATCATCCCGAGTTCCTGCGTCAACGGCTCGCAACCGTCCGCCGTGATGGTGAACGTCACTCGCTCGCACGCCGGGAAACGCGCCTCGCCTTTGCTGTGGTCTGGGAAATTCAACTGACTCCATTCGTCCAGCGCGAGTTTACCCCAGGCTTCGCACTCGGCGCTGCCGGTGAGTTTGACGTTTGTCAGTTTTTTGCCGTCAGGGCTGGTGATGTAGATGTCCAGCATCGCCGCATCCTGCGCGGTGAGGCCTATGGTCTGAGGCTTGTCCGCGACGCCGAGATCGAACGTGTTCCCGACCTCGCGTTTCTCCACGCCCTCGCGACGCCAGATGAACACCGGGTCGTCGCCCTTGCGCATGTAGATGCGATCCGCGCGCACTGTCGCATTCTTCAAACCGGCTGGCACCGCGATGGTGTGTTTGCCTTCTGCGAGCTTCGTCGTTTCCTGCCTCGTCCAGAAAGCCCCCGGATCGCCTGCTTTGTGTCCAGGCAGCGTGCCCGACACACGCACCTCGAAATCGCGAAACTCCACATTTCCGCGCAGCACGCGTGCATCGAGCACGAGGTCCACGGTCGGCAGCGGGCGAATCTCTACTGCGACCGGCGCATCGTCCTTTGCCTCGATGACGGGATTAGCAAACGCCACCGCGAGTTCCTTCGCACCGAGGTCGCGCGTGATGATTCGCAGGAGGTATTTTCCCGACGCGATGGACGGGATGGAGAAAGTGCCGTCGGCACCGGTGCTTGTGACTTTCGCGGGAGCAGGACCGCGCCCGCGCCATTCGAGTTGCATGCTCCAGATGCCCACCTTCGCCAGCCCGGCGCCATCGAGGCCGAAGACGCGCCCGGTCACGAGGCTGCCTTTCGCAAACTGCATCACACCCACGTCGCCGCCCTCCGGCACCTTGGCATTCAGCGGAGCGAACTCATCGCTGCTGGCGAAGGCTTCGTAGTTCGTCGCCACCGAGTGCTTCGGCACTTCGATGGAAAATGTTCCGTCTGCCGCGGTCGTCACCGCCTTTGGTAGTTCCGGAAATCCATTCCCGCGAAACTTCCACCGCTCGATGCCATCATCCACGCGCACCGGCACGCCCGCCGCCGGAGTGCCGTCGGGCTTGAGCACCTTGCCGCGAATCACCGCGCCCGCCGCCGCGACTTGGATCGCGACCTCGCCCGTCTCCGGCCCGCGCACGTTCAGCAGATTGAATTTCAGCAGCACCGTCCCCGCGCCCGTCACCACGCCTGCCACGGGCCAGTCGGGGAACTTCGGTTTTCCATCCGCGCCCGGTCCGACGCCGAACAGCACCGGCGGCCCGGCGAACTCCAGTTGCTCGCCCGCCTCCAGCGTCACGGGGAAAAGAGCATCGGCTCCTCGCAGACTTATCTTCAACACCTCCACCGCCGTCTTGCCGTCGGCGGTGCGGACGGACGGCGTCAGCACGTTCAGCGAAGTGCAGACTTTCATCTCCTTCGTCGCGCCGGAAACATTTCGCAGCACCAGCAGCGGCTTCACAGTGTCGCCGAGCTTCGCGCGCTTCGGGATGAGCATCCCCGAGCGCAGCCCGTCGCCCTCCGCCCCCCATGCGACGAGATCCTCCGCCTTCGACTCCGTCAGCCCGCGCGACTCAGCGACGACTTTGGAAAGCGCCTGCCACTCCGCACTCCACTCGCCGCGAGCGCGGACAATCAGCCCGCCTTTCTTCGGCGCAACGTCCGCCGCTTTTGCCACCGCGCCGCTCTTCGCCAGTTCCCACAGCCGCTCGCGAATCACGTCGAACACCGGCCCCGGCCCGCCGTGCTCGACGGCGATGCCGTGGCGTTTGCCGTCGCGCGTGAAAATGAGGACGTCCGTTTCGCGATCCCACACGTTTTTCACCGGCGACATCTCAAGCTCTTGTCCTGTGTTCGCGATTTTCACCTTCTCCGGTTTCCACTCACCGACCTTGCCCTCCTCGACGAGCCAGCGCGTCAGCTCCGCGAAGTCGGCCTGCGTGATTTTGAACTCCTTCAACTCCCGCCCGTTCGACAGCGCGAGCACGCGGCCATCGGGGAAGATCCGCATCTGCGCCACGTATTCGCCATCGCTGTGCTGGATGGGGTTCTGCGTATCCCACGCGAGCGCCCAGCCCTCCAGCTTCTGCACGCGGCGGTTGTCCGCGTAGGTCTCGGCCATGAAAAGGTCGTGCATCGCGAAGTCGCCGATGGTCACGAGATCCTTCACGCTTCGCAGCGCCAGCGTGCGGTCAGTCTGAAACGGCTCGCCCTCATCGCGCAGGATGAAAATGCGGCCCGGCATTTCCAGCGCGCCTTTCGATGATGCCAGCGTCGGCGTCGCGAGTTCGTAGGCTTTGCCATCGAGGAACAGCTTCGTCGGCGCGTCCGATGTGTATTTCAGCGCGATGACGCGCTTGTCCACGTTCCTGCTCGCCGCCTTCGTCTTCTCGCGATCCACAAGATGAATATTCCCCTCGATGCTCCACCTGCGGCTCGTCTCCGACCAACTCTCGCTCAGCCCCGTCGAGATGGCGCCCTCATGCACCAGCACAAAGTTCACATCCTTCTCCGTCTGGTAGGCCACGGCGGAATACTTGTCGTTCGATTGCCGGGCCTGCTCCGGCTTCACATCCG
>JANNWY010000101.1:0-5541 GCA_031409335.1 Chthoniobacteraceae bacterium | reverse complement strand
TCTGCTCGGACGCCTCATCCCGCAGCGCACGGAACCGAAAGGGCTGGCTCGGGTTCGCCGGCATGGAGCGCCCGTGCTCCTCTTTTCCTGGGTGCCGATTCTCGGCGATCCGCTGTGTGTCGCCGCCGGCTGGCTGCGCCTCGATCCGTGGCGCTCGGCGGCCTATATCGCTGCCGGGAAATTCGCCCGCTATTTTGCCATCGCGTTTTTCATCGTGTGAACGCGGGCGGGCTTATTCAGGACGCCGCGCTTTTCCCCGAAGGAAATCAGCAACGATAGTCGGCGAAGGAAGGAACGCTTGCCCAGCCTCTGCGAAAATAGTGTGAGGGTTTCCGCGAGGGGCGGTGTGTCAGGGGATGCGGGGCAATCACTGACCCGCACAAAACAAACAACAAACCCTGCATCTCCATATGAAATCCAAACTCCTCCTCGCCGTCACCGCCGCCCTCACCATCGGCTCGACCAGTCTTTTCGCCGGTCCCGGCCCGCAATTCCAAACCTCGCCGCGCAATGGGCGCCCGATGGTCATGCCCGTCGCCGAAATGAAGTGCTCGACGATGAGCATCAAGGCCGGGGGCAAAGATGCCGGCACACGGGTCGTCGCGTGCAAGGACTTCGCGAAGATTCGGCCAGACGACTGCCGCCGCGCCTGCGCCAACAAGTAACTTAAAACGGCCATCGCCGGGCGGGAGGTTCGACCTTTCGCCCGGCTTCCGCTTTCCTCATCACTATGAACGACGATCCTCGACTTCGTGAACTGCTCCGGGCTTCGCTGCCCGAGGCGGATGTTTCCAGCCGGTTTAATGCGGACGTTTGGCAGCGCATTCAGGCACGCTCGGCGGCATCCGCGAATCGCGGGTGGGCGCGGTGGTTCGAGTTGGTGGCGGGGCTTTTTTCGCGCCCGGCGTTTGCGGCGGTGGCGTTAATGCTCGCGGTGGGCGCGGGTGCGGGCGCGGCGACGCTCCAGGCGGCGGACTTGAATGAACGCGGTCGCTCGGAACTCGCGCTGCGGCACCTTGCGACACTCGATCCCTATGTGCATCTCGCTGCGAAACCATGAAGCGGCCCGCGCTGATCTATCTCGCGGTGCTCGTCTCGGCGGTGCTCGCCTACGTGCTGTGCTTCCGCATGGCGACACACGAGACGCGGCAGATGATGGCGGCGGACTCGGGCGACGGGATCGCGTGGTTGCGGAAAGAATTTGCGCTCAATGATGAGCAGGCGCGCGCGGTCGCGGCGTTGCAGGCGGAATACGAACCGCGCTGCATGGAAATGTGCGCGAAGATCACGGCGGTAAATCGGCGGATTGAAAAGCTGCTCCCGGCGACTGCGACGATGACGCCGGAACTCAAGGCAGAGTTGGAGGAGGCGAGCCGGGTGCAGGCGGAATGCCGCGCGGCGACGCTGGCCCAGGCGATGGCCATCAGCGCGCACATGGCCCCGGAGCAGGCGGCGCGTTACCGGGCGATGATCGCCGCGCGCGTCCTGCCGGGAGTGCTGCCGCACGATTCGGCCACGCATCGCTGATCGCATGGATGCCTCCGATGAAGCCGACGCGGCGGCGATGACACGGCTGCGCGGCGGGGAAGACCTCGCGCTCAATGAACTGATGGCGCGCTGGCAGCAGCCGCTCGTGAGTTACCTCGCGCGCTTTTGCGGCAATGAAGCGACGGCGCTCGATCTCGCGCAGGAGACGTTCGTTCGCGTCTATGAAGCGCGCGGTCGCTACGACGCGCGGGGCAAATTCGCGACGTGGCTTTACACCATCGCGGGCAATCTCGCCCGCAACGCGCATCGCTGGCAGCAGCGGCATCCCGCCGTTTCGCTCGATGCGCCAACCGATGAAGACGGCAGCACGCTCGCCACGCATCTGCCCGATGGCAAAGCCGCGCCCGACGACTGCGCCGACGCGCACGAACGCGCCGTGGCCGTGCGCGCGGCGGTCGCGGAGCTGCCGGAAGATCAGCGCGCCATCGTGCTCCTGAGCGAGTTTGAAGACCGCTCGCACGCCGACATCGCCGCCGTGCTCGGCTGCACCGCGAAGGCCGTGGAGACGCGGCTTTACCGGGCGCGGCAGGCGTTGCGGGAGAAGCTCACGCGCTGGCTGAAATGAGCGCGCGAAAAATAATCCGAGAGTTTTCACGGCCAGCGGGGTGTGAACTTCGATACACCAGCCGGAAGCCCGACTTGTCAAAAGCCGGGTTCGGGCTTAACCCGCACACACACCTTTGAACGCACTTCGCCACAATCGCACCCTTCGCATCGTCGCCGTCCTGGCGATGTTGGGCGGTTGGTTTGTGCTCTCCAATCACTGCGCGCTCGCGCGCATGGCACTGCGGGCCGAGGCGGAAAGGCTGGAGAAAGCACACGAGTGCTGTCGCAACGGCACTACTCAACCTGCCGGGCAGCCGATGGACGGAAAGCCGGAGATGCAGTGCTGCAAGTCGCTCCACGCGCTCGTGCCTGCGGACGCCAAGCTGCCCGTTGCTTCGTCGCTGGAAATTCTCGTGCTGCCCGTCGAGTGGTCGCCCGTCGCTGTAGCGACGGAACTCTCCCCCGCCGCTCCGGCCACTGGCCCTCCGCCGGACGTGCCCGGATTCGCTGAATTGGTTTTGCACCGGAGCCTGCGTTCGCACGCTCCGCCCCTCCGCGCGTAGCAGCGCCGTTTCCGCCATCGGCGGAAACTGAATCGCGCTGCCACGCTCCACCACGCCTGTGCGGGCGCGGTGTGCCCGCGTGCCTTCCTCTCCCCGCACCTTCGCGGCGCGCGCCCGCCTGCCGATCCGCCGCGATGCCCCGTTCCAACGGCAGGCATTTCACAAAAAAACAAACACCAAAAACCAAACCGATATGAACCTCAAAACCATCCTCGCCCTTACCGCCGCCGCCTTCACGGGCAGCTCCGCCTTCGCCGATTCCGGCGTGCCGAAAGACTACCCGCTCAAAAAATGCCCGGTCTCCGGCGAGACCTACGGCGACGGCGGCATGAAGCCGGTCAAGGTCACGCATGAAGGCACCGACGTGTGGCTCTGCTGCAAGAGCTGCAAGAAGGACTTCGACAAAGACCCGGCGAAATACGCGAAGGCCGCGAAAGACGCCGCGCCCAAGAAGTAACCCGCCATCCGCGCCGGGCGGCGTCCGATCCGCCGCCCGCGCGCCCTTTCTCCTGACTCACTTTTTCCAAACATGAAAATGCCCGCTGCCATCCTGCTCACCCTCGCGCTCGCCGTGCCTGCGACTTGGTTCGCCACCCGTCAATTCGCCGCGCCGCATCCGGCGACGATGGCGACAAGCGGGGAGCGCAAAATCCTTTTCTACCAAAGCGCGATGCACCCGTGGGTGAAGAGCGACAAGCCGGGCCGTTGCACGATTTGCGGGATGGAGCTGACGGCTGTGTTTGAGGGCGACCAGGGCATGGCGACCAGCGACGACGTGGTTTCCCTCAGCGAGAGCATGGAGAAGGTGCTGAACGTGCAGACTGCGGAGGCGAAAACGCGCCCGCTCGCGAAGACGCTGACCTTCGCGGGCATGGTGGATGACAACGCACGGCGGCACCGCCTCATTTCGGCCTACGTGGATGGGCGGATCGAAAAGCTCTATATCAATCACCACGGCTCGGAGGTCGTGGCGGGCAAACCGCTCGCGGAAATTTTCAGCCCGAAGTTACTGCAAGCGGAGCAGGAATATCGCACGGCCAGCGCGGAGTTGCGCCGGAGCGCGGCGATGCGGCTGCGGCAACTCGGGCTGACCGACGAGCAGATCGCGGCGCTGCCGCAGAAGTCGCCGGACGCGATGACCTCGGAAATTCTCGCGCCGATCAGCGGCACGACGGTGAACGACGATCTTTACGCCGGGCAGTATGTCAGCGCGGGGCAGAAGCTCTTCGAGCTCGCGGACTTTTCGATCATGTGGTTCGTCTTCCGCGCTTACGAGTCGGACATCGAGTGGCTGAAAATCGGGCAGCCCGTGGAGATAAGGACGCCCTCGGTGTCGGGCCGCACCTTCACCGGCACGATCGCGTTCATTGACCCGAATTTCGACCCCGTGACCCGCGCCACGCAGGTGCGCGTGGAGCTGCCGAACCCAATGGTGGACGGTCGCCGCACGCTGCTCCACCGGCTCTACGGCGATGCCACGGTGATGCTCGATGCGCCCGGAGTGCTGACGCTGCCGCGCTCCGCGGTGATCCAAACCGGGCCGGAGGCGGTGGTCTATGTGGAGCACGGCGGCGGCGCGTTTGCGCGCCAGCCGGTGAAGCTCGGGCGGCGCGGCGATGCGCTCGTGGAAATCCTCTCCGGCATCGAGGAAGGCGACAAGGTGGTGACGAACGGAAATCTGCTCATCGACGGACAGGCCGAGATGAACCGCTCCTTTTCCGCGCAGCCCGCGATGCCGATGAAAGTCGCGCCTGCGCTGACGGACGCGCAACGCCGCGCGGTCGAGACTTTCACCAAAGCCGCCGACGCCATCGGCGCTGCGCTGGCGAAAGACGACCTCGCCGCTTTCAACCAGGCCGGCGCCGACGCGATGCCCGCGACCGAAGCCCTCGCCTCTGCGCTCGCCGATCACACCGAGCTTTCTCCCACGCTCCAGCAACTCAGCGCCGCGCGCCATCTCCACGGCGCGACCGACCTCGCCGCCGCGCGCAAATTGTTTCACCCATTCTCCACCGCCGCCGTGGCGTTGCTGGAGCCGCTGCAGAGCGGTGGCACGCCCGAGACGGTCGAAATTTTCGAGTGCCCGATGGTCAACCAATCGGTGCCCGGCGCGCCAAAAAAAGGCCGCTGGCTGCAACTCGCCGGCACCAACATCCGCAACCCATTTTTCGGAGCCGAGATGCTCGACTGCGGCGTGAAAGTGAAACCCTGACGCGCCATGATCGAACGCATCATCGAGTGGAGTCTGCGGAATCGTTTCATCGTCGTGTGCGGCGTGCTGATGCTCGTCGTGCTCGGCATCCATGCGGTGCGGACGACGCCCCTGGACGCCATCCCCGACCTCACGGAAAACCAGGTGCTCGTCTATGCCGACTGGATGGGCCGCAGCCCGCAGGAGGTCGAGGACCAGGTGACGTATCCGCTCACCACCGGCCTCCAGGGACTGAGCGGGGTGAAGGACGTGCGCGCGACCTCGATGTTCGGCTTCTCGCTCATCACGATCATTTTCAAAGACAACGTGGACCAGTATTTCGCCCGCGCGCGGGTGCTGGAGCGGCTCAATTATTTGCAAGGCGCGATGCCCGAAGGCGTGAAGCCGCAGCTCGGCCCGGACGCCACGGGCCTCGGCTGGGTGTATCAGTATTACCTCGACGTTGATCCCGCGAAGGAAGGCTACGACCTCGCGCGGCTGCGTTCGTTGCAGGATTGGCACATCCGCTACCAACTCGCGAGCGTGGAAGGTGTGGCCGAGGTCGCGAGCATCGGCGGCTTTGTGAAGCAGTATCAGATCGAGCTTTCCTCCACGAAGATGCGCGCGGCGGGCGTCTCGCTGATGGACGTGACGACAGCGGTGCAGAACGCGAATCTCAACGTCGGCGGCAAA
>JANNWY010000100.1:0-2373 GCA_031409335.1 Chthoniobacteraceae bacterium | reverse complement strand
GCCACGCCGATCCGCCTCGTGGCCGTCGTGGCGGCTTTGGCGGGAATGGGCGGCGTGGCGCTGCTGGTGCTGGCCCCCGGTGCGCAGCTCGATCTCGTCGGGATCGGGGCGGGGCTGGCCGGTGCGGTCTCGATGGCTTGCGGCACGGTGCTCAGCCGCCGCTGGCAGCCGCCGGTCTCGCCGCTCATCTTTACTGCCTGGCAACTGACAGCGGGCGGCATCGCGCTGCTGCCTTTTGCGATTTGGTTGGCGCCCGCGCCGCCTGAGATCACCGGACAAAATCTGCTCGGCCTCGGTTACCTGGGCCTGATCGGCGCGGCGGGCACCTACCTTCTGTGGTTCCGCGGCATTGCCAAGCTCGACCCTTCGACCGTCGCGCCACTCGGCCTCCTCAGCCCCATCGTGGCCGTGATCCTTGGCTGGGCGGTGCTGGGTCAAAACTTGAATGCGGTCCAGCTTTTCGGCATGGCCGTGGTGGTGGGCAGCATCCTGGTCGCCTCGCGGCAGCCAGCCGCGCCTGCGCCGAGCTCGTCTGGAAATTCCGATTCTGAGCCGAACCCGCCAGACTTCGCCTTGGCCTTCAGCCCCCGCCCATCCCTCATTCCCAAAGCTCCCGCCGACCCACCATGAAATCGTTCCGAAAGAAAAGTCCCCACGCTCCCCAAACTTCAACCGGAGCCCCGATGGATTCCCGGCGCGACTATCTCAAACAAATGGCGACGGGAGTCATCGCGGGCGTCCTGCCTTGGGATGCGCTGGCTCAGGGAGCGCGCCCCGCTGCCAGCCGCGCCCCCGCCGGACCATTGGTCGGGGCGTTGTCCGGCAAAAAAATTCTGCTTCCCGACGTGAACCTGCCACCCATGCCCGAGATCGCCGCCTCCGGGATCGTGCATGATGGCCGGGCGATCGGCCCCTTCGGGATCGATGCGTCCGTCGGCCTCCCGGATGTGCTTAGCTTTCAACGAAAATTCGGCCTGCTCGTTCCAGCGACGAATACTTCGATGGAGCACGAGCTTTGGCAAATCCTGCTCCACAACGCGACCGCCCTCGCCGGAGTCGGCCTCCACACGACCGGCATCTCGACTCCGCGACCGCAGCTCCGAAGCGAAGCCGATTTGCTGGAATACAAACGCCAATTCCTGAGCGGGCTGAAGGTGGCTGTCGAACAGGCACGCCTGGCGCAACCCCAGTATCTCATCATGGGCATGAGCCTGGAGCACATCCTCCTCGGCATCGACGAGATTCGGCGATTGATCACCGACATTGAGGTGCAATCCGGCACCTCCTGGGCGACCTGGCACGATGCTGCGCCCGCCGCTCTCCAGAAGTTTGGAGCCAAGCGCATCGGTTTGCTAACTCCGTTTGACCAACGCGGAAACGAGAACGCGACGCGCATGTTCGAGGATCTCGGCTTCACAGTCGTTTCGAGCGTGGGTTTTGCCTGCGCGAATGCGCTGCACATCGCCCACCTTCCCAACTCCGCCAAAGAACGAGCCATCCGGGAGCTGCTGGCGACCAAAGAGAACCGCCTGGACGCCATCGTCCAATGCGGCACGAACATGAGCATGGTCGAAGTTTGTGAACGGCTGGAGCCGACGATCGGGATTCCCATCCTCGGAATCAACGCCACCACCTTCTGGTATGCATTGCGGGAAAACGGCTTTGCCGCTCCGCTGCTTAGCGCGGGGAGATTGCTGCGGGAATTCTAGGCTCGTTCGTGGAAAGCCGGGCGATCCAACGGACAAGAGCACGACTCTCGGCCCGCTCTCCACTGAGGCGCTGACGGTTCGAGAAAACAGGCACGACCACTGGGCGGACGGGATACGAACTGATGGCATGCAATCGAGCAAGACCGACAAACTTGAAGGCGCAATTCACGAAGCCCGCCGCATGGACACGGGCATGGTCTTCATCAACCACCCGACATGGACGGCGGCTGACCTGCCGTTCGGTGGCATCAAGAATTCTGGTTACGGGCGCGAACTCTCCGGCGCGGGCATCCATGAGTTCGTGAACAAAAAACTGGTGCGCGTTTCCTCGCTCGACGCGGCGGCGTGACAGCTCACTCCCCGATCCATTTCACGCAGGCCGACCATGAAAGACATACCTATGAAAACTACCATTACGAAAAGAAAACCGCCGGCTGGCGAAAAGCCCGTTTGGTTTATCACCGGCTGCTCGACGGGCTTCGGACGCGAGCTTGCCAAGCAGGTGCTCGAACTCGGCTATCGCGTGGTAGTGACGGCCCGACGCCCCGCCGACGTGAAGGACTTGGCCGCGCTGGGAGAAGCGTTGGTGCTCAAGCTCGACGTCACCAACCGGCGCAACATTACCACCGCGATCAAGGCAGCCGAAAAGAAGTTTGGCCGCATT
>JANNWY010000099.1:0-8861 GCA_031409335.1 Chthoniobacteraceae bacterium | reverse complement strand
TCCTCACCTTGCGAAGATGGACAAGACCGAGCACGATCCGATTTTCCTCTGGGGCGAAGGCACTGCCATGAACCACATGAGCGACGGTTTCCTCACGCTGCAAAACAACCGCAACGGCCTCACCGCCGCGTGGAGCGTCGGCTGGCAAAACGTGGACAAAACCGACTACGAACTCGAACTCACCTACGACCGCTACGTCACCAGCTTTCTCAGCGTCTTCGCTGGCGCGGACATCACGAACGAAGACGCCGGCAATCGCGGTATCCTCGGCGTGCGCTACCTCCTCCCGCTCAATATCGGCTCCACCGCGTGGGTGGATACGAACGGCGACTTCCGTTTCCGCGTCGAGAAAACCTTCCAACTCACCGCCCGCCTCGCCGCTTTCGGCGGAGTCGAATACGACACCCGAACGCAATGGCAGACCGTCGTCGGAGCGGAATACACACTGAACAAACAGCTCTCCCTCATCACCCAGTGGCACTCCGATTTCGGCTTCGGCGGCGGGCTGAGCATTCGGTTTTGAAATAATCGCGGCTGAGAAACGCCCAACCAGCGACATCAAAAGCGTCGGAATTTACAAACAGCAGTGAACCCCCTCCGGTGACCGCCCGGCCACTCGGTCTCAAAATTCAAAGCGCGATACCGAAGCGCTTGAGCTTCGCGTAGAGCGTTGGGCGGTGGATGCCGAGTAGTTCGGCCGCGCGCTTTTTGTTTCCGCCCGAGCGCCGCAGCGCGTCGATCAAGGCTTCGCGCTCGATGCCGCCGAGCGTGTGCGGCCCGCCGCCGACGGCGGCGGGTGCGGGGGCGAGATCGGGGCGCTGGATCTCGCTCGGGAGAAATTGCGGACTGAGGACCGGGCCGTCGCAGAGCACCAGCGCGTGCTCGATCGCGTTTTGCAATTCGCGCACATTGCCCGGCCACGAGTACTGGCGCAGCAGCTCCAGCGCCTCGGGCAGGAGTTGCGGCACGGGTTTGCCGAGCTGCTGCGCAAAGCGGTGCAGGAAGGTGTCGATCAGCTTCGGCAGATCCTCGCGGCGCTCGGGTTGCGCTGCGTTGAGCAATATCAGTCTTTCCATGGCGTTGGGGAGAAAAGGCGTGAGCTGGGAGGTCGAGTTCAGGCGCGGCGTTTCCGCGGGAGGGATGACGCGGGCGAGCCGCTCTGGCTGGCCGTCCGTGAGCGCGAGTTGATGGATCGCGTCGCGGCGTAGGGGGCGCGGCCCGAAAGCCAACCGCTATAATTCCGGGCTGAGCACGTCCTTCAGCTTCATCATACCGCGCCGGATGCGCGCCTTGATCGTGCCCAGAGGCTCGTTGAGACGCCCGGCGATTTCCGTCTGCGTGAGCGAGGAAAAGAATGCGAGTTCAATCGCCTCGCGCTGGTCTTTGGAGAGTTTCTGAATCGCCCCGCGAACCATCTTGCTCGTGTCGGCCGAGGCGGCCGCCGCGAAGGAGCTCCGGTCGTCGAACTGCTCGAACGTCTCCGCCTCGCGCTGCACGTCGTCCCGGAGGCGATTGCGGCGCACCTTCGAGCGCAGGCGGTCGATCGCTTTGTTGCGCGTCATCGTCACCGCCCAGGTCATCGGCTTGCCTCGCGACGGGTCGTAGAGCGGCGCCTTATCCCAGATCTGGATGAAGACATCCTGGAGCGCATCCTCGGCGGCTTCTTGATTGTTCAACACGCGGTAAGCGATAGAAAATAGCACCCCGGAAAACCGGTCGTAAAGCTCCTCGAAACTCCGACGGTCGCCCTGCGCGACACAGCGCAAAAGAGCGATCTCGGCCTCCGAGTTCTTTTTCAGGACGGCGGCGGGGTTCGGGCCGTTCGGTTCGGGAAGGTCCACGACGAGTTGGTCAAAGCGTTGGTTCATAACCTCTACTTCGCGAGAGCGAGGAAAACTGAGCGGGCGTTTTTGGAAAAAGTTTCAGACGTGACCCGACCAGGAAATTTCGCAAGTCCGCTCTCCCGTGTTTACACGGATGGATAACAACATCTCTATGCCGTCTTTGAATTCCCATCCCACGGCGAGGCAGACGAGCCCTACATTACTTCCTGCTACTCAACCCCAGCAAACCGCATGAAACCGACTCAACTTAAACAGCTCAGCAATCTCTGCTTCATCCTGGGATTCGCCTCAATTGTGGGCTCCATCGCCATTTGGTTCCTGACTGGTGGACAGGCACCCGAAACTCAAGCGCATGCGGAGCGGTTCGGCATCTTCGTCGGACTGTGGGCACCGACCTTTGTCATCCTGTCGAACCGTTTCGATCGCTACGCGGAAAAGGCAGCCTGACCGAAAGTGCGTTTCAAGTTCCCAGTGCAAGAAAAGCAGGTCGCGCCAACGCTGATACATCACCGCATTCCCACCGGTCGCCCCTGCGCCGGCGTCCCATTCAAAGCGCGATGCCGAAGCGTTTGAGCTTCGCGTAGAGCGTTGGGCGGTGGATGCCGAGTAGTTCGGCTGCGCGCTTCTTGTTGCCGCCCGCGCGGCGGAGCGCGTCGAGCAGGGCCTCGCGCTCCATGCCGCCGAGGGTCAGCGGCGTGCCGCCGGTCGCGGCGGGCGCGGGCGCGAGGTCGGGGCGCTGGATTTCGCGCGGGAGAAATTGCGGGCCGAGGATCGGGCCGTCGCAGAGCACCAGCGCGTGCTCGATCGCGTTTTGCAATTCGCGCACGTTGCCGGGCCACGGGTAGGCGCGCAAAAGTTCGAGCACTTCGGGTGCGAGTTGCGGCACGGTTTTGCCGAGCTGCTGGGCGAAGCGGCGCAGAAAAGTGTCGATGAGTTTTGGTAAATCCTCGCGGCGCTCGCGCAGCGGCGGCACTTCGATCTCGAAGGTCTTGAGCCGGAAATAAAGATCCTGCCGCAGCCGCCCTTCCTGCACAGCCTGCGCGGGCGGACGATTGCACGCGGCGATGAGGCGGAAATTCGCGGGCAGGTTTTTCGTCGATCCCAGCGGGCGAAACTCGCGGTCCTGGAGCACGCGGAGAAATCGCGTCTGCAACTCCACCGGCAACTCGGTGATTTCATCGAGAAAGAGCGTGCCGCCGTGCGCTTCCGACAGCATCCCGGGAAACGCCGCGACCGCGCCGGTGAACGCGCCCTTCACGTAACCGAACAACTCCGACTCGATCATGTTCGCCGGGAACGCGCCGCAATTCAGCTTCACCATCGGCCCCGCCGCACGCGCGCTTTGCCGATGCACGGCGGCGGCGAAGACCTCCTTGCCCACGCCGCTTTCGCCAGTCAGCAGCACGTTCGCCTCGCTCGGCGCGACGCGCGCGATGAGCTGCTCGACCTCGCGCATCCGCCGGCTGATCGCCACCGGTCCGAGCTGTTCCTCGGCGGCGCGCAGCTTCTTCTGCAGCACTTCCTTTTCGCTGCGCAACTTCGCCGCCTCGCGCGTGAGCGTCTGCTGATCAAGCGCACGAGTGCAGAGGCTCAAAAGCTCCTCAATGATGTAGGGCTTTGAGAGAAAATGAAACGCGCCCTGCTTGATCGACTCGATCGCATTGGCGAGCGAATCGTGCGCGGTCAGCACGATCACCGGCACTTCGGGATGCCCGGCCTTCAACTCCCGCAACACGTCGAGACCGTCAGCGTCGGGCAGCCCGAGATCGAGCAGCACCAGATCGGGTTTTGCCTCGGCAATCTGCTTCCGTCCCTGCGCCGCGTTCTGGCCGACGCGCACGTTGTAGCCATGCCGTGCCAAGACTGCACTCAGCGTCGCCTGGATGGTGCGGTCGTCGTCGATGACGACGATGGTGTTCGACATGCCGCCGAGACTACACGCGGTGCGTGAGGCTGGCGACCTTTTGCAGCAGCGCGCTGCGCCGGGCGGGAAGGATTACTTCGGATACGGCCCCAGAAAACGCTCGCCGTCAAAGTGGATGAGATGGTCTGGAGCCTCGGCGACCCACACTTCCGTCTCCCATGAGACATCGCCGAGAAACGCGCGCATCGTTTCGCGCGATTCAAACGCGCTCACAAAAACCAGCCCCGCCGTGGCGCTGGCAAACAGCGCACCCAATTCCTTGCGGCGCTTTGCATCCACCGGCCCCGCACTCGTCACCGCCTCCACCAGCACGAGCCACCCGCGCCGAACGTCGTGGACGACCACATCGGGCATCTTTTCCGGGGAACCAAGCTGGATGCCCATCGCGGCCAGCGCCTCGCGCTCATAGTGCAGGAATTTCCCCTCCGCATCGCCGATGTAGAGCACGAGGCCGCCGGGGACAAAACGGGAGCAAAATTCCTCAATGACCGCCTTGATGAGTGGATTCTGTCCGCCGGGTGAAAGTGTGGTCAGTTCGCCCGTAGGAAGGCGGACGGGAATCCGTGAAAGGAATCGTTTGCGCTCAATGTTCGCTTGGATGCTTGTTCGGCGCTCTCGATATTCAGCGAGCGCAGCCACCCATTCGAGCGTGCCGTAGCACTGCAAAAGTCGGAGCGCGGAAGGTTCGATTTGATAGACGGTCTGTCCGCTGTTGGTCGGGCGTTCAGGTTTATCGGGATTTCTCAGCAGGAGCGCCGTAGCGACGAAAAACTTCACGGCTTCATCGCGGATCGTTTCGCGCGTGTTTGGCGCATACGCGACTCCGTAGGTTGTCTTGATGAATTCAATGCAAGGTGTGATGCCAAGCAGCGGCGAACACGCCGCCGACCACGGCGCTGATGGTTGCAAGTCGAGACAGGCGAGCAGCGTGTATGCAGCGACCTCGTTTGCCTGGCGACCCGTAAAACCGAGCTGACGCAGCGCATCCTGCGCTTCATTGCGGCGCGCCGCGCGAGCTTTGGCAAAGGCCGGGTTTGGCTTCTTCACGCGAGGGCGAGTTCTTGCACCGCCGCGTCAATCGCAGCTTGAGACGACCCCGGCTCGACGTTTTTTCCCAAGCGCATTAACGCATCGCAAGTCGGATAGCTGAGTGAGCGCAGGTCAGTGGCGTTCACTTGCGTGTGTCCGCTGAATAGACGGAAGTAATCATCGAGAACGGTGGAATTGAGGAATGCCGCAAGACCGCGTGCGAATGTGAGATCAAGGCCACCGCCGCGGATATGAAAATAGTTCAGGTGATTCTCAAACCCAACCGGGCCGCCGACAGTTCGTGAGGAATCCCAAATGCACGCCACTATCCGGCGGCGTTCTTCTTTCGCTGAGAATCGCTTCACAAGGACATAAACTCCCTCCGGCACCAGCAGCTCGCGCGTCTCATCGTGGAGAACTATAGCGTTTGGTTTGCGCGACTTTGCACAAGGCCAATGCACCCAGCCGCCATTGAAGTGACAGGGATAGACGAGCGGCACGGTATCGGTATCAGGCGCACGGCGGAGAAAATCGCGAGCGCGAAAATCCACCACACGGCCCGTCGAAACAGTCAAATCCAAATCCGCCAGCTTGGCTTGGAGGCGCGTGAGGGAGAAGTCGGCGTCCGAGAATCTCCCGTCGGAAGGCAGGCGGATGAATTGCTCCGAATCACCAGGGCGGACGATTTCGGAATACGGCACAATGCGCACTCGAATCTTCGCGCCGTGCCGGCCAGTGCTGCTCGAAACCACCACCGGCCCACGCTCCGCTACACCTCGCAATGCATGGATGACGATGTTTTCCTGCAATACCGAATCCGCACGGAACGCAGCCGAACGCGAATCGAAGACATGGACTCGACTCAGCGTGAGCCTCTCCAGCAAATCGGCGCGAAACGGGCGGAAATATGGGCCATTGCAAAAACTACGCGGCGTGATGGCTACAAGCTGGCCGCTTGGTTCGAGCAGACGCGCGGCCAGCGAAAGAAAGGCTGTGTAGAGATTGCTTGTCTCGATCTTTAATGCGCGAAGCAGCAACCGCTCGCGGGAGTCCCCGCGGATTTTTCGATAAGGCGGATTGAGCACCGCGAGTGTGTAGCTGACTGCCGCCGTCGCAAACCAATCGCCACGCAGACGCTCCACTGCTGCCACTATGAAATCTGCGCAATGGAGATGGGCTTCAAACTCGATCCCGGCTTTCCGGCACCGTTGCGCGCACTCGTTGATCGTATCTTGCAAGGACGGAAACACAGCCGCGTCCACCTCCCATGCGTCAACGGTGAATCGTTGGGGAGGGGTTTGCGTTTCGCACGCGCATTGCACCACGGCAGCAATCAAAGCACCGGAACCTGCACCAGCTTCGAGCATTCGTACATCACCCCCGCGAAACTCGACAAACGACGCCAGCAATTCCGCCACAGGACGGGGCGAGAAATACTGTCCTAATTCGTGCTGCCGGTCCGCGCCGACAAGGTCCCGCGCACAAAGCTCGGAGGCGTCTGGAGCAGTGATGACGTGAGCGGTCGCGGGCATTCCCTTTTCATACTACCTGAGCATTGCGGGTTTCAATGGGCGATGTGCGTGCAACGAACTTTGCCGCGCTTTGCCAACGGCGCACGGATTTCGTGGGTGGAGTTCCGGAGAGCACTGCGCGCCGCGCGCCGACTACCCGCGGCGGGTCAGGCTGGCGACTTTTTGCAGCAGCGCGGCGGTATCGACCGGCTTGGTGAGGTGGTCGTTGAAGCCCGCTTCGAGCGCGAGTTCGCGGTCGCTTTCGCGGGCGAATGCGGTGAGCGCGACTGCAGGCACGGTGCGCAGCGGCGGGGGCAGATTGCGCACTTCGCGGATGAAGGAGTAGCCATCCTGCCCGGGCATCCCGATGTCGGAGACGATGCAGCCGGGCTCCCATTCGCGCAGGATCGCGAGCGCGTCGGCGACGTTGATCGCGGTGCGCACTTCCGCCCCGGCGCGGGTGAGCACGCGATCCACGACGGCCAGCGTGTCGGCTTGATCGTCCACGGACAGGATGCGCAATCCGTCGAGTCGGACGCCGGGGGCCGTTCCATTTGGCTTGGCCGGCGGATGCGCCCGCCCGCTCGCGCGTTCGGCGAATTGATCCTTGAGTTCGCGCACGGCGATCATCGGGATTTCGACGTGGAAAGTCGCGCCCCGGCCCTCGCCGTCGCTGCGCGCGGTGATGGTGCCGCCGTGCAATTCGACGAGATGCCGCGTGATGGAAAGCCCGAGCCCGAGTCCGCTCTGGCCGCGCGTGGTGCTCGCGTCCTGCTGCGAGAAGCGGTCGAAAATGCGCGGCAGAAAATCCGGGCGAATGCCCTGCCCGGTGTCGCGGACTTCGAGCGCGACCGCCGAGCCTTCGCGCGCGACCGTGAGTTCCACGCTGCCGTCGCGGGGGGTGAATTTGATCGCGTTGCTGACGAGATTCCACACCACCTGCTGGAGCCGGTCGGGATCGCCGAGCACTTCGACGGCTTCGTCATTCACGCTGAGTGCGATCTTCACGCCGCGCGCCTCGGCGGCGGGCCGCAGGCCATCCACGACGGCGAGCGCGAGCGCGCGCACATCGACCTCGCCGATGCGCAGCCGCACTTTGCCGCTGATGATCCGCGACACGTCGAGCAGATCGTCGATGAGCCGGGCCTGCGCGTGCGCGTTGCGGTCGATGGTGTCGAGCCCCTCCTTCAATTCGTTCGCATCGTCCGCGCCATCGCGCAGCAGCGTGGTCCAGCCGAGGATCGCATTGAGCGGCGTGCGGAGTTCGTGCGAGACGACGGCGAGGAATTCATCCTTCAGTTTGTTGGCGTGCGTGGCCTCGCTGTGCGCCGCGCGCTCCGAGGCCAGCAGCGATTCCACCCGGTCCCGCGCGGCCCGCTCCGCGCCGGCCAGCTTTTCGCGTTCGGAAAACTGCCGGCGGGTCAGGAAAAACAGCGCTATCAGCGCGGCGGCGACGATGATGCTCGTGATGAAATAGACGACAGCGGCAACGGTGTGCTGCTGTTTTGCGGACGCGAGCAGCCCGTCCATCGTCGCGTTCAACTCCTTGTCGAGGCGCGCGGCGAGCGTGCGCATGTCGTCCATCATCGCCTTGCCGCGCCCTTCCCGAACGATGACCATCGCCGCCTCCCGTCCGTGCTCGCGCCGCGCATCCAGCGCACTTTCCAGGATCGCCATCCGCTCGCTACCCAGCGCGTCGATCTGCCCGCGCATCTCCGCGGATTCCCGCTCCGAAGTCAGCGGCGATTTCAGTCGCGCGTCCGGGCGCTCGAAGGCGGTGCGAGCGGCGAGATAGGGTTCCAAATAGCTTTCATCGTCTGTCAGCAGGAAACCGCGCACCGCCGTCTCCGCATCCACATAAGTCGCGAGCCGCGCCCGCAACTCGAAGCGCATCCCCGCCACCTCCGCGATCCGCCGCTCACTCACCCGCAACTGCGCCTCTGTGCGCAGACTCATGCCGGCATTGACCGCGAGCAGCAGCAGCAGCGCGGCGAATCCGAGCAGGAGGGATTTTTTCATGAAATCGGTTTAAGCAACAAGCGGGGAGGCGGACCCTAAACACAAGCCAGCCGCGCAGGGCGAACTATTCCGCCAGGCACGACCGACCGTTGGTTGGAGCCGTGGCTCAGAGCGCGGCGATCTCGGCGCGGATTTCTTCCTTGGTGCGTCCGAGCGATTTCTGCAAGCGGCCAAGCAGTTCCTCATCCTTACCTTCGACGAAAAGGAGATCGTCGTCGGTGAGATGCGCATACTTCTGCTTCAGTTTGCCTTTTACTTCGTTCCAGGAGCCTTTGATTTCGAGTTTAGTCATAGTGTCTTCTGAATCGCATCCGCCGCGCGCGTGGATGTGCCTGAATCGGAGTATTTGCGAATCTTCGATAAGTCCGCCTCCGCAGTTGCCTACGATCTTGATGCATGAACCTCGACCATCAAACCGAAAAACTCCGAAGTCTCATGAAGGACTTTTCCACCGCCATGCTCATTACTCATGGATCTGAAAATCAGCTCCACGCGCGGCCGATGGCAGTGGCCGAGGTGGCGGATGATTGCAGT
>JANNWY010000098.1:0-33608 GCA_031409335.1 Chthoniobacteraceae bacterium | reverse complement strand
TGTCGAAGCCCGTGATATCCATCGTGGCTCCGGCCACATTGGCGAAAGTCACGGCCGAGTTATTGCCGAACGCTCCGCTGACATTCGCCACCGAGGCCACTCCCGCCGCCAGCGTGCCGGCATTGATGGTCGTCGCACCCGAATAGGTGTTCACGCCGGAGAGAGTCAGGGCACCGGAGGCAACCGTCAGGCCGACCTTGCGAGTGCCGGGAGAAATGACGTCCACGATGGTTCCTGCATAGATGGAAGTTCCCGTCGTGGTGAGGACGGAGTCGGCGGTGGTGGAGCTGTTGCCAATGGTCGCGGACTGTGGACCTTTGGTAATGCCCGCGAGACTTTGGTTGAGGCCGTTGAGATCGAGGCTTGCCGCTAAGCTGCCGCCGAGGAGCACGGTGGCAGTGGTGGAAATGCCGTTAATGGCGCCGACGCGAGCGGTTCCACTGACATTTAGGAGGCTATAGCCGGTGCCGCCGCCGGAGTAGATAACAGTTCCCAAACGCTGAGTTACATCGACGGAGGAAGTGATGACTCCCTGAATATCCAATATGGCTGCTCCCGCGCTGGCAAAGAGGCCGCCTGCGGGTGTGGCGTTATTGATGGTGATTGGTCCACTGAGGGTCGCCGTTCCCGCCGATGCCTCGATCAAACCACGTCCGGCAATACCAGAGTTGGCGTTAATGGTGATCGCATTGGCGATGTTGATGCCGCTGCCGACACTGAGGCGAACGGCTCCTCCCGTCGGGCTTCCTCCCGCGATGACTACAGTGTTAGTGCCGAGGGCGTTGTTATGATTCGCTTGGATGATACCACCAGAAAGCGCGGTGCCGCCGCTGTAGGTGTTATTGCCAGAGAGCACCAGCGTCGAAGTTCCGGTCTTGGTCAGACTTCCGGTTCCCAAGGCGACGACTCCGGTGATGCTACTCGCGACACTGCCGTCGGTTTGGAAGGTGAGATTGGTGTTCGTTCCCGTAAACGAGGCGGCGTTGGTGAAGTTGAAGGCGGCACCACCGTCGGCACTGACTGTGGCATTGGCGGACAGAGTGATCGCACCGCTCAGGTTGATGGTCTTGCTGCCGCCTACGTTGAGCACCCCATTGGTGGCGGTTCCGGTGCCGGCAATGTTGAAGGCCTCGGCTACGGTCGCTCCCGTCGTCAGAGTGCCGAACGTGACACGGGCGCCGCTCGCCACAGTGGTGCCGGCGGCGGTAGTTCCGAGGGCGTCAATGTTCCCCAGATTGATACTTCCGACATTCACCGAAGTCAGGCCGGTGTAGGTATTCGCTCCCGAGAGGGTCAGCACGCCGACACCATCCTTGGTGAGCGTGCCGACTGCGGCGGGGGATACGGCATTTTCAAGCATCTGGGCAATGGTAATGTCCCTTGCTGTGGGCACATTGAATTTCGCGCCATTGGCGGTGAGGTAGGCATTCGTGAAGGTTCCGGCGGGCATGTAGGTGGCACTGGCCGCAGCCGGGGAAAGAAAGCCCATCGTGGAGGAATCGAAGGTGATGGTAGCCGTCGCTCCAGTTCCTTTAACATTCGTCGGGAAGACCGGCAGGGTGACTTGGGCGGTGTCGCCAATCGTAATCGTGGAGATGCTGTTATTCCCGCCGGAGAGAACATTGAAGGTCGTGGCCGCGAAAGTCCCTCCCCTGAGCGTTAAGGTGGCGTTCGCGTTCGCACCGTTGGCGGGCGTCGTGGAACTGCCACCCATTTGCAGGATGCCCACCGTCGCCGTGCCGCCCGTTTGATTGAACGTGCCTGTCACATCGGTAGCAACGGTATTATCCGAACGGGTGATCTGCAGGGTGGAAGTCGCGGGCATCGTCAGCGTGCCCATGCCGCTGAGGTTGAAGGTGCCCGTGGTACCCGTGTTGACACCGACAGTCACGCCGAGCGCGCCGGCGATCGTGGTGAGCATGCCCGTGCCTGTCAAATTATAGGTGCCGGTGGCAGTGTTATTGCCGATAAGCAACTGATTGCCGATCGTTGTCAGACTGCCGCCGGACTGAGTCAGGATGCCGGTGCTGGCGGTGCCGTTGCCAACGAGGAAATTCGAACCAGAGGTTCCGACCGTGAACGTGCCGTTCGTGACGTTCAGAGTCCCCGTGCTTCCGGTCACAGTGCCGACATTGAAGCCCCCGGTGGCCGCAGCCAAGCGGGCGCCGGAAAGCGTGAGGGTGCCGGCGCTGACCGTGGTCGCGCCGGTGTAGGTGTTGGCTCCCGCGAGGATCCACTCGCCGGTACCGAGCTTCGTGACCGAGATCACCGCGCCACCGTTGGTGGTGTTGACGATGTTTTGGTCGATCTGGCCGCTGCCGGCGGTGGAACCTTGCAGGGTCAGGGTCTTGGCACCTGCGGCGGCGCCGACAATGTTGCCGATCGCTGAGAACCGCAGGAGGCCCGTGCCCGACATATCAATCGTGACCGTCGCAGTGGTGCTCCCGAAGCTGAGCGACTTATTGGTCGTTTCACCCGTGCCGGCAGTGTCATAAACGAGCGTGCCAGCGACGCCCCCGTTCCCGAGTTGGATGGCAGCCGGGTTCGTTCCCAAGGTCGCACCCGTGCCGAGGTTGCCCGCGACGCCGATGTCGTTGATGGATGTGACCTTGACCGTGCCAGCGATACCCGCGGGCCCGGAGAAAGTGTTCGCGTTTGTCAGGACGACGGTTCCGCCGCCAGGGAAGAAATCCACACCGATACCGGCGTTACCAGCGATGAGCGAGTTAACCGTCACCGTGCCGGCGGTGGCACCGAAATCCGCATAGTTTTGGGCCGCGGTCGCAGTGCCTGCCGTTCCGGTGGTCAGGGTGATGGTTCCCCCGTTCAGCGTGGCATTGTTCGAAGCAAGAACGACGGTGGCTCCGGCGTTAGCGACCGTGAGGTTGCCACCGGTGAGATCCACGACCCCGCCAGTCTGGGTGATGTTCAGGGTCCGGATCGTGCTGGTGCCTGAGAGCTTCAGGCTGCCTGCGCTGGTGATGCCGTTGTTGACGATCAGGGCGGTTGCTGCGCCCGCACTGAGGTTGCCGCTGAGGAGTGTGGTGCCAACCCCATTGAGGGTGAGCGTCTTGACGCCAGGGCCTCCACCCGCGATTGCCGAGATGTTGCCACCGACGCTGAGTGAGGTGCCTACCAAGAGGCTGTTATTTGTCAGGGTAAAGGCCCCCACAGTGGAATCGGTCCCGAGGTCCACGGCACCCGCGCCGAGGTCTAGGGTGTTGGTTCCGGCAAAGATCGTGGTCGCCCCGGTTGACCAAGTCTGGGGAATACTACCTGCCACTGTGCGGGCACCGTTGGTGCTGTCAAACGTGCCGCCGCTGAGCGTCAAGCGACCGGATCCGAGGGCGTTGTTGTGGTTAATGTTCAACTGGCCTGCGGTGAGGGTCACGCCGCCCGTGGCGGCGGAGTTATTGCCCGACAGGGTGAGGACGCCTGCATTCACGGCGGTCAGGCCGGTGTAGTTATTGTTTCCGCT
Organism: Chthoniobacteraceae bacterium; assembly: GCA_031409335.1. Lineage (GTDB taxonomy): Bacteria > Verrucomicrobiota > Verrucomicrobiia > Chthoniobacterales > Chthoniobacteraceae > JANLQB01. The sequence goes on along the minus strand of JANNWY010000098.1, from coordinate 30,130 downwards.
GAGGATGAGCGCTCCTGCCCCGTCTTTCGTGAGGGAACGGACACCGCCGCTTTCACCGATAATCCCACCGATAGTGAAGGGGATCGCAGCCGTAGAAGTGGTCACGGCGACGTTTTGGGTCATCGTCACGGCTCCAGTCCCGAGGTCGAGCGCATTGGAGCCGGTGAAGGTAAATGGCCCCTTCCAGGTCTGGACATTGTTCGCCGTGAGTGCTTGCGCGCCGCCGATGGCGTCGATTGTCGTTAGAGCGCCAATGGCAAAGGTGCCAGTCCCGAGGGCCGTGCTGCTGCCGATATTCAAGGTGCCGCCATCGAGGGTCACTCCACCCGCTCCACTATTCGCAATACCGCTGAGGGTGAGCGCACCCGCACCCGTCTTGCGGACAGGGCCGGTGAAGGTGGTGTCGCCACTGACCACCAGCGCATTGCCCGTGCCGGTGACGGACCATGTTTGGGAAGTCCCGGCAATCATCGGCGCACCGATAGTGATGGTTCCCGCACCATTCTGCACCTCGATGCCATCCACATTGCTGGTGGGGCTGATCGTGAGGGTGCTGGCCGCACCGCCAACGCCAGAGTTGATGGACACCCCAGTGATGCCTGCGGGCACGTTGTTAAATTGCATGCTGTCGATGACGAAGGCCGCATCCAGAGTGGTATCAATAACCGTGGTGGACGTGAATGGCGCGCCAGTAGCGCTGAAGACGACGGTGTCCACGGATCCCGGAACTGATGTGTCATCGGCGGTGCCCGCAGGGTCAGTGGTCCAATTCGCGACTCCCGCACCCAGGGTGGACCAGGATGCATTCTGCCCCCCACGCCAGTAGGTGGGAATGAAGGGCGACACAGTCAGGAAGACCAGAGTCGGGGTCGCCGTAGGAACCAGCTTAAATCCGCTGACGCCAGTGCCGAGCACATAAGTGGCCCCATTGAGACCACCCGAGGCGGAAATCAGATCGTACACACCAGAACCGAATCCTGCGAGATTCATGAAGTCCAGGGTGATGACTCCGCTGGTGGTGGCGGCGACGGACGAGACCAACTGGTCGCTGACTCCCGGAGGCCCACTGTTGGCGGCGAGGTCAAATCCGAGACGCCCACCACCCGTGAGGGTGATGCCACCGGTGAGGGTGAGGACTTCGGCGGCAACGTTTTGGAACGAGAGATTACCCGTGGCCCCTACACTCACATTATTGACGCCGCTCACACCGAAGCCGGCGGTCAATTTACCATCGTTCACCGTCACGGAACCTCCGCCCATGGCCGTGGTGCCGGTAATGATAGCACCGCCAGTGCCGTTCTTCACGAGACCGCCGCCCGTGCTGGATGCTCCGGGAATGGTCAGAACACTGACGGCATCCACCACATTAATGGTGCCGTCGCCCGCACCGATGGCAATCGGACGGTTGAGATTTCCTGCGGTGGCGACGGCGGTGGAGCTGAGGCCGCCACCGTTCAGGTTGACGACCGTGGAGTTGCCGAGCGGGCCAGCGGTGGCTGGCGAGGTGGCAAAGGCAATCAAACCACCGTTGACATTGAGTGGTCCGGTGAAGGTGCTGGCACCGCTCAGCGTTTGCGTGCCGGTGCCGATTTTCGTCAGCGTTAGCGTGCCTGCGGTGTTTCTGATGACGCCGCTGAAAGTGTTGCCCGTGGCGTTGTTATCGCCCAGAGTAAGAGTTGGGGTGCCGCTGGCTCCCTCCACGGTGCCGCTTCCGCTCAAGCCGTTGATGGTTTCGCTGAAACCTGCAAGGTTCAGCAGGCCGACGCCGGTGCCAGTGGTGTTGAGAAAAACCGTGCCGGTGCCAGCACCGTTGGGAATTTGGTTGGCAGCACCGAGATTCAGGGTCGCGCTCTTGCCGTTCGCGGCAGCGAAGTTGACGACCGTGTCACCCGCGTAATCGTTGGGGGTGCCGGTATTGTTCAGCGTGACGTTGAAACTCGTCGCAGCTGCAGCAAGGGAAGTGATGTCCAGCACCAGACCGGAGGCACCGGTGACTTGTCCTGTGAGCAGAAAGTTGCCAGCGGTAGCGTTGTTGGAGGTAAAGGTCGCGGGTGCAAGATTGGCGGTGATCTTTCCGGACAAGGTAGCCGCCCCATCCGCCCGGATGCCGACCCGATCCGTGCCGAGCGCGGTGTTGAAGATGACGGGGTTGGTCAGGGTCTGGCCTGCGGTGCTAAAGAAGAGCCCTGCCTTGTCAGTCGCTGCCTGCCCAATAATGATTGGACCGGTGCCATAAGCTCCTGCGACGATAGTTCCAAGCGAGAGGCGAGTGCCCGCCGCAGTATTCAGCAGCACCACGCCACCGGAGAACGTGTTGCCCGAGTTTGTGAAAATGGGGTTACTATTCGCGTTGCTGATGGTGATCTGCGTTTTGCGGGTGCCACCGTCGGTGATGAGGGCAGCGACGGTGCCGCCAGTGGTGGCGTTGAGGGCATCCACCAAGCCAGCAGGCGTCCCGGCGGTGGTGGCAGTCGCGGCATGGCCACCTGCGCTGGTATTGGTGATGAAGCTAGTCGCGACTGCGGAGGTGAGCGTGCCAATAGTGACGGTGTTGCCATTGATATCCAGCGTGCCCGTGCCTGAAAGCGTGACGGGGTTGGTAGCAGTGAGAGCAGTGGCGCTGCCCATGATCAGACTACCAGCGTTCACAGTGGTGGCACCCGTGTGGGTGTTGGGACCGCTAAGCGTGAGACTGCCGGCTCCGGTCTTGGTCAGTCCGAGGTTGGCCACCCCGCCATTTTGCAGGATGCCGCTGAAGATCGTATTGTTAGCATCCCCCACTGTGAGCGTCGCGCCGGTGGCGGCGTGGTTGTTTTGGACGATGCCGTTTCCGGACAGCGAAGGAATGGTGTTGTTGATTCCGTTGAGGCGCAGGATGCCGGTGCCGTTCACCGTGATGGCGGAGGCGGTGCTGAAGGAGTTTGCGACACCGCCTTGCAGGATGCCTCCGCTGGCCACGGTGGTAGGGCCGCTGTAGGTGTTCAGGCCGGCGACGGTGTTGATGGAGACGATTCCTGTGCCGCCGCCGCTGATCGTAAGGGTATTGGCACCCGAGCCGGTGATGGCTCCGCTGACGGTGAGGGAGGAACCATTGGCACCCGTGCCATCCGCGCTCCACGTTTGGGGAGCGCCGAGGACGACGGGGGCGGAGATGGTGACAGCGCCGGCGTCGGAGGCCACGCTGATGCCGTCCGCCGACGAAACAGGCGCGATGGTGAGCACTCCGGGGACCACTGCAGGCGTCAACCCGGGAGCGACCGTCACTGCAGTCACCCCGGTCGGGCTGCTGCCGAACAGGACATTGTTGACCGTGAAATTATTGTCCAGCGTCGTGGTGATCGTCGGACCGGTAACGTTCGCATTGCTGAAATTCACCGTGTTGAGGGCACCGGGATTGGATTGGGCGTTGGTCGTTCCGCCCAGTGTGGTGAACCAGTTCGTATTCGAGCCGCTGACGGTGCTCCAACTGCCGCCCGTTTCCCCGCGCCAGAAAAGATCCCCGGCGGGCCCCGCTGCCACGTTCAGGGATACCAGCATATCCCCGGGCGACAGCGAGTAGGTGAAGCCGCCGGGCGCATTGGTGAGAGCGTAGGTCGGGCCACCGGTCGTCAGACCGCTAAGGGCGCTGATCAGGTCATAAGATGCCGAGCTTCCAAAGCCCGCGAGGGCGGTGATGCCGAAATTGATGACCCCGGTCGCGGTGGCCGCATTCAGGGTGATGATGGAATCGGAGGCTGCTGTATTTGCACCCAAATCAAGTCCGATCAGCGTCGGGCCGGTGGCGGAGCCGAGGGTGAGCGCCGAGACGTTGCCCAGCGGATTCGCCGCGCCGCTTGCGAGCGAGAAAGTAGCGCCGCCGGCGATATTCGGGTTGACTGCGAGCGCCGTGCCCGTCTGCAGGGAACCGGTGAGGTTCAGGAGCCCCGCATTGACCGTGGTGCCGCCGGTGTAGGTGTTGACACCGCCGAGGACCAAGTTCCCCGTGCCGTCCTTGGTCAGGCCGAAGCCGCTGCCGCCGTCACCAATGGCTCCGCTGAAGATGGTGGCTGTCCCGGCCACGGTGGTGCCGGCATTGGCGGTGATCGTGCGGGTGGCACCGGTGATGGTCGCCGGGCCGGTGAAGATCAGGTTCTTCTCTGACGTGCTCGTCACGAACGTGGTGTTCGCCGCGATGGTCACGGCGTTGCCGACGGTCGTGTTGGCACTGGTCGTCGAGCGCATCGAAGCTCCATTCAAAATGAGCTGGCCAGTTCCGGCTCCGAAAGGCCCATTGGTGGGGCTTCCCGGCGCACCTGTGGAACTAATGGTGGGGACGACCACACCCGCGGTGATCGTCGTGTTACCCGTGTAGAGGTTGGCTCCACCGAATACCGTCAGCGCGGCGGCGTTGGTATTCACGGTGACGCCTGTCACGTTCGCACCGATGATGGAATTGAGAGTCGTTTGTCCGGTCCCTGTGCCGGAAACGGTGATCGAGCCCGTGGGGTTGAGGTTCGTGCCGGAAACGGTGATTCCACCGGTGCTGTTAGCATTGAACGTCAAGGGCTGCGTGCCGGTGAAGGTGTTTGCGTTGGAGAAAGTCCACAGGCCAGCACCCGTCGAGGTGAAGGTGTTCAGACCCGCACTCAGCGGGACGGACGCTGAGACCGTGAACGGATTGGCACCCGCCTGACTAATCCCGGAAACGCCGGCCCCGATCGCACCCGAGAGGAGGGAAACCGATGCCACATTTGTAGCAGTTCCGATATTATTGATCGCACCAGTCTGGTTCTGCGCCCCGGAGAGTGTGATCAGCGAGGCAGTGCCCGTGGGATTGAGGGTAATCGTCCCCGTGCCGGTGATCGCGCCGCCTAGGTTCAGGGTGGCTGCGACCCCGTTCGTGTTAGAGAGCCTGAGAATGGTCGCAGCCGTGGAACCAGCGGCAAAAGAAACCCCTTGGTTGTTGGTCATCCCGCCGTTGGTGGCGGTGATGTTTGCCGTGGCGGAAGCGGCAGCGACGACGACTGGATTAGCGAGCGTCAAAACACTGACCCCGCCGCCAGCAGCGGTCGTCAAGGTTGCGCCGGGAGTGATCGTGATCGTGCCGCTACCATAGATACCCGACGTTGCCGCTGCCGTGCCCGTTTGAAAGAACGTCAGCCCGCCAGCTTGGATGTTGATCGGAGTGGCGGCATTGGTGATGGCCGCAGTCCCGATAGCGGTGCTCAATGTGACAGTGCCAGCGCCTGTCTTGGTCAGGGAAGAGGATCCTGTGATGAGGGTGCTCGCGTAGGTGGTGCTGCCGAGGACGATACCGCCCGTGCCGCCCCCTAAAGTGACCGGGCCACTGGCAGCGATCACGGCGCCGCCGCCCGTTGGAGTCACCGTCAGCACATTAGCGGCAACCGCCGAGTTGCTGATTTGGCCGCCGCCCGCGTTGACTGTAAAGCCGCGCGTCATCGTGGCCAGAGCGCCGGTATAATTGAGGGTGCCGAGGGTGCTCGCACCACCGAGAATGATGTTGCTGGTGGCATTTCCGAGGCCGCTGGCCCCCGAGGCGACCACGACGTTGCTCGCGTTGAGCTGCCCTTGCGTGATGGTGGTAGTGCCGGTGTAAGTGTTGAGGCCCGAGAGGGTTAAAATGCCAGCACCTGTGCCCGTTTTGGTGAGATTGCCTGTGCCCGAGATAATGCTGCTGATCGTCACCCCGCCCGTATTATCGGTAGTGATGATGTTATTGGTGGCATTACTCAGGACCAAACCCATGGTGCCGGTTTGGGTCGCTTGGAGGGTGAGCAGGCCCGTGCTGTTGTTCCTGATGATGGTATTGGCCACGCCATTGACAGTGGCTCCGAAGAGACGCAGGACGCCGGCGGTAGCACTGCTGTTACCGATACTGGTGGCGATGGCCCTAGTGGAATCGATCGAAATCGCTCCCAAATTAAGACTCGCCGTGCCCATATTGATTCCGAAAGTCGTTGCCGTGGCAGCACTGGTGAACGTGGCGATATCGATGTTGGAAGCTGCCGCGCCCTGAAGGCCGGGAAACGCACCACCCAGCCAGTTGGCCCCCGTATACCAGGCAGTTCCCGCATTGGCACCCCACGTTTGATCAAGCGCCTGGGTAGGGGCGGCACCGAATAGAGCAAGCGCGCCTGTGGCGAGCGATGTGGAGAATCGGAAGCGGCGGCGAGAGGTTTTGGCGGTGGCGGGGATGCGGCGCTGAGTTTTCATAGTGTGGAACTTTCGATGTCTGGAGAGGAAGAATTGCGAAGTGGATGGGAATGGATGCGCCCAGGTCAATCGTCAGGCAGGCAGCGCGGCGCTGCCGGGCTCGCGGACGGCTGCGGCGCTGGCTCCGCCGGCTTCCGCTCCGAATTGTGCGGCGAGCGCGGCGACCGAGCCAGCGAGGATGGCGTTTCGGAGGGTGCGGGGATGGATTTTCATAGCGATGAGATGGCGCAGTGTTTCGGGGGGGGCTGGCGTGATGCGGGGAAATGATTGGGCCGGGAGGGAACGTGGGGAGGCGGACTTTGGTTTCAGGATAATGCGGATCTGGCGGAAAATTTGGTGCGGCGGTCTTGCTCAGCACCCTGCGCGGGGGCGCAAAGTGAGCTGTAAGCGAAAAACCTCCTGATTTCCTGGCCACCGCAACCCCTCACCGTCAAATTCTATTTCCTCCGCCACCTGCCCCTTTTTGGGGCCGGTTAAATTCACGGGTCCAGCGCGCATTCAATCTGAAAAGCCAGGAGGCGCGGCGATGGAGTCGAGAAGGGTGACGAGGATGAGTTTTGAGGCCACTAGCAACCGGCTTGTCGTGAGCGGGCAGAAGCAGCACACGGAATTTGGAAGAAAGCAGGCCGCGACTTTAGTCGGCTGAACCGTGCGACTCGGCTCGCCGACTAAAGTCGAAGACTACTTTGTCACCCGCACGCGCATGAACTGCTGCGCCGCCCCTGCGTTCGCCGTCCACGTTTCCGTCGCGGTGCCGTTGCCGTGGTTGATGTGCGCGGTGCGGCTGGTGTCGGCGATCCACGTCACCAGATCGGTGCTCACTTCGACCGTGCAAGTGAGATCGTCCGCGCTGAGGCGGCGCGGGAAGCTGAGCGTCGCGCGGCCGTCGAGGGTGCGGCCTGCGGTGAGCGGCGGGCCGTTGGGAATGCTGTCGCTCGTGGCGAAGAAATGTTCGCACATCGCGGGGAGGCCATCGGTGTCGGCGTCGGCGAGCGCGTTTCCTGAGAAGGTGGTCCCGTCGCTCGTGCCGGGGTTTCCGTGAAGGGCGGTGCTCGTGCGCCAGCTTGCGGGTTCGAGCGGCAGCGCGGCGTTCGCGAGGACGAGGCTGTAGCCGTCGCCGTCGGCGCTGTTGGGCCACGGTGCGAGATCCTGATAGTTCAGCGAGATGAGTTGCGCGCCCGCGGCGGTGCCGAGCGTCAGCGTGTCGCCGTCGTTGCCGAGCCGGTCGAAATACACGCCGGCGACGGGGACGTTGATGCCGTGGCGCAGTTGAAAATTGTAGAGGCTCGCGACGAGCACGAGCCGTCCGCCAGGCGCGAGCGGCACGTCGCGGTTGTCGGGAAAATCGTAGCTCAGGCCCGCGGTGAATTTCGCCCCGCGCAGATTGACCGCGTGCGTGGTGCGATTCCAAAGCTCGATGAATTCCGCGTCGTCATCGCCCTGCGCATTGTAGTGGATTTCCGAGAAGACGACATCGCCCACGGTCAGCGGCGTCGTCACCGTGTAAAACGCCTCGTTCAGCGCGCTCCAAGTCGCGCCGGTTTTTGCCCGCGCACGCAGCCAGGTATTCGCCGTCATCGCCGTGTTTGTGCCGGTGAATGCCGCGGGATTCACCGCCCCGCCGGGCAGCCGCGGATCGCTGCCGTCTTTGGTAAAATAGATCGTAGCGCCTGAGACGGGAAAATTCACCACGGTCCCCGCCGCAACAGTGCCGCCGCCAAATGCGGGTGCGGCGAGCGCGGGATAATATCCGGCGGTTTGGAGAAAGCCGACGATGGTGCCGGTGCGCGCGGGCAGCCACGAATTCAGCATCGTGGCGCGCTCCGTCACCCACGTATCGGGCGTGCGGAATAGCGTGGCGGACGCGGTGTGCCAGCGTGCGCATTCGGGGATGATCGCGCGTTCGATTTCCGCGCAGAGCGCATTCAGCCGCGACTGATTCACGGCGACGGTGAGCGCGCCGCCGTTGAAGAAAATTTTGTGAATGCGATCGGCGAGCAGCATTTTGTAGTCGATGTGGCCCTGCTGCCAGAGCTGGCTGAAGACGCTGCCGGGTCCGTCGCCGGGGAGCCTGCCGACGTTGGGGTTTGAGCGGTTCGTGGCTTTGTTTCCGGTCTGCCCGCCGGCGTATGCGGCGGTCGGGAGGAAGCCGTCCGCGTCGTTCAGGAAATACTTCGCGCCGCTGCCGATGTTCTTCGGCCCGGTGCCGCGCCACTCATTTTCGCTCCCGCCGAAAAGGTAAAGCAGCATGAAGTCGATGTAGTTTTGCACGTCGAGATACGGGCGCACGCCGAGGTAGTCGGTGCGCAGCGACTGGATGCGCGTCCACGAGGTGCCGTCGCCGTCGTAGGGATCGCCGGGCGTCGCCCAGCCGCCCTGATTGAAGTTGCCGTTGATGCTTTCCTGATCCTCCTTCGGCCCGCCGAGATAGCCCGTCGCCATGTCCGCGCCCCACCGCTCGCGGAGATGAAACATGCCCCAATACGTTCCATTCAAATACAGGTGAACGAAGCGCGAGTGCGGAGTGAGATTTCCCATGTCGAGCATCGTGGCGTCGGTGAAGGGATTCGACATGTAGAAGCCGCGCAGCGCCATGTCGTGCGAGCCGCTGCGGAGTTCGAGCGCGTCGAATTTCGTGAGCGGTTTCCGCCCGCGCGCGTAGTTCGTGAACAGCGCGGGAATCTCGATTTTCGTCGCGCCGAAGTCGGACTTGAAGGCAACGCGAAAGCTCTTTTTCGCGAAGTTCGTGAACGCGCCGCCGAACAGTTCGACGCCGCCGTTTTCCTGCACCGTCGCGCCGCTCGTCGGGATGTATTCAAACGAGCAGAGCACGCTCGTCCCATTTACGATCGTGGATGGCGTGACCACGGAAACGCTCGGCAAATCGGTGAGCGCCGCGACCATCTGCGGAGCGTAGGCCGGGTTCTGCGTGACGACCGTACTCATCACCGACGTGCCCGTGACGGTCGCGGGAAAGATGTAAGTGTTCGTGTCCACGTTCGTCGGCACGAGGCCAGTTTTGAAAGCGGCGGCGCGCAGGGTTGTCGTGCCATTGGTGGTCGAGGGAATGTTCACGCCAGTCGCGCCGCCGGGCACCGCGCCGGGGTGGATCGTCATCGTCACGGTCGGCGGCGCGGACGCGTTGGCGGGCGGGATTTGCGTGCCATTAGCGAGCGTGGGCACGCTGCCGTTCGTCGTGTACACGAGCGTCGCGCCGGGCGTCGGCGTCGCCACGGTCACAGTCTGCGCGGTCGTGTAGATGCCGCGCTTCACGGAAAAAGTCGTGTCCGCGACGACGCCATCGAAGCCCCCGCCATTCGCCACGCCGGGCGTCGGCGGCTTGAAGTATTTCAGCGCGCCCGCGCCGTCGAAGCCGTAGGTGACGCGGTCGCTTTGCTTCGGGAAAAGCAGCGTCGTCGGATAGTCGCCGGGGAATTGCTGGAGCACGCCGCCGCCGGGCGCGGACAGCGCGAGATATTCGCCGGAGGCGGTGAGCGAAAAATTCGTGTGCAGCGGCGAGCCGGTGCTCCTGCGGTCTTTGCCCGAGGCGAAAACGACGAGGTATTTTCCGGGCGCGATATTCGCGAGCGGGAAGGCCCACTTCGCCAGATCGAGCGCGGAGTCGGTGAGGGTGAAGCCCGCGAGGTTCTGCGTGAAGGTGTTCGGATTGAAAATTTCCAGCCAGTCGGGACGGTCGCCATTTTCATCCTCGATCAATCCGTCCGCCGCGGAAAACTCCGTGATGCGCGGCGCGAGCGCGCTCGCGTTCACCGCGATGCTGACCGCGGCACTCGAACTGCCGCCGGACAGCGCGCGCGTGGCGGTGAGCGTGTAAGTCGTCGCGCTCGCGGGCGCCACGACCGCGCTGCCGCTCGCCGCAACCGGGCCGATGCCGCCGATGGAAATGGTGTCCCCATTTTCCACCAGCCACGAAAGCGTCGCGCTCGCGGGCAGGCCGGGGCCGCCGATATTTCCAGCATCCGTGAGGAAACTGCGGATCACCGGCCCGCCTTCCTGATGCGAAAAAACGTCGTCGAGCCAGAAGCCGGGATTGGTGCCGAACTGCGTGCTGAACGCGATCGAAGTGGGCACGACGGTCGTGGCGGAAACGTTTTGGTAGCGCGTCACGCCAGTCGCGACGCGCGTAAAGGCGGCGTCATTCGCGTCGGAAACTTCCACATCGTAATTCGCCGCGCCCGTGCCCCAGCCGTGGCCGGTGATGCGGAGGTGATAGACGTTTTTCGTGTCGCCCGCGTCGTCGAGATCGCCGTCCGCATTCGCATCCACCGACGCCGTGCAAGTGCCGAGCCCGAGGCCGCTGCCCCACGAGGTGCCGTCGAACGTCGAGAAATTTCCCGCTTCGTAGCGCAGGCTCACGACGATGTTTGCGCCGTTGTACACGATGAGCGAAAACGCGCGGCCCGTCGTGCTGCGGATCGCGAAGAAACAGTCGAGATACCAATCCGCGCCCCACACGACATTTTGCGTGAGCGCCTGCGCGCTGCCGGTGAAACGCGCGCCCTGCGCGGACCCGGCGCGCAGTCCCGGCGTGACGACCGGCGCGCCCGTGACGGTCCAGCCGGTGGAAAATGGCGTGGCCTCGAAGTTGGAGTTCGTGAGCGCGGAGGCGTGATCAAGCAGCAGTGCGAACGCGAAAATCGGGAGGAAGATGCAGCGTGTGATTTTCAAAACGAAGGATGTCTGAAATGACTGTCGCCGCGGCGCGCAAACAACACGTTCCCATGCGAGCCGAAATTGCTTTTGCCGGAACCGCGGTTCGGGCACGAATTTCCGCCCATGCCAAGCACCGCCACCCAAGCCACTCTGGAACGCGCGATTTCCCCGGTGGCCCGCTGTCTCAACGCCGAAAGCGCGCAGGCTCTCCTCGCGGCACCGGCCGATCCGCAGACGCAAGCGCGTCTGGATGACTTGGCGGAGAAGGCAAATGAAGGCCAGTTGTCGCCCGCCGAGGCCGAGGAATACGACGCGCTGATCCTCCTGGGCGATCTCGTCGCGATGCTGCAGTCGCGCGCGCGAGTCGTCCTCGCGGGCCGCGCATGATTTCGGCGGCGACCCGCGATGCATTTCGCCGTCGCGCGGATGACCGCTACGAGATCGCTGGTCTGACCGCCAGCGGACGAACCACCGTTGCGCTCCTGCAAATGAATGCGCCAGTGCGAGTGGAACTGCGGCGTTGGTTCACGATTGGACATTTTCAAAAATAGCGATCTCGCATGAGCGCCGCCCGGTCCCCACCGGGCGGCGCTCGCCACGAGTTTTCCATGCGCCCCCGTCAAGAAACGCACGGCCCCCCTCCACAGTTTTTACGAGCGTCTGCGCAATCCGAAGATCGCGAGCATTCCGCCGAAGAGCAGCGCGGCGGTGCCGGGCTCGGGGACGGGCGCGGCACTCGATCCGGCGAACCCGTCGTCTTCAAACAGCGCGGGCGCGGGCGCGGCGAGCGTCGCATCGAGCACCACGGTCGCGCCGTCGGCGATGGTGAGCGACGTGAGCGTCTGGCTCGCGGCGAAGCCGAGCGTGCCGCCAGTCACGTTGGTCGCGCCGGTGTAGCTCTCGGTCGTTTTCAAAACCTGCGTGCCCGTGCCGGACTTGGTCAGCGCGAGATTGCCGGTGATGAGGCCCGCGTAGGAATAGCTCGCCGCACCCGCGACATTGATCTCCAGAATGCTCTCGGTGAGGCTCGAATTCGTGACCGTGCTGCTATTCGCCGACGTGCGGATGAGGCCCGCGATTTCCTGATCGAAGCCCGCGAGATCGAGCGTGGTCGCGCCCGCGCCGCCAGTCGTCGCGACATCGAGCACGGCGGTCGTGGCGATGCCATCGTCCGCGCCGATCGAGGTGTTGCCGGTGAAAATATTCATCGCCGCGTAGCTGCCGCCGCCGCTGAAGGCCACGTTCCCCGCGCGCACCGTGACGGGCACGGAAGATGTCACCGCGCCATTCACCGCGAGGGTGCCGCCGCCGGTGCTGGCGAAATGTCCGCCAGCCCCGGACGCGCCATTGATGGTCACCGACCCCGCGACAGTGCCGATGCCGGCCCCGGAGTTTTCGATTTTCCCGCGGCCCGCCGTGCCGCCGCCCGCGGTGATGACGATCGGATTCGCGATCGTGTTCCCGTCGTTGATGACGAGCCGGTTCGCCGTCGCACTCAGCGTGACGGTGCCCGCGCCAAGCGCTGTGTCGCTGTTCGCGCGGATGATGCCGGCGTTGATCGTCGTGCCGCCCGAATACGTGTTGTTCCCCGCCAGCGCGATCGTGCTTTCGGCATTCCCCATGACCGTCGCGGTCGAGAGGCTGAACGCGCCGCCCGATTCGCTGACGTCGCCGATGATGGTTGACGTATTGCCGCCCGTGCTATTGCCGAAGGTCGCGTTTCCGAGCAGGACGACGTTGCCATTCAGCGAAGTGCCGTTGTCCATCCGGATCGCACCGCGGTTCTCGGTGTTGCCCGTGCCCGCGATGGTGAAGATGTTCGAGAACGCCTTCGCGCTCGTGAAAAAAGTCGCGCCCGGCGTGACGTTCACAATTGCGGCCGGGTCGAATGGACTGAACGCGGCATTGGTAAAGCTGGCCTTGTTTCCGCCGCCAGTGACGATGTTCACGGTGCCGGTGAAGCCGCTCCAGTTTCCGGTGAAAGTTTCGTTGCTCGCCGCCACGATACTGCCGCCGATGTTCACGGTGCCGCCGCCAGCGAAAGAATTCGCAAACGTCACCTGATTCCCACCGGGATTGATGGTGAGCGCCGCACCGTTCGCGACCGTGACCACATTCGTGTTGAGCGGATTCGCCGTGCTGACGAGCGCGCTCGTATCCACGGTCACCGCGCCGTTGTTCACGTTCAAGCCGCCGTTGAAAGTATTCAGCGCCTTCAGCAGCAGCGTGCCCGCGCCGTCCTTTGTCAGCGCGAAGAATGGCCCGCCGATGATACCGCCGATGGTGAGCGTGTTCGCCGCGACGGTTACTTGCGTGTTCACCGTCATCGTAACCGCGCCGGTGCCGAGATCGAAGCCGTTCGTGCCGGCGAAAGTGAAGTCGCCATTCCACGTCTGCGGATTCGCCGTCGTGAGCGCCGCGACGCCATTCGTGTTGTCGAGCGTGCCGCCGAAGATCGCAAGCGTGCCCGCGCCGATGGCGGAGGCGTTGTTCAGGTTCAGCGTGCCGCCCGCATTCAGCGTGGTCGCGCCGGTGTAAGTATTCGCGCCCGAGAGCGTGGCCGTGCCGCCATTCACCAGCACGGTGCCGATCCCGAAATTGTTGTCGCCGGAAAGCACCAGCGAGCCCGCGTTCACCGTCGTCCCGCCGGTGTAGGAATTCGCCGTCGCGATCGTCACGGTGCCGGTGTTGTTCTTCACCACGAGGCCATCCGAGATGCCGAAGACGCCGCCGCTCGACACGGTGTACGCCGTGTTCTGGTTGTTAAAAGTCACGCTGCCCGTCGCGACGTTTGCGCCGGTAATATCGACCGCGCTCGTGCCACCGATGAGGTCTTCAAAAAGCACCGCGTCGCTCGTGATGAAATCCGTCTGCGTGCCGGCGGTGATCAGTTTCCAGTTCTTCGGCGCGCCCAGCGTGGCCGTGCTCCATTCGCCGCTCGCGAGCCCGGTCCACTTCGGCGGATCGGTGGCGACGGTCAGTTCGATCTGCGTCCCCGCGCTATCCGCGATGCCGAGGACCTGTCGCGAGTTTTTCGTGAAAGTGTCCGCAAACCGCGTCGTGCCGAGCGCCGCGCCGCTGTAGCCGATGAGTTTGTAAGTGCCGCCCGTCAGCCCGGCGACATTGCCCGCGAGGCGGATGCTCGCCGCACCGCCGTTCGCGGTGAAGCCATTGAAATCGAGCACGTTCACCACGCCCGCATTCGCCCCGCCCGCGAGGTTTGAAAAAACGATCGTGGAAAGATCGCCGGACGCCGCGCCGAAGGTGACGTTCGCGAGATTCAGCGCGTTCTGGCCGAGGTGCCCGGCTTCGAGCGCGCCGCCATTGCTCACGATCACGGGGCCATTCACCGTGCCCAGGCCACCGAGCGTCGCGCTCGCGCCAACGGTCGTCGTGGACGCGAAATCCAGCGAGCCATTCACGAAAAGTTTTCCGCCGCTCACCGTCGTCGCGCCGGTGTAGGCGTTCACGCCACCGAGCACCTGCGCGCCGTTGCCGATTTTCGTCAGCGCGAGCACGCCGCTGTTGTCGCGGACGATTCCCGAAAAGGTGCCGCCCGCATTGTTGTCGCCGACGATCAGCGTGGGCGCGCCGCTGTTTCCATTCACCGTGCCGGTCCCGCTCAGTCCGTTGATCGTTTCGTTGAAGCCGTTGAGGTTCACTGCCCCATTGTTCACCACATTTCCGGCACTCGCCCCGTTCGGGATTTGATCCGCCGCGCCGAGATTGATGGAACCCTTCGTCCCCGCAATCGTCGTGTCGCCCTGATAGTCGTTCGGGCTCGCCGTCGCGTTGTTGAGCGTCACGTTGATCGTCGTGCCGAACGTGTTGTCGAGCGTCAGCCCGCGCGGCCCGGTCACGCGCCCCGTCAGGCTCACGCCGCCGTTCGTATTCGTGCTGAAAGTCGCGGGCGCGAGATTCGCGGTGATCGTGCCGGAGAGTGTGTTGCCCGTCGTGTCAAAGCGGAAGCCGGGGCGATCCGTGCCGAGCGCGGTGTTCATCACCAGATCGTTCACCAGCGTCTGCCCGGCCACGGTGAAATACAGCCCCGCCCGGTCCGTCGCCGCGAGCCCGACGGTGATCGGCCCCGTCCCGTAAGGCCCGCTCGTGATCGCACCCGGCCCACCCGTCGTCGCCGCGATCGTGCCGAGCGTCAGCCGCGTGCCGGACACGTTGTGCAGCAAAGTCAGCCCGCCCGAAAAGTTGCTGTTCGGATTCGTGAAACTCGTCGTGCCGTTCGCATTCGTGATTCGCACGGCGATGTCGCGCCCCGCTCCCTCGGTGATCGCCGCGCCAATGATCGCCGCCGCATTCGTCGTCTGGATAAAACTCAGCGTCGTCAGCCCCGCGCTGAGCCCGTTGTCGCTGATCGTAGTCGTCGCAGCGGACGACGTGGTGCTGAAAGTCGCGTTGAACCCATTCAGTTCCAGCGCACCCGTGCCCGACATATGGAGCGCGTTGCTGCCCGTGAAAATCTGCGCGGTCCCGACCTTCAGCGTCCCCGCCGCGATCGTCGCCGCGCCCGTGAAAGTGTGCGCGCCATCCAGCGTCACCATGCCAGTTCCCAGCATCGTCACGTTCGTCGCGCCCGTGATGCCCACCGCATCGGAACTCGCGATCGTGTAGTTCAGCGCGCTGTTTTGAAACATCACCGTCCCCGTCGAAACGCCACCCGCCGCGATCGTCACCGCCGTCTGCGTCACCGGCACCGTCGCGCCGCTGTTCCAATACACATCGGCGAAAACGACCGCCCTGATCGGTGCCTGCGCCGCCGCAAACGTCGTCGTATTCAGCGCCGCGTTGAAAAGATTGCTCGCAAAATTATTCGTCGTCGCCGTGTCCCAGGTCGCCCCGCCCGTGCCCACCCACGCGCCGAGATTCGTCACGTCGCGGAGTTGCAGCGCATTCATTTGGCTCGACGCATTTCCCAGCAACGTGAACGCCTGCGTCGCCGCATTCGCCGCGAAAAGCCCCACCGAAAACTGGCCCACGCCGCCCGCTGCGTTCGTGCTGTCGTAGTCGAGCAGGATCGTGTTTCCGCCCGGGCTGGAAATCGTCTCCGTGCGCGTCGCCGTCGCGCCCGCGCGGTTGTCATTCACCCACACCTGCGCGGCATAAGTGCGGCCGATTGTCAGGTTGTTCAGCGTCACCGTCGCCGTCGGCACCGGCGTCCCATTCGTGAAGGTGCCGCCTCTCAGCAAGTTTCTGTAAGCTGCCGAAAGCAGCGCAAACGGATTGCCCGCGCCGCTGCCAAACGCCGTCGTGTTGGTCGCGGCAAATCCGGCGAGCGTCACATCGGTACCCAGCGCCGTGAAGCTGTTCGATCCCGTGAAGGCCACACCATTCACCGTCGTCGCAAGATTCGCGAAATCGTAACCGTAACCGAACAGCCCCGCAGTGATGACATCCGCATCGCCCGCGATCGTCGTCGCGGCGCTCCAAGTGATCGGCGCGGCGTGCGCGGCGTGTGCGGCGAAAAGCGCTGCGATGGTCGTGGCGAGGATGGCCCGGCGGTGGGGGCGGCGGGCGGTGGGAGGGCGTTCGATTTTCATAGGGATTCGACTTTGAGATTTCACTTTGCTGACTGTCGTGAGCGCATCTTGCCATATCACCGGGCGGCGCGACACTGAAACAGTTTCTTTCCCGGCAACTGGCCCCAATAAGGGGCAGGATGATAGCGTGTTTGGATCGCGCGCTGCTTCCCGTTCGGACGCTGGGGCACGTTGGAAGCGTGCGATACGGCAGGCCAGAGGCCCGCGCTACGGTTCGCGGGCGACGCCGCAGCGACGTAGCGCGGACCACCAGCCTGCATCCGCGCGGCATTTCGCAAAGCGCGTGCTGTTCGCCGCCGCCAGCGACAATTACAAGCGGACTACGCCCATGCCCGAAGACGAAACGCTCCTCATCCGCGCCGCGCAAAACGGCGACCTCGCCGCGTTCGGCGCACTCGTCGAGCGGCATCAGGGCAGCGTCCGCGCGTGCCTCGCCGTGCGGATGAATCACGCGCCCGACGCCGAAGACCTCGCGCAGGAGGCGCTGCTCGTCGCCTTTCGTAAGCTCCCGCAGATCGACCCCACGCTCCCGCTCGGCCCGTGGCTGCGCGGCATCGCGCTGCATTTGCTCGCGAATCACCGCCGGAAATTCCGCGCCATCCCCATCGGTCTGAACGACGAACTGCAAGCCCTGCTCGACACGCAGCTCGACGCTGATTTTCACGCCGGACGCGAATCCGAAAAAATGCACGCGCTGCGCGAATGCCTCGAAGAACTCGACGGCCCCGCGCGCGAACTCATCCGCGAACGCTACGCCGACGGCGCGTCGCTCGACGAGCTCGCCACGCGGCTCGGGCGCAAGACTTCCACCGTCTCCATGCAGCTCCACCGGCTGCGGGAATTGCTCGCGGGCTGCATCGGCCAGAGACTCGCCACGCCATGACGCCCGACGAACTCATCGCCCGCGCCGCCGACGGCACGCTCACGCCGGACGAAGCCGCGCAACTCACCGCCGCCTGCCGCGCGGATGCGGAAGTGCGGCGCGCTTTCACCCGGCAGATGGCCACCGAGCGCCTGCTCCACGCGGTCGGGCGCGATCCGCTCGGCCACACCGCCGCGCAGGAAATCGTGCTGCGGCTGGAGCAGGAGCGCGTCGCCGCCGTGAGCGCACCGGGCTTTGCGCTGCGCGTGGTGGAAAGTGCGCGCCGCCGCGTGTGGCTCCCGCGTTTCGCCGCCGCTGCCGCCATCGCGCTGCTCGCGGGTGGAGCGGTTTTCTTTTTGAAAAATACGCCGCCCGTGCCGGAGGTGCCGTTCGCCGCGGATGGACCGCCTTCGCAGCGCGCGGAATCCGCCGCGCCCGTGGCCGTGCTGAAGCGCGTGGTCGGCGTCGAATGGGCCAGCCCACAGGATTCGCGGGCGGTCGGCACGATGCTTTCCGCGGGCTGGCTGCGGCTGCGCGCGGGTACGGTGCAGGTGGAATTCCTCGGCGGCGCGCGGCTGCTCGTCACCGGCCCGGCGGACCTGCGGCTCGATGCGGACGACGCCGCTTTTCTCCAAAGCGGCAAGGCCAGCGCGTTCGTGCCGGAGCCCGCGCGCGGCTTCACGCTGCACACACCCAGCGTCGCAATCGTCGATCTCGGGACGGCCTTCGGCGTCGATGTCTCCGACGGACGCGCGGCAGAGGTGCATGTCTTCCATGGCGCGGTGACGCTCGCGCCGACGACCTCGAAAAACGCGCCGCAAAAACTCGAAGCCGGCCAGGCCGTGCGGCTCGACGGCGTGGTGATGCACGACATCCCGGTGCGCCTCGCCGATTTCCCGAATGGCAAGGCGCTCGCCCTCAGCGCCAACGCCGCCGGACGCGCCCGCGCGAAGGCATGGAAAACCGCGATGACCGCGCTCGCCGCCGAGCCCGCGACACTGCTCAGCTACCCGCTCGACGGCGAAGTGGAATCGACCCGCACCGTGACGAACCGCGCCGCGCAAGCCGCCGCCGAATCCAAGGGCGCGCTCGTCGGCGCGGGCTGGACTGGCGGGCGCTGGCCCGGCAAACGCGCGCTGGAATTTCGCAGCCTCGGCGACCGCCTGCGCTTCACCGTGCCCGGCTCGCACCGCGCGATCACGCTGCTGACGTGGGTACGCGTGGACAGCCTGCCGAATGATTACAACGCGCTGCTCATGCCCTCGCACTACCAAGCCGGCTCGCTCCACTGGCAGATCGAACGCGGCGGCGAGCTCCGCCTGACGCTGCGCAACACCGGCACCCAGCGCAATCGCAACGAAGACTGGGACGGCCCCGTGAGCGGCCCCGCCGTCTCGAACATGGACTTCGGGCGCTGGCTCTTCCTCGCGACGACCTACGACTCCGCGACCGGCGACGTCACCCACTACCGCGACGGCCAGCCGTGCGGCTCCGGGCGCTTCGCCCACCGGCTCCCCGCCGTGCTCGGCCCGGTGGAAGTTGGAAATTGGGGCGCCGACCCCGCAAACCCCGGCGCCGCCTGGACGCGAGCCGAACTCCCGAACCGCCGCACGCGCAACTTCGTCGGGCGCATGGATGAACTAACCATTCTCAAACGCGCGATGTCCGCGGAGGAAATCGCGCTGCTTTACCAAGGCGGGATGCCGTAAAGGTCCACGGCTTTAGCCGGCCAAATCGTGCGAACTCAAACGCGCGTCCCGAAATCCACCTGCTTGCCGACAAAAGTCGCAGACTACTTCCGCGTCCTCGCGCTCGGCACAAATTCCTCGCGCGACAATACCGCAAAGTGCGCGCCCAAGGCCGTGGGAGATCTCCGCAAAATGGTCGGCATTTTTTCCGCGCTGGCCAAGGAACTCGAATGCGACTTCGCGAGCCTCTTCGGCACCATCCCAGCGCCAAGCCTCACCAAAGACGGCGTGAATCCCGATGGAGCCGGCAACGCCGCCATCGCGCAAATCCTTTCACAAAAAATCGCCGCCATCGCGCCGTGAGCCGCGCGGCGAAGTAGCGAGGGGAGCGGGTGAGGGGAATCGAACCCCCGTATGCAGCTTGGGAAGCTGCCGTTCTACCATTGAACTACACCCGCGATTTGCGCCGGCCTACTGCCAGGAAATAATGTCATCCGACGTCTTTGTTCCTTCGCGATATTTGTTTTCGAGATTCTGCTTCTTCTCGCCGATCAGGTTGTCCTTGCCCATCGAAAATGCGCCCGCTCCGACCCGCGGACGGCCTTCCGTTTTCCAATCGGTATCATCATACACCAGATCGACTGAGATCTGGTTGTCGTAGTTCGTGTCGATGATGATGTTGTATTGCCTGCCCCACGGGTCAAAGTAACAGCCGAGGTTGGTTGCTTCGCCGCCTTTCTCAAGAAAGCCTCCGCGTGGGTTGGCCGCATCCGGCGCCGCTTTGCCCTCAAAAAAAACGATTCTCCGCGGGTTCAGCGTGTTTTTGTCGTTCGGCGTGCGGTCGATCGCGCGCAGCGTATTGAATATCAGATTATTCACTCCCTTCGCCTTCGTGCAGACGGGATCGCCGATGATCAGGTCGTCATCCGGTTCGTCATTTTTCTCGATAATGATCGGCGGGTATTTGCCGTATTCGGTGTTGTAAGCCTTGATCGCGGCAACGATGCCGACGGCGTCGTTCTTAGCCTGAGCCTTTCTGGCGGCTTCCTTGACGGCGGCGACTGCCGGAAAAAGCAGGCCCATCAGGATCGCGATGATCGCGATGACGGTCAGCAGTTCGATGAGGGTAAAGCCGCGACCGGCTTGCAGGGGACGGAGGGTTTTTTTCATGAGGAGGTTTTGTATTTAGAAAATTATCGGCAGCTCACCGTAAGACAACCGAATTTGTTTAAGGGAACATCGGAGGCAATTGTTATCGGGGTGTTATCGTGTGGTGATTTTTCAAATACTGCGGCCCTGGCGCCCTGCTCGCAAACGAACTTCTCGCCGTGCGATCGCGTTTTGGATAAACGTCGCCGCCATGAGATGCATCCTCCTCCCGCTGCTCTGCGCGACCCTCGCCCATGCTAAAAACCCGGGCGGCATTCCCGCGGAATATCGCCTCCTCTACTCGCAGGATTTCGCGACCGCGGATTCCGCGAAAGATTTCCTGATGAGCGATCCCAGCGCGTGGACGATCTCGCGCGCGGATGGCAAGGCCGCGCTCGAACTCTCCAATCAAAGCAAATACGCGCCGCCATTTCGCTCGCCGCTGAATATCGCGCTGCTCGCGGGGAAGGCATTCGGGGACGTGATCTTCGAGGCGGACTGCCAGCTGACCGGAAAGTAATACGGCCATCGCGACATGATCTTTGTGTACGGATACCAGGATCCCGCGCATTTTTACTACACGCACATCGCCACCGCCGCGGACGATCACGCGCACAATTGTTTCATCGTGAAAGCCGCGCCCCGGCTGAAGTTCGCGGGTGAAGTCACGAAAGGCGTGAACTGGGGGCTGGACGTGTGGCACCACGTGCGCATCGAACGGAAGGCGAGCACCGGCACCGTGCGCGTGTTTTTCGACGACATGGAAAAGCCGATCATGACCGGGGAAGACAAAACCTTCGCCGCGGGCGCGATCGGTTTCGGTTCGTTCGACGACACCGGCAAGATCGCCAACATCAAAGTCTGGGGAACCACCGTCGCAGCCGCGCCCACCAAACCCTTCAGCACAAAACCCTAAACCGATTCACCCATGCACCTCCTCTCCTCACTCATCTTCCTCTCCACCGCCGCGCTGCTCAACGCGGCACCGCTCGATCCCCTCCCCCTCTGGCCCGCGGGCGCACCCGGCGCGCTCGGCGAAAAGGACGACGACAAACCCACCCTCACCGCATTCCTCCCCTCACCCGAAAAAGCCACTGGCGCAGCCATCGTCATCTGCCCCGGCGGCGGCTACGGCGGACTCGCCCCGCACGAAGGCCAGGGCTACGCCGAATGGCTCGCCGAAAATGGCATCACTGCCCTCGTCCTCAAATACCGCCTCGGCTCGAAAGGCTACCGCCATCCCATCATGCTCGGCGACGCCGCGCGCGCCGTCCGCCTCACCCGCACCAAGGCCGCCGACTGGAAAATCGACCCCAAGCGCGTCGGCATCATGGGCTCCAGCGCGGGTGGACATCTCGCCTCGACATTGCTCACCCACTTCGACGCCGGCAAACCCGGCGACCCTGATCCCATCGAGCGCGAGAGCTCGCGCCCCGACCTCGGCATCCTCTGCTACGCCGTCATCACCATGGGTGAAAACACGCACAGCGGCTCGCGCGGAAACCTGCTCGGCCCCACACCCGCGCCCGACCTGATCGAGTTCCTTTCCAACGAAAAGCAAGTCACCAAAAACACCCCGCCCTGCTTCGTCTGGCACACGTGGGAAGACAACGCCGTGAAAGTCGAAAACTCCCTCGACTTCGCCGCCGCCCTGCGCCGCAGCGGCATCCCCTTCGACCTCCACGTCTATCAAAAAGGCAGTCACGGCATCGGTCTCGGCGGCGGCCGCGCGGGCGGAGTGCTGCATCCGTGGGCGGCAGATTGTTTGTTCTGGTTAAAAGCGCAGGGCTTCGTCCGGTAGCCCGCTACGGCACGCTGGCCGGGAAAGCGGAATCCGGCAGCGCCGCGCGCAACCGTTTTTCGAGTTCGGAAAACGCGGGTGTCTCGCGCCGGGCCGGGGGCAGTTTTTCCAATGCGGTGAGGGCAGCGCGGCGCGCGGTGAGCGCGATGTCGGGACGACCGGCGCGCTCGGCGACGTCGCCTTTTCGCGCGAGCCAGCGGACGGGATTTGGTGAACTGGCGATGAGACGCTCGACATGGATCAGCGCGGCTTCCCAGCGATTGCGCGATTCCTCGATGGGCGCGGCTTCTTCGAGAAAGACGGAGATTTCACCGAGGCGATGCGACCCGCCGGCGAGCGCGGCAAGCGCCTCATCGTGCGCGCCACCGGTTTGCAGCGCGCGGGCGAGCGAGACGATGTCGTCCGGCCGCGATGGCGTGGCGGTTTTCGCGACGGCGCGCCATGCCGCAGCCGCCTCCACATGCCGACCGAGCGCGGAATGCACGCGGCCAGCCAGGCGCCACGCTTCAGCATTTTCCGGCAATTCGCGCGCAAGCACGGGCAGCTCCCGCGCCGCCGCATCCCAATCCGCGCGCCCCTCCGCGACCTCCGCCCGCGCGAGTGCCAGCGCGCCCGCGCCCGCGCCAGCCTCGTCCGCCGCGGCGATGTCGCGCTGCGCAGCTTCCCAATCCTGATGCTGCCGGTGAAGCCGCGCGCGCAGCAGCAGCAACTCGAAATCGCCGGGCTTTTTCTCCAGCGCGACCGTGGCCGCGGCGATCTGCTCGTGCAGCGATCCATGCGCCCGCGCGTCCGCGCGGCAGCCAAGGAAAATCACCGTGCTGAAGAGGGTCGCGTGGATTTTAGAAAGTGGGCGATGCATGAGAAACCAATCGCGGCGAGTGTCCGGCGCGCGCCCTCGTTTTCAAGCCGCTTCGGGAAAAGTGGAGGCGGCTGAGGATTTCAACCTCACCCGGTTTATTGCCGGGTTTCAGCGGATTGACACCGCTGCCGCCATTGCGCCGATCAGGTGCATTGACGCGACGATGCGCAGCTTCGTTCAACCAAATTCATCACGCGCTCCGCAGCGTGAGGTGAATGATCTCGGCGGGCGCGGCTGTGCGCAGCGGGAACCAGTTGCCGACGCCGTTCGACACGATCAGCGCGCGGCTCGCGTCGCGATACAGGCCCGACCAATACCGGAACATCATCGGCCCGCAGCCCAGTTCGCCGGTGGCCATGAGTTGCCCGCCGTGCGTGTGGCCGGCAAACGTCAGCGGAATCTTTTCGGCGTGATCGAAGGCGTGCGGGTGATGCGCGAGCAGGATCGGAAATGCGCCCGGCTGCCGTTGCAGCAGAAGTTTTCGCACCGCGGTTGCGATGGCGTTTTCGCCGCGATTCGCAACGTCGTGCGGAGGGCCGATGCCCGAGCCCCACGGCAGACCGAGCAATTGCACCGGCGTCCCGCGGATGGAAACAACCGCGTTTTCATTCACCAGCAGACGGACTCCGGCCGACCGCGTGCGCTGGCGAAATTCCACGGGATTCTCAAAGAGATCATGATTTCCCTCGCACATGAAAACGCCGTGCTGCGCCCGCAGACGCGAGATCACGCTGAGGCCGGCGGGCAAATCTTTCAGATCCAGATTGATCAGATCGCCAGTCGCGAGCACGAGGTCGGCGCCCAGGGCATTCGTGGCTTCCACGATCTCGTCCAAAATCGAACCGTGAGTGAATTGCCCCACGTGCAAATCCGAGACGTGCGCGATCGTCAGTCCATCGAGCGCTGGCGGCAGACCGGCAATCGGCGCGTCGATTTTCCGAATCCGAAAATGCTGCAACTGTCGCAGCGAAAACGCCGTCACACCGCCGGTGAGCAGCGCGGGTGCGGCGCACGCGGCGACGCGGATGAAATCGCGGCGGCTCACTTCCGGCGCGGATTCCACGACGGGCGCGCGCTTCAATCCAGCGAGGATTCGCGCCAGTCGCACGGACAGCTTTCCGACCAGCAGCGGCAGCCAGGTGATCATCAGCGGGATGATGAAAAGAAAGTGCCAGAGGTAGATGCACGCGAGCACCGGAGTGGTGAACAGGAATTGCAGCCCATGATTTCGAGTGCGGAAAAAAACGACGAGCACCAGCCCGGCAATCTGCGCCGCGGTGAACGCGCCGACCGCGAGCTGCCACCCGAGCCCCGCGCGCCGCAGCCTGAAGATGCAGCGCAGCAGCCAGACGCAATCGCCGATCAGCATGAGTAAAATGAACGCGAGGATTAGCACGATGCGAGTTACCGGAGTGGAAACGCATCGGCAGCGCAATCGGTTTCATCGCATCGCTTGCAATCGCCCCGGCTGACGCTTAGCGATTCGCACCGTGCCCGATCTTCCGCTCGATACCCTCGCCCGACCGCTGCGCGATCTGCGGATTTCCGTCACCGATCGCTGCAATTTCCGCTGCACGTATTGCATGCCGCGCGAGGTCTTCGGACCCGGTTTTTCCTATCTGCCAAAGGCGGACATTTTGCGCTTCGAGGAGATCACGCGGCTCGCGAAAATCTTCTCGGAACTCGGTGTGCGAAAAGTGCGGCTCACGGGCGGCGAACCATTGCTGCGGCGGAATCTCGACCGACTCGTATCCGCGCTTGGAGGCATCGACGGGCTCGATGAAATCACGCTCACCACCAACGGTTCACGCCTCGTCGAGGAAGCGTCCGCGCTCCGCGCCGCCGGGCTGCGCCGACTCACCGTGAGCCTCGATTCGCTCGACGACGCGACGTTTCGCGCGATGAACGACGCGGACTTTCCCGTGCATCGCGTCCTGCGCGGGATCGACGCCGCGCTGGCCGCGGGATTCGCACCCGTGAAAATCAATGCGGTCGTGAAGCGCGGTGCGAACGACGACGGCATCGTCTCACTCGCCCGCCACTTTCACGGGCCGCAATTCATCCTGCGTTTCATCGAATACATGGACGTGGGAAATACGAATGGCTGGCGGCTCGACGACGTGGTGCCCGCGTCGGAAATCATCGCGCGCATTTCCGCCGAGATGCCGCTGGAGCCTTTGCCCGCGCAGTATCGCGGTGAAGTCGCGCGACGTTTCCGCCATCGCGACGGCGGTGGCGAGATCGGCGTCATCACGTCCGTCACGCAGCCGTTCTGCCGCGACTGCACGCGCGCCCGCCTCAGCGCCGATGGCCGGCTCTACACCTGCCTTTTCGCCGCGGATGGTTTCGACCTCCGCACGCCGCTCCGCACCGGCGCATCGGATGAAAATCTCGCGTCGCTCATCCGCAGCATTTGGGCGGGCCGCGCCGATCGCTATTCCGAACGCCGCTCCGAAGCCACGCGCGCCGAGCCGAAAGTCGAGATGGCGCACATTGGCGGGTGAGCGAAGCCGCCGCCGGGAAATTTAGAGGTCCAGGTTTTCCCGCCCGCGCTCACTTCGCCCAGACTGATTCCGACTGATCCGACAGGCTCATCCGCACCTCGTACTCCGCGGCCGAGAGACACGCGCCGAAGATGATGATCGAGCCGATGAGGTAGATCCAAAACAGCAGCGCGACGACCGCGCCGAAGGTGCCGTAGAGCGCGTTGAAGTTGGTGATATTCCGCGTGTAGATCGTGAAGAGCCGCTGCAACACATCGACGCCGAAGGTCACGAAGAGCGCCGCGAACCACACCTCGCGAAACAATGTGCGGCGGCGCGGGGCAAATTTGTAGAGCATTAAAAATCCGTAGAAGAGCACCAGCGGCGGCACGAGAAAGCGGATGACGTTGAATACATTGCTCGCGAACCAAAAATCGAGCCCGACCTCCCACGAATGCGTCCAGTAAAATGCCTCGATCTGGCGGACGACGAGCGGCGCGAGAATGCCGAACAGCAATGCGCTGGCGAGGATCGCGGTCATTGCCAGATTCTTGATCGGCAGCCGCCACCATACGTATTCCCGCGTGCCCCACGCGCGATTCACGCCGCGCACCAGCGCGTGGAAAAAGCGGATCGCCGTCCACGCGAGCACCCCGAATGCGATCAAGCCCGCGCTTTGCCGCGATCTCACCACGCCGTCGATCGTCGCGACGATGCGGTCGGATTCCGCCGCCTCGATCGGCAGGTACTGGCTCACGTATCCGGTGATCTCACGGGTCGCGCGCTCCTTGCTCCCGAGAAAAGTCGTCGCCACCGAAATCAGCAGGACGATCAGCGGGAACAGCGCGAAAAACGCGTAATACGCGAAGGACGCAGCGCGCTGCTCCGCGTCCGTTTCCTCGTATTTTCGCCCCGCGCGCCACACGATCGCCCACCCGGTACGGAGCGCTTTTTGAAACGCGGCAATCGCGCGATGCGGGACGTTCATCTGCGGGGACTCTAGGGAAGGGCGATGGCGGAGTGCAACAGCGGGGAGTTTCCCGCTCAAGGCACCTGATATCCACCTCGGCGAAGTGATGGCTCGCGCCGACCTGCCGAGCCATACAATTCCCGCCGCACCGCAGCCAGCGTCCGCCGCATCGCGATGCTTCCATTCGCGATCAGCTTCACCGCCCAGCCACCGTGGCCGAGCGCCGTCGAGCCGATCCACGCGTCCTGGCCATGCATCGCGTGGAGATTTGCCCAGCACGGTGAAGCGGCGGAAAGCCGCGGCGAAACCGCGAAACAAGTGGCGTGATAGGCATGATCGAAGATCCGCCGCAGCGAACGCACCGCCTCGCCCTGCGGTGTCAGCCGGTAGCGTTCGCGGACGATGTGCGTGCTGGCGGAAAAGATGTCCGTGCGCCACTCGATCTCCGTGAATTCAAACACCTCGCCCGACGCAACGCGACCCGGCGCGATGCTCTCGAAGAACAGCAGCTCGCCGCCTTCCTCCACGGAGATGCGCGTGGACTGGCGAAGTCGTGAGCCCTTTTGCGGAATGAGCATCTCCGGCCAGCTATCGAGAAACCCGCCGTCCGCGACGCGGAATTCCTGCGTAATCCCCGCGAACCCTGCATCCATGCGGTGCGCGCGGCTCGCGCTCGGTGTCGTCAGCGAAAGCGCCGCGCCACTTTCCACGGCCACATCGCAAACGATGCGATCTCCCGCGAGCAGTCCGGCGGTGGGATTGACCACATTCACGACGAGCACACATTCATCGAGGTGCGGTTTGCTGAGATGAATGGGCGCGCGAAAAGACTGATGGCCGAGACGGCTGCGGCCCGCGGCATCCAGATCGCAGACGAGATCGAGATGACCTGAAAGCCCGCGGCTCACGCGAAGAGCACTTCGCGGCGAATCCACGCCAGCAGATCGTCGCGCCCTTTCCCGGAGCGCAAATCGGCAAAGAGGAACGGGCGCTCGCCGCGCATGATTCGCGCGTCGCGCTCCATCACGCCGAGGTCGGCACCGACGTAGGGCGCGAGGTCGATCTTGTTGATCAAAAGCAGATCGCTGTGCCGGATCGCGGGCCCGCCTTTGCGCGGAATCTTGTCCCCTTCCGCCACGTCGATGACGTAAATGAACGACTCGACGAGTTCCGGTGAAAAGGTGGCGCTAAGATTGTCGCCGCCGCTTTCGACGAGGATGAGTTGCACGTCCGGATGCGCGCGCTCCAGCTCCGCGATCGCCGCCTGATTCATCGAAGTATCATCGCGAATCGCCGTGTGCGGACACCCGCCCGTCTCCACGCCGATCACGCGATCTGCCGACAGCGCCTCATTGCGCACCAGGAACTCCGCATCTTCGCGCGTGTAGATGTCATTCGTCACGACGGCGATGGAATACTCGCCGCGCAACCACTCGCAAAGCCGCAGGACGAGCATCGTCTTCCCCGAACCCACCGGGCCGCCGATGCCAATGCGCACTGCGCGTTTCTTCTTGGATGGAATATTCATGAGATGAACAGCCGCTCCTCCGCGCGCTCGTGGCGCATCGCAGCAATTTCGAGGGCAGGGTTGAACCAGCCAGCGTCGTCTCGCGCGATGGAAAACGAATCGCGCACAGTCGCTTCGGCGTGGCGGGATGCTTCGCGGAGCACGCGCTGGCAGCCGTTCTGACCGATGCGGATCAGCTTCATCGCAGCGGCGCAGATGGCGGCTAGGGATTGGTAAAGGTAAGTGGTGAGCGCGGCTTCGAGCGGCACGTTTCCGGTGCGCGCTTGGAGCGCGCAGACGATCAGGTGATGCCCGCTGGCTCGCTTTTCGAGGATCGCGTTGTCGAACTCGGCAAGGGCGGGAGCGTCCGAAATGGTGCGCAACGCCGTGAGACGCCGGACGCCGAGCTGCGCGCTCGCCTCGCGCGTTTCGCGGACGAGCTTCCACGCGGTGATCTCGCGGTCGATCGCGCACATTTCGTCGAGGCTCTGCCCATCAAAGGCAAAGCGCATATACGGCAGCTCCTGCTCGCGCTGCGCGGGGACGATTTGTTCGAGCAGAAATGTGCGCAGGCTTTCTTCATCGCGCACGACGCCGAGTCGCACGCATTCCTCAAAGCCGAGCGAATGCGCGTACGCGCCGCTGGGAAAGAGCGCGTCGCTCGTTTGCAACAGATACGGCAGCCAGGCGAGATCGTCGGACATCAGTGGTGATGGTGCCCGTGCGGCGCGCTGCCGCCGAGCGGAAGAAAGACGCGGGCGCAGGCGACGAATGCGATGCGCTCGCGCTCGAAAAGCAGCCGCAGCGCGGGATCGTCAGCGACGCGCACGACTTCGTCGGTGATTTGGATTTGGAAATGCAAGTTGCCGATCATCCAGCCGAGACGCGCGGCCTCAACCGCAATCCGCACTTCCAGAACCGGCTCGTATTTTTGCGCGATGACGAAACGCGACTCGTCCTGAAAAACTGTGGCACCGTCCGTGAGCGGCCAATCGAGATCGAAGCCAAACTCGCGACCATCCTCGGCGACCCCGCGCCAGCGCCGTTTCGCGAGCGTGAGTCGGTCAACCGGGACGCGCGCGACCGGGAGCGACAGGTCTGGTTCGGCGACGGGCTCGTGAATGATTTCCAGCGGCTTCAGAACAGAAAATAGCGCTGCGCGAGTGGCAGGACATGCGCCGGTTCGCACGTCAGCTCGCGACCATCGGCGCGCACCATGTAGGTTTCGGGATCGACTTCGATTTTCGGGAGCGCGTCGTTCCAGAGCAGATCGCGCTTGGAAATGCTGCGGGTGTTTTTCACGGCGCTCAGGCGTTTCGACAGCGGTGGCAGATTGCCGGAGCGCAGCGAGGCGTCGCTGACGAAGGTAATGCTCGTCGCGAATTTCGCGCGTCCGTGCGCGGCGAATTGCGGGCGGTAGAAGGTGGGCTGCGGCGTGGGAATGCTTGCGTTTGGATCGCCCATGTTCGCCATCGCGATGAGTCCGCCTTTCAAAATGACCTCCGGCTTCACTCCGAAAAATGCAGGCTTCCAGACGACCAGATCGGCGAGCTTGCCGACTTCGATGCTGCCGACTTCATGCGCGAGTCCGTGCGAGATCGCGGGATTGATCGTGTACTTCGCGATGTAACGCAGCGCGCGGAAATTATCTGCAGCGTTGAGCGTTGGACGTTGAACGTTGGACGTTGAAAGTTTTCCAAACTGCACCTTCATTTTGTGCGCTGTCTGCCACGTCCGCGTGATGACTTCCCCCACGCGCCCCATCGCCTGGGAGTCGCTCGACATCATCGAGAACGCGCCGAGATCGTGCAGCAAATCCTCGGCGGCTATGGTCTCGGGACGGATGCGGCTTTCGGCGAACGCGACATCTTCGGGAATCTTCGAGTCGAGATGATGGCAGACCATGAGCATGTCGAGATGCTCGTCGATCGTGTTCACCGTGAAGGGCCGCGTCGGATTCGTGGAAGACGGCAACACATTCGCCTCGCCGCAGACGCGGATGATGTCGGGCGCGTGCCCGCCGCCCGCGCCTTCGCTGTGAAAGGTGTGAATCGTGCGGCCTTTGAACGCGGCGATGGAGTCCTCGACGAAGCCGGATTCGTTCAGCGTGTCGGTGTGAATCGCGACCTGCACATCGAGTTCATCCGCGACGCCGAGGCAGCAGTCGATCGCCGCCGGCGTGGTGCCCCAGTCTTCATGCAGCTTGAGGCCGATGACGCCCGCTGCAACCTGCTCGCGCAATGGCAGGCGCAAGCTTGCATTGCCCTTGCCCAGCAGGCCGAAGTTCATCGGGAATGCATCCAGCGACTGGAGCATGCGGCCGATGTGCCAGGGGCCCGGGCTGCAGGTCGTCGCCGCCGTTCCCGTGGCCG